>NZ_JAUXXE010000078.1 GCF_030681155.1 Phenylobacterium sp. | reverse complement strand
TGGGCGAAGGCGTTCTTGCCGACGATCGCCTTGTTGAACTGCACCGGGAAGCCGGTGATCGCCGAGACATAGCGGCTGGCGCGCGTGATGTGCTGGGTTTCGACGCCCGTATAGTAGGGCAGCGCGTCGCCGCGCACCTTCAGGGCCATGACGACCTCTTCCAGCGCCGCATTGCCGGCTCGCTCGCCGATGCCGTTGATCGCCACTTCGATCTGCCGCGCCCCGCCTTGCACGCCCGCCAGGCTGTTGGCGACCGCCAGGCCCAGATCGTTGTGGCAGTGGGTCGACAGGATGATCTCGTCGGCGCCCGGCACGTTCTCGATGATGTCGCGGAAGATGTCGGCGTATTCGCTGGGATAGGAATAGCCGACGGTGTCGGGGATGTTCACGGTCTTGGCGCCGGCCTTGATCGCGGCCTCGACGCAGCGACGCAGAAAGTCCTGCTCGGTGCGGGTGGCGTCCTGGGCCGACCATTCGATGTCGTCGCACAGGTTGCGCGCGTGGGTCACCGACTTGGTGATCATCTCCAGGATGTCTTCCTGGCTGGCCTTCAGGATGTGATCGCGGTGGCTGGGGCTGGTCGACAGGAAGGTGTGGATCCGGCCGCGCTTGGCTGGGCGGATCGCCTCGGCGCAGCGCTCGATGTCCGCCATGCCGGCGCGGGCCAGGCCGCAGATCGTGCTCTCGGTGACGATCTTTGAGACTTCACGGACAGCCTCGAAGTCGCCGTTGGAGGCGATCGGGAAGCCGGCCTCGATGACGTCGACCCGCATATCCTCGAGGATCTTCGCCAGCTCCAGCTTCTCTTCCAGAGACATGGAGGCGCCGGGCGATTGCTCGCCGTCGCGCATGGTGGTGTCGAATACGATGACGCGATCACGCGAATCGCGAGCGGTGTCGATGGGGGCCGTGGTCATGTGCGAACTCTCTTCGCGGGTCATTCTATTGGGGCGGGCGACGGGTGATATCCCCTGAGCGCCCGGCCGCGAAGTCGCGCAGCCTAACGGGCCCAGGGGCGGCTAAGCCCCAGGTCGAGAAGAAGCAGGCTGTTGAGCTGCGTACGCATGGCGGGTTGTGTACCCAAATAGGGCTCGCCCTGCAAGACTCTTGCGCAAAAACCGGCGCTATCGCCACGACTGAGCAAGAACCATCCCCTGGAACCCTCACAGCGACAGGCCCCGCGTCAGTCCTCGCGCGGACCGCTGATCGCATCCTCGCGCGATTTCAACCAGTTGCGGGCAAACCAGCCGATGGCGATCCAGATCGCGGCGATCACCGCCAGGCCGAGGATATGGCGCTGGCCCTCCCCCTTCAGAACCTGGACGATCGAAGCCCCGGCGAAGGCGGTCAGCACGATCTTCGGAATGATCCCGATCGCCGTCCCGGCCGCGAAGTCGCGCAGACGCATCGGCGTCACCCCGGCCGCCATATTGACCACGATGAACGGCGCCGAGGGAACCAGCCGCACGATCAGGCTGGCCAGGAAGCCGTTACGCCCCACCAGGTCCATGAACCGCTGCATGCTCTCGCCCGACAGCGTCTTCAGCGCCCGCGCGCCCGCAGCTCGGCCCAGATAGAAGCCGACCAGCGAGGAGACCATGGTCCCGATCCAGCTATAGGCGAAACCCGTCCAGGCCCCGAAGGCGACCACCGCCGCGGCGATCAGCACGAACTGCGGTACGCCCACAAAGGCCAGCACGGCGAACGCCGTCACCGCGACCGGCAAAGCCCACGGACCGTTGGAGGCCAGGCCCAGCCAACGCTCGACCGTCGCCTCGCCGTCGAACCCCAGCACCTGGGCCCCGAACAGGAAGACGACACCCACCCCGCCGAACAGCACGAACGATACGAAGAGCGTGCGCCATGCCTTGGCGTCCATTTCATTGATGAAGCGGAGGAAGCGGCGCATCGCCTCACGTCGCCTGTTCGGCCGCTGTGGTCAAGGCGGGGTCAGCGCCGTCGACCAAAGCGCATCAGTCGCCCGACGCAGGCAGCCCGAGAAACTGGAACGGTTTGGCGGGCTTGAAGTCTTTGGAGACCTCGCCGGCGAAGACATTCCGCTGGTCCTTGCCGAGATCGAGTTTGAGAACCGCGGCCCGCGGCGAGAAATCCAGCTTCTTCAGATCCACCCAGAAGGTGTTCGGGGTAAGCGCCGACTCGAAGAAGTAGAGTTTGCGCTTGTGATCGGCGACCGTCCTCCACCGCGTCGAGGAGATGTTGGGCTCCTCCGGCGTGCTGATGCCGAAGGGCACCGAGACATTGCGGATCACGCTGAACACGCTGGCCAAGGCCAAGCCCGGATCCTCGCTCTTGGGGATGGCGTTGATATAGAAAGAGGCACGCGCGAACCGGTCCGCCGAGCGGTTTGTACCGGGCAAGAACACCGCCCCGCCGATCTGGCGCCAATAGGCGTTCAGGGCCAGTTGCTCCTCGAAGATCGGGGAGTTGGTCATCACCTGATATTTGCGGTCGTGGTGAATGACCTGCTGGCCATTGATGTATTCGACAATGGCGCTGTCGCCGCTAGCGTCCGACATCGATAGATGGAGGGTCGCTAGCCGCTCTTCCCCTGGAACATTAGCTGTCACCACGGTGAACGGCGCCCGCCGCAGGGCGTCGACCGCCTCCTGCACGGTGGCGAAATTGTCGAGCACATACTGCGCCCAGGCCGCGATGGTGAGGCCAGGTTTCGACTTGTCGAGCGTAGGATAGCCTGACTCCACCAGCCAAATCAGGTTGGCCGATAGGCCCGCTTCGTTCAGCCCATCGGTTGTCGAGACGTCGTAGCCGGTCGCGATGACGCTACCGTATTTCGAAGTCCATTTGATCGAGTTCGGCCCTGCCTCTCCGCTACGCGCCATACCGCGCGGGAAAGCCCAGAGGTTGGTCTCGACATCCACCTTCCAGTCCATCGACCGAGCGGTGATCACGTCACCGTCGGCGCCCAGATAGACCACCCGCGTGCAAGCCTGGGCCATGGCGGGCGCGAAAACGAGAGCTACCGACGCAACCGCGGCAGGCAGGTACGCAAGGATCGAACTCCACATCGCTTCACCTCTGATCAGGACAATCGCGGCGCGCACAATGGCGCTAGGACAACGCTCACGGACGCCAGCTTCCATGTTGTTTTCTGCGGCGTCGAGTAGGTAGAGACCCCAGTAGCCGCCCGAGGCCCCCGCCCGGCCTGTTAGGGGTTTGCCGCCGAAACCAAAGCGACCCAGCATTTGGCTCCCTTTTCAGGCCTCAAACGCAAACGGGCGCGGCGAAACGCCAGTCCCGGTCCGAACTCGGGTTTGCCTCGGCCCTGCCATCAGCTAAACCCCGCGCGTTTCCTTTCATTCCTCGCCTGGGAGTCTCCCCGCCATGTCGCTCGAATCCGCTGCGCTGTCCCGCGTCAAGCCGTCCGCCACCCTGGCGGCGGATGCGAAAGCACGTGAGCTGAAAGCGCAAGGCCGTGACGTGATTTCCCTCGCCGCGGGCGAACCCGACTTCGACACGCCGGACAACATCAAGGAAGCCGCCATCAAGGCGATCCGCGATGGCAAGACGAAGTACACCAATGTCGATGGCATCGTTGAACTCAAGGAAGCCATCGTCGCCAAGTTCCAGCGCGAAAACGGCCTGACCTACAAGACCAGCCAGGTGAACGTGTCCCCCGGCGGCAAGCCGGTCATCTGGAACGCGATGCTCTCGACGCTGAACCCCGGCGACGAAGTGATCATCCCGACGCCGTACTGGGTCAGCTACTGGGACATCGTGCTGCTGGCCGGCGGCGCGCCCAAGGCCGTGCCGACCACGGCGGCCACCGGCTTCAAGCTGCAGCCCGCCGACCTGGAAGCGGCGATCACGCCCAAGACCAAGTGGGTGTTCCTGAACTCCCCCTCCAACCCTTCGGGCGCGGCCTACACCAAGGAGGAGCTGCGCGGCCTTGCCGACGTGCTGCTGCGTCACCCGCACGTCTGGATCCTGACCGACGACATGTACGAGCACCTGGTGTTCGGCGACTTCGAGTTCTTCACCATCGCCCAGGTCGAGCCGCAGCTCTACGACCGCACCCTGACCATGAACGGAGTCTCCAAGGCCTACGCCATGACCGGCTGGCGGATCGGCTACGCGGCCGGCCCCGAGGCGCTGATCAAGTCGATGGCCAAGGTGATGAGCCAGACCACCTCGAACCCCTCCTCCGTCTCGCAATGGGCGGCGGTCGAGGCGCTGAACGGCACCCAGGAGTTCATCAAGCCGAACGCCAAGCTGTTCGAACAGCGCCGCGACCTCGTAGTCTCCATGCTGAACCAGGCGAACGGCATCGAGTGCCCGACCCCGGAAGGCGCCTTCTACGTCTACCCGTCGATGGAAAAGCTGCTGGGCAAGACCACCCAGAGCGGCCAGGTCATCAACAGCGACGCCGACTTCGCGGTCGCGCTGCTAGAGCAAGAAGGCGTCTCGGTGGTGTTCGGCGCGGCCTTCGGCCTCTCGCCGTTCTTCCGCATCAGCTACGCGACCTCCAACGCCGTGCTGGAAGACGCCTGCACCCGCATCCAACGCTTCACCGCCTCGGTGAAATAGGATGAGCGCGGAAGCCCGGGCCCAGCTCGCAGCCGATATCGACGCCGCTGCGCGCCTGACCGGCAGCTTCCGCCTGCGCTCCGGCGCAGAGGCCACCGAGTACTTCGACAAGTACCGGTTCGAGGCCGACCCGCGCCTGCTCGCGCGGGTCGCCAAGGCTATGGTCCTGCTGGTGCCTGAAGAGGTCGAGGTGCTGGCCGGCGTTGAACTCGGCGGCGTGCCGATCGCCACGGCCATGTCGCTGTTCAACGGCCGCCCCGCCGCCTTCGTGCGCAAGGAAGCCAAGACCTACGGCACCTGCCTAGCCGTCGAGGGCGGCGACCTGCGCGGCAAGCGCGTGGCGATCATCGAGGACGTGATCTCCACCGGCGGCGCCGTTCGCGACGCCAAGGCCCGCCTGGACGAGGTCGGCGCGATCACCGTGGCCGTGGTCTGCGCGGTCTGGCGCGCCGACCGTCCGCCGGCCATCGAGGGCCTCGATATCCCGGTCTTCGCGGCCCTGACGCTCGCGGACCTGACGCTCGCGGACCTGACGCCCAGCAGCTAAAGAAACGGCCCGGATCGCTCCGGGCCGTCTTCGTTTGGTCTAGTGCTTTTCGCGCCAGGCTGCCTTGGCCGCATCCTTGGTCAGGTTCAGGTGAACCTTCTCATCGGCCACTTGATCGACCCAGCTCAGCGGGATCAGGTGGTGTTTGAGGCCGCCGCCCAGGTCGAGCTTGGCGAGTTCGATGTCCTGGCCGATCACATGATCGACCCGGCCGACGTGGCCGCCGTCCGAACCGACAACTTCCATATGTTCGCGAATGCCGGGATGCATGGTGTCGTCTCCTTTTGGGGTCGCAAGGAAACGGCTCGGCGGCGATTGGGTTTCAGGCGGCTGAGCCCAAAGGCAACATCTGCTCCTCGGCCCCGGCAGGCGGCAGACGGAAAACGATCGTGCAGACCACGCCCGTTGGCGCAAAGGCCAGGTCCACAACCCCGTCCAACTGGTGCGCCAGGCCGCCGACGATAACCCGCGAGCCAAATCCACGCCGTTCGGGCTTCGCCACGACCGGCCCGCCGCTCTCGCGCCAAACAATGCGCAGTTGCCGCCCGCTACCCCCCTCGGTGACCGTCCAGGACACATCGATCCTGCCGTCAGGCCCCGACAGCGAGCCGTACTTCACCGCATTGGTGGCCAGTTCGTGGAAGGCCATGCCCAGCGCCACCGCGGTGCTCGGCGCCAACCACACCTCTTCACCGGCGGCGCCGATCCGTTCGCCGTTGGCTCCGCCGTAGGGGAGTAGTTCGCTGCGGACAAGTTCAGCCAGGCTCGCGCCGCGCCAGTTGTCACGGGTCAGCAGATTGTGGGCCTGGGACAAGGCGATCAGCCTCGCCTCGAAACTGTCGCGAACGCTGTTCACATCTGTCCCGTGCCGCAAACTCTGGGCGGCGATCGACTGCACCGTCGCCAGGGTGTTCTTCACCCGGTGGTTCAACTCATCGAGCAGCAGTTTTTGGTGCGCCTCAGCCGCGATCCGAGCGACGATCTCCCGCTCTGCCGCTAGCCGCGCGCTGACCTGCCGCCAGGTGATGAACCCGACAAGCAGGCTCACCAGCGTGCCCGTCCCCAGGAACGCCCAGGTCAAGCCGGCGTCCGAGCCCTGCTCGTAGCCATCTCGTGCGTGATAGAGGAGGGTCCAGGTGCGGCCGGCGATGTCCAGCTTTCGCGTCGCCGCCAGGCTATTCTGGCCCAGGAACGATCCTGAGGAGTGATACAGCAAGGTCGCCGTGCTCGGCGCGCCATCATAGACGGCGTAGTCCAAGCCGGCTCGCCGCGCCGACGGCAACACGCTCTTCAGCAGATCGCCGGCGCGAAACGGCGCATAGACAAAGCCTTGCAGCGCCTCGCGGCGCTCGGCCACCGCCGCAGGCACGGCCCCGTCCCTGTAGACTGGTTCGTACAGCAAGAAGCCACCTTGCTTATCGCGGTCCACCTCCTGGACCAGTTCGACCTTTCCCGACAAAGCCGGCGCGCCGGTGTCGCGCGCCCGGTCCATCGCCTCGCGGCGCACAGGAAACCGGTGCATGTTGAACCCCTGCGCCACCGCGTTGCGCAGATCAGCGGGCTCCAGGAAGACTATGGCGTGAACCTCGCCGTCCGGGTTCTGCAGCTTGAAGTCGGTCGCCCCCTCAGCGTGCATACGCGCGATGAGATCGTCCGCCTCGCCCGGCAAGACACGGGCCGAGTAGCCAATTCCCTGGATGCCCGGATATCGGCGGGTCAGTTCCACCCGATTGGCGAAGGCCCGAAACTCGGCCAGGCTGACGTCCTTGCTGGCGGCGAACAGACCCGCTCCGGCTCTCAGGACCGCCATATACGTATCGAGGCGGCTTGCCACCGCATCGTTCGCCTGATCGACGACGCCGTCGAACCTCAAGCGTTCACGCGCCATCCGTCCCTGCTCGATCTGATAGCCGCCGGCGCCGGTCATGATCAGACCCGCGGCCACGATCAAGGCGGGCAACGCCAAGCTGGGCCAGCTGAGGATGCGGCCCCTGATCCGTCTAAGCACCTCGATCGCCAAGGCTTTCCCCCGATCCAAGTGCTTCTTGCGTGCCTTATTCTGGCGAAGATGTCGAGAAATGCGCAACCCGCCCAGGTTGATCGCGTTCGAGGTTCGGCGGCGGCCGGGTTGGGGACGAACGAAAGAACCTGCGAAGACTGATCTTCTGCCATACGCCCCGGTCACGCATGGCCACCATCTTGTGGCTCAGGGCCGTCCGGGCTTTCAACGCTTCATCGCCAAGAGCTAAGATCGCGCCATGAGCAACGTCGTCAATCTCAACAAGGCCCGGAAGGTCAAGGATCGCCAGGACGCTCGCGATCAGGCCAAGGAAAACCGCGTGAAATTCGGCCGGGCCAAGAGTGAGAAGACCTCGACCAAGGCCGAGGCTGGCAAGGCTCGTCGCGCCCTCGACGGCGCCAAGCGAGAGACCTGAACCACTCGCCTCTGAAAACGGCTATGGCCCGAAAAAACGGCGATGGGTGGAGGAGGCTCGACACTCCTCCACCCGCCTGGCGCAACACTGCGCCATCCGCGCGTCCGTCTCCCCCCGGATCGGCGCGCGAAGTTCCTTACATCTGGCTCGGCACGGCTCCGTCGCGCACCTCAGCCGGGATGGAATCGTAGATCGTCGGCGGCGTGATCCCCAGCCGCTTGCGAGCGACTTCCAAGGGCTCGTTCAGCAGCCGGTCGTAGTCCTCGCCCAGCAGCCATGCCGCAGCCTTGCCGCGCCTGTACCCCTGCCAGATCGCCTTGCCGGACGGATACTCGCCCCCGCGCGAGCGCAACGCCGCGCCCACCGCGATCAGCGCCCAGCCCAGGCCCTTTGTCTGGGCGTAGGAGAACGCCACCAGGCAGGCCTCGCCCAGGCCGTCGCGGTGATAACCCGACAGGATGTGCCAGATGTCGTGGACGTCGCGCGTCCGGCGGCCAAACCACGCGTAGGGATGCTGGCTGTCAATCTCGGCGCCGTCGATCCGGCTGACCTCAGCCAGACCCTCGGCCGACAGCTGCTCGCTGCGTACGAACTCGCGATAGATCGCGCCGACGCTGCCGTCCTTGAACGAGTCCAGCCAGGCGTCGTCCATCAGGCGGACCGCCAACTCTTCGCGTTCATAGGCGATACGGCCGCCCTGGACGGTGGTCAGCAGTCGCTGATAACCCGTGGCCGTGGCGGTCCCATTCAGGGCCCGCATGATCTCGAAGACCTGGCCGGTGTCTTCCTTGTCGTTGAGCAGGCGTTGCAGCGCCTTGAGGGCGACGCCCCAATGGAGCTTCGGCTTAGGCAATGGCGTGGGGCCAGCGACCGGGCTGGCTTGGCGACGCATCGGGGCATCGAGAGCGTCGGCGGTCATGGCCATATAAAGCAGCCTCAGGCAAACAGCGTTCGGATTGAACGTGACGCCAGTGTCACTTATTGGCAAGCGCCGCGTCATCTTCACAGGGCCTGCAATTCAACAGTTTGCCGCGACGTGGCGCCTAGGCCACAAGGTTGGGTCATGCCAAGGCTCCGAAAACGCTCCATCCTGCTCTCCGGCCACGCCACCTCCATGGCGCTGGAATCAGAGTTCTGGGCGGTTCTGGACGAGATGGCGCTGCTGCGCGGCGTCAGTCTGGCCGGCCTGATCGCTCAGATCGACGAAGGCCGCGGCGAGCGACCGCTGGCGTCGGCCTGCCGGGTAGCGGCCCTGCTGTTCGCAAAAGGCTAGGAGACGGGCTTGGCGTCGGGCGTCGGCGCCTTCGGGACGGTCTGGTCCGGAACGATCACATAACCCTGCGGCGGGGCCATACCGGCCGACGGCGGGTTCAGCACGCGCAGCGTGAACATGAAGCCGAGCACGACCACAAATCCCAGCAGCGCCCAGAGCAGCAGCGGAATGGGTTTCCTTGGCCGGGGATCCTGGTTGCTCATCAGCTATTTCGGGACCGGAATGGGGGCGTCGGGCAGCCGCGGCGCATCAGGGAGGGGCGGGGCCTTCGGCACGGTGATGTCGACATTGATGGCGGCGGGAAGCTTCGGCTCCATCCGCCCGGCGCTGGAATAGAGGAAATAGCCAAGCACCGCGAGGGCGACGATCAGCCCGCCGACCAGCAGGGCCAGCCACGGCGTCGCTCCGCTTCTGTGAGGGTCAGCCACGCGCGCCTCCTTTCGCCGCCTGGGACAGGGGAACAACGAACCGCCTTTCACGCGGTTCCGGCCTTAAGCCCCGGCTCGTTTGTGCTACATATGTTCCAATGTCAGTGCCTGAATCGTTCGACAACGCCCTCCCCGCCGCCCGCGTCAGCGACCTCGCGCGCGTGCGCGGTCCCGACTATCTCGAGGGCCTGAACCCCGAGCAGCGCGCCGCGGTCGAGGCGACCGAGGGGCCGGTCCTGGTCCTGGCGGGCGCGGGCACCGGCAAGACGCGCGTTCTGACCACCCGGCTGGCGCACATCCTGGCCACCGGCCGGGCAAAGCCGTGGGAACTGCTGGTCGTCACCTTCACCAACAAGGCCGCGCGCGAGATGCGCGAGCGGATCACCCACATCATCGGCCCGGCCGCCGAGGGCCTGCGTTGGCTGGGCACCTTCCACTCGGTCGCCGCCCAGATCCTGCGCCGCAACGCAGAGCTGGTCGGGCTGAAGTCGAACTTCACCATCCTAGACACCGACGACCAGGAACGGCTGATCAAGCAGGTGCTGGAGGCCGAGAACGTCGACGCCAAGCGCTGGACGCCCAAGGCGATGGCCGGCTTGATCGACCATTGGAAGAACCGCGGCTGGACGCCCGACCGCCTGCCGCCGTCCGAGGGGACCGAGTTTGCGGGCGGCAAGGGCCAGACCCTCTACCGGCTCTATCAGGAACGCCTGCGCGTGCTGAACGCCTGCGACTTCGGCGACCTGCTGCTGCACAATCTGACGATCTTCATGAACAATCCGGACGTGCTGGCCGACTTCCACGAGCGGTTCAAGTACGTGCTGGTGGACGAGTACCAGGACACCAACGTCGCCCAATATCTGTGGCTGCGACTGCTGGCCCAGAAGCGCCAGAACGTCTGCTGCGTCGGCGACGACGACCAGTCGATCTATGGCTGGCGCGGAGCCGAGGTGGACAACATCCTGCGCTTCGAGCGCGATTTCCCGGGCGCGACGGTGATCCGCCTGGAGCGCAACTACCGCTCCACGAGCCACATCCTGGCCGCCGCCTCCGGCCTGATCAAGGCCAACAAGGGCCGGCTCGGCAAGACCCTCTGGACCGAGAGCAACGATGGCGAGAAGGTCATTGTCCGCGGCGTCTGGGACGGCGAAGCCGAAAGCCGGCTGATCGCCGAGGAGATCGAGCGCGCCAAGAAGGGCGGGACCGAGAAGGAGCCGCGCAAGTTCCGCGACATGGCCATCCTGGTTCGCGCCTCTTTCCAGATGCGGGCCTTCGAAGAGCGCTTCGTGATGCTGCAGATCCCCTACACGGTGGTCGGCGGCCCGCGCTTCTTCGAGCGGGCGGAAATCCGCGACGTCCACGCCTATCTGCGGCTGATCCAGTCGCCCGACGACGACCTGGCCTTCGAGCGCATCGTCAATGTGCCCAAGCGGGGGATCGGCGACACTACCGTCCAGAAGCTGCTGCATATCGCCCGGGTTGGCGGCGTGCCGGTGATGGCCGCGGCGCGCGAGGCGGTACAGACCGACGAACTGGCCGCCCGCACCCGCACGGCGCTCTCCAACTTCCTGCGTGACCTCGACCGTTGGCGCGCCCAGGCCCAGACCCTGCACCATTCGCGGCTGACCGAGCAGGTGCTGGAGGAGAGCGGCTATACTGACGCCCTGCGCCTGGACAAAACGCCGACCGCCCAGACGCGGCTGGAGAACCTCAAGGAGCTCGTCCAGTCGATGGGCGCCTTCGACAGCCTTGAGGCCTATCTCGAACACGTCTCCCTGGTGATGGACATGGATCGCGGCCCCCAGGCCGACGCGGTGCAGATCATGACCCTGCACTCGGCCAAGGGGCTGGAGTTCCCGCTGGTCTTCCTGCCCGGCTGGGAGGAAGGCGTCTTCCCCTCGCAGCGCAGCATGGACGAGAAGGGCGAGAAGGGCCTCGAGGAAGAACGCCGCCTGGCCTATGTCGGCATCACCCGGGCTCGCGAAGAGGCGCGCATCTCCTTCGTGGCCAACCGTCAGGTCTACGGCCGCTGGACCAGCCAGCTCCCCTCGCGCTTCGTCGATGAACTGCCGCTGGAGAACGTCGAGGCGAGCTCGGAGACCGGCTATTACGGCGGCGGTCCCGGCATGCAGCAACACGGCTCGCGCTGGGACGAAACGCCCTCGTTCGGCGCTGGCTATTCCTCGCCTGGCTGGAAGCGCGCGCAGGAACGCAATTTCCACGGCAGCCACCCGGGTCGCGGCCCAGTCATTGAGGGCGAAGGCCGGCTGGTCGTCTCCGAATCCTCGGCCGCCAGCGACTTCAAGCGCGGCGAGCGGGTGTTCCATCAGAAGTTCGGCTACGGCAAGGTGAAGTCGGTCGACGGCAACAAGCTGACCGTCTCGTTCGACAAGGCCGGCGACAAGAAGGTCATCGACAGCTTCGTCCAGAAGGCCTGACACTCTCCCCTCCCCTGAACAGGACGCCGACACCTAGAACGCGCGCCATCCACGCCAACATCCATACATAGCGTTCGCAATGGACGCCCAGCCGCCACGGGTCTAGCGTGCGCCTTGTCGGCCGGCGCGGTCCGGTGGCGAGCGAAGGCGGCGGCCATGGACACGAAATCCCGCGAAGCAGTGGAAGCCTTCATCAAGGAGGCGATGGGCCGAGCCAGCCCCGGTCCAAGGCAGGATCCAGAAACCGCCCGCGCCCGCGCCGAGGCGGCTCGCGAAGACGGCGAACTTGCCCGCGGCGAACTGCTGGCGGCCGGCCTCGACCTCAAGCGCCTGGACGCATTGGCCGCCGACCGCTCGAAGGCGCGCCGCGAACGGGCCGAGCACACCCACCGAAGAGCGATAGAGGCCTCCAGCGCGGTTGCACGCCGCCTGGCTGAACTGACGCCGGCGCCGCCGGCCGCACCGATGAACGTCATCCTCGACCGAGTGACTTTCATCCGCAGCTTCGCTGGCGCGGGCGCCGTGGTCGATTCCGACATCGCCTCGCTCGACAGTTGGGCGCGCTATCGGCTGAACGCCTCGGCCAACTCGGTCGCCGAGAGCGGCACGGGGCGGCTTAGCTTCTTCACGCTCTGGCGAAATCCCCGGACTGAGCCCGTCGTCGTGACGGCGGGCGCCCGCCTCGTCGTCAATGCGCATCTCGCGGTCGATGCGGAGTGGAACGGCGTGGCGGCCTGGTTCATCGGGGGCTCGCAGGCGCGGGCCACGGTCCGAGGGCGAACCACCGTCTGGGCCATGTGGGACTCGACGCTGAAGTCGATCGTCCACGACCAGATCCTGGCCGACGCCGGGGCGACCGGCGGGTTCTTCGGCGGCGACGACAGCGCCTCCATCGCGTTCAATGAATTCCTGCCCGCGTCGGGATTTTTCGTGCCGGCGCAGGCATCCATCCTCATCGAGGTCGAGCTGTTGACCGAGTGGGTCGCAACCAGCGGCACGGTCCACCTGGACGCCGAGAGCGGGTCCTTCCAGGTCTCCGTGCCCCACCTCATCCTCACCCTGACCTAGGTTCCCGTCTGAAACCGCGCGGCGATCGCACTGGGTGATTGCTCGCCCGCGAGCTCTCGGCCAACCTGCGCCCAACCAAAAACGTCGGGAGGGGCCCATGCCCGAGACCACCGCCAACGGCATTTCACTGCACTATGACCTCCGTGGTCCAGAGACCGGCGAACCGGTGCTGCTGATCATGGGCCTCGGCGCCCAGATGACCCGCTGGTCGAACGACTTCGTCGGCGAGCTAGCCTCGCGCGGCTACCGGGCGATCCGCTACGACAATCGCGACGTCGGGCTGTCGCAGAAGCTCGACGAGGCCGGCGCACCGGACATGACGGCGGTCTACACCGCCCTGATGTCGGGTCAGAAGCCGAACGTCCCCTATCTGCTCTCCGACATGGCCGCCGACGCAGTCGGGCTGCTGGACGCCCTCGGCATCGACCGGGCCCACATCGTCGGCGCCTCGATGGGCGGCATGATCGCCCAGATGGTGGCGGCCGAACATCCACAGCGCACCCTGTCGCTGACCTCGATCATGTCCAGCACCGGCAATCCCGCCCTGCCCCCGGCCAAGCCCGAGGCGATGGAGCGGCTGCAAAGCCGCGGCCCCGATCCGTTGCACGACCTGGACGCCTTCCTCGATCACGGGCTGATCAGCTCCAAGGTCCTCGGCAGCCCCGGCTACCCGGTCGACGAAGTCGAGCTACGCGCCCAGCTTCGCTCCGACTATGAGCGCTCGTTCTACCCGGTCGGCTTCGCGCGCCAGATGGCGGCCATCGTCGCCAGCGGCGACCGCCGCAAAGCGCTCGCCACCATCATCGCCCCGACTGTGGTCATCCACGGCGCCGATGACCCGCTGGTGCCCAAGGATGGCGGCGAAGACACTGCGGCCACCATTCCCGGCGCCGAACTCCACCTGATCCCCGGCATGGGCCACAACCTGCCGGCGCCGCTGATCGTCCCGGTCTGCGACCTGATCGAACGCGCCACGGCGCGGGCGCGCGAGCTCAGAACTGTCCCGCTTCCAACTTGAGACTGTGGCGGCTGCGAATAGCTCTTGGCCTCAGGGCTTGAGGGACGCGCGGCACTTTAGCCTACGACCGATGACCGGCCCAAATAGCCACGGCCTTGATGCAACCCCATCGGGTCTCAGAGCTTACCCTCGGAGGCGATCGACCTATGCGTGTCTCACCGCGCTTTCGCCCCAGCGCTTTGAATTCTTGCGACGCCTTCGCGGCCGCTCTGGCCTGACGAGCAGAGGAATGAACATGGCCAAGCTTCAAGGCGCGACGCGCAAGACCCTGATGATCGTCGAAGATGAGGTGCTGGTGGCGATGGTCCTCAACGACTGCCTTGAGGCGGCCGGATACAATGTCCTGGACCTGACGGACCGCCACGCCGAGGCGCTGGAGGTGGCCAAGGCCTCCAAACCCGACCTCGCGCTGGTCAACATACGGCTCGCCGGCAGCGACGACGGCGTCGCCCTGGCCGAGCAGCTCAAGGCGCTCGACATCCCGGTGCTCTTCATCAGCGGTCAGGTTAGTCGGGCGAGGTCGGCGCAGACCGTCGCGATCGCCTCGCTTCCCAAGCCTTATGACGCGGCCGACATGGTCATCGCGGTGGCCTATCTCCTCGCGCGGATCGATGGCGACCATTCCTTGCCAAGGCCGCCTGGGCTCGAAGTCTTCGACGACAGCGGCTTTGATCTGGAGCCGACGTCCTAGGTTCGCAATCCACCCCTCGGAGACAGTCATGGGGTCCGTTTCGCGGCGAAATCGTGAATGTCAGCGTCACGGCGACGAGCTGAATGCCGCTCGCGACCCAAGTCGGACATTGGGAGGGGCTACTTGCAGGCCGCCGGTCATGGGATAACCTGGCGAGCAGCGAGGGTGAAACTGATGGCGCTTGGTGCTTGGCTCCAACGAATTTTCGTGCAGTCGTCGCGTGTTCATATCTGCCAGGACGTCGCTGCTACGCCCGGAGACTTGGTTGACCTCATCGACCGTTTTATAGACGGGCCGATGCGTTATCCGCTCGAATGGGACGACTTCATTTCATGGGAGCAGGCCAACCCAAACGTCGAGGCCGCACGACGTGAGATCGGCAAACATGAGGAATGGCTGTTCTCTCGTGATAGCTCAAAGATCAGCGCTTACAGTTTTCGCGTTGTAGAACAGCGCAATCGGCTGGCCGCGATAGTCGGGCGGCCACAGCGGCCTCTGCCCACTCTGAACGCCACGGAACAGGCGCTCATCGGCGCGGCAGAATAGTCAACGTCCGCTTCCCACCCCAGGCGGACGATCGGCGAGTCCGCTGGCGGGCAAGGCGGCGAAACGTCTGCTATCCGGCCGGGAGTGGTTTTCCGCAGCCGACCCAAGTCGGACGTCCGGTGGGGCTCCGGAAGTCGCTTTGATATACCGCAAGGCGGCTCTCGGGGAGGCGGCGCACCCTTCTCTTTGAACAGGGAGCGCGCCCATGGCGACAATAAGGTTCCACTCGTTGGCCGAGAGCGCCTACCTCTGGACGGCGATACATGTCGCCGACGAAAAGGGCGTTGACTACGAGGTGGTCCCGCTGACGCCGGGGTCGCACGAGCACTTGGCGCTTCATCCATTCGGAAAGATGCCTGCGTTTCAGCACGGGGCGGTGGTTCTCTACGAAACCCTGGCGATTGCGCACTACATCGATCACGCGTTCGCCGGTCGCCCCCTGCAACCCGTTGACGCCCTCGGCCAGGCCGACGTCCTGCGCTGGATCAGCATCATCAATTCCTATGTCTTCCCGACAATGAACCGTTTCATGAAGGAGCGCCTGGTTCGTCCCGCCTTCGGCTTTGACCCCGACGAAGCCTTCCTCGCCGAAGCTCGCGCCGGCCTGCTTCTGCAGATGCGCCTGATCGATGAGGCCGTCGCCGAGGGCGGGTTTCTGGTGGGCTCCGAGATGACCCTGGCGGACAGCTTCCTGCTGCCGCAACTTCTCTTCTTCACCCGAACGCCGGAAGGATCGGCTCTGCTCGCGCGGTCACCCGCCGCCTCGGAATGGCTCTCCCGAATGCAGGCCCGACCCAGCTACGCCAAGAGCCCGATGAGCGGGGTGTTCGAGATGTTCCAGCGCCTCAACGTGGAGGACAAACTCCTTTGGGCGGTGGACTAGGCTCGGGGATTCGACAAATCGATAGCTTCGCTTCGCAGTCAAGCAAGTAAGCTTCTGGTATTCGGAGAAGTAATCATGGGAAGTTTTCCAGGGCGTCGCCGGTTGGCGATCGATATTCATAATCCACGTGACTTTATGTTTTGGGCGGGAACCTGGGCATTAACCGACCAAGAGCTTCGCGATGCTATCTCGGTGGTCGGCACGGCTATCGAAGATGTCGCCGCCTATCTAGGACAGCCCATTGAGGGGAGACCGCTCCCGGATGCCTAGGTCCAGAGCTCGGCCTCGTCTTGGCAAGATCTGGCTAGGGTCAGCTGCCGCGCGATGACCGCAGCCTACCGTGCCCGGCCTCTCGCGTGGACCGCTTCGGGGAACTATGGCGGCGCACTGTCCACGACTGTCAGGCCTGAACCCCTCCGCTAAGCCCGTAGACGAAAGCAAACGCCAGAATTACTGCCGTCGCTTTGCCGAACTGCCAGACGGCGACTACGAGCGCCCGCGGCCAAGACATTCCATGTCGGCTGATCCAAGCGGTCTGCACAGAGAGGTACCAAACTGTAGCCACAGCAGCGATGGCCAGCCCGATCTCATGCATCTTCGGGACCGCACTAGCGATGGTGAACCCCGCGCCCAAAATCAGCGCGAATACGGCCGCCGGATAGCATTCGATAAAAAAAGGCCCACGAAGCGTAATGCGGGTCAGGGAGAGCTTTGTCGCCTTGAGATGGTGGAGCGCGAACATCAGCGGAAAGACAGCGAACACCAGGGCCCTAAATACGAGCAGGTTCTGCTGCGATAGCCTTGTCAGCGTGTTGTTCACGCCCCCAAAAGGGTCGAAATGCAAGCCCACCTCTATGCCGTGCGACAATAGAAGGCTCAGCAGCAGAAACAGTGGCGGAGAAAGCGTACTGTCAAACTGCTCTTCTTCGGAACGGTGAATTTGAGCTCGGCTGTATTCAAGCGTTTTCAGTGGCTTGATCAGCGTGAGGATTAGCGTCCGAGGGTAGAACACCAGCCACGTCATCACCTCATAGAGCAGCTCTTCTAGCGAGCGCAGCATCTTCATAAAGTCCATACCCACCTCCATCTGCTCGTCGCTCAAGCCGAGCAGTCTTGGACACATTCCGAGCCCCGACCATGGCGCCGGGCTAACGATTCTAGAATGTGGATGCATTGATCCTCTAAGGACCGCTCCTAGGCGGAAGGCGAAGGTCTGTTCCCCACCTCATCTGACAACGGCAATGTCGGCTTCTCACCCATCGAGACAGGCTTAAGTTGCTCGAACGCCGGGGCATTGCGGCGGCGTAAACCGCAGCTCCCACGCTGGCGCCGCCAAGGTTGATAATATCGATCCGCTTTGGCGCTGCCGGCTCGCGCCTTGGCCGACATTCGATCCAGGTGCTACATCCCCCGCGAGCAAACTTAGGAACGCGAGATAGGCTGCCGATGATTCAACCAGGTGCGACGTTCAAGGAAAACCTTCAGCAACTGCCGCCGGTCGACGGCGTGCAACGCATCGACCTCGTCGATGCGAAGGGAAATGTGGTCGCCAGCATCGAAAATCAGCCGGGCAAGCAAGGCTCGTTGGCCGTCTACCAGTACCTGAAGCAGTCCTTCGACATCTTGGATGAGAAAGCCGCGGCGCACGGCCTGGCCGTGTTCGCCGAACATAAGGCGGATGCTCAGAACCGCCCCGGCGCGCATCCGAATGTCGACCGCCTGCTGGAGATCGCCGCCGGCGGCGATCCGCTGCATGTTGAGATCATCACCGGCGGCCGCTGATCCCTTCGCGCCTCGCGGCCAAGGTCGCGCGCGCCGCCTGCCACCCTATCTAAGGGGCTAGGAGAAGGAGACGCTCGCCCATGTGCCGCAACATCAAGACGCTGTTCAACTTCGACCCGCCCGCCACGGATGAAGAAATCCGCGACGCCGCGCTCCAGTTCGTCCGCAAGCTGTCCGGGTTCAACGCCCCGTCGAAGGCCAATCGCCAAGCCTTCGAGGCGGCCGTCGATGAGGTCGCCGCAGCCGCCCATCGACTGTTCGAGAGCCTCGAAACGACCGCGAAGCCCAAGGATCGCGAGGACGAGGCCGCCAAGGCCAGGGCCCGCTCCGCCGAGCGCTTTGGCACGAAGCAACCCGCCGCCTAGGTCTCGCGGCCCTTCAGCATCTTGACCGCGAACACCCCCAGCCCCGCGACGAGCGCCACCGCGCCGCCGATCAGGGCCGGTGCGCCCAGCGCCAGCTTGGCCTGATCTGGCTTGGCGGCGACCTCGGACACGGCTTCCACGATCGAGGTCGCTGGCGTGGCCTCTTGGCCCCCAAGGTCCCGGCGGAAGGTCACCACGCCGGCCACCTTATCGACGTCGGCCACCCGCCAACCATGATCCAGCCAGACGCGTTGATGCGGCTTTTCGGCGGTTCCGATCCACCAGGCGGCCTGTTGCGCCGCCTTAGGCAGCGATGATCCCAGGACACCCTCGATCTCGGCGAAGGTCGCGCGCCATTCATCGCCGTCATAGAGCGACAGCCGATCGGACAGGGGCCGGTACTTGCTCATAAAAGGTCTCCGTGATCGGGTGGGGGCCGCGCCATGATGCCAGGGCCAGGCCAGCCTCCGAAATCACAAAGGGCGCACCTGCCGTCGCCGGTCGGGTGTTGAGGATCAGATGAAGCCGCAATCATTTCTGCTCAGTCGCCCGGCGATCATCGCATTTTCGGTGGTGGCGATCCTGGCCCTGGTGCTGGTGATGGTTTTGCGGCCCAAGGCGGCCCCGCCGCGCCGAGTGGATTCCGGCACGGTCGTCACCCTTCCCTATGTGCCGCCGCCGGAGCCGCGGCCAGAGCCGCCGGCCACAACGCCATTGCCGGCCATGCCGCCTGAGTCAGCGCCCGAGGAGCAGCCCGAGCCGGAGCCGCCGCCAGAGCGCCACTACGCGCCCACCGGTCCGCCCGCGCCGATTCCGTATGAGGAACTGGGACCGCCGGGGACCCTGGAAGCGCCGTGGGCTCCGATCCCGCCCCAGGCGCCTACTCCCCCAGAGGCCCCTCGCGCCTAAAGCCCCCTCGCCTTTCGGCCGTTGTGGCTCTAAAGGGCGCGGATGACCGAAGACGCCGTCCAGATCGTCGCGCGCGGCCCGCGCGCCATCGCCGAAGCCGCCGCGCAAGCCATCGACGCCAATCCGCTGCTCGAGAGCGTGACCTATTCCATTCTGGAAGAGGACGAAGATCGCGGCATCTGGCGCATCGACGCCTTCCCGACCACGCCGGAGGAGGCCGACGGCCTGGTCGCGGCGTTGGGCGAGTATCCCGAACTCAAGACCGTGGTCGAAAAGCTGGCCGACGCCGACTGGCTGGCCATGGCGCTGTCGGGCCTGCCGCCCGTGCGGGCCGGCCGCTTCTTCGTCTTCGGGGCCCACGACAGGGGTCGGGCGCCCACCAACACCGTTAATCTGCGGATCGAGGCGGGCGCCGCCTTTGGCACCGGGCACCACGGCACCACCGTCGGCTGCCTGTTCGCTTATGACGAACTGATCAAGGCCCGCCGCTTCGAGCGCGTGCTGGACGTCGGCGCCGGCACCGGCGTGCTCGCCATCGCCGCGGCCCGCACCGGCAGCGCCAAGGCGGTCGGCACCGACATTGACGGCCCCTCGGTCCGCATCTCGCGGGAGAACGCCAAGCTCAACAAGGCGAACGCCCGCTTCGTCCACGCCTCAGGCCTCGGCCACCGGCTGGTGCGCGACGCCGCGCCCTATGATCTGGTGTTCGCCAACATCCTGGCGCCGCCGCTGGTCGCCCTGTCGCACGACATCAAGGGCGCCTTGAAGCCCGGCGGCTTCGCCATCCTGTCGGGCCTGCTGCGCACCCAGGAACGCCGCGTGCTCGCCGCCTATCTGTCCAAGGGCTTTCGCCTGCACCGTCGCCTGCATCGTGACGCTTGGGCCACACTGGTGCTGCGCCGGGCCTAACGGGCCGGAACCGCCGCCGCAGGACCACGTTCCTCCGCCCATCAGAGCGGCCGATCAGGCCGCCTCAGAAGGAGGACGTTCTATTGGCCAACACTAACGAGCCCTACGTCGAAAAGACCGTGATCGAGCAACCCGCGACCGTGCGTCACGAGGTCGGGCCAGCCCCGCGTTCCAATGGCGGATGGTGGATCGCCGCCCTGGTGGCGATCGTCGCCGTCGCGGCGATGTTCTTCATGATGAACGGCCGCACGGCGACCGAAAGCGACGTAATGGCCGCGCGCGAAAGCGGCCGCAGCGAGGCGATCATCGATAACGCCGCTGCGACGGCGCAAGCAGCCGCCGCCAACGCCAGCCAGGCCTCGGCCAACGCCGCGTCCAGCATGGCCGACGCCACGCGCTCGGCGGCCGACAGCGCCAGTTCGGCGGCTGAGCGCACCGCGGAGGCTAGCCGCAACGCGGCCGCCAGCGCCACCGACGCCGCCACCGACGCCGGCGATAAGGCGCCGCCTAACTAGACGCTCTCGGCTCGGCGGGCCGCCCACTCCTGCGCCAGCAAGGCGTAGACGTGGGTGTCCCGCCACCGACCGCGAACCTCGTGGTTCTTGAGCAGCGTCCCTTCCCGGCGCATGCCGAGTTTCTCCATCACCTTGTATGACGCAGCGTTCCGCACGTCGCAGGTCGCATAGACCCGGTGCAGACCCAGCGTCGTGAACGCGGTTTCGATGATTGCGCTAGCCGCCTCGGTCGCGAGGCCCCGCCGCCAATAGTCCTTGTTCAGAGTGTAGCCAAAGTCCGCCGTGCGGTCGGCCTTGCTCTGGATCGACAGCCGGATCGCGCCGATCGCCCGGCCGGTCTCTGACAACTCCACGACCAGATTGACCTCGTCGCGAGGCCATTGCGCCGACATCGCCACCCAGCCGCCCAGGGCCTGAGCCGTCACCTCGGGCGTGTTCGGCCCCCAGTCCATGTACCGCACAACGTCCGCATCAACGGCGTAGGCGTGAATGTCGTCATAGTCGCTGAGCCGCGCCTCACGCAGCAGCAGGCGCTTTGTGCGTATCGGGAACCAGGGTTGTCGAGGATCGTCGGTCATCTGAGCTCTCTTCCGAAGGTCATGCCATCGGCGGGGCTCGTGTCCTCGACCCAGCCGGTTCGGCGGGGTCGTGGGTCTTTCTGGAGCAGGCGTTCAGCCCACGCGAAGACGCACGGCCCCAAGGGGACCAGACGAATTCGAGAGGTTGCAGGCGCTGCGCATGACGCCGTTATGTCGAAGAGTGGCGTAGGTGTCTAGAACACTGGCCGCGCGGCAAGCGCCTCAAGCCAATGACGCTCGCGCTCCTTCAGCCAGCTCCCGCGGCCGATCGCGCCAAGTTCTTCGTCCTCCAGCAATTCCACCACCGCGAACTCGAACCCCTCCTCGCCGCCATGGGCCTTCCAGGCGGCCTGCATGCCGGGGTTGCGGTTGGAGCCCTGACGCAGGCTGAAGAACGAGCTGTTGCGTTGGCCGTCGAGATTGCGCGAGGCGCCCACCCAGGTCTCGCCCGTCGCCATGCAGCGCAGGCTGAAGATCCCGATCGGGGTCTTGCGCTCTTTGTATTCGCGAATGGCCTCGCGGCGGCTCTGCTTGTCCATCCCCGCCAAATGAGCGAACCCGGTTCAGATGTCAATTATATCCGGGTAAAATAATCACCCCCCAACTGATCATCGACTCCAGATAGTGGCTGTTTCCAAGTTCGTTGGAGACGATCATGGGAGAGCCCGAGGCCAGCCCCGCCATCACGCCGCGTCGCGCCGTATGGACGCTCGGGATCACCCAACTCGTCGGCTATGGCTGCACCAGCTACCTGCCCGCCACCCTCGCCGCGGCGCAGGGCCAGACCCTCGGCGTCTCAACCGCCTTCGTCTTCGGGGCCTTCTCCGGCGCCTTGCTGATCTCTGGCCTGCTAGGCCCGGTGACCGGCCGAGCCGTCGACCGTCACGGCGCGCGCCGCCCCCTCGCCGCTGGCAGCATCGTCCTGGCCCTCGCCCTGATCGGCATGGCGCTCGCGCAGAACGTCGGCCAGTTGATCGCGGCCTGGCTGGTCCTGGGGATCGGCATGTCCCTGGCGCTCTACGACATCGCTTTCGCGGGGCTGGTCGGCTGGTTCGGGCTGGAGGCGCGAAAGTCGATCACCGGCGTCACCCTGATCGCCGGCTTCGCCAGCACCATCGCCTGGCCCCTGACCGCCTGGCTGGAGGCAAACTTCGGTTGGCGCGAAACAGCTCTGGTCTGGGCCGCCACAAATCTGCTGATCGCCCTGCCGTTGCATCTCACCCTGCCTCGTCAGGCGACGAGGATATCGGCCAGGGCGCCCGACGAAACGCCCGACGCGCCGCAGCCCGGCATGGCCCTACAGATGGTCCTGCTGGCGACTGCCCTGGCGGTGATGGCCGGGATCGGCTCAACCATGGGAGCCCACCTGCCGCCCTTGCTGATCGGCATCGGCGCCAGCGCGACGGCCGCCATCGTCGCCGGCATGCTGGTCGGACCGGCCCAGGTCGCAGCGCGCGTGGCGGAGTTCGTTCTGGTGCGACGCATCCATCCTCTGGTCTCGGCGCGCGTCGCGGTCGCCCTGTTCCCAATCGGCGCAGGCCTGCTGCTGGTCTTCGGGCCGCTCGCCGCCGCGCCGTTCGCGATCCTCTACGGCGCCGGCAACGGCCTCTTCACCATCGTGCGCGGTACCCTGCCGCTGGTGCTGTTCGGCGCGAAGAACTACGGCGGTCGGCTCGGCGCGCTCAGCGTGCCGGCGAGGCTGGTCGGGGCCATCGCGCCGCTGCTCTTCGCGCTCGGTCTGGCCAAGTCTGAGCCCTGGGCGCTGGGCGTCCTGATCGCCGCCTGCCTGCTGGCGCTGGCCTGCCTGTTCGTCCTGCGCAAACCCGCGCCCTAGGCTGGCGCGGAACGGCGCAGGCGACTAAGTTCGAACCATGCGCCAGACCTTCGACGAAAGCACCGATCCCTCCTTCGGGCCCAAGCACGTCCCCCTGATCCGCCAGGCCATGAAGGCCCACGGACTGGACGGCTTCCTGGTGCCCCATGAGGACGAACACCAAAACGAATACCTGCCCGCCGCCAATGACCGGCTCGGATGGGCCACCGGCTTCACCGGCTCGGCCGGCGCAGCGGTGATCATGGCCGACAAGGCCGCTATCTTCGTCGATGGCCGCTACACCCTGCAGGTCCGCGACCAGGTGGACGCCGGCGTGTTCGAGATCCGCGACCTCGTCGAAGGCGGCGTCTCGGCCTATCTCGAAACCGCCACGCTTAAGGGCCAGACGATCGGCTACGACCCGCGCCTGCACGCCCCCGACGCGCTGGAGCGCCTTAAGGCCGCCGCCGCCAAGGCGGGCGCCAACCTGAAGCCCGTCGACACCAACCCGCTGGACGAAGCCTGGGGCCAGGCCCGTCCGGCGCAGCCGACTGCGCCGGTCGTTCCGCACCTGCTCGACTATGCCGGCGAAGACTCCGCCGCCAAGCGCGCCCGCGTCGGCGAGGCCCTGGCCGCCCGCAACGCCGACGCCACGGTCCTGACCGCGCCGTCTTCCATCGCATGGCTGTTCAATGTGCGCGGCGGCGACGTCATCCGCTCGCCCCTGCCGCTCGGCCAGGCCATCCTGAACCGCGACGGCACGGCCCGCCTGTTCCTCGACCCAGTGAAAGTCTCGCCCGAATTGCGCGCTTGGCTCGGCAACGAAGTCAGCCTGGAAACGGCCGACGACCTACCCGCCGCTCTGGAGGACCTAAAGGGCAAGCGCGTCCTCATCGATCCGGCCCAATCATCGGCCTGGTATTTTTCGGCCCTGCACAAGGCTGGCGCGGACGTCCTGCGCGGCGATGATCCCTGCGCCTTGCCCCGCGCCTGCAAGAACAGCGTCGAGATCGACGGAACTCGCGAGGCCCACGCCCGCGACGGCGTGGCGGTCACCCGCTTTCTGCACTGGCTCGCGACCGACGCTCAAGGCCGCACGGTCGACGAGGTCGAGGTCGTCACCCGCCTGGAAGGCTTCCGCCAGGACACCGGCGCTCTGAAGGACCTTTCCTTCGACACCATCGCCGGCGCCGCGTCCAACGGCGCCATCGTCCACTATCGCCCCACCACGCGACTGAACAAGCAGGCCGAACAAGGCTCGCTGCTGCTAGTCGATTCCGGCGCCCAGTACCTGGACGGCACCACCGACATCACCCGCACGGTCGCCGTGGGCGAACCCAGCCAGGAGATGCGCGAGCGTTTCACCCTGGTGCTGAAGGGCCATCTGGCCCTGGCCGCCATCCGTTTCCCGGCCGGGACCACGGGCTCGGCCCTCGACGCCCTGGCCCGCGCCCCGCTCTGGCTTCAGGGCCTGGACTACGACCACGGCACCGGTCATGGCGTCGGCTCTTATCTCGGTGTGCACGAAGGCCCGCAGCGTATCTCCAAACTGCCGAACTTCGTGGCCCTGCAGCCGGGGATGATCGTGTCCAACGAGCCGGGCTATTACAAGGAAGGCGCCTACGGCATCCGGATCGAGAACCTGCAGTTCGTCACACAGGCGGCCATGATCCCCGGCGGCGAGCGGCCGATGCTGGGCTTCGAGACCTTGACCATGGCGCCGATGGATCGCCGCCTGATCGTGGTCGAGATGCTGACCGCACAAGAGCGCGCCCAGATGGACGCCTACCACGCCAAGGTCCTGGCGGTGGTTGGGCCGCGTCTGGAACAGGCCGAGGTTCGCACCTGGCTGGAGGGCGCCTGCGCCCCGCTCTAGAAGCCACGCCCCTGACCCCGGCGAAAGCCGGGGGTCAAGCGGTTGACTGGGACGTTCCCTATTCCCCGGCCATCTTCAGGATCGTCGACCACTCGTCGGCGCTGACCGGCGACACCGAGAGCCGCCCCTGGCGGATCATGGGCATATCGGCGAGGGCCGGGTTGGCTTTCATCTGCGCCAGAGTCACCGACCGGGGAAGCTTGCGAACCGGCGCCAACTCGACCGCCACAAACTTGCCTGTGGCGTCACTGGCGTCCGGAAAGGCTTCCCGCGCCACCTGCGCGATGGCGACGACGTCCTTGCCCTCCTGCGAATGGTAAAACAGCACCTGGTCGCCCACCTTCATCGCCTTCAGGTGCGAGGCGGCCGCAAAGTTGCGCACCCCATCCCAGACGGTGCGGCCGTCACGTTCGAGATCATCATAGGAATAGGTGTCAGGTTCGGACTTCACGAGCCAATGAGACGCCACGAGATCCTCCTTGCTTGCCAGGGCGGCTAGTTAAGCCCCTAACCATCCACCATCGCCAGCCATTCATCCTCGGTCATCACCTGGATCCCAAGATCGGTGGCGGTCTTCAGCTTCGAGCCCGCGCCTGGGCCGGCCACGACGAGATCGGTCTTCTTGGACACCGAACCCGAGACCTTGGCGCCCAGCGCCTCGGCCTGGGCTTTGGCTTCATCGCGGGTCATCTTCTCCAGGCTGCCGGTGAAGACGATGGTCTTGCCGGCGACGGCGGTGTCGGTCTTCGGCCGCTCGGCAGGGATCACCGATAGTTCGGCCAGCAGCGCATCGACCTTGGCGCGATTGTGCTCCTCGCCGAAGAACTCGGCGACCATCCGCGCGGCCACGGGCCCGACGGCGTCGACCGACGAGATCTCGCGGAACTCCTCGCCAGGCATTTCTGACAAGGCCGCCTTCGCCGCCGCCTGGAACGTCGGCCAGTCGCCGAACCGCTCTGCCAGAGACTGGCGCGCCCTTGTGTTGAGCCGCGGGATGGCCAGCCGCAGATGTTCTTCCAGCGAAGCTCCCGGCGGGATCAGCAAGGCCTGGGGATGACGGGCATAGGCCAAGATCGCCTCCACCGCCGTCGGTCCGACCCCGTCCAATTCGGACAGCGCCTGGGCGCCAGCGCCGGGACGTTGAGCGGCGGCGGCGTTGGCTGTGGCGATGAAGTGCTCGACGGTCTCGAAATGCCGGGCCAGGGCCGTGGAGGTCGTCTCCCCGATGTGACGGATGCCCAGGCCGAAGATGAACCGGTCCAGTGGGATGGAGCGCTTGGCCTCAATCCCCGCGACCAGGTTGCGCACCGAGGTCTCGCCATAGCCGTCGGTAGTGCGCAGCTCGGCGAGCTTTTCCTCGTCACGGGCCAGCCGGAAAATGTCGGCCGGTTCCTTGACCCACCCGCGCTCGTAGAAAGCGGTGAGCTGCTTCTCGCCCAGGCCCTCGATGTCGTAGGCGCGGCGGGACACGAAGTGGCGCAAATGCTCGATGCGCTGGAATGGGCAAGCGAACTCGCCGGTGCAACGGCGCACGACGGTTTCCACCCCGGCCGCCGTCGTCTCCTTGGCCAGCGGTGTCTTCAGCGGGCACGGGCAGTGGGTCGGGAACTCGAACGGAACCGAGTCGGCGGGCCGCTCGTCGAGCACCGGGCCGAGGATCTGCGGGATCACAACGCCGGCGCGCTGCAGGATCACGGTATCGCCGATCCGGACGTCCTTACGGGCGATCTCGTCGGCGTTGTGCAGGGTTGCGTTCTCGACCACCACGCCGCCCACCGTCACTGGGCGCAGCCGCGCCACCGGCGTCACCGCGCCCGTGCGGCCCACCTGAACGTCGATAGCCTCTAGAATGGTCCGCGCCTGCTGCGCCGGGAACTTGCGCGCCACGGCCCAGCGCGGGGTGCGGGTGATGAAGCCCAGGCGCTGCTGCCAATCCAGGCGGTCGACCTTGTAGACCACTCCGTCGATATCGTAGCCGAGCTTGGGGCGCACGGCCTCCATCGCGGTATAGGCGTCCAGCAGCCCCTGCCCGCTGATCACCCGCTGGCTCTCCGGCGTGGTTTGGAAGCCCCAGGACTTCAGCAACCCCAGCGCCTCCCACTGGGTCTGGGCGAACGGCTGGCTGAACAGGCCCCAAGCATAGGCGAAGAACCGCAGCGGCCGCGTCGCGGTGATTTTCGGATCGATCTGGCGCAGCGATCCCGCCGCCGCATTGCGCGGATTGGCGTAGGTCTTCTGGCCCGCCGCCTCGTTGGCGGCGTTCAGCGCGGCGAACTCGTCGTGACCGAGATAGACCTCGCCACGCACCTCGATCACATCGGGCCAGCCTGCCCCCGACAACCGCTTGGGAATCTCAGAAATGGTCCGCAGGTTCTCGGTGACGTCTTCGCCGGTCCTGCCGTCGCCGCGCGTAGCGCCTTGGACCAAGACGCCCTTCTCGTAGCGCAGCGAGGCCGACAGCCCGTCAATCTTCGGTTCGGCCGTATAGGCCACGTCTTCAGCGCCTGACAGCCGCAGGAACCGGCGGATCTTGGCGTCGAACTCCAGCGCGTCGTCGTTCGAGAACGCATTATCGAGGCTGAGCATCGGCACGCCGTGCTCGACCGGCGAGAACTGCTCGGCCCGCGCAGCCCCAACCCGTGTCGACGGCGAGTTTTCACGGATCAGATGCGGGAACGCGGCTTCAAGCGCCGCATTGCGCCGCTTCAGCTCGTCATACTCGCCGTCCGAAATGGTCGGCGCGTCTTCCTGGTGATAGCGGATGTCGTGCGCGGCGATCTCGTCGGCGAGCCGCGTGAGCTCCTCGACGGCCTGCGCCTCGGTCAGATCTTTCGGCGTTTTAGGCATCCATCAGAGCCCTGGCCGCGGCGCGCGCGGCGTCGGTGATCTGGGCGCCCGCCAACATGCGGGCGATCTCTTCCTCGCGCTCACTGAGCGAAAGCGTCTCCACCGCGGTGCGAATGCGCTCGCTGTCGCCGGCCTTGGAGATCCGCCAATGCGCCTCTGCGCGGGCGGCGACCTGCGGCGAATGGGTCACGACCAGCACTTGGGCGTCAGCGGCCAGGCGCTTTAGGCGCAGGCCTACCGCGTCGGCGACGGCGCCGCCCACGCCCTGGTCGACTTCGTCGAATATCATCAGGGGCTGGGGGCCCTCAGCCCGGCCCGCGAGCGAAGCCTTCAAGGCCAGGGCGAAGCGCGCCAGTTCCCCGCCCGAAGCGATCGCGCCGAGGTCGCCGAATGGCGCGCCAGGATTGGTGGCGATCTCAAAGGCGATGCGATCCTGTCCGGTCGGACCGGCGCGGTCCTCCGGCAACGGCTCCACCGCCACCCGGAACCGCGCCTTGTCCAGCTTCAGCGGCGCCAACTCGGCCATCACAGAGGTCGCCAATCGCTCGCCGGCCGCGCGGCGCGCGTCGGACAGCTTGCCCGCGTCGGCGATATAGGCGGCCCGTGTCGCCGCCACGGCGGCGTCGGCCGCCTTCAGATCATCTTCGGAGGACTCCATCGCCCGAAGACGCTCGGCGAAGCGCACGCGCAGGATCGGCAGTTCCTCGACGCTGACCGACAGCTTGCGCGCCATGCCCCGCAATTCGAACAGCCGCTCCTCGGTCTTCTCCAGCTGGTCAGGTCGGAAGTCGAAGGCGTCGGCCACCGCATCGACAGCGGCCTCGGCTTCCTGGGCCTCGCTGAACACCCGGTCGATCGCCGCGCTGGCGGTGGCCAGGCGGACGACCGCAGCCCCGTCCTCGGCCGCGCCAGCAGCCAGGGCCCGCGTGCGCGCATGCTCCACAGCGCGCACGGCCTGGGCCATGCGTCCGGTCAGGCCGTCAAAGGCTTGGCGTGCCTCGGCAATGTCGGTCAGGGCCTTCTCGGCGGCGCCCAGAATGGCGCGCTCCTCGGCCAGCCGAACTTCCTCGCCCTCATGCGGATCCAACCGGTCGAGCTCGGAGAGCCGCAGAGCCAGCTCTTCGGATTCCTCGGCGGCTCGTGCGACGGCCGCACGCAACTCATCGGCGCGAGCGCGGGCGGACTTCCAGGCGCTCCAACGTCCTGCGACCGCGCTGTTCAAACTGCCGAGCGAGCCATAGGCGTCCAGCAAAGGCCGATGAGTGCGAGCATCCAGCAGGCCGACCGTCTCGTGCTGGCCATGCACCTCCAGCAGCATTTCGCCCAGTTCGCGCAGCACGGTGGCGCTGGTCGCCTGATCATTGACGAAGGCGCGGCTGCGGCCGTCAGCCGAAAGCGTGCGGCGCAGGACCAGATCCTCGTCGCGCGCGTAGGAAATGCCCTTCTCTTCCAGGATATCCCAGACGGGGTGCTCAGGCGCCGGCGCGAAAACGGCCGACACCGCCGCCTGGCTCGAACCCTGGCGGACCAGGCCGGCCTCGGCGCGCGCGCCCGTGGCGAGGCCCAGGGCGTCGAGGATGATCGACTTCCCCGCCCCTGTCTCGCCCGTCAGCGCCGTAAGGCCCGGACCAATGGAAAGGTCCAGCGCCTCGATCAGCACCACGTCGCGGATCCATAGCCCGATCAGCATGTCGGCAAGATCGCCTGGAATCAGACGGCGCGAAAGCCCGTCAGTTCACTTAAAGTTCTATTTGTCGTCGCCGCCCTTCATGAACGGCAGGCGGGAGATCAGACCCTTGCGCTTTGCAGGCTCAGCCGACGCGGCGGCGGCTTGCGGTTCGGCGGGCGTTGCGATCGGTTCAGCGGCGGGCGCTGGATCGGCCGCCGGAGCTGCTGGAGCCGCCTCGTCATAGCCCGGCGGCTTCACGGTGGTGTCCTTGTCCTTCACGAAAGGCAAGTGCGACACCAAGCTGCGGCGCTCGCCCTTGGTCGGCTCGACCGCCGGACGCAGGCCCTTGTCGGTCAGCAGGCGGTAAGCGTCGCGATACCAGACATCGCCCGGATAGTTGTAGCCCAGCACGGCGCCGTTGCGCTTGGCCTCTTCGATAAGGCCCAGCGTCAGATAGGCCTCGACCAGACGGTAAAGCGCCTCGGGCGTGTGTCCCGTGGTCTGATAGCGGTCGATTACGGTCTTGAACCGGCCCACCGCGGCCAGGGTGTCGCCCTGACGCA
Source organism: Phenylobacterium sp. (assembly GCF_030681155.1). Classification (GTDB taxonomy): domain Bacteria; phylum Pseudomonadota; class Alphaproteobacteria; order Caulobacterales; family Caulobacteraceae; genus Phenylobacterium. The sequence goes on along the minus strand of NZ_JAUXXE010000078.1, from coordinate 161,201 downwards.
GGTAATAGCGGCCGATGGTCATTTCCTTGCCGGCCAACTGGTCATTGACCATGTCGATCTTCAAGCGCGCGTCGGCGGCGTATTCGGTGTTCGGATAGCGCTGGACGATTTCCGTCAGGTTGTTCAACGCCTGGCCCGTCGCGGCTTGGTCCCGGCCCACGTCAACGATCTGTTCGAAGTAGGAGATCGCCTTCAGATAGTGGGCGTAGGCCGCCGCGGGATTGCCCGGATAGAGCGAGATAAAGCGGTCGGCGTCGCCAATGGCCTCGGCGTAGTCGTTGCCCTGATAGTGGGCGTAGGCGGTCATCAGGATCGCGCGGCGCGACCATTCTGAATAGGGATGCTGACGCTCGACCTCGCCGAAGTACTGGACGGCCTGATTCCACAGGCCGCGGTCCAGCCGGTCCGCGCCCGTGGCGTAGAGTAGCTCCACCGGGCGCTCCTCATAGGCGAGCTTCGGCTTCTTATCTTTGCCGGCGCAGCCGGCTAGGGCGAGGACAGCGACGCTGACGACAAGCGCCGTGCGAGTCCGGGAATTGCGAAGCAAGGACACCTACACCTCTAAAGGACCGACGCGCGCCCCAGCGCCGCGAGTCCACGCTTCTACATCATGCAATGCGGGGCGCAAATGCGGCGAAGCCTAGGAAAGCCTGCTGGCGCCGACATCAGCGCCGAGACAGGTTCGATTGGATGGCTCGCGACAGGTTTCGAACGACCGCGAAGGATCGTGAAACTAGGACAAACCGCCAAGAGTCGGAGGCTCAAACCGCTTCGGCGTGTTCCGTCACCAGGGTGCGATAGCGCCACGATTTGGGCGAGGCCAACAGCGCGCGCACCAGTTGGTTGTTCAGGCCATGGCCGGCCAACACGCCCTCGAAGCGGCCGAGGATCGGCGCGCCCAGGACGTAGAGGTCGCCAATGGCGTCCAGCGCCTTGTGGCGAACGAATTCGTCCGGCCGGCGCAAGCCTTCGGGGTTGAGGATACGGTCGCCCTCGATGACGACGGCGTTTTCCATCGAACCGCCGCGCGCCAGGCCGATGCTGCGCAGGTACTCGACCTCGTGCAGGAAACCAAAGGTGCGGCAATTGGCCAATTCGTTGCGGAAGGTCCGCTCGTCCATCGGCATATCGATCCGCTGACGCCCGATGGCGGCGGAGTCGAAGGCGATCTCGAAAGCGACTTCGAATTGATCGGAAGGAGTCAGGGTGGCGCGCTTGTCGCCATCGATGAACTCGATCGGCTCGATGATCTCGATGTAACGACGCGGCGCGTCCTGCGGACGCCGGCCGGCGCGGTCCAGGATCTGAACGAACGGCAGCGACGAGCCATCCATGATCGGCATTTCGGGGCCGTCCAGCTCCACCACGGCGTTGTCGATACCCAGCATCGCCATCGCAGCCATGAGGTGCTCGATGGTGGAAACGCTGACGCCGGCGGCGTTCTCGATCACGGTCCCGAGTTGGGTCTTGGTGACGGCCTCGCCCGAGACGGGAACGCGGTTGTCGCGGTCGGTCACGTCGGTGCGGACGAAGACGATGCCGGAGTTGGCAGGGGCGGAGCGAACAGCCACGCGGGTATAGGCGCCGGTGTGGACGCCGACGCCGGCGAAGATGGCCGGACCCTGGAGGGTGTTCTGAAACTCTTGTGCGCGCAAAACTCGCTGCCTTCTCGGTTCGGTCTTGCAGCCGGACTGGCCGCGATACGCCCCACCTGCCAGATACGGCTTATGCTGCGGCGCCGCAAAACAACTCCTGTTTCGCAATGTTTCGCGTTTGGCGGCTTAAGATTCCCTTAGGAATCAAGGCGAAAGCAGGGCGAGTTACAGTCCCGCGCGGTCCCTTGGTCTAGCCCCATCAGAGGACCCGCAGATCGGAGCGAGCCGCCCGTTCGCAGGCCGTCCAGACCTGATCGCGAAAGCGGTCGATCGCACCGCGCAGCCCTTTAACCGTGGGCCCTTCGCGAAGGATAGCGCGGGAAACTGATGGCAGGGTTTGTAGGAGCGAGCGGCCAAAGGTCGTCTCCATATCGGCGATGCTTGCTCCCTGCGCTCCGACCCCCGGCGCGAGGACAAGCGATTGCGGCAGGCGCGTCAGTATCCTCGCACCTGCCTCGTCGACCGTCGCGCCGATCACGGCGCCGATCGCCCCGGTGCGAGGACCGCACGCGGCGTTGAAGGCGCTGATCTCGTCGGCAAGAGCCTCGGCGACCGTGCGCCCATCCGGGTGGCGAGCGTCCTGGAGAGAGCGGCCGTCCGGGTTGGAGGAACGCACCACCACGAAGACCGCCGCTCCGTGGGCGGCTGCCCGGTCAAGAGCCGGGCGCAGAGCGTCAAATCCGAGATAGGGCGCGACCGTCATCGCATCGGCGCCAAAGCCTTTGCCTGCGCCGATCATGGCTTCAGCATAGCCTCCCATGGTGCCAGGCACGTCCCCGCGCTTGCCATCGATGAGGCTCAGCGCGCCCTGCGCGCGAATTCGATCGACCACCCTGCCGAGCTCGACCATGCCCTCCGGGCCAAAACGTTCGAAGAAACCCGCTTGCGGCTTCACCACCGAAACCCTGCCGTCGGCGGCGTCCAGAACCGCCCCGCAAAACCGCTTCAGGCCCTCGGCGTCGTCATCTAGGCCCCAAAGCTCCATCAGATCGGCCGACGGATCCAGACCCAGGCATAGGGATGAGCGGACCCGCGACAGTCGAATGAAGCGTTCGGCAAAATCGGCCATCTGTAAATTTCCCTGTCTGCAAACCCGGTTTGCGATGCGCTGCTTTTCGGAGGCGCGGCAATCGACTAAGCCGGTCCAAGCTGTGAGCTGGAGTCACATGACCAGACGCCCTCTGCCGTCCTTGAGAGGCCTCCAGGCATTCGAAGTCTTCGCGCGCACGGGCGCGATGACTCGGGCCGCCGCGGAGCTATCGGTCACCCATGGCGCGGTCAGCCGGCAGATCAAGGCTCTGGAGGCGCAACTCGGCGCACGCTTGGTCGAGGGGCCTAAACACCAGCTGCGACTCACCCCGGCAGGCCGCGAACTCGCATCGTCCTTGAGTTCGGCCTTTGACATGGTGGCCTTGGCGTTGCCGGGCGCTGAAGCAGGCCAGGAACTCGTTGTCGCCTGCCCCGGGACCTTCGCCATGAAGTGGCTGATCCCGCGCCTGCCGCGGTTTTTGCACTCCCGGCCAGGCGTGCGCGTTCGCTTTGTCGAGGATCGCGCCGGTGACTTCAGTCGCGGCGGCGTGCACGCCGCCATCACGCTTCAGCGCGGCGCTGCGCCGGCGGGCCTGCGTGCGACGCCGTTCCTAGATCACGCCTACGGGGTGGTGCTGTCGGGGGCCCTATTTGAAAACTTGCACCAAGACCGGCGCAAGGTTCTTCGCCTCCCGCGCCTTCATGCCGAAACCTTTGCGTCGGGATGGGCAATGTGGGCCGCCGACATGAATCTGGATTTGCCGGAAGAGAGCGCCGAGCGGAGCTTCGAACACAACTTCTATCTGATCGAAGCTGTCGCGGCGGGCTTGGGCGCGGCGATCACAGCCTGGGCGTTCGTGCAGGCGGACGTCTTGTCAGGGCGGCTGGCGGCCCCTTGGGGTTTCCATCCGCTTGCCAGCCGCTTCACCTACTTGCGCCCTGCGCAGGCGGACAACACGCTTGCCGCCGAGTTCGGACGATGGCTCCAACAGGAAGGGCGGCGGGACGCTAAACCCCCAACGACTGCCGCCGCTGCGCAACCGTCGTTGACGGATCAAAACAGGGCCATGTAGCCTTCAGACCGGCGCAAAACACGCAGGAGGCGATGATGAGTACATCCACCGCAATTCATCGTGCGTGGCGCGCGGCGCGAGCCGACTTCTCGGCTATTCCCACCGTCACGATAGCGGGCCAACCGGCCTAACGGGCGCATGCGCCCTGTGACGAGACTTCAATGCCCAACACTACATCCCAAGCCGCCCCAACGGGCGCGGCGGCTCCGGCCCTGTCGGCCTGGAACTTGATCAACATAGAGCTCGAAACGCGCTTCACCCTCACGCCTACCGGCCGGATCGAGCGAGAGGCAGATCCTGATCGGTCGCCCGGGCCACTGATGTTCCTGGCCGGTTGCGACGGCGGCGCCCTTGTTCAATTCAGCCATGAACTGGAAGACGATCTAGTCGCTGAACTGAAGGCTCTAAGCGTCGATGAGCCGCCGCTTTCCGGTCCGGGCCAGGTTCCGGTCCACATTGAACAATACCTCGACCTCCTGGGCGCATTCGGCCCTCTCCAGAACCATCTTGGCCTCAGCTTCCACCTGCCCCACCGATCGCACGCCCAGGTCAGCGCGCCGCTCATCGCCTCGGGAACCGCGGAGGGGGACCACCTGCAGGCGACCTTGACGCGAGAGGGCATGCCGCCCGCCCTGGTGGAGATGGGATTTCGTGACGCTGGAGATCTTTGGGCGCCCTGGTGCCTGGCGCTGCAAGACGGCCAGATCGCATCGCTGGCTTTTGCCGCGCGGCTCGGCGGCGGCGGCGCCGAACTTGGCCTGGCCACCTTGCCAGCGTTTCGGGGTCTAGGGCTGGCGGCCGCCGCGACGGCGGGGTGGAGCGCCCTGCCCTCGCTGGCCGATCGCACCCTGTTCTATAGCACGGCGACCTCGAACCTCGCCTCGCAGCGGGTCGTCACCAAGCTCGGACTGAAGTTCATCGGCCCGACCTGGGCCATCTCCAGGGCCTAAACGCAGAATGGCCGGGCGCAGGCCCGGCCATTCAATCTTTGATCGCCTTGGTCTTTAGTTGGCCAGGCGGCGCAGGAAGGACGGGATTTCCAGGTCTTCCTGATTCTCGATCTGGGCTTCTTCCATCGGCTGCTCGACCGGCAAGGCGCCGCCACGGCTGACGGGCGCCTGCCGCGGCGCGGGGGCCGGAGCCTCGTAGCGCGGACGGCTGCCGAACAGGCTCAGGAAACCGCCACGTTGCGGACGACGATCTTCATAGGTCGCCTCGGCGAACAGCGGCTCTTCATCCTGCTCTTCGACCATCGGATCGACGATCTTGGTCATCGGACGGCTGATCTGCGGCTCAGGGGCGAACATAGGAGCTGGTGCGGGCGCGGCGGCCTGAGGAGCGGCGTAGAGGTCGCCCTGCTCTTCTTCCTCGAACTTCGCAACGATCGGCGCCGGAGCGGGCGCAGGCGTCGGGATCGGCGCAGGCGCAGCAGCTTGAGGAGTCGGCGGCACATAGGCGGCCGGCTCCGGATAGCGCGGCGCTGGACGGTCGGCGAAGTTCGGCGGGGCCGGACGTTCATAGGTTGGCGTGGTCCGCATCACCGGTTGGGTGACGGGAGCCGGGCGGCTGACTTCGGCGCGCAGCGGCGGGGCGGTGAGCGGCATCCGCTCGACCTTCGGCTCGATAGCCGCGATGGAAGCTCCGTCCATGCCGGTGGCGACCACCGAAACGCGGATCATGCCTTCCAGCGTCGGATCGAACGCCGCGCCGAAGATGATGTTGGCCTCGGCGTCGACCTGCTCGGAGATCGCGTTCGCCGCTTCATCAACTTCCAGCAGGGTCATGTCGAGACCGCCGGTGACATTGACCAGGACCGCCTTGGCGCCCTTGAGCGAGACTTCGTCCAGCAGCGGGTTGGCGATGGCGTTCTGGGCGGCCATCAGGGCGCGATCGTCGCCGGTCGCCTCCCCGGTGCCCATCATCGCCTTGCCCATTTCGGTCATGACCGTACGGACGTCGGCGAAGTCGAGATTGATCAGGCCCGGCAGCACCATCAGGTCCGTGATGGAGCGGACGCCCGAATGCAGCACCTGGTCGGCCATGCCGAAAGCTTCGGCGAAGGTCGTGCGCTCGTTGGCGACGCGGAACAGGTTCTGGTTCGGAATGACGATCAGCGTATCGACGTAGCGCTGCAGCTCGCCAATGCCGGCGTCGGCCAGACGCATGCGGTGGCGGCCTTCGAAGTGGAAGGGCTTGGTGACCACGCCCACCGTCAGGATGCCGCGTTCACGCGCGCACTTGGCGATGATTGGCGCGGCGCCGGTGCCGGTGCCGCCGCCCATGCCGGCGGTGATGAAGATCATGTGGGCGCCGTCGAGGTGCTCGCCGATCTCGGGGATCGACTCCTCGGCCGCGCTCATGCCGACCTCGGGGTGAGCGCCGGCCCCAAGGCCTTGCGTCACCTGCACGCCGAGTTGGATCCGGCGATCAGTCTTGGCGAATGAGAGCTGCTGGGCGTCGGTATTGGCGACGACGAATTCGACGCCCTCGAGCCCTGCCTCGATCATATTGTTAACGGCGTTGCCGCCGGCGCCTCCGACGCCGAAAACGACGATGCGCGGCTTGAGTTCGGTCGCGCGCGGCGCGGAAAGTGCGATAGCCATTGGGACCCTATGTCCTCCGTACCGTGGTCAAGGGAACCGCCGGCGAATCACCCGCCTGGTCCCCGCGACGGCTGACGTTAAGGAAGCGCCCACCATCGTTAATTGCCGGTTAACTGCATAAGGCGAGTCGGGCGTGCGTCGACCCGGAACGGCCTGCATCCACAACAAAATTTCTTGCTGGGTAAGGCTTAGCCGCTGGAGGGGCCCCAGCCGCACCGTTCCCCCGCCCTCAGTCCCGGCTCATTCAGCGCAACATGCTCAACGAACAGGGTTTTATGCCAAGGGCGACTCACGCAGACGCAGACCGAAGCCTCGCCATACGCCCTCGGCGAGCCGCAGTTTAGAGGTTTTCGCGCAGCCAGGCGGCGGCCTTCGCCACCGGATTGGCCCGAGGATCGAGCGGCTCGCGGCGAAGTTTGACCGAGGCGAGCGCCTTGGCCGACACCGCCTCGCGCGGACCGAAGGCGGCCCGTTGCAGCACGCCGGCCGCGGCGCAGAAGGCCGGGCCCGAAGCGGCATCGGCCAGATGCGGAACCCGACGCGGACGGCCAAGGCGAACTTGGCGGTCGAACACCCGCACCGCGACCTCACGGACGCCGGCCAGTTGGCTGGCGCCGCCCGTCAGGACGATGCCCGCCCCGGCCTCAACCGGCGCGCCCGAGGCCTTCAGGCGATCGCGCAGCAGTTCCAGGGTCTCTTCGACACGCGGGGCGATGATGCCCTTCAGCAGCGAGCGCGGCGCGATCACCGGGCCTGCGCCCGGATCATCACCGCGCGGCGGGGCCTCGATCATCTCGCGATCTTCATTGGCCGAGGCGATGGCCGAACCATGCAGGGTCTTGATCCGCTCTGCGCCGGCGATCGAGGTCGACAGGCCACGGGCGATATCGGCGGTCACGTGACCGCCGCCGACGGCCAGAGTCTCAACGTGAACCAGGCTGCCGCCGCTGAACACCGCCGCGGAGGTCGAGCCGCCGCCCATGTCGATGCAGACCGCGCCGAGATCCATCTCGTCTTCTTCCAGGGCGGCCAGGGCCGAGGTGAAGGGCGCGGCGACCACGCCTTCGAATTGCAGATGAGCGCGCTCTACGCAGGCGCCCAGGGTCTGGAACACCGCTTCGCTCACCGAGACGACCAGCAGCTCGACGCCCAACGAGCGACCGAACATGGCGCGCGGATCGCGGATCGCGGCCTGGCCGTCAACCGACCAGGCGACCGGCAGAATGTGAGCCGCGCGGCGGCCCGGAATTTTGATCTGCGCCAGGGCTTGCTGGATCGCACGCACGAGGTCGCCATCCGAGATCGGACGCGCGCCAATGGAGACCCGGCCCGAGATCCGGTGACTGGCGAGTTGACCGCCGGCGGTGGCGACAGTGACGCTCTGCACCTGCACGCCGGCCACGTTCTCGGCACGCTCGACAGCCTGGGCGATGGCGTCGGACGCCTCGTCGAGATTGATGATCGCCCCGCCGCGCACGCCGCGCGACTGGACGTAGCCGACGCCCGCGGCGGTCAGGGTGCGATCACCCCGACGCACGCCCTCAGGCTTCATGATGAAGCAGGTGACCTTGGACGCGCCCAGATCCACCGCCGCGACCACAGGCTGGCGGCCCAGCGCGGCCTTCAGGCCTTCGCGGTTTTCCTTGCGGTCGTCAACGCGGCTCGACAAGTCCTCAGTCCCTTCTTCTAGCTCAGGCGCCGTTGGCGACGAGTTGGCCCGGCAGGACCCCGTCGCGCGGGCGAACAGCAACAACAGTCGGATCGCGCAGGTCGATCCGCTCGAAGCCCAGCTCCAGGATCCGCGAGCGCTGGTCGAGCTGCTCGAGCTGGATCAGGGCCGCGCCCTCATCGACCGCCGGCAATTGCACCAGCGATCCGTCCTTCATCCGCAGGTCCCAGCGACGCCCATCGACGCGAACGAGAGCTTCCACGCGCTCGGCCAGCCGCGGACGCGCGGCGACTTCAGGCAGGATCGCGGCGGCGGCCTCGTTGGCGCCTGCCCCCACGATCAGCGGCAAGGTCGGGAAGCGGCCCGGATTGGCCTCGGGGATGACGCGGCCGGTCTCGTCGATGACATGGCTGCGGCCGCCGCTCTGCCACACCGCCAGTTGGCGACGCTCGACCACGGCCAGCACCAGCGTGTCGGGCAGCAAGCGCACAACGCGCGCTTCCTTGACCCAGCCCACGGCCTCGACGCTCTGGCGGATCTGTTCAAGGTCCAGGCCGAGCAGCGGCTGGTCCTGATAGATCCCGGCCGCGCGCAGGATGTCCGGGGTGGCCATTTCCGAAGCGCCCTGGACGTGGACGGCCTTCAGCTTGAAACCCATGCTCGCTAGCTGACCGCCGACGCCGGCGCTCACTGATGCGCCCAGCTTCTCGGCGCGGTGGCCGGTCGCCATGGTCAGGACCAGGGCCACGGCGACGACGCCGCCGGCCGCAAGCATCGCGTTGCGCGGCGACAGGCCGACGCCTTGGGCGGCGCCCAATTTCCCAGGTGCGTACGACGCCCCCGGCTTACCCGCCCGGGGCTTAGATTTGGAGCTAGCGGGCGCTTTCGCCCGGGGCTTCGCTGACGCTCGCGACTCCCCCCGCACTGCCGCGGGCATACGCATCCTCCGTGATCCAAAGCACTAGACTGTCGAACTCCACGCCCTTCAGCGCCGCCTGCTCGGGAACGAGCGAAGTCGGCGTCATGCCGGGTTGGGTGTTCACCTCTAGAAGGACCAGAATGTCGTTAATGTCGTCATAACGAAGGTCAGATCGGGTAACCCCTCGGCAACCAAGCGCAGCGTGCGCCCGCTCGGCCATTTCCAGGGCTTTTTCGTACGCATGGGCAGGAATTTCGGCCGGCAGGACGTGTTTGGACCCGCCCTCGGCGTATTTCGCCGCGTAATCGTAGAAGCCCGAGACCGGTAAAATGTCGGTGACCGTTAACGCCTTGCCGTCCATCACCGCCACGGCCAGCTCCCTGCCGCGAATGTAGGGCTCGACCATCACCTCTTCACCGAACGTCCAGCTCGGGTCGATCAGTTCCTGCGGCGGCTGATTGGCGCCCTCGGCGACGATAAACACGCCCACCGACGATCCCTCGGCGTTCGGCTTGATGACATAGGGCGTCGCCATCACGTGGCTGGCGGCAGCGACATGGCGATTGAACAACCCGCCGCCCGGAACCACCACGCCCGCGGCGGCCATCACCGCCTTCGACTTGTCCTTGTCCATGGCCAGCGCCGAGGCCAGTACGCCGGAGTGGCTGTAGGGGATGGCGAGGGTTTCCAGGATCCCCTGGACGCAGCCATCCTCGCCCCACTCGCCGTGCAGGGCGTTGAAGACGACGTCAGGCTTCAAGGCCGTCAGCACCTGGGCAAGGTCGCGACCGGCGTCCACGTAGGAGACCTTGGCGCCCAGTCGTTCCAGCGCGGCGCCGCACTCCTTGCCAGAGGACAGGCTGACGTCGCGCTCGGAAGAAAGACCGCCCCAGAGCAGGGCCACGTGGTGTCCGGAAAGGGGAAGGCTCACTTGGTCACCGTCGCGGTCTTGCGGAAGTCGATGTCGCTGTCGGCCACGGTGTAGACGAAGGCCGTCCACACCGCGACGTTCTGGGCTAGTTCCTTCGGATCGACCTTGTCCAGCGTATCGTCGGCGGAGTGGTGCAGATCGAAGTAGCGGGTGGCGTCCTGCTGAAACTCGGTCACCGGCACGCCCAAGCGCTTCAGCCCCGCGACGTCGGCCCCGCCATCCTCGGCCGGTTGACGCGAGACGATCGTGTTGAGCGGCGCTACTGCGGCGGCGAAGGCCCTCATGGCCGGATGATCCAGACTGCCCTGGGGGAGCTTGGCGTTGAAAATCTCGCCGGCGCCAAGGTCGCTTTCCCCGGCGACGATGATATTGGCCGCCTCGCCTGCGTGAGCGTCGGCATAGGCCTGCCCCGAACCGCCCTGCTCCTCGGCGCCCCACATCACCACTCGAATGGTGCGGCGGGGGCGCTGGGGCAGATCGGAGATCAGCTTGGCGGCGGCCGTGGTGATGGCGATGCCCGCGGCGTCGTCCACCGCGCCTGTGCCGGCGTCCCACGAATCCAGGTGCCCGCCGATGACGATCACTTCCTCAGGCCGCTCGCGCCCCTTGATCTCGCCGACGACGTTATAGGCCGGAGCCTTGTCGCGCTGGGTCGAGGCCATGGAGAGCTTGACCCGGACCGGCTTCCCGCGCGCGACCATTCGCTCCAGCAGGTCGGCGTCAGGCGTGGACAGCGCCGCCATCGGAATGCCCGAGGCTCCGCCACCACCAGTGTGCGGCAGGCGGGTGTCGTCAGTCGAGACAGAGCGGACCAGATAAGCCACCGCTCCGCGCTTGGCGGCCTCGGGACCGCCAACCGACCGAGCGCGCACGCCGTCAGCATAGCCCTTGATGTCCTGGGTGCGCCGGGTGCGCTGAGTCACGACGGCGATCTTGCCCTTCAGCGCGCCGGGCGGCAGGGCCAGCATCTCGTCCAGGGTCTTGAAGAGCGCAATCTCGGCCTCCAGCCCGCCAGCCGGCGTCGGCGTAGAACGGCCAAGGCCGAGGATCTGCAGCTTCTGGGGATAGGGAGAGACCACTTCGGCGCTCTCGGCCCCGCGCAGCCATGATCCGGTCTCGAAGGTCTCGACGTGGACGTTCTCGAAACCCAGGCTCTTCAGCTTCGCCACGCCCCAGTCGCGCGCCCTGTCCATTCCCGGCGAGCCCTGGGGCCGCGCCCCGACTTCGGTGGTCAGGGACTCGGTCACGTCCCAGGCGGTGGTGTCCTGTAGCGCCTTGTCGCGCAGCGCCGAGGCTGTAGCGGCCAGGTCGGCGGCATGGACAGGAAGAGCGGAAATGAACGTGGCCGCGGTGGCCGCAAGCAAAGCAATACGCATGCTCGGCGGGTGCGCTACGCGCGGAGTCCTGTCAAGAGCGCGCTCGGCCGGGCGCGCGTTGGCCGCAGGGAAGGTCTGCTACTAGCGCCGCCCGATCAGCGTCGGGACGACGCAGAGGGCTATGCCGCGCGTCGATCCAAAAGCGGCGACTTTGGGGAATTTTCTCGCCGCCAGGGCACTAAATGTGTCGGACAGCGGGCGAAAATGGCGTTCATCGGAGATCTGTCAGCTTGGGACAGTCTGGACCCACCAGCCCAATTGATCGAAATTTTCCCGCCTGGCACGAATACTTCCACTTGAAGGATGAGCGGACGTACACCGCTCAGTATTCAGACAACAAATTAACCACCCGGCAACCATTGCTGCTTGCCGATTTTACATTTCGGCGTTATCCAATGGCCAAGTTTCGCACCCGCTCGGGGGTGCGAGGGAGGCTCAAAATGCAATTCAAGTTCAAGGCGCTCGCCGCGGGCGTCGCGCTCGCCGCCGCCAGCCTAGCTTCGACCGCTTCCGCCGGGGTTGTTACGATCACCAACATCCAGGGAGCCTGGAGCGTCGCCAGCCCTACCGGCACGATCTCCAACGGCTCGCCCACCTCGACCGTCAGCTGGGGAACCGGGACTGAAGGCGGCGGCTACAAGAAAAGCAGCTACGCCTTTACGGCGGCGGCGGCTCCCTATGGCGAGAACCTCGGCAACGGGGATGCGGGTACGCCCTTCAAGATCGGCACCTTCCAGCACAACAACTGGCCCGTCACCGGCACGACCCTCCAAACGGTAACGCTGACGGTCAAGGCCATCGTCAACATCGACGGCCACGACATCGGGCTTCAGGACTTCATCTACAACTTCACCCACGTCGAGACCCCGAACGAGGGCTCAGGACGCTGGAACTCCTGCCAGTTCGGCGGCACTTCTGGCGACTCGGCCAATCCCTACGGCTGCTCCGACAAGGTCGTGGTGAACCCGATCTCCTACAACAACACCTTCACCTACGGCCTCGATACCTACACGCTCGACATTGCTGGCTTCCTGGTTGGCAACACCTTGAAGTCCGACTTCATCACCAAGGAGAGCGCGGTCGTCAGCGAGAAGTGCGGCAAGGACAAGAAGGGCAAGTGGAAATACTGCGACGTCACCCACGCCTTCGACAACAAGGCCGACATCATGGCCTCGGTGAGCATGGTCAGCTCCGCGGTTCCTGAACCGGCAACTTGGGCGATGATGATCATCGGCTTCGGCGCTGTGGGGACCATGGTCCGCACCTCGCGCCGCCGGAACGCGCTGGCCGCCTAAGCGCCAGCAACGATCTCCAGTCACGCCGTCGGTCTTCGGGCCGGCGGCGTTTTTTTATGCCGTGACGATCTCCAGGTGCGCGCCGTTCTCGCTAAGCACCGCCGCGGAACTCATCCCTAGGCGGCGCCAGAACGGCATGGGCTCGAAACGCAGCCGATGGCTGAGCCAGAGGGTGATGATACGGCCGTGCGCCACGATCACTTTTGTACCCTCTCCGCCGGTGATACGCGCCATGGCCGCATCGAAGCGAAGCCGTGCGGCGAGCCCTGTCTCCTCCCCCATGATCAGTTCATCGGGCTGGCAGAACATCCGTTCGACGCGGAACTCGAACTCTTCCTGCGTGCTGAACGGGCTGCTGTCGGCGTGGTGTTCCGCCAGACCGGCGTCGATGGCGGGCGCCAACCCAAACACCGGCGCCATAGCCAATGCGGTCTCCCGCGCCTTAGGTTCTGGACTGGTCCAAAGCGTAGTCGGCGCGAAAATGCTGAGCCGTTCAGCCAGGGCCGTGGCCGCAAGACGCCCTTCAGGTGATAGCGCCCACGACGATGGCGGCGCGCCGGCCACGATCTGCGGCCGGCCGTGCTTGACGAAGATCAGGCGGCTGGGCGGCCGATCCGCTTGATTTCCCATTCCAGGTCTATCCCCAGCTTGGCTTTGACATCGGCGCGAACCGCTTCGCCGAGACCCTCGAGATCCGCCGCCGTCGCTTCCCCGGTGTTAATCAGGAAGTTGGAGTGCAGCGGCGAGAACATCGCCCCGCCATGCAGCTTACCGCGCCAACCAGCGTCATCGACGAGCTTCCAGGACGAATGGCCGGGCGGGTTTTTGAAGGTCGAGCCACCGGTCTTTTCACGGATCGGCTGGGTGGTTTCGCGCCGCGCGGTGATCTCGGCCATCCGCGCCTCAATGGCGGCGGGATCATCGGCCGCGCCTTCAAACAAGGCGCCGGTGAAGATCAGCCCGCCCTCGGCCGCCTTGGCCGACTTGCGGTAGACGAAGCCCATTTCGGCGTTGCTGAACGTCACGCGCTCTCCTGCCCGAGTCACCGCATAGGCCTCGACCAGCACGTCCTTGGTTTCAGCACCGTAGCACCCGGCGTTCATCACCGTTGCGCCCCCAATGGATCCGGGCACGCCGCGATAGAACTCCAGCCCGGCGATGCCCGCCTTGCCGGCCTCGCGCGCCAGCACCGCGTCCAGCACGGCCGCCCCGGCGAAAATCCTGTTGTCGCCGCGCGGTTCGACCTTGCCGAACGCCTTGCCCAGGCGGATCACCACCCCGTCGACGCCACCGTCACGGACCAGGGTGTTTGAGCCCACGCCGATCGGCGTCACCGGCACGGACGGATCGAGCCCCTTCAGGAAGTCGGACAGATCAGCCTCGTCCTCGGGCAGGAAAATCACGTCGGCCGGACCGCCGACGCGAAACCACGTGAAGGGCGCCAGCGGCTCGTCCTTCAGGATCCGGCCACGAACCTTGGGCAGATCGTCGCGCCAGCTCACTTGGAAAGCGCCTCAAGCTGCGCCGGCAATGCGTGAGCCCAGACCGTAATGTCGCCGGCCCCCAGACAGACGACCAGATCGCCGGCCTTGGCTTCGTCGGCGACCAGCGCCGCCAAATGCGCAGGGCCTTCCAGCGGCAGGGCGCGGCGATGTCCGAACCGGCGCAGGCCGTCGACCAGGCCGTCGCGGTCGGCGCCCTCAATGGGCGCCTCGCCGGCCGTATAGACATCGGCGACGATCACCGTGTCTGCATCGTTGAAGCAGCCGCAGAATTCATCGAACAGATCGTGCAGGCGCGAATAGCGGTGCGGTTGCACCACAGCGACCACCTTGCCCTCGGTGACCGCGCGGGCGGCCTTCAGCACCGAGGCGATCTCCACTGGGTGATGGCCATAGTCGTCGATCACCCGCACGCCGTTGGCGACGCCCGTGGTGGTGAAGCGCCGCTTGACCCCGGCGAACCCGGCCAGACCCTTGCGGATGTCGGCATCCGATACGCCCAGCTCGCGCGCGATGGCTATGGCGGCGGTGGCGTTCAGCACATTGTGCTGGCCCGCCATCGGCAGATGCAGATTTTCCAGCCGCACGATCTCGCCGTCCTGCGGGGCGAACACCGCGTCGAAACGCGAGCCGTCCGGCCCCATGCTGATCTTCTCGGCCCGCACCTCAGCCTGGGGATTGGTGCCATAGGTGATGAGGCGGCGGTTCTTGACCCGGGCGGCCATCGCCTGGACCTCGGCGTGGTCGGTGCAGACCGCGGCGAAACCGTAGAACGGTACGTTCTCGACAAAGTCCTGGAACGCCTTCTTCACGGCGTCGAAGTCGCCGTAGTGGTCCAGGTGCTCGGGATCGATATTGGTGACGATGGCGCAGGTGGACTTCAGCTTGAGGAAGGTGCCGTCGCTCTCGTCGGCCTCCACAACCATCCACTCGCCCTCGCCGACCTTGGCGTTGGTGCCATAGGCGTTGATGATGCCGCCATTGATCACCGTCGGGTCCTTGCCGCCGGCGTCCAGCAGGGCGGCGACCATCGAAGTGGTGGTGGTCTTGCCGTGGGTCCCACCGACCGCCACCGAGTATTGCAGGCGGGTCAGCTCGGCCAACATCTCGCCGCGGTGCACCAGCGGGATGCGCTTCTCGCGCGCGGCGACCATCTCAGGATTGTCGGCCTTGATCGCGGTCGAATAGACGATGGCTGAGGCGCCTTCGACATTGGCCCCGCTCTGGCCGATGAACACCTTGGCGCCCAGCTTCTCCAGCCGCTCGGTATTGGCGCTGGCCTTGGCGTCGGAGCCCTGCACCGTATAGCCGATCCGCAGCATGATCTCGGCGATGCCGCTCATGCCGATCCCGCCGATGCCGACGAAATGGACGGGGCCGAGGGCGAAGGGGACGGGTCGCTTGTTCATTTTTGGAGGGCGGTTCTCTCGACCAGGTCGGCCAGGCGTTCGGCGGCGTCCGGTTTGGCGATGGATCGCGCGCCGGCCGCCATGCGCGCCAGGCGCTCGGGGTTGGTCAGCAGTTTCAGAAGTGCGTTCGACATGGTGTCGACGGTGAGTTGATTCTCGCGCGCGACCTCGGCGCCGCCGGCCTCGGCCATGACCCGGGCGTTCTGTCCCTGATCATCGTCCAGCGCGATGGCCAGCGGGATCAGGATGGCGGGCTTTCCAGCGACGGCGAATTCGCAGACCGTGCCGGCGCCAGAGCGCCCGATCACCAGATGGGCGTCGCGTAGCCGTCCGGCCATGTCGCGGAAGAACGGGGCGATCTCGGCCTCGACCATGGCGTTGGCGTAGGTCCGCCGGGCGCCGTCCATCGACTCCTTGCGGGTCTGCTGCTGCACCTTGAGGCGGACGCGCAGCTCTTCAGGCAGCTTGGCGATCGCCTCGGGCATCAGCTCCGAAAGCAGGCGCGCGCCCTGGCTGCCGCCGGTGATCAGCAGATGCACCGGGCCATCGAGCGTCGGCGGAACATAGGGCAGTTCGGAGAGGGCGCGGATGTCCGGACGCACCGGATTGCCGACCACCACCGCGTTCTCGGCGACCCGGCCGGGCGCCTTCTGCAGCACTGGGAAGGCGCATGCGACGGCGCGAACATGGCTGGCGAGCCGCCGGTTGGCCCGGCCCATTACTGCGTTCTGCTCATGCAGCAGGGTCGGCCTGCCCTGGGTGATCCCAGCCAGCAGGCCCGGCACGGACGGATAGCCGCCGAAGCCCACCACGACATCGGGCTCGATCCGGGTGAAGGCGGCGCGAGCCTGCAACACGCCACGCACGATGGCGATGCCGGCCTGGGCCATGCTCACGGGATCGCCGCGCCGGAAGGTCCGAGCCGAAAGCCCGATGCGTTCCTCGGCGGGGAAGCTCTCGGCGAAGGCGGCGGCGCGCTCATCGGTGGCGAGCACGATACGCCAGCCTCGCGCAATCAAGGCTTCGGCCAGCGCTTGAGCCGGAAATAGATGCCCCCCGGTTCCCCCGGCGGCGACGACGGCGATCTTACGCATCACGAGCCTTTAGGCGAAGGCGCCGGCCTTGGCGAGGCCCTCGCCCTGGGAATAGGCTCCCGGCCTGCGGCGGGTCAGCGCCAAGGCCATGCCCAAGGTCAGGCAGATCGCCAGCATGGACGAGCCGCCGTACGAAATGAACGGCAAGGTCATGCCCTTCGTCGGGATCATATTCAGGTTCACCGCCACATTGATGAAGGCCTGCTGGCCGACGAGGACGAATAGGCCGGCCGCAGCCACCTGTTCGAAGGGATCGCTCAGTTTCATGGCGCGATAGAGGCCGCGGATGACGATGAACGAAAACAGGGCGATCAGCAGCAGCGAGAAGATCAGGCCGTACTCCTCGGCCCCGACCGAATAGATGAAGTCAGTGTGCAGGTCGGGCACGTGACGCTTCATCACGCCCTCCCCCGGGCCGCGGCCAAAGAAGCCGCCGGCCGAGATCGCCTCGGCGGCGCGGTCCACCTGGTGGGTGTCGGCGCGCTCTGGGCTTAGGAACCGGTCCACTCGGCTAGCGACGTGCGGGAACAGGAAATAGGTCGAGGATAATCCTGTCACCGCCACCCCGCCTAGCAGCATCACCCAGGACAACGGCACGCCG
Source organism: Phenylobacterium sp. (assembly GCF_030681155.1). GTDB lineage: Bacteria > Pseudomonadota > Alphaproteobacteria > Caulobacterales > Caulobacteraceae > Phenylobacterium. The sequence continues at coordinate 144,045 of NZ_JAUXXE010000078.1, read as the reverse complement.
GCCATCCAGAAGGCCGCGCCAAACGCCACGGTGATCAGCACGGTCTGGCCAACGTCCGGCTGCACCAGCAGCAGGCCGACCGACAGGAAGTAGAGGCCGAAGGCGATGGAGACGCCAGGCACTCCCTGCCCCTTCTGGCCCTCAGCGAACATCCACGAGACCAGCACGATCAGCGCCGGCTTCATGAACTCCGACGGCTGAAGGGTGAAGCCGCCCAACTGCACCCAGCGCGTCGCGCCCTTGGCGGTGTGGCCCATGAACGGCAGGGCGATCATGATGGCGATGGCTATGAGATAGATGAAGAACGCCGCCCGTCGGACGCCGCGACCATCCAGCATCGAGGTCGACACCAGGATCATCGCGCCCGCCGCCGCGAACACGCACTGGCGAACCGCGAAGTGGAAGGGATCACCCACATTCATCCGCGCCGCCGCCGACGGGCTGGCCGCGAAGGACATCATAACGCCGATGGCGATCAGGGCGGCGACCGCCCCGAGCATCCAGCGATCGGTCGTCCACCACCACACGCCGACCGTTGACCTGTCGCTGCGTGCGAAGGCGTGGGCTTGGCTGGGTTTCATTGAGGATCCATCGGCGATTCGAAGGCGAAGGCGGTCAGCGATCACAAGACGCCCTCATGCTTAATTTTCCTTAACCGGGACTCGAGGCCGCGATCGTGATGTCGAAAGCCTAGGCGCGCGCGCCCTTGGCGGCCGGCGTGGTGAGCGCGGTCACGGCGGCGCGGAAAGCCTCCCCCCGAGCTTCGAAATCGGCGAACTGGTCGAACGAGGCGCAGGCCGGCGACAGCAGCACGACGGCGTCCTGACCGGAGGCGAGCGCGTCGGCATAGGCCATCGCCGTCGCCACCTCGATGGTTCCGCACTCGGCGACCTTGGCCTTGCCCTTCAGGACCTTGGCGAAGTCGGCTTGCGCCTCCCCGATCAGATAGGCCTTCTCGATACGCGGGAAGAGATCGGTCAGGTCATCAATGCCGCCAGTCTTCGGCTGACCGCCGGCGATCCAATAGAACTTCGGATAGCTCGACATCGCCTGACGGGCGGCGTCGGCGTTGGTCGCCTTGCTGTCGTTCACGAAGCGGACCTTGCCGACGTGGGCGACGGTCTCCATCCGGTGCGCCAGGCCCGGGAAGGTCATCAGGCCGTCAGCGGCCTCCTGCGAGGTCAGGCCGAGCCCACGCACCGCCGAATAGGCGGCCGCCGCGTTCTGCCAGTTGTGCCGCCCCGGCAGCGACTTGGCGCGCAACAGGTCGACAACCTCAGCGGCGCGCTCGCCGGTGGCGTCGTAGAGCAGGCCCTGCAGGACATAGACGCCCCGGCCCATGGCTTTAGACGCTGAGATCGGGACGATGGTTCGGCGGTTGGCGGCGGTGATCTCGGTGCAGATCCGCTGCCCCCAGGGATCGTCCACGCCGATGACCGCGGTGTCGCCCTTGCCCTGGTTCAGCAGCAGCCGGCGTTTGGCGGCGACATAGCCTTCCATCCCGCCGTGACGCTCCAGGTGATCGGGCGAGATGTTCAGCAGCACCGTCACGTCGGGCTTGAGGCTGGACGTCAGGTCGAGCTGGTAGGAGCTCATCTCCAGCACATAGACCGCACCGCCGTGCATGTCGTCGAGGTCCAGAACGCCGACGCCGATATTGCCGCCAACCCGTGTGTCGCGACCGGCGGCCGCGCAGATGTGGCCGATCAGGGCGGTGGTGGTCGACTTGCCGTTGGTCCCGGTGATGGCGACGATCTTCGGGCGCTTGTGCTCGGGCGCGGCGTTCACGGTCCGGGCGAACAGCTCGATGTCGCCCACGATCTCGACGCCGGCCGCCTTGGCCTTCTCGACGGTCCAGTGCGGTTTGGGATGGGTCAGCGGCACGCCCGGCGACAGCATCAGGGCGGCGAACTTGCTCCAGTCGGCGGTGGTCAGATCGACCAGCGGCAGCCCCTCGGCCTCAGCCGCGGCGCGGCTCTCCGGACGCTCGTCCCAGACCGCGACCGCGGCTCCGCCTAGCATCAGCGCGCGCGCAGCCGTCAGCCCCGTGCGGGCCAGGCCGAACACGGCGACCGTCTTGCCTTCAAAGCCGCGGACCGGGATCATGACCTACGCCTGCCCTCCCCTACCGCAGCTTCAGGGTTGCAAGACCCAGCAGGGCGAGCATCACCGCGATGATCCAGAAGCGGATCACGACGGTCGATTCCGACCAGCCGAGCTTTTCGAAATGGTGGTGGATCGGGGCCATGCGGAACACGCGCTTGCCCGTCAGCTTGAACGACACGACCTGGATCATCACCGACAGGGTCTCCATCACGAAGAGGCCCCCGATGATGCCCAGCACGATCTCATGCTTGGTGGCCACGGCCACCGCTCCGATGCCGCCCCCCAGCGCCAGCGAACCGGTGTCGCCCATGAAGATCTTGGCCGGCGGCGCATTGTACCAAAGGAAGCCGAGGCCAGCCCCGATCATCGCCCCGCAATAGACCGCGACCTCGCCCACGCCGGGGACGAAGTGCAGCTTCAGGTACTGGGCGAAGACGAAGTTGCCGACGAGATAGGCGATAAAGCCAAAAGCCGCCGCCGCGATCATGACCGGCACAGTGGCCAGGCCGTCCAGGCCGTCGGTGAAGTTCACGGCGTTGGCCGCGCCAACGATGATGAAAGCGCCGAAAGCCAAGTAGAACCAGCCCATCGGCAGCAGCAATTCCTTGAAGATCGGGAACGCGACCGAGGTCGACAGGTTCGGGGTCTCTGGCGGATTGGTGCCGAATACGACCATCAGGGCGACGGCGGCGAGCGCGATGGCGGCCTCCATCAGCAGTCTGACCTTGCCCGAGACCCCATCGGTCGTCTGCTTGGTGACCTTGGCGTAGTCGTCGGTGAAGCCGAGCACGCCATAGCCGGCGGTCACCAGGATCACCGCCCAGACATAGACATTGGTCAGGTCCGACCATAGCAACGTGCCGACCAGCAAGCCGGCCAGGATCATCACCCCGCCCATGGTCGGGGTGCCGGCCTTCTCCACCACGTGGCGCTCGATGCCGTCGGCGCGGATCGGCTGACCCTTGCCCTGCTTGGCCTGCATCCAGCGGATGAAGCGCGAACCCATGGCCACGACGACCAGCTGCGCCGTGAACAGCGCCATGCCAGTGCGGAAAGTCTGGTATTTCAACAGGTTCAGGAACGGAACATATCCGTCGGCCGACAGCTGTTGATACAGCCAGTAAAGCATCAGCCCTTCTCCTGCGAACGCACGTCGAGGGCTCCCAGGGCGGCGACCACCGCACCGGCTCTCGACCCGTTCGAACCCTTGACCATCACCAGATCGCCCGGCTCAACGGCCTTGGCGATCAGCAGCCCCAACTCCACCGCTGTCTCGGCGTAACCGCCTCTACGAGTCGGCGGAAGGGCGTCCCACAGTGATTTCATCAACGGTCCGGCGCAGAACACCAGCTCAACGCCCGCGCGATCCAGCGGCTCGGCCAAGCCGGCGTGGAAAGCAGGGCCCTCAACGCCGAGCTCGAGCATGTCAGTCAGCGCGACGATCCGCCGCCCCGTCACCATGCGTGCGCCTAGCGCGGCGAAGGCCGCGCCCATCGAGACGGGATTGGCGTTGTAGCTCTCATCGACCAGGGTGAACTCGCCGCCCGCCAGCCTGATCACCCGCTCCGCGCCGCGGCCGGCCAGCGGCTCGAAGCTGCCTAGGGCCGCGAGGCTGTCATTCAGGTCCACGCCCAAGGCTTCCAGCATCAGCAGGACCGCCATGCTGTTGGGGCCCCAATGGAAGCCGGTCTGCAGGATCGGGAAATCCAGGGCCTTGCCGTGCAGGCGAGCCTGCACGACCGCGTATCCGGCCTGCGGTTGGAAATCGACTAGGCGCGCGTCGCAATTCTCAGCGGAACCAAAGCTGCGGACGACAGCGCCGACCTTGCGGGCTTCGGCGCTCAGGAAGTCGAACCACTTGTTGTCGGCGTTCAGCACGGCCACGCCGCCGGGTTCGAGCCCGGCGAAGATTTCAGCCTTGGCGCGGGCGACACCCTCTTCGCCGTCGGGGAAGTTCTCGACGTGAACAGGTCCGACCGTGGTGATCGCCACCGCGTGCGGCCGCACGAACCGCGACAGCGGCGCGATCTCGTCGGCGTGGTTCATGCCGATCTCGAACACCGCCCGCTCGGTGTCGCGCGGCATGCGCGCCAGGGTCAGCGGCACGTCGATATGGTTGTTGTAGCTCTTCACCGACGAGTGGGCCTTACCGGCCAGCATCAAGCCGGCGCGCACCGCCTGGGTGACGCTGGTCTTGCCCACCGAGCCGGTGATCGCCCCGCGCCGCACCTGAGGCGCACGCTCGCGGGCCGCTTCGCCCAACATTTCCAACGCCCGGAGGGTGTCCCCAACCACGACGCTGGGGGCGTCCACGCCCTTGGACACCAGGGCGCCGGTCGCCCCGCCCGCCATGGCGGGGGCGATGAATTCATGCCCGTCACGCACGCCGCCCAGGGCCACGAACAGGTCGCCCTGTTCGATCGAGCGGGTGTCGATGGAAACGCCGTTCACCTTGAACGGCGCGCCGGACAGGTGGCCGCCCGTCGCTGCAACGATCTCCTCGGAGGTCCAGAGAGGCTCAGCCACGGAGCATCTCCAAGGCTTGAGCGACCTCGGCCACGTCGTCGAACGGATGCAGGACGCCGGCGATGCTCATGCCTTGCTCGTGGCCCTTGCCGGCCACCACCAGCACGTCGCCGGCGGTCATCTGCGCGACGGCGCTTCGAATAGCCTCGCGACGATCGCCGATCTCCTGCGCGCCCTTGGCGCCGGCCAGGACCTCGGCGCGGATCGCGGCCGGAACCTCATTACGTGGATTGTCATCAGTGACGATGGCTATGTCGGCGTGATCGGCGGCCGCCTGCCCCATCAACGGGCGCTTGGCGCGGTCACGATCGCCGCCCGCGCCGAACACCACGATCAGCCGCCCCTCGACGTGCGGACGCAGCGCCTTCAGCACGGTCTCCAGACCGTCCGGGGTGTGGGCGTAGTCGACATAGGCCTCGCCGCCCTTGGGGCCAGTCCCGACCCGCTGCAACCGGCCCGGCGCGCCTTCAATGGTTTCCAGCGCCGCCATCACGCTCGCAACGTCCTCGCCAGCGGCGATGCAGAGACCCGCCGCCACCAGAACGTTCGAAGCCTGGTATCCGCCCACCAGAGGCAGACGAACTTCATACACCTTGCCGGCCGCCTCGATCTTCAGGGTCTGGCCTTCGGGCGTGGGTTGGCGGCTCAGCAGCTTCAGGCCCTGCCCCGCCTCGCCCACCGAAAACACGCTCTGCCCTGAGGTTACTGCGGTCGCCGCGAAGGCGTCATAGGCGTCGGAATCGGCGTTCAGGACGGCGGTCGCGCCGCGCGGCAGCAGGGTTTCGAACAACCGCAGCTTGGCGCCCTGATAGGCCTCCATCGTGTGGTGATAATCGAGATGATCCTGGGTCAGGTTCAAGAACCCGGCCGCCACGAGATCCACGCCGTCGAGCCGGCGTTGATCAACTCCATGCGACGATGCCTCAAGCGCCACATGGGTGACGCCCTTGGCGGCCAGGATCGACATCAGTTCGGCCACATCGGCGGCGTCCGGCGTCGTCAGGCCAGGCGGGGTGAGCTGCTCATCCAGGCCAGGGCCCGTGGCGCGGACGCCCAGGGTGCCCATGCTGGCGGCCTTCTTGCCCGCGTGGTTGAAGACCTGTCGGCAGAAGGCCGCGACCGAGGTCTTGCCGTTGGTGCCGGTGACCGCGACCACCACGGGCGGCTGCGCGCCCCAGAACGCCTTCGCCGCCAGGGCGTAGGCGCGGCGCGGGTCCTTCGTCACCAATACCGGAACGCCGAGGCCCGGCATGTCCTGCGCCGAAATCACCGCAACGGCGCCGGCGGCGACCGCCTTGGCCGCGAATTCACCACCATCGACCATCGAGCCCGGCAGGGCGGCGAACAGGAAGCCAGGCTTCACCTTGCGGCTGTCGGCGGTGACGCCGGCGATGAGCGGATCAACCTCCAGGCTACGCTGGACCAGGGATGAGAGAAGCGCCGCCATCAGTGGCCGTCCGCCAGGGGTTGGGCCACGCCATCGTCGCCGACGACCTTGATGATCTCGTTCTGCCGCTCGACGCCCAGGAACGGCGCGATGCGGTCGATCACCCGCCCGGCCGCAGGAGCGGCGACCCAGCCGCCCGTCGAATAGCCGTAGGTCTTGGCGTTGCCTTGCGGCTCATCCATCAGGATCAAGACGAAGTAGCGCTTGGCCTCGACCGGGCCAGAGGTTGGGAACACGGCGGCGAACGACGACACCTGCTTCTTCGTCGAATAGCCGCGAATGGCCGGATCGTACTTTTCACCCGTACCGGTCTTGCCGCCGACGCTGAGGCCGGGCGCATTGGCCGACTTGCCGCTGCCGCCGATGACGTTGGCGCGCATGATCTGCAGCATCTGCATCGAGGTCTGTTCGGAGACCGCTCGCACGCCCTGAGGACGCTGGTTCGGCTCAAGCTTCTTGATGGTCAGCGGCACGAGATTGCCGCCGTTCAGCAGCGCGCCCATCGCGCTGGACAGCGCCAGCGGGCTGACGTTCATCCCGTGGCCGAACGAGGTGGAGGCCACAGCGTCCATGTCCCACTTGCGCGGGGTCAGCGGACGCGCCGACTCCATCAGTTCGACCTTGGCCGGCTTGGTGAGGCCCAGAGCGGTGAAATAGTGGCTCAGCCGATCGGCCCCAATGCTCTCGGCGAGCTTGGCGGTGCCGATGTTGGAGGAGTGCTGGAAGACCTCGACCAGCGTCAGGATCTTGCGAGCGGCGTGGTAGTCCTTGATCGTCCGATAGCCCAGTTGGTAGGGCTCGCGCGCGTCAAAGGTGGAGGACGGATTGGCCACGCCGGTGTCGAGGCCGATGGCCACGGTGAAGGCCTTGAAGGTCGACCCCATCTCATAGATCGAGGCCGCCGCACGGTTCAGCTTGGCGTCGTCGCTGGCGACCGACACCCGGTTGGGGTCGAAGGTCGGATAGCTCGCCATCCCCAGGATTTCGCCGGTGTGGACATCGGTGACGATCCCGACGGCGCCGCGCGGTTGGAATTCAGCGGCCGCCTTGTAGAGCTCGTCCTCAAGAGCGGCCTGGACGCGCAGGTCGATGGACAGCGCCACCGCGCCATTGGCGGCCTTGCCCCCACGCAGCGTATCGTTCAGCGCGCGTTCGGCGCCGGCCAGGCCGACCCCGCCGGTGTCAGCAAAGCCGATCAGATGCGCGGCGGTATGGCCCAGCGGATAGACCCGGCGCTCTTCGCTCTCGAAGCTCACGCCCGGCAGGCCCAGGGCATTGACGCGCGAACGCTCTTCCGGGGTCAGGCCGCTGGCCACGAAGCCGCGACGCTCGCCCTTCAGGGCCTTTTCGAGCCGAGCGCGCGAGACATTCGGCAGAGCCGCAGCCAAGGCCCTGCGCGTCTCGTTGGCGTCCCAGATCTCGCGCGGATCGACATAGAGGCCGTAGTGCAGCAGATCGGCGGCCAGCATGGCGCCGTTGCGGTCGGTCAGGTCGGCGCGATCAGCTCCGATCGGCCCCACATAGCCGTTGCCGTGACCCGCGTTGGAGAACAGCGCCGCACGCGTGGCGCCGACCGCTAGCACCGCGAAGCTGGCCGAGAACAGCGCCAGCACGAAGAAGATGCGGATGCGCGTGTCGTCTTCAGCCTTGCCGGCCGCCTTGGCGCGCTCGAACGCGTGCTCCAGGCCCCAAACCTTGGCCTTGAGCCAGCGCCAACCGGGCGCCTCGAACGTGGGGTGCGCCATAGTCACGGCTTCTGCTTCCCGATGGCGATTTCAGACAGCTTGTCGATCGTCGTCTCGTGCTTGGCCTGGAGAGGGGCCATTCCGAGGTGCGTGGTGGAGAGGGTTTCGATGCGAGCCGGTTGCTCCAGGTGCGCGACCTCGGCCTGCAGCAGGCGAATCCGGGCCTTCTCGGCGTCGATCTGCTTCTCGACCGAGGCGATCTCGGCGCGCTCTTTGCCAGCCATGGTCTTGGCCAGGTAGACCGACAGGATGATCGCGACCAACACGCCCAGGGCGACCACGTCGATCAGCCGGAAACCACGGACCTTGCGATTGAGGAAGCTCATGCCACATCGCTCCAGACCGGGGCGGCGGTCCGCACGCCCACGCGAAGTTTGGCCGACCGTGCGCGCGGATTGGCGGAGGTCTCGGCCTCCCCCGCAGTGCGCGCACCGTTGAACAGCAGTTCGAAGCTCGGAGCGGCCAGGGCCTCGACCGGCGGAAGATGACGCGATCCGCCCGGCGTCTTGCCGGCCCTGGCGGTGAAGAAGGCCTTCACGATGCGGTCTTCCAGCGAGTGGAAGGTCACGACCGCCAGCCGGCCGCCGACCTTCAGCACGCGCTCTGCGGCTTCGAGGCCAGCCTCAAGCTCGCTGAGCTCTTCATTCACGGCGATCCGCAGCGCCTGGAACGAGCGTGTCGCCGGGTGCACCTTGGCGCCACGCCGGCCGCCCAGCGCGCGCTCAATGACCTCGGCCAGGTCGAGCGTCCGGGTGAAAGGCTGCTCTTCGCGCCGACGCATGATGAAAGCGGCGATACGACGCGACTGCCGCTCTTCGCCATAGAGCCAGATGATCCGCGCCAGCTCGGCCGGCTCGGCCGTGTTGACGATGTCGGCGGCGGTCGGACCGCTCGCGCCCATCCGCATGTCCAGCGGACCGTCCCGCATGAACGAGAAGCCGCGCTCGGCCTGATCGAGCTGCATCGACGACACGCCGAGATCCAGCGCCACCCCGTCCACCGAGCGCTCACCCAGCTCAGCGGCCATCTCGGAGAAGCGGGCGTCAACCAGTCGGAAATTGTCGCCAAGACCTTCGGCGAACTGGCGGGCGCTGGGGTCGCGATCGAAGGCGACCACGTTCGCACCGGTTTCCAGGAAGCCGCGCGAATAGCCGCCTGCCCCGAAGGTGCCGTCAATGATGATCTTGCCGGGCGCCGGCTCCAGCGCGGCGATCACTTCGTCCAGCAGGACCGATGTGTGCGGAGCGCTCATTGACCCACCGCTAGCTTCGCGGCCCGCTGCTGAGCGCGCAACTGAGCCAGGCCTTCGCGGGCGAGTTCGCGTTGGGCGGCCCGGTGAGCCTGGAACGCCTCGCGCTCCCAGATCTGGAAACGGTCGCCGAGCCCGACCAGCACCACCCAGTCGGTTAGGCCGAACTGGTCGCAAAGCTGCTCGGGAAGCGTGATGCGGCCGGCGGTGTCGAAGCTCATCTTCGCCTGCCCGCCCAGCACCGAAAGCTCGATAGCCGAACGGGTCGGATCGCCGAAAGGCATCTCTTCGATCAGGGAAAGGTATCGATCAAACAAGGCCTTGCCGCCGCCTTCGACGCAATCGGCCTCGATGGAAGGGAAGCAGACGATGCCGTCGAACGGCCCGGACACCAGCGCGCGGAATTCCTGCGGCACAACGATGCGCCGCTTGGCGTCCACTTGTTTCTCGAAGGTCGAGAGAAACATCTCCGCCATCGCCCCAGATCGCGGCCCCGCGTGGACCGCCCGTTCAGCCCCGTTTCCGGTCGTCCGCGCCCTCGAAAACGGTGACGCTTGATACCCTAACGGATGCTGATTGGGTTAACATGGGATCAATTGGGAAACAATGACTCCAGAACGCCAATTCTCGGAAAAACAAAGAAGTTGAACGGGTCGTTTGATGCGCGACAACAACACTCCACAGAACATACAGAGAACTTGTTAAGTACTGTGCAGCATCCCCCGCCGTCGTGTGGATAAGTTCTGAAGATCGTGGACCAGACGGCCTATAAGCCGGGTTCTGTCTCGTCTGCGAACAGACGCGGCGATCATTCCTCTGGACCGCCCATTGCTGGACGGTTCTCGCGACCTACCCGGACGTCTCGGGCCTACGACAGCCCTACCCGCACAAGGCGGGCGCAACGTCCCTATTCGGTCTTGCTCCTGGCGGGGCTTGCCATGCCGTTCCTGTCACCAGGCCCGCGGTGGGCTCTTACCCCACCCTTTCACCCTTACCTCGGCCGCAGCCGAGGCGGTCTGCTCTCTGTGGCGCTATCCCTGGGGTCGCCCCCGGCGGGCGTTACCCGCCGCCATGTCGTCGTGGAGCCCGGACTTTCCTCGACTGCCGCAAGGCAGCCGCGATCGCCCAGCCATCTGGTCCGCGCGCTAAGTGGGGCCACAACCGCCCGGGGTCAAGCGGCGCGAGCGATCAGCTTCATCCCAATTCGTCCCACTGGCCGCAGTCATCGCCACTCATATCGTGGGATCGCGCCCCCCAGCCAAATCCGGCCAGGAGGCGCGAAGCCCTTAGAACTCGGCCGAACCGCCGTCGCACGGAACGACTGTGCCGGTCGTGTAGGCGCTGGCCCGGCTGGCCAGGAAGATCGCCACCCCGGCGATGTCTTCCGGCGTGCCGATCCGGCCGCGCGGGTTGGCCTTGGCGATGGCGTCGCCGGCCCGCGCCAGGGTCGCAGCCATCATGTGGCTCTGGAAGGGACCGGGCGCGATGGCGTTGACCAGGATGTGCTCGGGCGCCAGCCGCTTGGCTAGGTGGCGGGTCAGCATGATGCAGCCGGCCTTCGAGGTCGAATAGGCGTAGGTCTCCAGGGCCGGCGGCTCGATGCCGTTGACTGAAGCGATATTGATCACCCGCGACGGCTCTTCATGGGTCGCGGCGGCGCGCAGTTGCGGCAGCAGCTTCTGGGTCAGGAAGAAGATCGACTTCACGTTCAGATCGACGGTCTTGTCCCAGCCGTCTTCCGGATACTCGTCGATCGGCGCGCCCCAGGTGGCGCCGGCGTTGTTGACCAGAATGTCGAGCTTGCTCTCGCGCTCGGCGAGCGCGGCCGCCAGACCGGTGATCCCCGCCATGTTCGACAGGTCGAACGGCAGCGAAATGCAGGTCCCGTACTGCGAAAGCTCCTCGGCGACCCGGTCGCAGACCTCGGCCTTGCGCGAGGAGACATAGACCTTGGCGCCATTCTCGACATAGCCGCGGGCGATCATCTCGCCAATGCCGCGGCTGCCGCCGGTGACCAGGGCGACCTTGCCTTCAACGCTGAACAAATTGCGCATCAAAATGATCCTTCATTTTCGAAATCTAGGTATGAAATGGGAGGCGAACCTGTGCCTGCTGTGCTGACGGCGCAGGCAGGAAACGTCAAGCTGCGCCGGCGGGGACAGGCAGTATGAGACCCATGGCGATATCGGCCTCCATGCGACCATCGGGCATTCGCACCCGCTGCTCAAAGCGTCCGTCGATCACGAAACCCAGCGACTGATAGAGCCGGATGGCGCCCGCATTCCCCTCGCGCGCCATCAACTCGATGCGCGTGACCTGCGGCGTCAGTTGCGCGGCGGCGGCGAACAGCGCTTGGAACAAGGCCCGCCCAACACCCCTGCCCTGCCAAGCCGGATCCACCGCAATGGTCAGGTCCGACAACACATGGGCGAACTGGTCCGGGCCGATGCGCGAGGCGTGGATCTCGCCGCACAACGCCTCGTCTTGCCAGGCCCCGAGGGTCACGCCGCCAGCCAGCGCCTTGCGAAGAAAGCCCTCTACATAGGGCAAGTCCATCTCGTCGGGTCTGCGGGCCAGTCCGCCAGAACCGGCTGCCGCCGCACGATAAAGCGAAAGCACCGTTGCAGCCTGCGAGGGCTGCGTCGGCCTGATTTCAAACTCGCTCATCTCAGGCCGCCGCCCGCAGCAATGCGATCAACCTGGCGCGGGTCATGCCGTCGGCGACGCCGTCGACCTGTTCCTGCCGCCAGTGACGCTGAAAGGCCTGCACCACCGAAGTGGTCTGGGCGTCGTACTTTCCCGATGGCGCGCAGTCATAGCCAAGGCGCGTGAAGCCGGCCTGCAGCGCGAACACCCCGGCCCCCTCCTCGCCCTCGGACAGCGGCAGGCCAGGCGCGGCGTCCGGCTCGACCCACAGGCCGTGGCCCGCCTGCGCCAGTTGCTTCCACGGAAACAGCTCGCCCGGATCGATCTTGCGGCCCGGCGCGACATCGGAATGGCCGAGAATCCGGCTGTCTTCGATGCTCCACCGGGTACGGATATCGGCGACCAGCTCGATCACAGCGGCGATCTGCGCCGCCGGGAACGCCCTATAGCCAAACTCATGGCCAGGATTGACGATCTCGATGCCGATGGACCGGCCGTTGATGTCGCTCTCGCCCTTCCAGAACGAGACCCCCGCGTGCCAGGCGCGCCGCTCCTCCGGCACGAGACGGAACACTCGCCCATCTTCCTCGACCAGATAGTGCGAGGACACCTTGGACTGCTCGTCGCACAGCCGCGCCAGCGCCTCGGGGCCGCTGGTCATGCCGGTATAGTGCAGGACCAGCATTTCCGGCGGGACCGTCCGCTCGTTGAAGTTAGGCGAGACCGCCTCGATGAAGTTCACTTTGGGCTCCGAGAAGTCCTGTTACGCAGCGCGTACACGAACAGCATGATCTGGTTGGGCCGCATGGCGATGATGAGCACGCCGGCCAGAGCGACCGCCGCGCCAAACGCCATGCGGGCGTCGAACGGGTCATGGGTGATGATGACGCCAAGACCGATGGTGGCCAGCGGCGTCATCAGGGTCAACGGCGAGATCAGGTTCGCGTCATATCGCTGGATCAACCCGTAATAGGCTGTGTGCCCACAGACCGAGACGACCAGGCCGGAAAACACCACCGCCGCCCAGAATTGCCAGCTCATCGACAGGCCTGCTTGCAGCGCGCCAGGCTCCAGCACCGCTGACAACACCGACAGCACGAGCGCCGAAAGGAGCCCGACCCAGGCCTGGAACTGCAGAGGCTTGACGCCCTCCATCCCCTTCATCAGCACCGCGCCGAGCGAACCGAGGAAGGCCGAGGCGACCACGAACAGCAGCCCTTCCGATATCTTGAAACCATGGGGATCCCACATCACCGCCAGCGCCCCGAGCAGGGTCAGGGCGATGCCCGTCAACCGTCGCCGGCTAAGCCGCTCGCGCAGGATGAGGAAGGACAGCACCGTCGTCATCGGCACCATGAGCTGGCTTACGATCGCCACCGAGGACGGGCTGGCGGTCTTCAGCGCCAGGAAGACAAAGGCGAAGGATCCGGCCCCCATGCACAAGGCCACCAGGATCAGCCGCCAGAACGGCTTGGGCACCGGCCGCAGCCAAGGGAAGACCGCAATGGCGACGATCGCGAAACGCACGGCTGCGTAGAACAGCGGCGGGGCGTGAAGATAGGCCACCACATACTTCGACACGATGTTGTTCGACGCCCACAGCAGGCAGATCACGACCAGGAGAGCAAAATCACGAAGCGCCATGGCCTCGGTTAGGCGCGGTTACGCCCGCTTTGGCAAGCCCAACGCTTGTTTGACCCATGGGAAATCGAGGAGTGTGCTGGCGATTCACCGGAGATCTTTCCCATGACCGCCCAGCCCTTCCTCGGCCCCGACGTTCGCGACCTCGGTTCAGCCTGGATCGACCCGACCGCCCGCATCTTCGGGGCGGTCGAGATCGCGGCCGAGGCCTCGATCTGGTGCAATGTCGTGGTCCGCGCCGAAAGCCAGCGGGTGGTCATTGGACCCCGCACCAACATCCAGGACTTCGTGATGATCCATGTCGGATCGGGCACGCCCACCATCGTTGGCGCCAACTGCTCGATCACCCACCACGTGACGCTGCACGGCTGCGATATCGGCGACAACTGTCTGATCGGGATCGGAGCGACCATCATGGACGGCTGCATCGTCGGCGCCGGCTCCATCGTCGCCGGAGGGACCTTCCTGAAGGAAGGAACCATCATCCCGCCCAACTCGATCGTCATGGGGTCGCCCGGCGTGGTGACCAAGACCCGCGACAACTCGGTGGCCAATGCGATGAACGCCTTCCTCTACTGGCGCAACGCCCAGGCCTACGCCCAGGGCGATTACCGGCTGTGGTCGAAGGAGAGCTTCCGCGCCGAAATGGGCGCTGAACACGCCCGGCTCACGGGAGCCTAGGGCGCTTGCGGCGAGAAACCGCTGGCGCCCGCCATCGGGGCGTCTTGCCACCGCCCCGGCCGAGAGCGCTTGGCGAACGGCCCGTGGTCGCCGATGAATGAGCATGGCTGAGGAAGCAATCCCGTTCGACGGCGCGTACGACTACATCGTGGTCGGCGCAGGCTCGGCCGGGTGCGTGCTGGCCAATCGGTTGTCGCAGGACCCGCGCAACCGGGTGCTGCTGCTGGAGGCCGGCGGCCGCGACGATTGGATGTGGTTCCACGTGCCGGTCGGCTACCTGTTCGCCATCGGCAATCCGCGCTCGGATTGGCTGTACGAGACCGAGCCTGAGCCGGGGCTGAATGGGCGGGCCCTCAAGTACCCGCGAGGCAAGGTGATCGGCGGCAGCTCAGCCATCAACGCCATGATCTCCATGCGCGGCCATGCCGCTGACTACGATCACTGGAGACAGCTCGGCCTGACAGGCTGGGGCTGGGACGACGTGCGGCCGATCTTCCGCCGCCTGGACGACCACTTCCTGGGCGAGGGCGAGCACCACGGGGTCGGCGGCGAGTGGAGGGTCGAAGCGCCGCGGGCGCGTTGGGATGTGCTGGACGCCATCGCGCAGGCGGCGACGCAAATGGGAATCCCCGCGACCTCAGACTTCAACACGGGCGACAACACCGGGGTCGGCCCGTTCCATGTCAATCAGAAGCGAGGGCTGCGCTGGTCGGCGGCGCGCGGCTTTCTGAAGCCGGTCCTGAGGCGGCCGAACCTGCGCCTGGAGACCGGCGTGCTGGTCGAGAAGATCCTGTTCGAGGGGCCTCGCGCCGTCGGCGTGCGGTTCAGTCGCGGCGGCCAGGCGTTCGAGGCTCGCGCGCGCGGCGAGGTGATCCTGGCGGCCGGCGCCATCGGCTCCCCGCAGATTTTGCAGCTGTCGGGCGTGGGTCCCGCCGACTGGCTGGAGGAGCTTGGCCTACCGGTCCTGGCCGACCGGCCGGGCGTGGGGCGGAATCTGCAGGACCATCTACAGCAGCGGGCGATCTACAAGGTCACCGGCGTGAGGACGCTGAACGAGACCTATCACTCGATGCTGGGCCGCGGGCTGATGGGCGCGGAGTATGCGCTGCTGCGGCGCGGGCCGCTGACCATGGCGCCGTCGCAGCTGGGCATCTTCACGACCTCGTCGCCCGAGCACGAGCGGGCGAACATTCAGTTCCATGTCCAGCCGCTGTCGCTGGATCGGTTCGGCGAGCCGCTGCACCGGTTCCCGGCGGTGACGGTTTCGGCCTGCAATCTGCGCCCGACCTCGCGCGGGAGCGTGCGTCTGCGTTCCTTGGACCCGGCGGCCGCGCCGCGCATTGCGCCGAACTACCTGGCCACGCCGGAAGATCAGCGTGTGGCGGCCGACGCCATCCGCATGACCCGCCGCTTGATGGGCCAAGCCGCGCTCGCGCGCTTCTCGCCTCAGGAGCATCTTCCGGGCCCCGCTGTCGGTGACGACGAAGCTGCCCTGGCGCAAGCGGTGGGCGACATCGGTACGACAATCTTTCATCCCGTGGGGACCGCCAGGATGGGCCTGCCATCCGATCCCGCCGCAGTGGTAGATGAGCGCCTGCGGGTCATCGGGCTAGAGCGTCTGCGGGTCATAGACGCATCGGTGATGCCGACCATAACCTCGGGCAACACCAACACACCTACGATCATGATCGCCGAGCGCGGCGCTAGTCTAGCGCTGGAGGACGCGCGTTAGCGGCTGGGCGTTACTCGGCCGGCGACACCCTCGGCGTTCGGTGCAGCGAGGCGCACCACAGGACGCCGGCCACAAGGCAGACGATCGCCAGGACCTCCAGCACCGTGGGCCAGCGCTGCGACCAGAGGAAGCCGTAGAACAAGGCGAACAGCGTCTCGAACACGATCATCTGGCCGCCAAGCGTCAGCGGCAGCAGGCGGCTGGCCTGGTTCCAAAGGCCATTGCCCACGACAGACGCCAGGATCGCCACCCCGGCGGCGACGCCCCAGAACTTCGCCCACTCGGCCGGAGCGTGACCAGATCCGCCCCAGAAGGCCGGAACGGCGAGCAACAACGCCAGGGCGCCGGTGACTAGGCCGGTCAGCAATGACCAGTCGTACGAGGAGATATCCGCTCGCCGCGCCAGCCAGCGGGCGTTGTCCACCGAATAGACCGACCACGACCCCAGCGCCCCCACCGCGCAGGCCAGACCCAGCATCCGGAAGATCGGATCGCCATGCCCGGTGTCCAACCGGAACGCCTCGTACGCCACCAAGCCCACGCCGGCGAGGCACAGGAGCATCGAGGGAGCCAAAGCTCGCATGCTCACAGCGCCTGCCTCGCGTGAAGCGACCAGGGTCACCACCACCGGCAGCAGGCCGACGATCAACGAAGCCGAGGCGCCGCCAGCCCACTGCACGGCGGTCGCCAACAGGATGTAGTAGAGAATATTGCCGAGCAGGCTGAGGCGGATCAGGCTGATCCACTCGGCCCGGCCCAGGCGCGAAACAAGCCCGCGCCAGCGCGGGGCCAGCAGCAGCACCGCCACAGCGCCATAGGCAAGGTAGCGAGCGGCAGAGAGTTGGAAGGGGCTGAAATCGCCCAGGACCTGGGGCGCCAGGAACACCAGGCCCCAAACTGCGCCCGCGGCGACGCCACTCGCGATTCCGCGCACCATCTGCGTGCCTCTTCCCATCTTACCTATCCGCGAAAGACAGGATGATGAGGCGGGAGGCCGGCGTCTTGTCCCTGGCTCTCGAACTTTGGACCCAGGCTATTGTCGATGCCGCCGCCGATAGGCGCCCGGCGTCAGGCCGGTGCCCCTGCGCATCGCCCGGGTCAATGCGCTCTGGTCGGAATAGCCAGCCTTGAAAGCAAGTTCGGCGATCGAGGCGGTCGAGCGGGCCAACCCGTCCTGGACCGCACGTAGGCGGATCTCCGACAGCAATTGCTGCGGCGTTCGACCCAACTCCGCGCGGAACAGCGCGTGAAGCCGGCTCGGGCTCACCCCGGCCACCTGCGCCATAGCGGGGACCGACCAGTCCAGGCCCGGCTCGAGCTCTATCCGTCGGCTGAGGATTTCGAGCCGCGACGGGGCCTGCGGCACGTCGAGCAGCGCCTCAAGCAACAGCGGCGTGCAGCGCCAGGCGGTGGTCGATGACATGGAGGCAGACAGGTCCACGAACTCGATCAGCCGCCGCGCAGCCGGCGAGATCGGCAGGAACACCTGGCGCCGCATGCGCTCGACCGCCGCCTCGCCCAGGTCGGCTTGTTCGCACTCGACGATCAGAAAGCGGTTGGCCCCATCCCCGGCCTGCACATGGTCCGCACCAGGCGCGACGAAGGCGGCGCGCCCGGTGTCGAGCCGGCCGCCGCGCCCCCCGATCTCGATTTCCAACCGGCCGACCACTGGCAACACCAACTGCACGTGGTCGTGCTGGTGCATGACGCCGTCCGCGCCATAGCTGCGAAAGCTGAGTGGATGCAGTGCGTTCACACCGCGTCCACTACTCGCCTTTTCAGCAACCGTCGATCAGGCGCCGACCTGGGCCGCCTCGCCCACCTCGGCCATGGCCGCCTGGTCCATGTACATCAGCTCCCAGACGTGGCCGTCGAGGTCCTGGAAGCTGCAGCCGTACATCGGTCCCATGTCGAGGATCGGCTTCCAAGGCTTGGCGCCCGCCGCTAGCGCCTTAGCGAGGGTGTCGTCCACCTGGGCCCGACTGTCGGCCGACAGACAGGTCAGCACCTCGGTCGCCTTGGTGGCGTCGCTGATCGCACCCGTGATGAAGTCCTGGAAGCGCTCGTGCTCCAGCAGCATGGCGAAGATATTCTCCTCAATGACCATGCAGGCGGTGCTCTCGTTCGAGAACTGGGGATTGAAGTCAAAGCCCAGGGCGCCGAAGAAGCGCCGCGAGGCCTCGACGCTTTTCACGGGCAGATTGACGAAGATCATTCGCATGGGGTGTCTCCTCAAGGTTCCAAACAGTCCGCGCCCCTGGGTTGGGATCAGGACACCCCTAGGACGTACCGGCAAGTCTGCCTCCTACATCCCCGCCCGCCTTTTTTTTGGACCGATGGCCGCAGCCACCGCGCAGGCCGAAATGACACACCTCGCCCCTTGCGCGAATGGCGCAGCTTTTGCTTTGGGGAGCCCATAAGAGCACTCGATTGTCTCTCGGAGCTAAAATGAAACGCGTCGCAGCTATCACCACAGCCATCATCGCAATGGCCATGGCCGCGCCCGCGTGGGCCGCAAAGACCTTCGTGCTGGACAACGTCACGCTGCAAGGCGGCGGGACCTTGACCGGCACCTTCACGACCGACGATGCGCT
This sequence comes from Phenylobacterium sp., assembly GCF_030681155.1. Lineage (GTDB taxonomy): Bacteria > Pseudomonadota > Alphaproteobacteria > Caulobacterales > Caulobacteraceae > Phenylobacterium. The sequence continues at coordinate 125,678 of NZ_JAUXXE010000078.1, read as the reverse complement.
CTCCTCGCTGCTGGGGATCAACATCACCGCCTCGGCCGGGACCTATGGCCCGGGTGTCTTCTCGGTGTTCAACTACAACAACGTGGCGCTCGCCGATTGGGTCTCGCTTCCGACCCAGGGCTTCCGAATTCAGACGGCCGGCGCCGCCCAGGAACTCCGCTTGGACTTCTTCCCGCTGACGGCCAGCGGGGCCAACATCCTCACCACTGCCTATGAGTACCAGAATACGGGCGGCGCCCGCGCCATTCTCGGCGGACGCGTTTCCCTTCAGGAAACCGCTCCGATCTCCGCCGTTCCGGAACCGGCCACCTGGGCCATGATGATCATCGGCTTCGGCGCGGTAGGCTCGATGGTCCGAACCTCGCGCCGCCGGAACGTCTTCAGCGCCGCCTGATCCAAACACCCTGAGAATTGCTTTGGGCCCTCTCGCTTCGGCGGGAGGGCCTTTTGCGTGCGGGCGCCGCTTGTTCCCAAAACAAAAACGGCGCTCCAGTCAGGCTGGAGCGCCGCTTGGGCCCCGGCTTTCGCCGGGTGAGAGTCATAGTTGCTTAGGCCGCCTTGCCCAGGCTGAGGCCTTCATAGCGGGCTAGGTGGTGATCGGTGGAGCCGAAGGCGTTCTCGATCATGGTGGCGCGCTTGAAGTAGTGGCCGATGGCCATTTCGTCGGTCATGCCCATGCCGCCGTGCAACTGGATGGCGTTCTGTCCGATGAACTTGGCCGCCTTGCCGATCTGAACCTTGGCCGCCGAGGCGCCCTTGGCCCGCTCATGATCGCTGTCGGCCAGCTTGATGTCGGCCATGTAGGTCATCGAGATCGACTGCTCGAGCTGGATGAACATGTCCACCATCCGGTGCTGCAGCACCTGGAACTGGCTGATCGGCTGACCGAACTGCTTGCGCTGCTTGGTGTATTCCAGCGTGCCTTCATGCAGACGGCGGAACACGCCGCAGGCTTCGGCGCAGGTGGCGACGATGGCTTCGTCGATCACCTTCTCGACCAGCGGCAGGGCGGCGCCCTCAGAACCGATCAGGGCGTCGGCGCCCAGCGCCACGTTCTCGAACGTCACTTCCGAAGCGCGGAAGCCGTCGACCGTCGGGTAGTCGCGCGTCGTCACGCCCTTCGCGCTCTTCGGCACGATGAACACCGAAACGCCTTGGGCGTCGCGCTGGCCGCCGCCGGTCCGGGCGGTGACGATCAGGTGGGTGGCGTAGGGCGCGCCGATGACGACCGCCTTGTGGCCGTTCAGCACGTAGCCCGCGCCGTCCTTCTTGGCCGTGGTCTTCAGGTCCTGCCAAGTGTAGCGGGCCTGCGGTTCGGCATAGGCAAAGGCGATGATCGTCTCGCCGCCGATGATGCTGGCGATCATGTCGGCCGCGCCGGCATAGCCCGAGTGCTTAAGGAAGCCGCCGCCGATCACCACGGTGCCGAGATAGGGCTCGACCACCAGGGATTTGCCCAGCTCTTCCATGATGACCATGTTGTCGGTCGAACCGCCGCCGAGGCCGCCGAGCTCTTCCGAGAACGGCGCGCCCAGAATGCCGAGCTCTTCGGCGAAGGCCTTCCAGACCGCCGGGCGCCAGCCCGGTTCGGCCCTCAACGCATCGCGGCGCTGCTCGAAGCTATAGTTGTCGGCCAGATAGCTCGCGACCGTATCGCGCAGCATCGACTGTTCTTCGGTGAAGCTGAAATCCATCTGGTTTCCCCGTACGACATCCCGCCCCGGCGCATCGGCCAAGGGCGGGCTTTAGGCTTGTTGTGAATTAAGAAGATCGACGACTAGAGGCCCAGCACCATCTTGGCGATGATGTTGCGCTGGATCTCGTTCGAGCCGCCGTAGATCGAGGTCTTGCGGCCGTTGAAGTAGTCGCCGGCCAGGCCTTCGGCGTAGTCGGGGCCGATATTGGCGTTGTGACCCAGGTCGCGCAGATAAGGCGCGCCGTAGTGGCCGACGGCTTCCAGAGCGAGCTCGTGCAGGCGCTGTTGGATCTCGGTGCCCTTGATCTTCAGGATCGAGCTTTCCGTGCCCGGACCCTTGCCGCTGCTTTCGCCGGCCAGGGTGCGCAGTTCGGTGAACTCCAGCGCCGTCAGGTCGATCTCGAGCTCGGCGACCTTGCGCTTGAAGAACGGGTCGGCCAGCAGCGGGCCGCCGGCGTCCGAACGCTCGGTGGTGGCGATCTCGCGAACGCGCTCCAGGCCGCGCTTCGAACGGGCGACGCCAGCGATGCCCGAACGCTCGTGAGCCAGCAGCGCCTTGGCGCAGGTCCAGCCTTGGTTCTCGTGGAAGACGCGGTTCTCGACCGGCACCTTCACGTTGTCGAGGAAGACGTCGTTGACTTCATGGCCGCCTTCCAGGGTCGTGATGCGGCGCACCTCGATGCCCGGCGTCTTCATGTCGATCAGCAGGAAGGAGATGCCAGCCTGGGGCTTCGAGTTCGGATCGGTGCGGACCAGGAAGAAGCCCCAGTCAGCGTGCTGACCCAGGGTCGTCCAGGTCTTTTGGCCGTTGACGATGTAGTACTCTTTGCCGTCATCACCGGTGACGCGCTCGGCCTTGCACTTCAGCGAGGCGAGGTCCGAACCTGCGCCCGGCTCCGAATAGCCCTGGCACCACCACACCTGGCCGTCGCGGATGCCCGGCAGGAACTTCTCTTTCTGCTCCTGGGTGCCGAAAGTGTAGATCACAGGGGCCAGCATCGCGACGCCGAACGGCAGGATGCCGATGGTGTCGGCGCGAGCCTGTTCCTCGGACCAGATGTACTTCTGGGTGGGCGTCCAGTCGGTGCCACCGAATTCCTTCGGCCACGACGGAGCTGACCAGCCCTTCTTCGCCAGGATTCGGTGCCAGGACAGATAGTCCTCGCGGCCCAGATCCTCGCCGCGATTCTGCTTATCGCGGAGTTCCTGCGGATAGTTCTGCGCGATGAAGGCGCGAGCCTCCTCACGGAAAGCGGCATCTTCGGGCGAAAAATCAAGGTTCATAGAGCGGCTCCCTGGCGCGAGCATTTACAGCGTATTTCGTTGGCGCGGACCATAGACGCCGAAAATGACGATGTGAAGATGACGCTTACGTCAACGTCACCACAAGTTTGGCGCCATCGGCCCTCGGGCCTTTATAAACTCCGCCACGACGCGTCGTGAACACGATTGGAAGACCGGGCCAAACCGGACGAGTCACGCGAACCTTCGCCGTGCGCCAGCGTTGGACCGGTTGCGCCGCGTGCAGGAGGCGTGCATCCGTAAGACCACATGCCCCGCATCCTTACCTACAATGTCCACCGCTGCGTCGGCGCCGATCGGCGTCTGGACGTCGGCCGCGTCGCCGAGGTGATCGCACGGCTGAAGCCCGACATCGTCGCCTTGCAAGAACTGGATGTCGGTCGCGCCCGCACCGGCGGCGTGGATCAGGCCCACCAGATCGCGCGGCGCCTCAAGATGGCCTTCCACTTCCACCCCGCCCTGCGGGTCGAAGAGGAACTCTATGGCGACGCCATCCTCACGATCTATCCGGAGCGACTGATCCAAACCGGTCCCCTGCCCGGCCATCCCGCCATTCCGCGGCTGGAGCCGCGCGGCGCGGTCTGGCTCTCGGCCGAGATCGAGGGCAAGCCCGTGCAGGTGATCAATACGCACCTCGGGCTAGTGCCTAAGGAACAGCAGCTACAGGCCGCCTGGCTGGCCGGCCCCTCGTGGCTGGACCACCCCATGCGTAAGGGTCCGACAATCCTGTTGGGCGACTTCAACGCCACCAGCAGTTCGGTGGTCTATCGAACGCTCTGCGCCAAGCTGGCGGCCGCCCGGCGGCTCGCGCCCACGAAATCGGCGACCTCGACCTTCCCATCGACCCTGCCGGTGCTGCGCATCGACCACATCTTTGTCAGCCCGGAGATTAAGGTTGAGGACGTCTTCGTGCCGTTCGACCAACTGACCCGTACTGCCTCAGATCACCTGCCGCTGGTGATGGACTTCAGTGTGACATGAAGCGCGTGTGCTTCTCCTGGTAGAGCAGATCGCGCCGACGCGAGGCGCGCCAGGAGTCGGTGACGTTGTAGGGATCGCCGAGGTGATAGGTGGCGATTATCTCGCCGAGCGGCGTCTGCTTCATCGGCAAGATTGGCGATAGCCGCCCCTCGCTGTTGAGGGCGTCGATCGCGGGAATCAAACCGCCCCACTCGTGCCGGGCTTTGGAAACCGCATCGCCGGTGTGGCCCAGGAAATGGCCGATCAGGCGATCACGCAGCGCGCCGATTGCGCGCTCATCAGCCTCGCATCCGGCCTCGACGCCCAGCTCGACCTCAGTGTCGAAGCCGCCGGAGCGGTTGTTCAGGTTCGCCGACCCGACACGCGCCAAATGGTTGTCGATCACGGTGACCTTCGAATGAACGATGATCGTCGTCCCGCCCGGCGTGGTGGGATACCAAGCTCGGAAGCGTCCGAAGACATCCGAGGCCCGCAGGCGCCACAGCATGTTCGATCGCGCCCGATCCATGGTCAGCTGATCGAACCAACTGGGGCTCTGACCGGTGGAGATCAGCACCACTTCGGGGCCGCCCGGCTCCCCCAATCGCCGGGAGACCGCCTCGGCGATCAGCGGGCAGGTGAAGTACTGGTTCTCCAGATATATCGTCGAGCGAGCCTCCATGATCGAGGCGATCATCAGCTTGCGAATCTCCGCAACCCCCTCACGGCCGGCCCAAGCCGGTTCGGTGCGCTGGAGCGAAATATCGACGTCCTTGAGCTGGGCGGGAATATGGGCCGGCCACGGGTCATCGACCGGCACGGTGGCCGGCGCGGGCAGCACCTCACGGGTCGCGCGGCGCCAGCGCTCGCGGGCCAGATCGCCCAGCGCCTGTGCCGCCTGCCCGTCGACCATCATCATCACCTCGTGGCGCGGCGGATGATGTTGCTGGTCGGGCATGATCCGGCGCGGGTCGTGCTCAAGATGGCCGGGCGTATCCCAACGATCGACACTGATGTCGCCGCCACCGCAGAACGCCAGGGTGTCATCGATGACCAGCACCTTCTGATGGTGGCAGGCGCCGAACGGCACCTGGTCATCGAGTACGAACTGCACGTTCGTATCCTTGAACCAGGCCCGCGCCCGGTGGGGAAAGAACTGTTGGCTGGCCGCGATGGGCAGGGCCGATTTCCAGATCAGCAGCCGGATTTCCAGGTCTGGTCGCGCACGCGAAACCGCGACCAGGATCCGCCCCACCTCGTCGGGGTCGGCAGGACCGTCGAAGCCATCCGGAAACAGACGGGCCCTGGGATCAAAGCCCCAGCCCAGCAGGAAAACCGAACGACGCGCATTGCGCAGCGCCTCGAAGACAGCGGTGTAATAGGCCTCGGTATCGACCAGAAACGCCGCGCGCGCGGCGCGCGCTTTTCGCCAGCAGGTATCGCCCGGCCTCAACACATCCATTGCCGACCAATGCCCCACTTACAACACCCAGACTTAAACAGCCTACGGCCAAGGTCGGTTCCGCGCGAGCGCTCGCATTGCGCGTCCAGGCATAAAAATGCGCGCCCGGGGGGAGCCGGGCGCGCGATCAAGGGCACTGGACCGGGGGTTGGCGCAGTCAGCCCTTGTAGACTTGGCAGGGACCGCTCAGTTCCGCGGTCAAGCGGGCCTTGCGATCACCGCTGTCCGACTTGGCTTCGCGCTTGGCCTTGTCGTACTCGACCTTGCTGCGCTCGAGCACATACGGCGCGCGGCCTGAGCGCTCGTTTCTGATGAAGGCGTCCATGGCGGCGGTGTCGACCTGGGTCAGGCCGGAATCGGCTAACCCACGGCAACGGCTGGCCTTGAGGAACTCTACGTCGCTGACGGCGGCAGCGGCGGTGGCGGAACTCGCAGCGGCGAGCAAGCCCGTGGCGGCGAATGCGATGGCGATCAGTCTCATGGCGTTACTCCCTCGAAATTTATGGAGGGAACCTGCTCGCGAAAACGGCGTCACTCAAATGAATTACCGGCAACAATTAGTATTCGAACATTAAAATACTGCAATGATGACATTGGTTACTCAGGAACCATAAACATCTTGTAATGATCCACCCACTCAGCAAAGCTCGGCCATGCTTCCACAGCTCAAACTCGATGCGGACCGCGTCAACACCTTGATTTTTGGCGCCTTCCCCGGAATTCCGGAGGAGGCGTTCCCGAGGATCACCGAGGCCGAACCCGGCCGCGTACACGTCGTCCTTCCCTATCGCCAGGGGATGCTGCGGCCTGGCAACCTGGTTTCCGGGCCGACACTGATGGGGCACGCAGACACCACCGCCTACGCCCTGGTGCTGTGCCATGTCGGCGAGGAATTGATGGCGGTGACCAGTTCGCTGGTGATGAACTTCCTGCGCGGCGCCAAGCCCGGCGATGTTCACGCCGAGGGCCGGTTGCTACGGCTCGGCCGGCGCAACGCCGTCTGCGACATCAGGCTCTGGACCGAGAGTTCGGATCGACTGGCGGCGCAGGCCACCGTGACCTACGCTATCCCATAGCCATGACCGATCAGCCCCGCCGCCCGCCTGCCCCGATCAAGACGCCCTGCATCAAGGTTTGCGTCATCGACGGTGAGAGCGGCCTATGCATGGGCTGCTACCGACAGCTCTCCGAAGTCGCCGGATGGGCGAAGCTGACGGACGATGACCGAGCCCGGATCATGGCCGAACTTGCAGGCCGCCGCGAACGCATCAGCCCCGAGAAACTGGCGATGTTCTGACCCTAAACGGTTGCGCTTGTTAGGGTTTCATCAAGGCTGTTGATTCACCGCTTACACATAGGACACGCCTAGTTTCCTCCTCGAACGCGACCGGACACTATCCCGGCCGCCGAGACGGCGAGGTATCAAGATGCTGAAATTGGCGGTGATGGCCCTGGTGGGCGCGGTGTCGGCGGTCGGTGCTGGGCAGACCCTGGCGAGCCTGAAGAACGCCAACCAGACTCCAGAACTGCGCGCCGCCGTGGCGATCGCGCCGCAATCCTCGATGGCTCAGCCCGCCTCCATCGCCAAGGGCCGCGACGGCCACTATTGGGCCGAAGCCGACGTCAACGGTTCACGCGTCCGCTTCCTGGTCGACACCGGCGCCAGCGCCGTCGCCCTGACCCTCGCCGACGCCCGGCGCCTGGGCATCGCCACCGAAAAGCTGGACTACACTTCCAAGGTCGTCACCGCGTCGGGTCAGACGCGGGCCGCGGCTGTCAAACTTGGCCGAGTTTCTGTGGCCGGCGCGCGCCTGGACAATGTGGACGCCCTGGTGATTGAGGACGGGCTGGAAAGCTCGCTGCTCGGGATGAGCTATCTAGGCCGCCTCGCCAGCTTCGAGGCGACGCAGACGTCGCTCATTCTGCGCCCCTGACACAGCGGCCAGCGCCGCGTCGACGACCTCAATCCCCGCCCCCGCTTTCACACCCTCGACGGTGAGAATCCGCCGCCAACTCCGGGCGCCGGGCAGACCGTGGAACAGGCCCAGCATGTGCCGGGTCATGGCCGCCAGATGCACGCCCCTGGCCAGCTGGCCCATCACGTAGGGCCGATAGAGCTCGACCGCCTGGAACGCGTCGATGTCCTCACCCTGTCCGAACACCCGGCGGTCGACCTGCCCCAGGATAGCCGGCTCGTGATAGGCGGCCCGGCCCAGCATGACGCCATCCACGTGCTCCAACTGAGCTTCGGTCTCGTCGAGCGTGGCGATCCCGCCGTTGATGACGATCGTCAAGTTCGGCCGCTCGCGCTTCAGCCGATGCACCAACGGATAGTCGAGCGGCGGCACGTCGCGGTTTTCCTTGGGCGACAAGCCCTTCAGCCAGGCCTTACGGGCGTGGACCACAAAACTGCCGACTCCGGCGTCGGCGCAGAGATCGACCAGCCGGTAGAGGCTCTCGGCGGGCTCCTGGTCGTCCACCCCGATCCGGCATTTGACCGTGACAGGAACCTTCACCGCCGCGCCCATCGCGGCCATGCATTCGGCCACCAGGTCAGGCTCACGCATCAGGCAGGCGCCGAACCGCCCGCTCTGCACCCGGTCGGACGGGCAGCCGACATTGAGATTGATCTCGTCATAGCCCTCGGCCTCGCCAATCCGGGCCGCGGCCACCAGATCGGCCGGATCCGAGCCGCCAAGCTGCAACGCCACCGGATGCTCGACTTGATCATAGGCCAGCAGCCGCTCGCGATCGCCGTGCAGGATCGCGCCCGTCGTCAACATTTCGGTATAGAGCAACGCCCGCGCCGACAGCGTCCGGTGCAAGACGCGGCAGTGCCGGTCTGTCCAGTCCATCATAGGTGCAACGGACAGTCTATATGCTTGAAATTTCGTCTGTTTTTTCATATACCTTAAGGACTTAGGCCAGCCGTTAGACGCCGGGTTCTACGTCATTCTACGACGGATTTCGCCACCTTTCGCTAACTCACTGCACCGGATTCGCGCCCGAACATGCCCTGCATCCGCACGCAGAAATCCGGGCGTTGGCGCGCCCCTTCAAATGCTCAGGCGCGTCCTGGGCAAGCTGAAGCTGGTGGAGGTCGATCGCGAACGTCTGGTCCAATTTGGACGGTCCAGAGCTGTGGCAGGCGCAGGTCCCGTCACCGTAGGAATGGCGATGGCCGAGCAGCGCGCCAAAGATTGTCCGACGCCGCCAGGCTGATCTAGCGAGCAAGGTTGTACGGCGATCTTCATCGACGCGAGCGACCTCTAGTTTGGGTGAGCGTTGGCGCGCTGATGCGTTGACGGCTCCTAGCCGGCCCTGGCGCGCCGCCGCAGCTAGCGATTTGCGACCTGTTGCATTTGCGGAGTGTCCGGGCGGGCGCCGTCGCCGATCCATTCCCAATGCCAGGGTTCGAAGCTGTAGTTCACAAACCCGAACCGTTCGGCGTTGGCGAGCAGCCACCGATAGGCCCGTCCCTGCGATTGATGCAGGCGGTTGGCGTCAGCGCTGGAGTCGACGCTGAAGCCGGGCGCGGCCCCGACCACGAGGTCCAAGGCTTGCCCGGTGCGGTGGACCGAACACTTGGCCCGGACAACGCCGCCGCAATTGCCGTCGCGCGCGCAGCGCGCGTCGTCATAGGCCGGACTTCGGTAGCCTGAAAAAACCCTGAGCAGTTGGGGATCTTCAGCCAACTCCGGCAATTCGGCCTTGGCCGCTATCAGCATCCGCCGATAGGCCCGTGCGACGTCGGATCTCACTTCGACCGACTTGCCCAGATAGCCTTCTTCGGCGCTCAAGCGCGTCAGGCCTGTCGAGGCCGGCGGCGCCGGGCAGACACCGGAGGCGCGAAGGGCGACGTAGGGACGGGCCGCCTGCCATTCGCCCTTCATCGACATCAGGGTCGCAACGTCCGTTCGCCCATCGCCCGTAAACCCGCGGCGGACTTGCCAACGCGCCAGGGCCGCGGCGAAGCCAGTACTTTCCGGGGCGCAGTGCGTGCCGATGGCGCGCGCTACGTGAGGCGCATAGATCGCCCATCCCTTTTCGGCGCGCCCAAACGGCGACCAGCTCATCGTGCGCACACTGTCGCCATTGCGGCGCGCGGCGTCGTCAAACCCGCTCGCCGCATCGCAGGTGGAGACCGGAACCTCCAGCAGATCGCTGATCGGGTCACTCCGAGACTGGGAAATAGAAGCGGCGGCCGCCGCTCTTACGGCGCCAGGCGGCGTCCCGCCGCCGATCGACAGCGTCAGGATGATGACCGCCGCACCTATGGAGCAGGTCCTGAACATCGCGCCATTGTGCCTGCGCGAGCCGGCGAAAAGAAGACGACGGCGATAGTGTCGCACCAAATCAGATCTGCGGCGTTACCTCCCCTTGATGAAAGTACAGCTTCCCGCCGCCCGCCTTGCGCCTGCGGCCTTGGTAATTTCCCTGATCGCAGCTTGTGGTCCCCTCACCTCCCTAGGCGGCGACAGCCTCGTTCGTCCCAAGGAGGTGTCGGCCCAGTCCCTTAAAAGCTCGCAAATGGATGAGCGTGTTCGGGCCTTCTATGCTGCGAGGGATTGGCGGCCGGCCTGGTCGCCGTCGAGCGCAGCGCAGCTTCAGGACGCCTTCAAGACGCTGGATAGCCACGCGATCGACTCCAAGCCGTTTGTCGCTCGCTTGGCGGCCAAGGACCCGCTAGGGCGCGAGATCGCCCTGACGAAGGCCGCGATGGCCTATGGCGACGCTCTGGCGCATGGCTTGATAGACCCCAGCAAGATCTTCGAAGTCTATGGGCTGGAGCGCAACGACCTGAATGTGGACCGTACGCTCGCAGCAGCTTTGAGCGCCGGCGATCTGGAGCCGTGGCTCAAGAGCCTGCCTCCCAGCGATCCCGAATACGACCGTCTTTCAAAGGGGTATCTCGGATACTTGAAAGACGCCGCTTCGCGCCAACCGGCCGCGATACCGTCTGGCGAGGCGATCAAGCCGGGCGATCAGGATCGGCGCATTCCGCAGATCGTCGAAGCCCTCGTCGCGGGTCGCTACTTGAAAGAGGCCCCGGCTAGCGAAGGCCGATATGAACCGGCCGTGGTCGAGGCGATCAAACGCTTTCAGACCCAACAGGGCGTCAATGACGACGGCGTCATCGGCGACGACACGATCGCGATCCTGAACGCCGGCCCCGCCGACCGGGCGCGTCAGCTTGCCCTGAACCTGGAGGTTCGGCGATGGTTGAAACGCACGCCTCCCGCCACGCGCATCGACGTCAATATCCCCGCAGCGGTGATGACGACCTATGAAAACGGAAAGATCATCGACGTTCGGCGGGTGGTCGTCGGCAAGCCGGACGCCGCGACCCCCAATCTGTCTGGATCATTCAGCGACCTGATCCTGAACCCGCCCTGGAACGTGCCGCAGGGCATCGCCGAGCGGGAGATCCTGCCCAAGGGCGGCGCCTATCTGCGCGAGCATGACATGTATGTCGATGAGGGCCGGGTCGTCCAACGGCCGGGCCCGAAGGCCTCGCTGGGGCGGGTCAAGTTTGACATGCAAAACCCGCACGCAATCTATCTGCACGACACCCCGTCAAAGGCCGCATTTGCGGCCAACGAGCGGCATGGGAGCCACGGGTGCGTGCGCGTTGGCGACGCCGTCGGCTACGCGCGCGGGCTCGCAACAGCCTCTGGCCTGCAGTCTGAGTTCGACGCCAAACTCGCGAAAGGATCGACCGGCGCGGTCAGATTGCAAACGGCCATGCCGGTTCGCTTGATGTACCAAACCGCGTTTGTCGCTCGCTCGGGAGAGATCGCGTTCCGACCAGACATCTACGGCTGGGATGAACGGCTGGCGACGGCGCTTGGCATGCCGGCGCCGATGAAGCGCCAAACCCGGGCTTCAGACACCGATGTGGGTCCATAAGTTGCGGAGACGCATCTGCCCGGGTCTTGGGGAGCGCTTCGGCACGCGTCAGGCGTCATTTCCTGACGATGAAGCGCGGGCTAGGAGAGTAGCGGGCTCTTGCACACTGCGGCGAGGCGACCAACGCCGAACGCGCATGACATCGCTATCTGCTTGAGCTAACAGCGCGGCCGTGACCTGCCGAGATTCCGCCTTCGGACACGCTTGGCGCCACGTCTTCTTGACGCTGGCGGCCCTGGCGCTCGCGCTGAAGGTCCTGGTTCCAGCCGGCATGATGGTCTCGACGCAGCCTCGAAATGAGCTGCCGATCCCCATCGTGCTCTGTACGGCTCAAGGCGTCATCAGCATCGAGCCTGGAGCGCCGCTCTCAAAGCATGGTGACCACGACCAGGGCGGCCAGGCCAAGCACGACGCGCCCTGCATGTTCGCTGGACATGGCGTTGGCGCGGAAGCGACGACGGCCGGCGATATCGGACGCGCCGAGTTTGCAGCCTATGCCGCCGTGGCGCCCGCGCCCACGCAGGCCGTCTCTCCGGGGCGCGGCGTTTCCGGCCCACCGCTTCCCGCCCGCGGACCTCCTGCTCAGCTGATCTGACCTCCTGGCGCGAATGCCAGGCCGAACCGGCTCGCGCCTAGCGCTGAGAAGCCGGCCGTCTGCTCATCAGCTCAGCACACGACGCCAAAGTTGCGTCGACGGACCCGTTATGAAGTCTCTCCTACTCGCTTCCAGCGCCGTTGTTGGCGCTGTGCTCCCGCTAGCGGCCCCTGCCGCCATCGAACGCGTCCCAGGCGCTGTCGAAGTCATCCCCGACACCGCCTTCAAGAACGATCCGACGAGCACGATCAAGGACATACTCGGGAGGGTTCCGGGCGTGGTGGTTCAGTCCCGCTGGGGGCCCGACGCGCGCTACCGCCATCCGGGCGGATTCTACGCCGGAACGAGCGTCGAGTGGTCGCCGGACGAGTACTTCGCCGACAACGCCAACAGCCTGACGATCGACTCTTACGCGCTGCTGAACCTGAAGGTCGGCTTCGATACGCAGCAGGGTTGGTCGGCCTATCTCGAAGGCCGCAACCTGACCGATGAGCGCTACATCTCCAGCGTGGCTATCGCCGGCGTCGCAGCGCCTGACGCCGAGATATTCAATCCCGGCACGGGCCGCGCGGTCTATCCCGGCCTGCGGCATAAGCGGTGATGGCCATGTCCCTCCCCGATGTGCGCAGGCCTGAGACCGCCGCGAGCGGTCTCTATCGCGCCTTCTGGCGCTGGCACTTTTACGCCGGCCTGCTGGTGATGCCGGTGCTGATGTTGATGGCGCTGACCGGTGGGCTCTATCTGTTCAAGCCCGAGATCGAGGGGGCGCTCAACAAGCGTCTTCTGAGCGTGCCCTCCGCCGCGACTTCAACCACGCCGCAGGCCTGGGCCGATGCGGCGCTCAGCGTCACTTCCGGCAAGCTGGTCCAACTCGTCACCCCCGTCGGACCGACCAACACCGCCAAGCTCGTGGTGGAAACGCCGAGCGGCTTACGCCAGGCTATCTTCGTGAACCCGCACGACGCCAGCGTGCTCGGGACCGTTACCGACGGCGGGGTCATGGAGTTGATCAAACGGCTGCACAGCCTCGACATCGCCGGCCCGGTCTTCAACCTGCTGATCGAGGTCGTCGCTGGCTGGGCGATCGTGGTGGTGGCGACCGGCGTCGTGCTCTGGTGGCCTCGCGGCCAATCCGGCGGGATCGTCTCCGTGCGCGGCGCTCCGGCAAGACGGGTGTTCTGGCGCGACCTGCACGCGGTCACCGGCATCTTTGCCGGCGCGATCATCGTGTTCCTGGCGGCCACCGGCATGCCGTGGTCAGCGGTGTGGGGCAAGGAAGTCCGCAGGATGACGACAGAGGCCGGCTGGGGCCGCCCTGCCGCCCCCGGCGGCCCAGGCTCACACCTGGATCACAAGACCCCGCCGGCAGTCCCGTGGGCCCTGCAGGAAACCGACATCCACGCCGGCCATGACATGGGCGCGATGACTGGCACCCGGGTTCTCGACCTGAACGAGGCGGTGGCGAGCGCCGACGCCGCGGACCTTAAGCGCCCCTATGCGCTGTCGGTCCCTGCAGCCCCAGGCAAGCCCTGGGCCGCGTCCTACATGCCCGACAGGGTGCAGGACACCCGGACGATCTACCTGGACCAGACCAACGGACGCGTGCTTGCCGATATCGGCTATGACGACTTCGGCCCGGCCGCGAAGACCATCGAATGGGGCATCGCCGTTCACCAGGGCCAGCAGTACGGACTGGCCAACAAGCTCGTCATGCTGGCCGGCTGCATCGCCGTCTGGCTGCTCGGGATTTCGGCGCTGGTCATGTGGTGGAAACGTCGACCGAAAGGGCGGCTGGCTGCTCCACCGAGGCCGCTGACACGCGGCGCGTACATTGGTTTGGCCGCCGTGATCGTGCCGCTCGCTATCATCTATCCGCTGGTCGGGGCTTCGCTGATCGCCCTTTTGGGCATGGATGGTTTGATCCGCCTTGCGTTCAGAAGCGCTGCCAGGACGGCTTGATGCGCGCCTCGGCCATCAGGAACCGATCAGCTAGGAGCACCTCTGCGCCTTGGTCTGATCTATGCGTCTCGCATGGCTTGCGCGGCGTCTGCCTGACACTGGCCGCACTCGCGATAGCCCTGAAGGTACTGATCCCCGCCGGCTTCATGACGGCGGCGCCAATCAACGATCTACCGTTCGCCCTTGTGCTCTGTACGGGCCAGGGGGCGATGGTGATTGCGCCTGGCGATGCGCTGCCCGGGGAGAAAGACCCAGGAATGGCCGACAGGGAGACGCACAATACTCCCTGCGTCTTCGCCGGCCAGGCTCTCGGCGCGCCCGCGCCAAATCTCCTCGACGTAACTCGGGTCGAGTTCGTCACCTACACACGCACTAGCCCTCCAGTTTCCCCTGTCGCTCTGGCGCCCGGTCGTGGCCTCGCCGCGCCCCCGCTTCCAGCGCGAGGTCCGCCCAGCCTGCTGATCTGACGACCCGGCCTCCATGGCCGCCATTCGCCTTTACTCAGCACGCTCTCGGCCGCGCATCGCCGCGGCCGCAAGGATCAAGAAGCTTATGAAGTCTCTCCTGCTGGCCTCCACGGCCGCGCTCTCGCTCGCCTTCCCGCTCACAGCAGCCGCCGACGACGATCAGGCCACGACCGTCGACTCGGTCATCGTCACCGCCCAACCCAACCCGGAAGATCCGGCGGTGGTCGCCAACGCCCGCAAGCGCCTCTCCGAGACGCCCGGCGCTGTTTCGGTGATCTCTGCGGAATCCTACGAGCAGCGCTTTGCGATCGCCCTCGACGACATGCTGCGCGACGCTCCCGGCGTCTTCGCCCAGAAGAAGTGGGGCGGCGACATCCGCATCTCGATCCGCGGCTCTGGCATCGGCAACGCCAATCACAACCGCGGCCTGCTGATTGCTCAGGATGGCTTGCCGCTCAACGAAGCCGACGGTTACGGCGACAGCCAGATCGTCGATCCGCTGCTGGCCCGCTACACGGAAGTCTACCGCGGCGGCAACGCGCTGCGCTTCGGCGGCGCTCTACTGGGCGGCGCGATCAACATGGTCACGCCCACCGGCGCCAACGCCGGGCTCGAGAACCGGGTGCGGATCGACGGCGGATCGTTCGGGCTGCTTCGTCAGCACGTCGCGCTCGCGCGGCAGACCGGCGACTGGGATGTCTTCGTCGCCGCCACCAACCAGACCGGCCAGGGCTGGCGCCCGCAAAGCCAGCAGAACATCCAGTTCGGGTCGCTGAACATCGGCCGCAGTTTCGGCGAGGAACGTGAAGTCCGGCTGATCCTCAACGGCTCGAACATCAACCAGGAGATCCCCGGCGCCCTGACCCGCGCCCAGTTCGACGCAAACCCGCGCCAGCCCGCTGCAGGCAACGTCCTCAATGACCAGAGCCGCAACCAACGAGGTCTGCGCGGCTCGCTGCGGACCAATTGGCGACTGAATGACAATCTCGCCTTCGAGGGCGGCGCCTACGCAATCTGGAAGGATCTCGACCACCCGGTCTTCCAGGTGATCGATCAGCAGAGCCGCAACTACGGCGTCTTCGGACGGCTGGACTGGGACGGAACCATCGGGGGCATGCGGGCCGACGGCTATGCGGGCGTGTGGCTGCGCAAGGGCGACCTGGACTCGAATTTCTACGTGAACGTGAAGGGCGCTCGCGGCGCGCCAACGTCGATCTCATTGCAGAATGCGACAGCCAGCGACGTGTTCGGCGAAGGCCGGCTGTTCGTCCGCGACCATCTTGCCCTGGTGGCCGGCGCCAGTTGGGGGATCGCCACCCGCGACTATCAGAGCTTCGCCATCCCCGGCGTGACGAACGCTTTCAATCTAAAGGCGTCGAAGGACTACGACTGGATCGCCCCACGGATCGGCCTGCTCTGGGAAGACGAACAGGGCTCGCAGGTGTTCGCCAACCTCACCAAGTCGGCCGAGCCGCCAAACCACGGCTCGATGTCCCCGACCGGCAACGGATTTGCGCCAGTCGAGGCTCAGGAAGCCTGGACCGCGGAGATCGGAACCCGCGGCCGTCGTGGGCCGCTGACCTGGGATGTCACTCTCTATCGGGCGCAGCTCGACAACGAGATGCTGCAGTACACGCCCGGCCCCAACATCCCCGCCACTACGTTCAACGCCGACAAGACGATTCACCAGGGGCTGGAAGCGGCGCTGGACTGGAAAGTCACCCCGCAAGTGCGGCTACGCCAGACCTACACCTGGTCGGACTTCCGTTTCGACGGCGACGTCCAGTATCGCGACAATCGCCTGCCCATCGTGCCAGAGCACTTCTACCGCGCCGAGATTCGGTACGATCACCAGGCCGGCTGGTTCGTGGCGCCCTCGGTCGAATGGGCGGTTGCCGGCGCCTGGGTGGACTTCGAGAACACGACCAAGAGCCCGTCCTACGCGATCCTAAACCTCAACGGCGGCTGGAACCTCAACGACAAGGTCTCGCTGTTCGTGGACATCCGGAACCTGACCGACGAGGCCTACATCTCGAACGTCCAGGCCCAGATCAAGGCGACCCCCGCGTCGGCCGCCTACTGGCCCGGTGATGGACGCTCAGTCTTCGGCGGCGTCACAGTCTCGTTTTGATCTTGAACGCGGCGGGCCCAAGGGCTCGCCGCACCTCAACTCCGGAGTTCTCCCATGAAGCCCATCCTCGCCCTGCTCTCGCTCGCCCTGCTGGTGGCGTGCAGCCCCAAGTCTGAAACGCAGACGATTGTGACGGTCACCGACGCCTGGTGCCGCCCGACGCCGGCAGGCGCCTTGGCTGCAGCCTGCTATCTGACATTGACGGCCAGCGCCGATGATCGCCTTGTCGGCGTCGAGACGCCGCTCGCGGAACGCGGCGAAGTCCACACCATGGACATGACCGGCGGCGTCATGCGGATGCGCAAGCTGGATGACGGCCTGGCGCTGCCGAAATCGACGCCGGTCGTACTGAAGCCCGGCGCCGAGCATCTGATGCTCATCGCCCCGAAGCAGCAGCTGGCCGAAGACGGGAGCGTCCCGCTCACCCTGAAGTTCGCCAAGGCGCCGGCGCAAACGATCAATGCGCCCGTCCGCTTACCGGCCATCCCTCACGGCCAGGGCATGGCGCATGACAATTGACTCGGTCAAGCCATTCAAAGACGTCGCCGTGCTCGAAGTCTGTTCGAGACTGGAGCCTGGCCCCCGACGAGCGCCCCTGCCCAGGCGCCTACCCGCGGCGGCATTCGGGAGACCCAAGCTGCGTCCAGCCCCCCGTCCAAATAGCGCGCAGTAGCGCTGACCGCCGTTACGAGAACGGCTGGCGGGGTCTGGCCTCACCCGTGGTTCGACGCGGCCACATGGGCGACCAGCCAGATCACGAGGTGTTTGACGGCAGGGTTTCGGAACCCAATGACGCGACCAAGTGCGACTGCTAGACCGACCGCACCCAAGCTTCAGGATATAGATGGCAAGCCATTCACGACCGCGCTCAGCGCTGCGCAGCTTTTTCGTCAGCGAGGCCGCCGGCGGCTTGATCCTCATGGCCGTCGCCATAGTGGCGATCATCGTCGCCAACTCTCCGTTGGCGAGCGTCTATTTCAGAACACTCCATACCCCGGTCGCTGGCCTGGATGTCTTGCACTGGATCAACGATGGCCTGATGGCCACATTCTTCCTGTTGGTTGGCCTGGAGATCAAGCGCGAGGTCCTGGACGGACAGCTATCAACCTGGTCGCGGCGAATCCTTCCCGGCATCGCCGCCGCGGGCGGCATGATCGCTCCGGCCATCGTCTATCTCGCTGTTCAACGCGGCGACCCGACGACGACACATGGTTGGGCCATCCCCGCGGCCACCGATATCGCCTTCGCTCTTGGCATTCTGTCCTTGCTCGGGTCCCGCGTCCCGGTGTCCCTCAAGGTGTTTCTGACGGCGCTCGCCATCATTGACGACCTCGGCGCCGTGCTGATCATCGCCTTCTTCTATACCGACGACATTGCGCTCTGGGCGCTCGGCGGCGCCGGCGCGGCGCTGGCGCTGCTGATCGCTATGAACCGCATGAAAGTCAGGGCGCTCCCCGCCTATCTTTTGGTTGGCGTGGTCATGTGGTGGCTGGTTCTGCAATCAGGCGTCCACGCCACGCTGGCGGGCGTGGCTCTGGCCCTCACAATCCCCTTGAGGCCGACGCCTGGAGCGCCTGAGGACGCGACCTCCCCGCTACACCTCCTTGAGCATGCCATTCAGCCCTGGGTGGCGTTCCTGGTCGTGCCGATTTTTGGTTTTGCGAACGCTGGCATTTCATTCACCGGGGTCAGCTTGGGTGATCTCGTTGCGCGCGTCCCACTCGGCGTCGCCGCGGGTCTCTTTATCGGCAAGCAGATCGGGGTGTTTGGTTCAGCCTGGCTGGTCATCCGACTTGGATGGGCCGACTGCCCCGCAAACGCCACCATGCGGCAACTCTATGGGGTGGCGGTTCTGTGCGGTGTGGGCTTCACCATGAGCCTGTTTATCGGCTTGCTGGCCTTTGATGCGCCCCACCTCCAGGACGCCACCAAGCTCGGCGTCCTGCTCGGCTCGACGCTGTCGGCGCTTGGTGGCTGGCTACTTCTACGCAGCGCCCCAAACGAACAACAGATCGCGGCCGCTCGACGCGCCTAGAAAATGTCAGCCCAGCGCCAACTCCACTGAGGCTTCGCCCCCACCGGAAGTGTTACCGCCGGGCTGGTCCGTGGCGTCCGGCCCCGATATCGTTTGATCTCACGCTGGCGCATTGAAGCTGCCGGCGATCCTCAGCAGTCCCTCTACAGGTCAGGGGCTGCGGCCGCCGTGGCCTCGACCAGGGCGAAGGCTTCAGAATCGCCAAGTTCTCCTCCGAGGTCGTCGCAGCTCCGGAGCGCTGAAATGGGGGCGCCGCGCCATCGATCGCCCGCGAGCGGCGCTGACTTGCTCACCCGTTCGAAGACCGCGGCGTGAGCGAGCAAGGCCCGGCGCCGGCCACTGGCGTAAGGGCGAACCAGAGGCGCACGGTCTCTCCGCCGAGACCCTGAACCGCGCCGCCGATGCGCTCGCCGTCGCCGGCGAGCGACAGGGGTTGGTCGTCATTCGCAACGGCGTCCTGGTGATGCGCCGCCAGCGAGCCAGTCCAGGCAAGACGAATGGCGCAGGGCCCAAGGCCTCGTGAGCCGTGTCGGCGCCCATAGGGTTGCGAACAGGGGCAGGCAGCTGTGCCTGCGCCGCAGAGGGCCGTCATGCGGTGTTGGCGCTAGGCTTCACTAGGGCTCGTAGCCCCCAACACCGCGCCTGGCTCGATGATCGAGTTGGCCGGGAGAGCAATGGAGAGGCGGCCTGCGGCTGGCGCGAGAATTTCGTGCAGAGCGTCCTCGATCCGAACCTTGGCCAAGGCCTCGCCACGCGCCACAACCACACCATCCTCCACCAACCAGCATTCTAGCGTGCCCACGGGCAACATGCTCAAAGCCCACAGGGTGTCTGGGACGTGGATGTCCATCGCGAAATCCCTTCCAAAGGTCGACAATGCCCCCCTCGCGACGCGAGAGCGTTGATCCCGCACAAATTGCGACACCTCAAAGTCGGCGCCCGGCCTACCGATCTGATGACTATAAAGACCCAGAATCAAGCGCCCCGCCCCGCCTCGTTTCGAGTCTAGACCGCCACGCCGACGAGACGGCCGATCCCCGCCGTCACGGCCATAGCCAACGCCCCCCAGAACGTCACCCGCGCCGCGGCGCGCCAGACGCCGGCCCCTCCGGCCTTGGCGCCTATGAGGCCAAGCGCTGCGAGAAAGATCAGCGACGCGGCCGCGACGGCCGGGACCGTCCATTGAGATGGCGCGACCGCCGCCACCGCTAAGGGCATGGCTGCTCCCGTGGTGAAGGTTAGCGCCGAGGTGAGCGCGGCCTGGATCGGCCGGGCCGTCGTGATCGTCGAGATGCCAAGTTCATCGCGGGCGTGAGCGCCGAGCGCATCCTTGGCCATGAGTTGGGCCGCCACCTTGGTGGCTGTGTCGCGATCGACGCCTCGTTGAACATAGATATCAGCAAGTTCTTGATGTTCGGCGCGCTCATCGGCCTTCAGCTCGGCGGTCTCGCGCGCGAGATCGGCCTGTTCGGTATCGGCCTGCGAGCTGACCGAGACATACTCGCCGGCCGCCATGGACATGGCGCCGGCCACCATCCCAGCAACGCCCGCCACCAAAATCTCGTTCGGCTTCGCCGCGGCGGCGGCGACACCGACGATCAGGCTGGCGGTGGAGACCAAGCCGTCATTGGCTCCCAGCACAGCGGCCCTTAGCCAGCCGATACGAGACACGAGATGGCGCTCAGTGTGGCGGCCCAGACGGCTCATACATCGCTCCTGCATAGATTTCTCAACCGAGCCGCTTCAGAGGCCACCCTGCGGGCGCCTAGAACGATCGCAGACGAATCCGAGGGTGGGAGAAGCCCCTCCCTGGAGGCGGCAGTGACTATTCGATCTTGGGTGAAGGCCCCGCCAACGTAACGCCGGGACGTTAAGCTGTACCAGCATTCGAACCGGGGTGATCGCCTTGATGTCGATCAACGCAGGTGATGAAATTCATGCCAATCTGCCAGCTGGCCTGGAGGCGCCGACCCTGAGACGTATTTTCATTGGCGTGACGATCGGGCTCCTGGCGGGCGCCTTCGCCTACGGCGCCGCGGCTGCACTCATTGGGTGGCGCAGTTCATGGTCTTGGCCAACACGAATGCCAAGCTTTGGGGATGAGCAGGTTCTCAGCCCGATGCAGATTGAAGACCTCACCCAGTATGTCCTGGCGCTCTCAAGGCGTGAAACCGACGAGGCTGCGGTCCTAAGAGCCATTCCTCTCTTTTCACAGCAATGCGCCAGTTGTCATGGGATAGCCGGCGAAGGAGCGCCGCTGCTTGGCGCTCCCGACCTGTCAGACCAGATCTGGATCTACGGCCCCACCCCAGGAGCCATTCGCGCCCAGATTTGGCACGGCGCTGATGACCGTGGACCGCCGAGAAAGGCCCGAATCTCGGGACAGGCGACCACTCCCTAAGGCTTGGGCCCGCCAGCTGAAAGCGTGAGCCGAACGAGCGCACCGGTACTTCTGGATTGGAACTCAAGGCGTCCCCCGAGTTGCTTGCTTAGCGCTCGCATCAATCGCAGTCCCAATCCGCCCTCCACCTCAAGATCAAGCCCCGGCGGCAGGCCGGGCCCATCATCGGCGATTTCGACCGTGAAGCCGCCCAATTCATCCCGACGGCTCCGAACTGTGATCTTACCGCACCTCCCTATGGGACAGGCGTGCTTGAACGCATTGGTGACAGCCTCCGAGACGATCTGGGTAAGCGGCAGGACCTGATCGGGCGCCACCTGGCAGCCCGGAGAAAAGTCTTCGATCACCTCGACTCTGCCCGCAAGGAGGGACGCGAGCGGTGCACAGGTTGCATGAAGGTGCTCAGCGAGATCCGAAAGGACGTGACGGCCGTTTAACGCCAGCGACCGATGTAGACGCGCCACCGCGTCGGTCTGAGTTCGAATGGTCTCCAGAAGTATCTGGACCGCCTCAGATGACGGGACCGCTGGATCGCGCGCCAGTTCGAGTTCCTTCAGCCTTACGAACGCCGCCAGCATCGCCAGGTGGTTCGCGATCCGGTGATCGGCTTCCTGGATCAGGCGGCAACCGTCGCACCGTTCCGCACCGGGGAGCGGCGATGGACCTTGGAACGTTCCCGAGTGACCTTCGGCCTGAACGATTTTGGACATGGACATGCTCCCACCGACGGAACCGACGGCGCGGCCTAGCCGGATGGCGCATGTTATGTGGGTCTGAAACGATCGATCTTGATCAGTATCAAGGCGATCTGCGTGTCGCCCCCACCTCGCGCGCCCAGCTAACCCGCTGAAATTGCGTGGACTACCCGTTGGCCGACTTAAGGCTGACTCAGCACCGCCGGACCCGGCCCTTGGAAGAGCGCCCTCAGCGCGTCAGGTCCCACCCCTTGAGCTTCCTCGCCGCTGTACCGAAGGGCCCGAGCTGGTAGATCGCTACACCGGCGGGCCAGAAGGTGAAGGGTTCAAAATCCTCCGCCATCATGTCGTTCAGGTAGCCGGTCGGCGCAACGCCCGTGCTCACATGCGGACTGAAATTTGCGCCGGTCTGCTTCGGCGCAAAGCTCGCAACGTAGGCTATCAGCATCCTATCGTCGGCCGGGTTATCGTGCGGGGCGGTGAAGGCGCCAACCGGCCCGGTTTCGACCGTAAACGGAGAGACCGCCGCGATCATGTCCTGCTGCAACTTCTGCAGTTCCGGAGTATTCTTGACCAGAATGCCAGCAACGCCTGTCTCGCCTCCCGGCGTGTAGTAATTCCGTATGGCTTCCAGCTTCAGGGCAGAGACTTCCGTCCGCGCCAACACCCGCCCAACGGCCGCATAGACGTTGTCAAGTTGGTCGGTGCGGACGAACCGCTGGATCAGCGTGATGTGTGGCTGATGCGCCTCGTCCAGTTTGAAGCCGGCAGGGTAGGCCTTGAGCAACCGGGCGTTACTGGCCTGAGCATGGACCACCATGGCCGCGTCCGGCACGATCAGAACATCGATAGCCGTCACCGGAATTTGCTCGGCCGCGCTCACCGGTTTGATCTCTCCCATCAGGGCCATCACGACGACAATGGCCAATGCGGCCAGCACTCGCATGTATTCCTCCTGACCCTCGACAGGAGGACGTCGGGTGCGGGCGCGCCGCAATCAGCAAGAACCCGCAGGCGACCGATGGAATAGATCTGGAGAAGGTGGGGTCGGTTCCCCCCTTCCGCGCGGTCGTGATAACGGCGCCTGGCGTCCCCACAGCACTCAGAGATTTGATCGCGCGCAAGGCAGGCGGCGCTGCACCTTCGAAGATGGCGGCTCCACCTCAGCGGAGACGACTAATGATCATTCGCCACCTCCTGACAGCCTCAGCCCTAGCTTTTGCGATGGCGGGCGCAGCTGCGGCCGAGATTCAGCCGGCCAAGCCTGCCGATCACACCACAGCCAAGCCGCGCGATCTCGACGACCAAGCCCGAGCGCAGGGGGAACGCGCACTCGAAAGTGCTCGCGCCTCTGTGCGCGCCGCCGAGGCGGCCGTTGCGAAGGCCGAGGCGGCGTTGCGCGACAGCTCACGCAAGACCGCCGAGACGTCTCGTGAAGCGGCCCAACAAGCCTCCGAAGCCGCCAAGGCCGCGGCAAAGGATGTTCAGATCGCCTTCCACGAAGCGTCGTCTGAAAATCGCGCGCTGTTTGAACGCTCGGCCGAGGCCGCCCGAGTGGCCTCGCGAGACGCCGCCGACGCCGCCAACGCCGCCGCGGCGAACGACCGCGCGGCCACCCACAAGGCTCTGCAAGCTGCTCAAACCGCGGCTCATGACGCGGCTACGGCGGCAAAGCGGGCCCTCGCCGCGCTCGAAGACAATATCAAAAAGCAGTCTGAGAAGAAGTAGCGCATCGGTGGAATCAGCGACGCCGACGAACCGTCGGCGACCGCCAGCCGTTCATAAGTACGCCAAGTCCGCGGGGTCTATGACCGACCAATTCAACCGTCAGATTGATGGAGAAGAGAATGCCCACGACGAGGCAAGAGCATCCCGCCAGCGCCGCCCCGCTCGACGAGGCGGGCCTACGCGACCTCATTCTTGAGATACTCGATGAGAACCATGTCATGTGCGTCGCGACCGTCCGAAGCGACGGGTGGCCCCACGCCACACTGGTCAACTACCTTCGCCTTGGCCGGGCGCTCTATTTCGTAGTCGCTCGCGATAGCCAGAAATTTGAAAACATCACCCGAGACTCGCGTGTCTCCATTGCGCTTGGCGGAGGCTTGTTAGCGAATGGTGCTGTGCGCGGGCTGTCGATGGCGGCGCGGGCCACTGAGGTCAGTGATCCTGCCCACATCCAGGAGATCAATCAGGAGATTTTCCGCATCTCGAGAACGGCAGGCTTTCGACCCCACCCAAGCTCGGTGTTGATCGCTGTGATGGAAGCGCGCCCATCGCTCATCTCTGTGATCGACTACACTGCCCCCCCAGGTCAGCGCGAACTCGTGCGGGCCGTGGAGGACTGGCGGATCGAACGCCTCCCGCCCGAAACCTCCCACTAGGCTTACTCGTCACGCGGCGGTTCGAACGACCAATGGACTTCATGGTCACCGCTGGCGCCAAGACCTCCACATCAACCAAGCCCCTATTAGGATGAGCACCTGTGCGCCCGCGGAGATCAGCCCGGTCACCGCCAGCCCCAGATCGAACATCAAGCGTTGGGCCAGCCGATCATGGCTGTTTCCAATCCATACCAGGCCGCAGAGCGCCGCAGATCCAGCGATCACCATCGTCGCACCAAGAAGTAGCCGGGCCGCCGAAGTCCCTTGGGGCGGTTGGCGACGTTGGCTGCCCTTTGAATTGACCTTCATGTGCCTATCACCTCAAACTTGACAGATCGCGCGCTCGGGCGCGTTTCACGAAGTCTCCGTGGGGTCATCGCTCTGGCGAGGGCGCTCGGAGCGCTTGGGTTAGGACATCTGCAAGATCGGCGTCGGACGGATTAACCCGGTCATCGACAACACCGCCGACCACGATCAGGCCCCGTTCCATGTGCTCTCGAAGATCTTCGATCTCGCTCGCTGGCGCCACGATGAAGAGGCCTTCGAGATGACTGTCGGCGATCTCCCGTTCCGCTTGGCGGACGATCTCATGGAGGAGATCTTTCTCGGCGTGAGCCCGCTCCCGATCCCCCCATATTGTCACGAAGCAATTTTCACCGGGTTGATATCGTACGAGGCGCACACGCCCGTTGCATGCAATCAAAAATAGAAGTTTGCGAACCCGGGCCATCTTCAGAACCTCCAGAGAGCGGCCGGCCGAGAACAGGTTGATGCTTGAAGCATGACGCTAGGCTCGATCCTCACCTTGATCAGGCTCAAGTCCGCCGCCTGCTGACCGCGCTCATCGCAAGTCGGATTGACGTAGCCGACGGGCGGGATGGCGTGTCGCCTCGATCTCCTCCATCGCTGCGCGCGCGCGTTCAAGGATCGCCGTCCGGGCGGCGTCCGACCGAGCGCCTTCAAGCAGCGTGTCGAGGTCGAGCAACAGCGCGGCGCGTTCGTTGTGCCAATCGAGAGAAGAGACGGCCTGCGGTGGGAGCCGTGGAGAGATTTTTGTGTCATTGCTGATCGCGGTCCCACGCAACTCAAAGGTCTCGTCGAGTTCGGGGATGCTGAGGCCCGCAGCGTCGACGCCGGCGGCGATCAGACGTGTTTTGAGGCCTTGCAACGCATCTGGCTCACCATGGGCGAGGAAGATGCGGCCGCGCACCGGCTGGCGCGCCTTGACCCAGCCGACCAGTCCATCTGCGTCGGCGTGCCCTGAGTAGACGTCCAGCGAACGGATGCGGGCCTGGACCCTGACGTCGTCACCCTGAATGCGAACACGCGGAGCGCCGTCCTGAAGGAACCGTCCCAGCGTGCCGACCGCCTGGTATCCGGCCAGCAGCACCGTCGCCTGCTTGCGCCATAGGAGCCGCTTCAGATGCTTGCGCACCCGACCAGCATCGCACATGCCGCTTCCGGCCAGGATGATGTGCCACCCTGAGAGCCGATCCAACGCATCGCTTTCCCCCGGCGCGCGAAGGAATTTGAGCCGATCTCGAGCATACAGGCCTCCGAAAGGATTGACCCCGGTCGCCCGATTCCAGCCGCGATGGCGAAAGACCTCCGTCGCCTCGATCGCCAGCGGCGAGTCCAGGAAGATGTCGGCCTCAGGCGCCTGGCCCTCGGCCATGATAGTCAGTATGTCGGCGAGCAGTTCCTGGGAACGCTCCACCGCGAAAGCCGGAATAAGCAGCGGACCTCCGGCGGCGTGCGCCGCGGTCAATTCCTCAGCGAGGATCCGCCGCCGGGTGGCTGGATCGATTATTGGGCGTTGGCGATCCCCATAGGTCGACTCGACAATGAGGTGGTCGACGCCCTGCGGACCCTCGGGATCGGGAGAATAGTCGCGCCCCCCGGGACCAAGATCGCCTGAGAACAGCAGGGTGACCGGCCCTTCCGGCGTCTCGACCCGCAGTTCGATAGAGGCCGAACCTAAAATGTGTCCGGCTTCCCAGTAGGTGGCGCTGACGCCCGGAACGATCGGGGTAGGCTCCGACAGCTTGACCCGTTCGAAGAGCTCGAGGGTCCGGACGGCGTCACGGACCGTGTAGATCGGCTCGACCGGCAGGCGGCCGCGCCGCTGATTGCGTCGATTGAGATGACGCACTTCGCTTTCTTGAATGCCGCCAGCGTCCGGCAGCATCACCGCGCAAAGGTCGCGCGTGCCTGCGGTGGCATATATTGGCCCCTCGTAGCCGGCCTTCATCAGCTTCGGCAACAGACCCGAATGGTCGATATGCGCATGGGTCAGCAGCACGGCGTCAATGTCGGCGGCTTCGAAGGGGAGCGGGTCGTAGTTCAACGCCTTCAGGGTCTTGGAGCCTTGGAACATGCCGCAATCGATCAGCAGGCTCGCCGAGCCTGTGTCGAGTCGGGCGCAGAAGCCTGTCACGCATCCGGCCGCCCCATGAAAGGTCAGCTTGAGCCCCATCCCGTCTCCATCGTCGTTGGCTTGCTGCGGCGTCATTGACCGCGAAGGGTCCGCAGATGACGGCGCAGAGCTTCAACTTCGAGCATCACGCGATCATGATTGTCGGTCAGTACAAGACGTTCGGCCGCTGGCGACTTCAAGGCTCGGCGCAGATGGCCCAAGGCGCGCGGTGGAGCCATGACGACCAGCTGGTCATACAGCCCGGCCTTGGCCCAACGCTCTAGCGCGTCCGAGACTCGCTCAAGGAACCGCGCCTCAGACAGTTCGACGACATCTTCATCACCAGCGCTGTGGCGACCGAACCCGAACCGATTGTGGACGGTGGCGCGCTGACGGCTTTTTGGCTGCTCGGAGTCTTCAGCATGAAGCGCCCGCTCGGCCAGACGCTGCAGGGGGCCGCCCCGCCGCCGTTCTTCGTAGACATCGGCCTGGCGACCATCGGCCGCAACGATCCAAGTGACTTCATTCATGGCCTTAACCTCCTGACTTAAGAGGAATTTTGCCTCGTGCTGGGACGCTGCATCCCGACTTCGATCAAAGCTAGGGCGGCGCCATGGATGGCTCATGGAAGGGCGGCTTCAGCCAGCCTGGAGCCTGACATCCGCTAGCTCCCGATAGGAGGATGGCTGCAAGAACCGCAACACCAACCGCGCCCAGCGCCACGCGCCCCGCACGCATTTTCATGATGGCCTCCCTGCAGATTGATCATCGGCGACCTAGGATTGGCCAGTGCGCCGGGCGAGCCCAAAACCAACGAGGGCAACTGCGGCTGCGATGATCGCCGCGACGGCGGCAGGGTGCTCCCTGATTTCCTCGCCAGCCTTCGACGCAAGCCGCCGCGACCGCGTCCTCGCCTGGTCAGCCAGATCGGTCGCCGAGTGGACAAGGGCGATCGCACTTGCGGACAAAGCGTCGCCTGGGCCTTGCGAAAGATGCTCGGCCATTCTCTTCAGGCCACGCGCGACGTCCTCATAGATGTCTTCGGCGTCATGGGAGATTTGTTGGGTGATGGCTTTACGCATTTGGCTGCTCCGTGAATTCGCGATCCAAAGACCACGATCGTGAAGCGGCCATCTTGACCCCGATCAATTCTCACACGCCGGCGGCGATGATCCACGTCAAAGCGGTGGGCCGAGCCCGCGCCTAGCCTTGTGAGCGCCGAACCTCGGCAAACTGAAGGTGATCATCATGAGACACGCTGTCATTCTGGCTCATCCCAAGCCGGCGAGTTTCTGCGCTTCCATAGCCAAGACCTGCGTCGCAAATCTCACCGCTCTGGGTGATCAAGTCATCTTGCGAGATCTCTATCAGCTGGGGTTCGATCCCTGTCTGAAGGCCGGCGAGCTGCCGACGGAACCTGGATTCGCGCCGGAGCCGGATGTTGTCGCCGAACGCGCGCTTCTGGCCGAGATCGACAGCTTCATCTTCGTCTACCCGTTTTGGTTCAACGCCCCGCCAGCCATCCTGAAAGGCTATGTCGACCGCGTCTTCTGCATGGGTTTCGGATACGGACCCGACTTTGGTGGAACCAAGCCCCTCCTCGTGGGCAAACGCTTGACCAGCTTCTCAACTTCGGGCGCGCCGGAACATTGGGTCAACTCAACCGGCGCCCTGCAGGCGTTGATGGCGGTCTTCGATCTCCATCTGGCTGGGGTCTGCGGCCTCGCCGTCCAAGACCACCGACATTTTGGATCGATCCTCTCCAACCTGACTGAGGAAGCCGGCGCCGACATGCTGGGCGAGGTCGAGGCGACGCTCGCACATGCTTTCGCCGGCACGCGGGCCGGCCTCCGTAAACCTACTTAAGTGAGTCCCCTTAAGCACCGATCACGAATATCGGCGTTCGCCAACGCGCATTAACGCTTCGGTCATCGACAGGAGACCGACGATGACCGTTCAAGCCCTCAGTGAAACCATTCCCTCCCAGATAGCCGCGTTGGATGCGTTCGGTCCGATCGGCGTGCGCATGCAGTTCGCCGCCGGGGAAGAGATTTACGCTCAGGAAGAAGAAGCCGACCTCATCTATCAGGTGATCGAAGGCTGGGTGCGCACCAGCCGCCTACTGAGCGACGGCCGCCGTCAGATCGGCGACTTCTATTACCCTGACGAGCTTTTCGGGATGGAAGCCGGCGACGAACATCGCTTCTCGGCCGAGGCGCTCAGCGACTGCACGATCCTCGTGGCCAAGCGCTCGGCCGTCCGTCACTGCGGCGACGAACGCGAGCGACTTGAGAAGCTCATCTGGGCGGCGACAACGCACGAACTCGCACGAACTCAAGAGCACCTATTCATGCTCGGGCGTAAGAGCGCCTGCGAAAAGGTGGCCAGCTTCCTAATGCTCGCCGCTGAACGCGTCCGCGGCGACCTCACCACGCTGGTCATGAGCCGCCAAGACATGGCTGACTACCTCGGCCTGACCATCGAAACGGTCTCTCGCATGCTGAGCCAACTTCAATCCGGCGGCATCGTGGAGTTCGTCGGCTGCCGATCTTTCCGCGTGATCCAGCCCTCGGGCCTGGCTCGTCTGGTCACAGCCTAGGGACAAGCCGGTCCCATAACGGAGGTCAGTCATGACCTACAAGAGCCTGCTCTGCCACGTGCAGCCCAATGCCGATCAAGCCGAACACATCCGGTGCGCCGCGAGCCTTTCCGATGATCTGACGGCGATGGTCATTGGCCTGGGCGCCGCGGCGATCCCACCTCTCGCCGTCAGTGCTGGCGGGGCCTATCCCGGTCTTGACGGAGAATGGCTAGCCTTGATGGGAGACCAGATCAGGTTGAACCTCGCCGGCTCCCAAAAAGTCTTCGAGGAGGCGATAGGCGCGCGGAGCCACGAATGGCGCACCCAATGGCTGGAGCCCACACCGGCCTTGGCCCAGGCGGCACGTAGCGCGGACCTGATCATCGTGCGGCATGGCGGCCCTGGTCGCCCCATCCCCTATAGCGATGTCGATGTCGGCCACCTCGTCGTCAGCGCCGGACGCCCAGTGCTGATATGCCCTCCCGGCCGCGACTATCTCGGCAAGGGGCCTGTCCTGGTGGCTTGGAAGGACAGTCGCGAATCCCGGCGCGCGATCACCGACGCCCTACCCCTGCTGCAGCGCTCAGAAGATGTTCTCATCGTAGAAGCCTCGCCTGACGCCGACACAACCGCCGCAGCCGCCCGCGTCGAGGAGGTGGCCGCTGCCCTCGCCCGTCATGGCGTACGAGCCCGCGGGGAGGTTCTGGAGCAGTCCAGCCGCGCCGAAGAGGCGATTATGACACGGGCGGGACAACTCGGGGCCGACCTCATCGTGGCCGGGGGCTATGGCCACACTCGGCTCGGTGAGTGGGCGTTCGGCGGGATGACGCGCAGTCTTCTTGAGCAGGAGCGCTACTTCACCCTCCTCAGCCACTGATAGGCCGCGCGGGGAGTCTGTCACGAAGATCAGCTCCCCCGGCGCGCTGGGCCGAAAAATGGCCCCTCACCCCTCTCCCACCCTGAGGACCGCGGCGCCTGAGAAGGCGCCAGAGCGCAGATCGGACAGGGCACGATTGGCGTCACGAAGGGCGTAGGTGGTGACATGCGCCCGCACGCCCGCCCTGGCGGCCCGGGCCAGGTAATCGACCGCATCAGCCCTGGTAAGATTGGCCACGGTGACGAGCCGCCGCTCTTCCCAGAGCAAATGATACGGAAAGCTCGGAATATCGCTCATATGAATTCCGCCGCAGACTACGGTTCCGCCCTTGCGCACAGCCTGCAAGGCCAGCGGCACAAGCTCGCCCGCCGCGGCGAAGAGGATCGCGGCGTCCAGAGGAACTGGTGGAGCTTGGCTGGAGCCGCCGGCCCACACGCATCCCAGGCCCAGCGCCAAGTCTTGAGCTGGTCGATCACCAGGGCGCGTGAAGGCGAACACCTCCTGCCCCTCGGCGATCGCCAATTGCGCGAGCAGGTGCGCGGCGGCGCCAAACCCGTAGAGGCCGAGTCTTCGCACAGGACGCGGTTCGCAGGCCTTGCGCCAAGCCCTATACCCGATGAGGCCGGCGCATAGCAGTGGCGCGGCTTCCACGTCCGTCCAGGCCGGAGCTAGGCGAAAACAGAAGCGGGCGTCGACCGCCATCAGCTCAGCGTAGCCGCCATCCCGAGTCCATCCATTGAACTCGGCGCGATCGCAGAGGTTCTCGGTGTCCTCAAGGCAGTAGCGGCAGCGCCCGCACGTTGACGCCAGCCACGCCGCGCCTAGGCGTTCACCTATCGAGAAGTCCGTGACGTCCGCGGCCAGGGCCTCGACCACGCCCACGACCTCATGACCTGGAATGATCGAGGCCTTGACCGGGGCCAGTTCACCGTCGACCACGTGCAGATCGGTCCGGCAGACGCCACACGCCCGGACACGCAGAAGCAGTTCTCCAGGCCCCAGTTGAGGATTTGGCCGCTCAGAACAGAGCAGCCGGCCGCCTTCGGGCGCGAGCGCCATGGCCAGCATGTCGATCTCCTCCGCCGAAGACGTCCACGCCCACGGCCCGTGGCAACCTATGATCGCCCGTCGCCGCGGGCCTTGATCGACGTCAATCAAGGCTTCCTTCGCGCCATAGCGAGGATTCACGCCACATCTTCAACTCATGACCCCGAAGAATCCGCGAGGGAGACAACGGGGGAAATTCTAAGGCGATATTTGACGGTTCTCTTTGCATTCCAGCTGCGTCACTATCGATCCGTGGCCTAGTCCCCACGTCGACTGTGACGACAGAGAGGATTTGCTGTGCCAATTGGACGTCAGATCTCGCGATGGCGTCCCCAAACCGGCGACGGGTCGGTCAAGCTTGGATATCTGGCCGCCTTGGGCGGGGCGATGGTCGGGCTGATCGTCAGGCTGCTCCTGGACCCTTATGTGGACCATCGCGCCCTGGTGATCATCTATGTGCCGGCGGTCCTGGCGGCGGCGTTGGTTGGCGGGGCCGGCCCGGCGATCCTGGCGACCGTGCTTAGTCTTGGGATCAGCGCCGCGTTCCTGCGCCAGGACGTGTGGCGTCCGGACAACGCGATCGACCTGGCTATCTTCATGGTGTTTGGACCGATTATCGGCCTCGTCGGTGACCGCTTGCGTCGTCAGGGCCAGGACGCGCGAACGCGCGAAGTCCATCTGCAGTCGATTCTCGATACGGTCCCCGAGGCCATGGTCGTCATCAATGATCGCGGCCTCATGCGATCATTCAGCGCTGCGGCCGTGCGATTGTTCGGTTGGGAACCGTCCGAAGCGGTAGGCCGAAATGTGAACATGCTCATGCCGCCCCCATTTCGGGAGGAGCACGACGGTTATCTTCATCGCTATGAGACGACCGGCGAGCGCCGGATCATCGGCATCGGACGTATCGTCGTGGGCGAACGCAAGGATGGCTCCACCTTTCCGATGGAACTGACTGTAGGCGAGGCGCGGGTGGGCCAGGAGCGCTTCTTTACGGGCTTTGTCCGCGACCTGACCGAGCGCCGCGCCCAAGAGCGCCGCATGCAAGAACTGCAATCAGAGCTCGTCCACGTCTCGCGGCTGACAGCCATGGGAGAAATGGCTTCCTCGCTCGCCCATGAACTCAATCAACCGCTCTCGGCCATCGCCAATTACATGAAGGGCTCAGTCACGCTGCTGGACTCGGGACACGTGGACGCGGCGCGTTTGAAGGACGCGCTCGAACGCGCGTACGAACAAGCTCTGCGCGCCGGCGACATTATCAAGCGGTTGCGTGAGTTCGCCGCCAAGGGCGAGACCCAGCATGCGCTGGAAAGCCCGGCTCGGCTGATGGAGGAAGCCAGCGCCCTGGCCCTGGTCGGCGCCCGGGAACAAGGTGTCCGGGTGGCGCTTCGGTTCTCTCGCGACGTAGGGTCCGTTATTGTGGACAAGATCCAGGTGCAGCAAGTGGCGCTCAACCTGATCCGCAACGCGATCGACGCAATGGAGGGACAGCCACGTCGTGAACTGGCGATCTCCGTCGCCGCAGATGAGAATGAGAAGGGATTTGTATTGGTGTCGGTCGCCGACACCGGGACCGGCGTCGCGCCAGAGATCCTGGATCGGCTGTTTCAGCCGTTCGTCAGCACCAAGCTGAAGGGCATGGGCGTGGGTCTATCGATCTGTCGAACCATTATAGAGGCGCATGGCGGGCGGATCTGGGGAGAGCGTAATCGCGAGGGCGGCGCTACGTTTCATTTCACCCTTCCCCTCGCCGACCTGGAGATGACCGATGGTCGCTAGACCGATCATTCATGTCATCGATGACGATGCGGCCATGAGGGACTCCCTTGCCTTCCTGCTCGATGTTCAGGGGTTCGAGCCGTGCCTCCATGAGTCTGCAGGCGCCTTCCTCGCGTCGATCGGCGATCACGCCGTAGACTGTATCGTCACGGATGTGCGGATGCCGGACATGACCGGCCTCGATTTGGTTCGCAAGCTCAAGGCCGATGGCGTGACGTCGCCGGTGATCGTCATGACGGGGCATGGCGATATCGCCCTGGCCGTCGAGGCGATGAAGGCCGGCGTCATCGACTTCATCGAGAAGCCCTTCGCCAACGAGATCCTGATCGCCGCTATCGGCGAAGCCTTGCAGAGCAGCGGTCAGCCACGGGACGCCCATCTGGACGCTGAACGACGCCTGGAAAACCTATCGCCTCGCGAACGAGACGTCCTGGCCGGCGTGGTGGCGGGCAAGGTGAACAAGGTCATCGCCTACGAGCTGGAGATCAGTCCGCGCACCGTGGAAATCTATCGGGCCAATCTCATGTCGAAGACCGGCGCGCGAAACTTCTCCGAACTGATGCGGATCGCCTTGGCGGCCGGCCTCTGACTTTTGCGGCAAATCAAGGCGTCAGTCCGGCTTCGCACGAAAGATAGACATCCTCTGGGCGTTTGAGGATGTTCATGTCTACAAGGCCGATCACTGGTCCCGTCCTCGTCGTCGAGGATGACGGAGACGTTCTCAACGCGCTGCGGTTTGCGCTCGAGATCGAAGGCTACGACGTCCGAGTTTTCAGCACCGCCCGCGCCCTAGCGCATGCGGCAGGGGGTTCGGGCGCAGCTTGTCTAATCGTCGATCAACGCCTGCCGGATGAGACCGGCCTGGAACTGATCGCTCGGCTGCGCAAGCGGGATATCATGACGCCAGCCGTGCTGATCACCACGAACCTACCGTCAGCCTTGCAAGCGCAAGCTGCGGCCTTGTCGGTCCCTGTTGTGGAGAAGCCCCTGCTGTCCAACGCCCTTTTTGCCACGGTTCGGTCTTTGATCAACGCCGCGTAAGTCCTGGCTACAGCCTTCTGGTTCTTCCAGATTACACTCGTGGTGTTCCGGACGGGCCCGCGGACGCAGCAGGCCTGGGGGCGCGCCAAGCCGACGGTTCGACCGTTCGCGAGAACCGAGCTAACCCTTCCTCTCCCAGAGTTTGTATCGGACATCAGATGAGTGTCGTTGCAGCCTATGTCTATGGCGATGGAAAGCGGCTTCGAGAGATTGATATTAGCGCGCCCGCGAGCCTGGAGCTGAAGGCGGGCGAGTTCGCGTGGATAGGGCTGCTCGAGCCGAGCGCTGATGAACTCGCCATCTTGCAGGAGCGCTTCGGGCTTCACCCGCTGGCGGTTGAGGATGCGCTGAACGCCCAGCAGATGCCCAAGGTCGATGTTTATGGCGACCAGCTCTTCGTGGTCGCCCGCACTGCGCATCTAGATGACCAAGAGATCGGTTACGGCGAGACCGACATTTTCGTCGGCCGCGACCACATCATCACAGTCCGCCACGGGTCGGCGCGCGCGCACCTGGAACTGCGCCACCAACTCGAGGCCGCCCCCACGCACCTCAAGCACGGCGCCGATTACATCCTCCACGCCGTCCTCGACTTCATCGTCGATGGTTACTTCCCGATCGTGGATGCGATCGAGGAAGAGGTGCTGGCGATGGAGCGGTACGCCCTGGACGCCTTCCTCAGTCGAGGCGAGGTCACCCGCATCTTCAACCTGCGGCGCGAACTGATGCGCTTCCGGCGGGTGCTCGGCCCGATGGAGGAGGTGGCCAGCCGCCTGGAGCACCACGACATGCCCTGCGTGGACCCGGACGTTCGGCCATATTTCCGCGATGTCCGCGACCACGTGCGCAGGGTCGCCTCGATGGTCGAGGGGCTGCGAGAGGTGCTGTCGTCGGTGTTCGAGGCCAGCACCCTGCTAGAACAGCAACGCCAAGGCGCGATCACGCGCCGGCTCGCGGCCTGGGCCGCAATCTTGGCTGTACCGACCGCGATAGCCGGCATTTATGGGATGAACTTCGACGTCATGCCCGAGCTGCGTTGGAAGTACGGCTACTACCTCGTGGTCGGTGTGATCGTGGTCGTATGCATCTTTCTCTACACGCGTTTCAAACGCTCGAACTGGCTCTGACCTCGAGCCGGCTGTGAGCCTTAGTGCGAGATCAAGAGTGGGCAGGGCGGATCGGTCAGGAATTCCTGGCTGACGCCGCCCAAAACCTGTTCGGATATCCGCGGGCGGCCATAGAGCCCCATCACCAACAGATCACTCCCCCAATCAAGCACCTTGCGCCGCAGCACGTCGGGGGCCAGCTCGTCGGCCGCGGGCTCAGAGAGCACGTCGACCTCGCGATCCCATCGCGACAACCGAAATCGCAGCGTGGCGTCATCATCAAAGTCGGGGCGCGGTCGGACCGCGGCCACCGCGACATGGTCGGCCGCCATGACGAACGGCCAGGCGTCGCGCCAGGCCCGCGCGCTCTCACGGCTGCCATTCCAACAGACCAGGACTCGGCGACCAATGCTCGTCTCGCCCAGGTGGTCGGGTACGACAAGGAGCGGCCCACCGCAGGCTAGGCCAAGTTGACCGGCCGAGATCGTCACCTCCCCACCCTCCGGCAAGGGTCCGGGCGGGACGATAGTCAGGTCACTGAGGCGTGCCCGCTCGATCAGCTGTTGAACGGTGTCCAAAACGATCCAATCAGCGGCGAGGTGTAGCTGGGCCGCGGCCAGGAACGCCTGTCGTGCTTGCGCCTCGGCGTGATCCACCACCATCGCATGAGCTTCAACCGCTTCCTGCAGCTGCCCCTGCGACATCCAGGCCCCGCCGGCCGCGTAGTCGGTGAGCGGGAACATCGGCCGCAGGAAAGCGCCCGTGACGCTAGCGCCCAGGCGGCCCGCCAGGTCGATCACCGGGTGGACACGCCGCATTGAGGCCGGCTCGCCTCCAACCAATACCAAGATATCTCGAACAGCCATGGCGCTAGTGGGATGCAAGCAGGGGAACGGGCGGCTCTCCCAGCAACTCGCGGCTCACCCCGCCCAGGATCATCTCGCGAAGCCTGGATCGCCCATAGAGGCCCATGACGAGAAGATCAGCGTTCAGCGCCTTGATCTGCCGACGCAACACCTTTCCGACCGACACATCATCGCTGTGATCGACAATGACCTGGGTCTTGCGGCCATGACGCTCCATGTGGCGTTCCAGGAAGCCGTCCGTCCCGCTCATGCCCGATGGCGAAACGACGATCACAGTCACCTCTTCCGCCGCATCCAAGAATGGCCAGGCGTCATGAAGGGCGCGGGCCGACTCGCGCGTATTCTTCCAAGCGATCAACACCCTTTTGGGCATACCGCGCCATTCGCCCTCCTCCGGCACGATCAGCGTCGGCCCCCCGCTGGCTAAGGCGAGCGTCGTCGCCGAAACGCAGCGCCCTCCCCGACTGGTCTCGATGCGCGGCGGGAGGATTGAAAGATCAGCGCGGCGCGCCGCAGCGATGAGGGCTGCGTCGCTGTTACCGTCGATAATCCGCCATTCGAATGAGGCGCCGGCCCTCTCAGCAGCAATCCGCAGCGTTTGCTCGGCGACATCGGCCGCCAACTTCACCGCCGCGGCGCTTTCGGTCAGGGCGGCCTCGATTTCATGCTTAGGCAGATAAGCCAGCCCCTCGGCGGCGAAGAGATCATAGGTGAAGTGCGAACGCAGGAAGACTCCGGTCAGAGTGGCCCCCCATTGCGTCGCGAGGTCAACGGCCAGGGCGCAGCGTCCAGACGCCGCGTCAGTCTCATCGACCTGCAGGATGATGTCGCGAAAGCTCATGCGCCTCTCCTTCGATCCATCGACAGTGTGCTCGATCCTCGCGGCCACCCTTTGATCGCGATCAAACAATCCGCGCGCCCCTGCGTTATCGGGGTCGACCTCCGCCCGCGGCGGCTCGCGTCAGTGCGACAGGAAGACTGGCACGATCGGCTCGCGCAGCAGGCTTTGGGTGGCCCCGCCCAGGATGAACTCGCGCGCCCTGGAATGCCCAAACGCTCCCATGACCAGCAGGTCGGCGCCGCAATCCTGGGCGTGGCGTGTCAGGCATCGGCCGATCTCCTGGCCCCGGCCGTCGATCTCGTCGAGTACAGCCGAAATTCCAGACACAGCGAGATGACGCACAAGATCGGTTGCTGATCCAGCGGAGACCGAGGGCTTGTCGTTCAGCACCGAGACGATGCGCACTTCCCCTGCCCTGCTAAGGACGGGCATGGCGTCGGCCACCGTGCGCGCCGCGGCCCTGCCGCCGTCCCAAGCGACCACAACTGTGTCCAGACCGCCCTTGACGACAGCCTGATCGCCCGCTGCGAATACCACGGCGGGACGACCAGAGCCGAAGATCACCGCCTCGGCCAAACTCGCCTGTCCGTCATCGATACGCTCTTGGGGGATCAGGCATAGGCTCCGGGTACGCGCGATCTGGACAATCCGTTCGCTGGGATCCTGAAGATCCGCGCGGATGATCATCGTCGTCGGGGCCGCCAGCCCGGCGACAGACGCCGACGTGACGAAACGCTCCAGCACATTCTGAGCGTTCTGCAGGCTCCGCGCCTCCTCCTTTCGTGCGACGTCGCTCAAATCCAGCAGCAGATTAGCGATCAAATTGCTCTTCAGCGGAATGCGGACGTGCGCCGCTACGGCGCAAACCCCCTCGCCAAGCGCCGCAGCCAAGCGGGCGCACTGGTCGACCGCGGTAGTTGAGGAGGCGTCTGGGTAGCTGTCCAGGCAGACCAGCATGTCGGTGAACACCACGGCGGAAATCCTCTCGTTGGCGCCCCGCCATTGTGGCCATGAGCGATGACCCAGCCTAGGCTCGGCCTCCACCTCCGCCTTGACCTATCTCAAGAGCCCAACAGGGCCGTGCTCCCTGCCTATGGCGACGACCGGGGCCTCAAACATGAGGCACCCCCAACCCAGCGCTCAGTTGACCCGGGTCAAAACCTACCTCCGCCAATTCTGAAATGGTCCCATCGGCGCGCCCGTCGCGCCTTTTCGGAGCAAGATCATGGACGACAAAGCACTGAAGGCGCAGGTCGAGGCCGAACTCGAGTGGGAGCCGAGCATCGACGCCGCGGATATCGGAATTACCGCTGAGGACGGGATCGTGGAACTCAACGGCCACGTTCCAAACTACGCTCAGAAAATGGCCGCCGAGGCCGCGGTAAAGCGCGTGAAGGGCGTGCGGGGTTTCGTGGAGCACCTGCAGGTGCGTCCTGTTCCGTCCCCCCATAGCGACGACGCCGTCGCCAGACGACTGGCCACCATCCTCGACTGGACAGTCGAGCTGCCCGCCGGCCAGGTCAAAGTGAAGGTCGAGGACGGGTTCGTCACCCTTGTTGGCAAGGTTGACTGGCAGTTTCAGAGGGCTGCCGCGGAACAGGCGGTACGCCCGCAACAGGGCGTGCGCGGCGTGCTCAACGAGATCCAGGTGAAGCCCCATGCCCGGGCCTCCGACATCAAGCGACGGATCGAGGCGGCGTTAGAACGTCGAGCCGACGTCGAAGCCA
The DNA here is from genome assembly GCF_030681155.1 of Phenylobacterium sp. Lineage (GTDB taxonomy): Bacteria > Pseudomonadota > Alphaproteobacteria > Caulobacterales > Caulobacteraceae > Phenylobacterium. Next base: position 87,397 of record NZ_JAUXXE010000078.1, on the reverse strand, counting down.
ACCAGATCGTCGTCACCGTGGCGGGAGACACAGTGAGACTCGACGGAAAGGTCCGCGCCTGGTTCGAGCGCGATGTCATCGAACGCGCGGCTTGGGCCGCCCCCGGCGTGGCCAAGGTCGACGATCACATCGCAGTCGGCCTCTAACTCTCGCTTCTGGGCGCCGCCGACGACGCGCGGCGCCTGCTGCGTCAACTTGACGGGAGAACATCATGGCGCGACTTGCTGAGAAGGTGGCCGTCATAACGGGGGCAGCGCTGGGGATCGGACAGGCGATCTGCCGAAGAATGGCCGAAGAGGGCGCCAAGGTCGCGCTGCTCGATGTCCTTGATGAAGACGGCGCCGCGCTCGCCAGCGAACTGGCGGGCGGCGAGCAACGGGCGGCGTACTGGCGATGCAACGTCTCCGTCGAACGGGAGGTCGAGAAGGTCATGGCCGAGGTCGCCGCAATGTTCGGCCGGGTCGATATTGTCGTGAACAACGCCGGCGTCGCCGGCGCTAATAAACCCACCCATGAGATTACCGAGGCTGAATGGGATTGGGTGCAGGCGATCAACGTGAAAGGCGTCTTTTTCGTTACGAAGCACGCCATTGCGCACCTCCGCCGGGTGGGCGGCGGATCCATCATCAACCTCTCGTCGATCTATGGACTGGTCGGCGCGCCGGACGTGCCGCCGTATCACGCATCGAAGGGCGCAGTTCGGCTGATGACCAAGACGGATGCGCTCATCTATGCCCCGGACCAGATTCGCGTGAACTCGATTCATCCCGGCTTTATTTGGACCCCGATGGTCGAGCATCACCTCGCAGCCCAGGGGGACATAGCAGCGGCCAAGGCGGCGACTGCGGCTCTGCATCCGCTCGGCAGGATGGGCGAGCCTGACGACATCGCCTGGGGCGCCGTATACCTAGCGTCGGACGAAGCGAGGTTCGTCACCGGTTCGGGGCTGGTGATCGACGGCGGCTACACCGCCCGCTGACTCCAGCCACGCACTCGCCCGGCTGTCTATGGTTCAGTGAGACATGAGGATCGGCGCCGGCATCTCCTTGAGCAGTTGACGGCTGACGCCGCCCAGCACCAGTTCCTGCAGACGCGAGCGCCCATAGAGGCCCATGATCAGCAAATCCACGTCGAACTCGGCCATCTGCCGCTCGATGACGTCGGCGGCGGATTCATCGTCGCTCGGATCAACGATGAGATTGGCCTTGATCCGGTGGCGCTCCAACAGGCGCTGCAACATACCGTCCGGACCGCCCTCGCCGTTCGGCGATACAACAAGCACATGGACTTCCTCGGCGGCCTCGATGAACGGCCAGCCGTCACGGAGCGCGCGCGAAGCTTCCCGCGAACCATTCCAAGCGATCAGCACGCGCTTGCCGATCGGCGGCGCATAGTCATCGTGAGGCGTGATCAACACCGGCCCTCCACACGCGAGGCCGACGTCCGCCGCCTCCACGTGCCTTTGGCCCATATGAACCAACATCCGATTGGGTGTGATCGTCAGGTCAGCTCGACGGGCGCAGGCGACGAGGCCGTCGACACGGTCGCCATTGACGGTCATCCAATCCGACGCAACCCCAGCCTCCCTGGCCGCCGTCTCGAATCTCGTGCGCGCGATTTCGCTCGCGACGCCGACCGCCTTGGCGTGATCACGCAAGATCCGATCAATATCAGCGTGCGAGAGCCCAGTCAGAGCCTCAGCCGCCCCGAACTGCCGCATGAAATCGCTCGTGAGAAAAACGCCGCTCAGGTGAGCGCTCCAGCGGGTCGCAAGGTCGGCGGCAAGACGCGCGCGCCTAGACCCGCTCTCGGCGTGGTCCATGACCACCAGAATGTCGCGATAGCTCATTGATCGGCTCCTTTTCCCATCCGACCGCCGGTCCCATGCCACCGGCGGCATGATACGATCCGCCGTAGGAAGCTTGGGCCTGCGAATGAGGCCTTACCTTGCGCTCAATCAATCGGCGGGAGGCTCGATCATGAGTGCGTCGTCCGACAGCGCCGGGTTGCTGGTCTTTCGCCGCGGCGCTGCTGGCCCCGAATTCCTGCTTGTCCATCCCGGCGGCCCGTACTGGCGTGGCAAGGACGAGCACGCATGGTCGTTCCCCAAAGGGCGTATTGAAATTGGCGAAGCCCCCCTGACTGCAGCTAGGCGTGAGTTCCAAGAGGAGACAGGCCTTGTCGTGGACGGCGACCTGATGGAGCTTACGCCCTTGAGGCGTCAGGGGCGTGGTCACGTCTTCTGCTGGCTGATCGAGGCCGATCTCGACCTGAGTTCAGCACGCAGCAACACCTTCGATTTGAAAAACTCTGAGCGCGACCGCACGGTCTTCCCGGAAGTCGACGCCTTTGCGTACTGCGCGTCCCCGCTCGCCCTGCGACGGATTCACAAAAGCCTACGGCCCGTCCTTGAAGAAGCCCTGCATCGCCTTGGCTCCGGGTAGGACAAGTCTGATGGCGCCGCCCTACCTTGCTATCGCGGCTTGGAGAAACGCACCAAGCCAAGCGGCGGCGGCGACGAGCACGAGCCCCGGAATGACCCGCCAAGCAAACTCGCGCTGTCCACCCGACAGCGCGAGGACGATCTTGGTCACTGTATTGGTCGTTAGACCGGCCAGGATCGGCAGGACGGCGTCGCTCGGCTCGATGTGGCCCGCGACGGAGAGGGAGGCGATTGAGATCGCCGCCGCATGAGCATCGACCAGACCAGCCGAGGCCGCTCCCACCATCGCTCCAGCACCTCCGAACCGGGCGCCTAGTGCTGCCGAGAGGACGAGGATAACCGACAAGATTAGCGCGAACGTCAGTGCGCTCGAGATGCTGAAGGCCTGACCTGGATCGGTGTGCTCCTCCGCTGGCGGAAAACGAAGCGCCTTGATCGTGAACACCGCCCCATAGGCGCAAGCCGCCAAACCGGCGCAGAGCAAGGGAATCGCCATCGTATGGAGGGTGGGTATGCTGATCGCCGCGATCACCACGACCAACTGCACGATGGTGGCGATTGTCGACAGCACCGCGCCGGCGACCGCTCCCGCCAAGATGGCCGGGGTTTTGGCCGCACGCGCCGACATTGCCCCTATGGCCGCACTGCTGGAGACGAAGCCGGCGGCCAGTCCCGCAACAGGCAGGCCAAAGCGGACCCCCAGGGTTCGGATGGCCACATGACCCGCCGCGCTGATCCCCAGTAGAAGAATGACCACCAGCCATATAGAGCGCGGGTTCAACGCATCGTAGGGCCCCATGGCGCGATCCGGCAGCAGGGGCAGAACGACCAGGCTCGCGCCGGCCAGGATGAGTGCATCGCGGACCTCATCGGCGGTGAGGGTCTTGCTGACAAAATGATGCAGGGGCGTCCGCGCGGCCAGCAGGATAGCGACGATGGCGCCCACCGCGGCGGCGACCATCGGCTGGGGAACAGCAAGCGCCCCCACCAGCACCGCCAAGATCAGCGCGATCTCGGTTGTCACCCCTGGATCGCCCTCGCCTTCAGCACGCCAATAGCTCAACGCAGCCAGTGCCGCGACCGAAGCTGTCGTGATGGCCAGAAGCGCTACGCCACCAACCATAAAACTGATCGCCCCCGCCAAGGTCGCGACGGCGAAGGTGCGAATCCCCGCGGCTGACGGCGAGGGTCGCTCCTGCTTGCGACGCTCACGCTCAGCGCCGATCAGAAGCCCCACGCCAAGGGCGACGGCCAAGCTCAGGATCGACTCGCTGAAGATCTGAATCCCCTCCAGATGGTCGTCGCTCGAGACGAGCTCCTGACCCTAACAGACTTGGGCGCTCTGCACCTGATATTGGCCTAGCCCCGTACGCCGCGCGGCCACTTGATGCAGCGCAACTTGGATCGACAACCGCACGCTATTCTCAATTCCGCAGCCTTGAAGGTCCAAGACCCTGGCGCCGAAATGGGCCCAGACCAAAGGACGTTGGCTATCTGTCTAATACTCGACCAAGCCATCTCACGGGAGTTCGCCATGACCTACTATTTCGCCAAGACCTTGGTTGGGTCCTTCGATGAGGTGGTCGCGCGCACCAGAGAGGCGCTCGCGCGACAGGGCTTTGGCGTGCTTACAGAGATCGATGTCGCCGCCACTCTGAGGGCCAAAATCGGCGCCGAAATCGCCCCCTACCTCATTCTCGGCGCCTGTAATCCCTCGCTTGCCTATGAAGCGTTGCAACTCGAGGACAAGGTCGGAACCATGCTTCCCTGCAATGTGGTCGTGCGGGATGCCGGTGACGGTCGCACCGAAGTCGCCGCCATTGATCCAGTCGCCTCAATGAGCGCGATCCCCAATCCAATGCTGAAGAAGCAGGCCGCGATTGTCGCCGACAAGCTCGCTGCGGTCGTGGCGGACATCTAAGCGCGCCGGCGTGTGACCTGGGCCTAATGAGCATGAAACACGTCCCCCCGGGCCGCGTCGAATAGGGCATGCCGCGCTCGCACTGCGTCGATAAGCGGAAGCTTACACGGCGCGCCGTAAGCGCCGCTGCAATGGTCGATGTACGACTGCAAGGCGATTTGGTGGTCGATCCAATCAGACGGAGACGACCATGCAGATTGCGCAGGAACAACGGTGGGACCCACTGGTTCGGCTGACCCACTGGGGCGTCGCGGCGGGCGTGCTGGCCAACGGCATATTGACCGAGGAAGGTTCCGGCCCCCACCAATGGGTGGGGTATGGCGTCGCCGCGCTGCTCGCACTGCGCTGGATTTGGGGGCTGATCGGCTCGCCAGAGGCGAGGTTCTCGGCCTTCAGACCCAGCCTTCGTCGAGCAGCCGCGCACTTGCGTGCGATCGGCCGCCGGGAAAAGACAACGCACCGATCCCACAATCCACTCGGCGCCCTAATGGTCTACGCACTGTGGGCGACGCTCGCCATCGTCATCGGCTCGGGAGTCGCGATGACAATCCTGCCCGGCGCCTCGACACCGCCTACAGAAGCGCCGTCAAATGCGCAGTTCCAGACGCCTGCCGCTAGCGATGACGATGAAGTGCGCGAGGCGCGCGAAGACGGCGCGGGCGAGGGCGAAGGCGACGAGGTGATCGGGGAGATCCACGAGGTGGCGGCGAACCTGCTATTCATTCTAGCCGGGCTGCACCTTCTAGGCGTGGCGTTTGAGACGCGCCGCAGCGGCCGCGGAATTCTAACCGCGATGCTGCCGGGCAGGCGCGAGCTACGGTGTAAGGAATGAGCCACCACCTGCAATCTAAGCTGGAGCCGCGCGCCAGCGCCGTGGCGGGCGTGGTGGCGCTCCAATCGCTGGCCGTGGCCTTCTTCATCGTCGATGCGGCCGCCGACGTGGCCGCTGGAGGCCTGAGCCCTCACGTAATGGTCGAGATGGTCGCGGCGCTGGGCCTTTTGGCCGGCGTTGCGATTGGCCTGCTGCAGCTTCGCAGCCTACTCGCTGCGGGACGGCGCAAGAGCGCGGCGCTGGCGGTTGCGGCGGGCGCCCTAAGCCAGGTCATCGAAACACGCGCCCGAGAATGGGGCCTCACACCTGCAGAGACGGACGTGGTGATCTTCGCGCTCAAGGGATGTGACGTAGCCGAGATTGCACGGCTGCGGAACGCGGCGGCGGGGACGGTGCGGGCGCAACTGACGCGGATCTACCAGAAGGCCGGCGTGAATTCGCGCTCGGCCCTGGCGAGCCTGTTTCTGGACGAACTGATCGCAGCCCCCCCATACCGCCGCGGCGCTAAGGGCGCATAGTAGGCTTCCCGCCGCTTCGCTCCTTCGTGTCGGTGGCGCGAAGTTCAGAGAAGCCTCTCATGATCGGCTATCCAACTACGCCGGCTCAAGCGCGAGCATCCCTGGCGCACTTCAGCGTCGGGCGCCGGGAGCTGGCCACAAGGTTCGAAGCGGCGCCGGCAGATGGCCAGCGATCTTATCGGCCTCGTCACGGTCCACCTGCTCGGCGAGCACTTGGAGAACCGCCTCGACCGCGCCCTTCGGTTCGCGGGGGAACCTATCGGGTAGCTTCTGCTCAACCGCCTGAAGAAACCCCTCGGGGTCTCGAATGCGGGACGCGCCGTTTACAGGCCGCCAGCCTTCCAAGAAGAACCCCCGCATCAACATTGGAAGCTGGGCCGAGAGGCTAAGAACGGCCTCTTGTGGCAGGTGATCGCGAAGCACGTGCAGCACGGCCCGAAGCGCCGAATAGGCGTCACCTCGATCGCAGGGCGGCAAGCGCTGCTCGATGAGTTTCAGCCAGGCGTTAGTCTCCTGGACGGTCGTATCAAAAACGGCGAGGCCGGTGCTCATCAGTGTGCTCCCATGCTGCAAGGAGACTGCGCGTTGGTGAACCTGACGATCTTGATGCAGATCAATATCCTCAGGACGAACCCAGGGCCCGCGCCCTGCCGCCGCGAGCAAATTGCAGAGCGTCCTGCTTGATCCCAGCTATGCCGAGTTCAGAACGCCGCGGGCTGGGCCGCCGATACCAAGCCCGGCGAACTACCGGACGCTTCAGAACGTTGCGATTGCGCGAAATCGGGAAGAGCTAGCGCATCAAGGGCGCGCCAAGCCCTCTTCAGTTCGCGGCGATGGGTCCGATGCAGGCTTGGCTCCAGGCCGGGAACCTCGTCCAAATCCCCACAATGGGTGAGGCTCTTACGGAGTCCGGTGCAGACCGCGTCGTCGTTCATCTCGCCCAGGGCGGTTTGGAGGGCGATCAACGCGGCGACGTATTGGGTCTCAGCAGGCGAACCGTTGCTGCAGACCTCGCAGTTGTAGCGCAGCGTCCTGACATGGCCGCGCAGCTTGTGACGCCCTCGACGGCCAAGCGCCATGACACGCTTCTCACCGACCCGTATCGCGGTGTCGGCTTGGCTCAAACAACTCACAATCACATTGTCGAATTGTAACCGCCCCTCCCCTGCCTCGAGCGCCCGCAGCAGCACATGCTCGAGGCTGTCGGCGAGCGTCGCGGCTCGAGCCGACAAGAGCTCAGCCTTCGCCCTTTCAACCACGGCCTCGCGTCGGGCCCGAGCGCTCGCGATCAGAAGGTCGGCCGGCCGGAACTCACCCGTATAGGGGTGCTTGGCCACGAGGCGCTCAGAGAGAACGTCTAGATCACGTGCCTTCCCAAGGCGTCGCGCTTGCCAGCGCAGCTCACGACGAAGCCAAGCGGCATCGGGCGCGGGGAGAACGGCCTGTAAAAGCCAGACACCGTCGGCGGCGCGTCGCAACGCCCCGCGCAACGCATGGACATTCTCCGGAGACGCGGAGGCGAAAAACGCCTCACGGGTTTGCCGGACCTGACCGCTGAGCTGAAGCAGGATGGTTCGAGCCTCACTCGGGGGGGACGCCTGCGAGGCCTGGCGTGTCGACGTCATGGCGTAGATCTCCATCGAACAGGGCTCGCCCAAGCGGCCGGGCCTTCGTCTCGTGAAGCAGAGTGAAGCGCGAGAAGCTGCTCGGTCATGACATTGATCAAGTCCCTCCGCCGCTGACCGCGTTTGTCTGAGAAGCCTTCAAGGGAGCGATCAGGATGACGTCGCAGGACAGCGGAACGCTTGTGGTTTCGACCGATACGCTCGCCCCGCTGGCGGGGGATGCACCCGCTCAGGCCGAGGTCGTGCGGGCCTTCGCTCAGGGCATGGCGACCCGGGAGGCGCCGCTTGATCATGTCGTCACGCACATGTCGCATGTCTTTCTAGGTCGCGAGCACGCCTACAAGCTGGCTCGTGCGCGCGCCCACGGCTTTGGCGATTTCTCCAGCCTGGCGGCGCGGCGAGCGGCCTGCCTTGCCGAATTCGCGCTGAACCGAGGCTTGGCGCCAGCGCTCTACGAGAGTGTGAAACCGGTGCGCATGGGTCCGAGCGGCAAGGTCCATATCGGGGGCGGCGGACGGCTGGTCGATTGGGTCATTATCATGCGCCGTTTCGCGCCTGGGGCGCTCTTCAGCGAGCTGGCGCGCGATCAACGCCTCACACCCGATCATGTCGCCAGCGCCGTTGATGCTGTCGTGCGAGCCCACCGCGCGGCGCCCCCCTTGATGCAGGATGGCGGCGTGCGGGACTATGAAGTCATCCTAGGCGGCCTGCGCAAATCACACGCCGCAGCTCAAGCTCTGGGTCGCGAAATCGAAAACGCCACGGCGTTGTTCGAGGCCTTGGAGAGGCGACTTCACGCGCTAGCTTCGCTCCTGGAACGGAGGCGCCGAGGGGGTTGGACGCGGCGTGGGCACGGCGACCTTCACTTAAGGAATATCTGCATCTTCGAGGGCGAGGTGACGCTGTTCGACGCCCTCGCTTTCGACGAGACTCTGGCCACCGGAGACGTACTTTACGACCTCGCCTTCCTGCTGATGGACCTTCAGGCGCGCGGCCTTACGCACTACGCCAACCTGGCGATGAACCGCTACTTCGACGAAACACAGCAACCGGAGTGGGCCCTGGCCTTGCTCGCTCCCTTTATGGCGCTCCGGGCGCTGGTACGGATGACAGTCGCCGAGGAAGCCGGCGATCGCAACGAAGCGGCGCTCTATCATCGCCTCGGTCTGCAGTTGCTCGATCCGCCCCGTCAGCGTCTCCTGGCGATCGGCGGTCTTTCGGGTTGTGGCAAGTCCACCATCGCCCGGCTTGTCGCGCCGAGCCTGCCTGGACCATGCGGCGCTCGGGTGCTTCGGACCGACCTGATCCGCAAGCTCGCCGGAGCAGACGCCCGTTGCGATCAAACCACCGACTACTCGATCGACGCGCGCCGGGCCGTCTATCGAAGGCTCACAACAGCCGCCGAAGAAACGCTTGTTTCGGGAACCTCGGCCATCGCCGACGCCACCTTCGCCGACAGTCTGGCCCGAGACCAGTTTTCCGCGGCGTTCGCCGAAAGGTTCACCGGCGTTTGGCTCCACGCCTCCCAGGCGACCAGATTGGCCCGGATCGCAGCGCGACGAGACGACCCTTCCGACATCACCACGGCGGCCGCGCTGGGGCAGATCGAACCTGCCGACCTCGGACCCGAGTGGGTGATCGTCGAGGCGGAAGGCCCCTCGGATCAGGTGGCCGAACGCGTAACCTCGGCGGCCAGCCTGACTCCGCTGGCGTCCGCTTGTTGGGCCTTGAGCTTAGACCAACCGGTCGCGGCTCCTCAGGTGAACGCGCCTCACGGCAGGTCTTTCAATCCAGACGCTGGTCAGGCGGCATTGACCTCGATCAAGGACGCTCCAGCCTCCACAGGCGACCTTGCTCAAAGGAGGAAGTCCTATGGTTCAGCTATCAGCATCTAGCCTATCTCCCGCACTCCACGCCCGGAGCCTGATCGGTCAGGCAATAGCCGCAATCCGCACGCAGGTCCGCGGCCTTGCCGAACTTCTGGCTTTCTTTGTCGCGGGCGCGGCGGCTCTCTGGGCATTGTTGTCAGGCCTGCTGACGCAAGCACGCGCGCGAAACGACGCTGGGCCGCACCTCAACGAACGGCTCTCCCCCTTCCCCGTCGATGATTGACGCCCCAACGGCGCAGCGCGGGCCGGCTGATGCGTATCCCACGCGGACCTTAGGCTAACGACCGGAATGCGACATAGGCTGCTGTGACCAGCACCATGAGCGCGAAGGCTCGACGCGCGATCGCGGCTCGGCTTGCGAGCATCTTGGAGACAGGCCCGCCGGCCAGCGGGCCAAAAGCGCCGCCGACCACGAGGGCGGCGAATACCGGCCAGTCGACAAGGCCCGACAGGGCGTAGCTGGCGCTGGTCGCAGTACCGAACAGCACTGCCGCTCGTCACATTCGAATAGCTGGTCATGATCGTGCGCCCCGACCGTCATCGAGTCCGAACGGCGCTGGCGGTCTTCCTCCACGTCTCCGCCAGACCGCGCCCCACGCGCTCGGCCTCTCGCGTCGACCGCTTCCGAGAACTAGGCGCTTCCGAGCCGCTTAACACCACAAGGAGACTAAGAGGCTGCCGCGCCGCGCTCATACCAGCCCTTGCTGCGGTTCACGATGGCCACAACCGAGAGCATCACCGGCACTTCGATCAGCACGCCGACCACGGTGGCCAGCGCAGCGCCGGACTTGAAGCCGAACAAGCTGATCGCGGCGGCGACGGCCAGTTCGAAGAAGTTGCTGGCGCCGATCAGCGCCGAAGGGCCCGCAACGCAGTGGGCCTCGCCGCACATTCGGTTCAGCAGGTAGGCCAAGCCGGAATTGAAATAGACTTGGATGAGGATCGGCACGGCCAGCATGGCGATGATCGCCGGCTGGCTGATGATCTGCTCGCCCTGGAACCCGAACAGCAGGACCAGAGTCGCGAGCAGCGCGGTCAGGGCCAGGGGCGATATGGCGCCGAGCAGGCGTTGCAGGCCAGCCTCCCCGCCGCGCTTCAGGACCGCCGCCCGCAGCAACTGGGCGAGGATCACCGGCGCCACGATATAGAGCCCCACCGACAGCAGCAGCGTTTGCCAGGGAACGGTGATGGCCGACAGGCCGAGCAGGAGGCCGACGATAGGGGCGAAGGCGACGACCATGATGGCGTCGTTCAGCGCCACCTGGCTGAGCGTGAAGTTGGGCTCGCCCTTCGTCAGGTTGCTCCAGACGAAGACCATAGCGGTGCAAGGCGCGGCGGCCAGGATGATCAGGCCGGCGATGTAACTCTCGATCTCGGCGGCCGGCAGGTAGGGGCGGAACAGGTAGCCGATGAAGAACGCGCCCAGGGCCGCCATCGAAAACGGCTTCACCGCCCAGTTGATGAACAGGGTGACACCGATGCCGCGCCAGTGCCGCCGCACCGCGCCCAGGGCCCCGAAGTCGACCTTCATCAACATCGGGATGATCATCAGCCAGATCAGCACCGCCATCGGCAGATTGACCTTGGCGACCTCGGCCGCGCCGATCGCCTGGAAGGCGGTCGGGAACAGATGGCCAAGACCGACGCCGACCACGATGCAGAGCGCCACCCAAAGTGTCAGGTAGCGCTCGAACCGCGACATGGGAGCCGGTTCCGGCGCAGCAGGGGCGATGACCGCCTCGCTCACGAGGCGCGCTCAGGCGTGTCCGCGGCTTCGTGAATCTCGCGCAATCTGGTCTGCAGCGAGAGCTGGTCGATGGTGTCGTGCGGCAGGCTTAGGAACAGGCGGATGCGGGTCCCGAGCTGGCGAGCAGCCTCGGCGAAGGCCGCGGCGATCTCCGCCTCGGTCCCTTCAGCGGCGGCGGGATCGGGTATGCCCCAATGGGCGGTCATCGGCTGGCCTGGCCAGATCGGGCAGACCTCGCCCGCGGCGTTGTCGCAGACGGTGATCACGAAATCCAAGGGCGGCGCGCCGGGCTTGGCGAACTCGTCCCAAGACTTGGATCGGAAGTCGGAGGCGTTGAAGCCGAGGGCCGCGACCAGCGAGAGCGCATGTGGATTGACTTCGCCCTTGGGCATGGAGCCGGCGGAGTAGGCCTTGAAGCGGCCGCCGCCCTCCTTGTTGAGCACCGCCTCGGCGATAATCGAGCGGGCGGAGTTGCCGGTGCAAAGGAAGAGGAGATTGTAGGCTTTCGACACGGTGGGGCCTCTAGCAGCAGACGTCGGCGATTTTGAAAAGAGGGGCGCAGATCTCGGAGGAGCCGCCGCAGCAGTCCTCGACCAGGAAGCCCAGCAACTCACGCATGGCGTCGTACTGGGCGCGGTAGATGATCGAGCGGCCGTCGCGGACCGAGGTCACCAGGCCGGCGTGGCTCAGGATGTTGAGATTGGCCGACAGGGTGTTGGGCAGCATGTCCAGGCGCCGGGCCAGTTCGCCCGCCGCCAGGCCCTCGCCGCCAGCCTGCACCAGCAGCCTGAAGGCCGCGAGACGTCCTTCGTGGGCGAGTGCGGCCAGACTTGCGACAGCGCTTTTTGTTTCCATATTTCCAGTATATTCGAAATGTGTAACGGTTGGAAGACAGCAGCCAATGAGTGCCTCGTGACCGACTTTCCCGCCCTGCAGACGCAATTTCTTGAACGGCCCGACGCTGAGCAGTTGGAGCCGCAGCGCTTCGCTGAGCACCCACCGCGAATCCTGCTGCTCTATGGTTCGTTGCGAGAGCGCTCATTCAGCCGCCTGCTGACGGAAGAGGCCGCGCTGATCCTGCGTGCGCTCGGCTGCGAAACAAAGGTCTTCGACCCAAGGGGCCTACCCCTGCCGGATGGCGCGCCGGCCGATCACCCGAAGGTGCAGGAACTGCGTCGGCTCTCGATGTGGTCCGAGGGCCAAGTCTGGTGCAGCCCGGAGCGGCATGGTGCGATCACCGGGGTCATGAAGAGCCAGATCGACTGGATACCGCTGGAAATGGGCAGCGTGCGCCCGACTCAGGGCCGAACCTTGGCGGTCATGCAGGTCAGCGGAGGGTCGCAGTCGTTTAACGCGGTCAACACCCTGCGCCTGCTGGGCCGATGGATGCGGATGATCACCATTCCCAACCAATCGTCGGTAGCGATGGCCTGGAAGGAGTTTGACGACAACGACCGCATGAAGCCGTCAGCCTATTACGATCGCGTGGTGGACGTCATGGAGGAGCTGGTGAAGTTCACTCTGTTAACCCGTGACCGCGCCGACTATCTGGTCGATCGCTACAGCGAGCGGAAAGCGACAGGGCGCGCCTCCGCAGTCGAACATTTGGTTGCGCAGGCAATGCGGCCGTGACGCCGCGTATCTCGTCTTAGCCGCCCTCTATCGTACCGGCCTGGTCCGGCCCGGCCGAACGAGCGCGCTGGGATCGCAGAGCAAACGCATCAAATGGCGCCTGCTTGCCGCGACGTGAATCTTGTCGCCGCCGACACGGCTCCTAAAAGGAAACGACTGAATCACAAACCGACTAGGCTGGAAGCGAGATCGACATGGCGGACACTGCTGGCGGCCTCGAGCTTGAGACATTCCGCACCGAGGCCAAGGATTGGCTGGAAGCGAACTTTCCGGCCTCGCTGCGGGGCCGCCCCGGCGTGGCTTCCGCTCTGATGGACGGTCTGGTTCCCCAGGGCGACCTCCTGGCCTGGAAGCAGGCGATGGGGGCCAAGGGCTGGGGAACGCCGACCTGGCCGGCCGAATACGGCGGCGGCGGGCTCTCGCCACAAAAGGCGCGCGTGCTTCAGCAGGAAATGGCCCGGATCGGCGCCTTCAATCCGCTGACCTACGGCATGGGCGTGACCATGATCGGCCCGACGATCCTCGACTACGGGACCGAGGAACAAAAGCGTCAACACATCCCGCCGATCGTTCGCGGCGATGTCCGCTGGTGCGTCGGCTACTCCGAACCCAACGCCGGCTCCGATCTCGCCTCGCTGCAGATGAAGTGCGAGGACGCCGGCGATCACTGGGTGATCACGGGCCAAAAGACCTGGACTTCAGGCGCCCAGCACTCCGACTGGTGCGGCGCACTGGTCCGCACCGACCCAACCGCGAAGAAGCATGACGGCATCAGCTTCATGCTGATCGACATGCATCAGCCGGCCATCGAAACCCGCCCCATCGCCCTGATCGCCGGCGCCTCGCCGTTCTGTGAAACCTTCTTCACCGAGGCGAAGGCCGCCAAAGATGGCCTGCTGGGCAAGCTCAACGGCGGCTGGACGGTCGGCAAGCGGCTGCTGCAGCACGAGCGCGCCAGCCAGACCGGCGGCTCGACGGGTCCCAAGCCCCAGGCGCTGCAGGATGTCGCCAAGCGCTATGTCGAGCTCGACGCCGATGGTCGCATCGCCGACACCGATCTGCGCACCCGCCTGACCCAGCACCTGATGGACGCCAAGATCCATGGGCTGACCCTGGCCCGGGTCGCGGCGGAATCGAAGGACGCCTCGGGCGCCACCACCACCGCCTCGATCCTGAAGAACTCCGCCACCAACGTCGCCCAGACACGGGCGGAGCTGACTCTGGAAATCATGGGCCACCAGGGATTGGGCTGGGAGGGCGAGACCTTCGCCCCGGAGGAGATCGAAAGCGTGCGCAGCTGGCTCGGCGGCAAGGCGATGTCGATCTATGGCGGCTCCGTCGAGATCCAGAACAACATCATTTCCAAGCGCATCCTGGGCCTGCCCGACACCACTCAGTCGAGCTAAGGCCCAGAGCCTCACATGGGCCACCAACTCCTGCGCCTGGCGGAAGAGTTCAGGATCGACGACGAGGTCCGAGGCCGCGGCGTTTTCCTGAAGCTGCCCTGGGCGGCTGGCGCCGACGATCGCTGAAGCCACAGCGAAATCATCTAAGGATTTGGCCGGATTTTTGGTGAGAACTGTCGCTGATTAGCCTCGCGCCGCTTCTGCAATGCAGTATCACCTGCGCCAAGCCAGCGCGATCCGCCCTCCGTCGAGTATCCTTTTACGGTCCACCGACACCCCAAAGCGCGCCAGAAGTTCACGCCCCTCGGTGATCGCGCCGGCTGCGTCATAAGCCTTGGCCACCGGTCGCAAATGTCCAATCGGCGTGGCGTCGACGATACCCATCCGCCAGGCCTTTTTCTGCGCAACCACCGCCCAGTAGACGTCGATGCCGTAGCACCACCGCGACTGCGGAAAGGGAATCAACTCGGCGAAGGTCTCGCGTCGAAATGCCGTCAGCGGACCGATCTCGACAAAGCGGGTCTCGCGAACCAGCGCGCCCCAGCGGCGATGAGTGAGCCCGAAGTTCGCGTAGGAATCGAACCGATGCGCGGGCTGGGCGATCGACAGTCCGGCCGCCTCGCTGGCGGCGATGAAATCGTCGAGAAAACCCGTCTCAAAGGCGATGTCGTCATCGGCGATGATCAGCCAGTCGAAACTATCCAAGGGGCCGGGCGCCGCGGCGATCGCCACGTCCGCATTCGCGAACTTGCCGCGATCCCCCATCGGCGTGATCGATACGCTGACGCGATGTCGCCCCAGTTTCAGGCGCTCAGCCACCCTCGCCATGTCGCCGGGCCGACTTGGCGACTCCACGCCGACGATCAACACGTTGCGCGCCGGCTCGAGGGCTGCATCGCGCCGCAGACGCGCGAGCGCTTGGCTCGAGGCGAGCCGGGAATCGTAGACGCGGTCGAGCAGCCGGGCCAGCCGCGGGTAGCGCCGCTTATACTGCCGCGCCAACCCGCGCGTAGAGGTGAAGAAGTCGGGATCCGGCTGCGGACGACGCCGGACCACTCTGCGCGCCGCGTTGGATATCTCGTCATGCAGCGGATGGCGCAGCAGCCGCAGTGCGATCAGCCATAGACCGACACCTAGAACGACCACCACGCCGATATAGGGCGCGGGCGTTGTTGGAGAGCCTCGAAACACGGCCATCAGCATCATCGCCGGCGCGATCGCCGCCAGGGTCGCCAAACCGCTGCTGCGGTAGATCGGCACGAGATCGGCGCGGCTGGCGCCGGTCATACGCTCCAGGTGCGGGCGGTAGAGGAAGTAGGAAAAAAGCGCGTCGCCGATCTTGCTCGCCGCGGCGGTGGACAGGCTGACGAAGCTGCCGGCGGTGAAAAGCGCCAGCCCTACACCCGAGCGCACGAACTCGATCCTCGCCTGGCGGTCGGTTTCCTTCGAAACCACGAAGACCTGCCAGGTCATGGTGATGGAGACCAGAACCATGCCGGCGATCGAAAGCATGGTGAGCGGCGCCGCCGCTCCAATCCACGGGGGGCCATAGACAATCTGGATGAAGGGACCGGAGAGAATGGCCAAGCCAGCAAAGCCGGGCCAGAGGATGGCCGTCATCAAGGCCACTACACGCAGATACCGCTCCCGCAACGGTATGCCCCGCCGGGCCAGATCGGCGAAATCGACGAGCAGTATTCTCGCCATGACGATGTGGATGTTGTTCCAAAGCAAATTGAACATCGACGAGGCGCGGGAGTAGAGCCCCAGCGCAGCAAGATCGATGATCCGCCCGAGCAGGATTTCGGCCAGCCGATCGGCCAGGCTGTTCACTCCCGAGATCGCCAGCATCTGACCGCCGAACCGGCTGACGGCCCGCCACTCCTTCAGCGAAACCCGGAAACTGACATGTCGCGCGGCCAGGATGCTGAGCGCCAAGGCGTTGAACGCCGCGCCGGCCAGTTGCCCCCAGGCCAGGCTCATATAGCTGAAGCCTTTGAAGGCGAGCAGGACGGTGATCGTTGTGGCAAGGGCCGAGCGGACCGTTTTCACCAGCGCGAGCGTCTTGAAGTCGCCCTCCCGTTCCAACCGGCTCGCCGGCAAGAACTCGATGATCGCGATGAGGGGCTGGAGGGCCAGAACCAGCAGGACTCGTCGCACGCCGTCCTCGTGCAGGAACGCCGCACCGAACAGGCCAAGGCCAGAAATGGCCGCCGCCAGCAGCAGGCCGAGCAGCGCGTTGATCGTGAACGCCGTCGCCGCGAGGCTGGGCTCCAAGCGCGCCTCGCGGACGATCAGACTACCCAGGCCGAACGCCTGAACGAGGGCCAGCAAAGCGACCATGGCCAGGGCGATAGCGAAGACGCCCATGTCATGGGGACTGAGCAGCCGGGCGAGGATGATCGAGCCGCCGAATTGGAGGGCGAAATAGCTTCCCTGAGCCGCCGCCATCCAAGCGACCGAGCGTCGCGCCGACATCGTCCGCCTCCTGAAGGGCGTTCCCAGACTCTCAGCCAGTTAACCACATACCAGCGTTACAATCGGTCGGACGATCCAAAGGAAAGAACAAGGCTGGGCGAGACGTTACGATCGGCCTGATGCTAATCGCCCAAAGAGTAGGCGCTCGCGCCACCAGCGCTTCGAACGCGCTAGGCGCTAATCTCCACAATCTGAGGAAAGGCGCCGAGCCGAACCGAGCAGGACGTGCCGGGACCCAACGTCTTGGCGGGCTC
Organism: Phenylobacterium sp.; assembly: GCF_030681155.1. GTDB lineage: Bacteria > Pseudomonadota > Alphaproteobacteria > Caulobacterales > Caulobacteraceae > Phenylobacterium. The sequence goes on along the minus strand of NZ_JAUXXE010000078.1, from coordinate 70,652 downwards.
ATCACCGCTCAATGGGTCGAACAGTCTGACCTGCTTCGCTGCGGGAAAGCTCAGGGTGACCTCGCTCGGGGCGACCATCAGCGGCTTGTTGGCGACCTCATCCCAGATGTCGGGTTCGTTCCACAGCGCCACCAGGACCGTGGTCGGGCCTTTCTGGAGAACCATGTGCTTGGCCGTGGCGGGCAGACCCGACACCTGTGGCAGCACGCTTGCCGCCTCCCCGGCCGCACGCTCCGGCGCCAGGATACGGGTGAGGTTGCGCACCGCGGTCGCCGCCACCTTGGGCGATCCGCCGAACTTGAATATTCCCCAATGCAGATTGGGGACCTTGAAATCCGGGTCGGCCTTTTCGTCGAGCAGCTCGTAGATATAAATTCGCCGCACTCCGAGACTGACCGCGTCGAAAACGCCGTTCAACAGCAGCAGGGCCTGGGTGTATTCGTCGACCGGCGTGGGCCACTTGCTGACCGGGCCAGTGTTGTAGCCGAACTCGGTCATCACCACCGGCCGCGTCCGGCCGGCCATGGTCTTGGCGAGCGACGGGCCAGGCTGGGCGCCGCTTTTCGGATAGGGATGCTCGTTGTCCATATCCGAGCGGACTTCGAGCCGCGGGTAGTTGGCCACGCCAAGCAAGGGGATCTTCGCGAAGGCCGGGCGCGAGCGCATGGCGGCGTGCAGCGCCTCCATATAGGCGGTCACGGCGGTGAAGCTGGTCTTGGTGTCCTTGACCCCGCCGAAGGTGATCGGCTGGTTGTTCGGCTCGTTTGGCCCCTCCAGGTAGTCGATCCCCAAGGCGTCTGGGAAGCGCGCCAAAATCCGGTCGAGAACCTCGCCCACCTGCGAGGCGTCGGTCATCGCCGCACCGTTCGGCGAACAGCTCATGCTGAAGCGGATGCCGGCGTCCAAGTATCGTTTGTAAGGCAGGTTGCTGGCGACCTTGGGCGCGGTGTCGCGCACGTACTTGAGGCCGAGGTATCCCAGCTTTTCGATGGTCGCGGCGTGATTGGCGTAGGCGCCGTCCGAATAGCGGACGTGCGTGACGACGCCGAGCCGATCAAGGAAGTCGTAGGTCCACAACGCCACACGGGTCACTCAAGGGTTCGCCCCGACGGGGCTTGGAAGCTAGCAGGAACCACGGTGCAGCAGCACCGCCGGCACTGTCTGCACAAGGATGCCAAAGTCCATCGCCAGACTTTTGCGCCGGACATAGAGGACGTCCAGGGCCACCCGCCGACGATAGCAGACGTCGCTGCGGCCGCTGACCTGCCAAAGCCCGGTGATGCCGGGGCGCACCGAGCAATAGCTCTCGAACCAGTGTCCGTAGTGGGCGGATTCGGCATGCACCACCGGCCGCGGCCCCACCAGGCTCATCTCGCCGCGCAGCACGTTGATAAGCTGGGGCAGCTCATCAAGGCTCGAGCGGCGCAGGAAATCGCCGATGCGGGTGATGCGTGGGTCAGCGCGCAGCTTGTGGCTCGCCGCCCATTCTTGCTGCGCCTCAGGATCGGCGGCGAGCAGCTTTTCGAGCCGCGCTTCAGCGTCCGTCGCCATGCTGCGGAACTTCAGGCACGGAAACGATCTGCCGCCCCGCCCCACTCGCCGGTGAGCAAAGAAGATCGGGCCGCCATCGTGCAGGAAGACCATCAGTGAGATGACGATCATCAGCGGAGCGAGAAACAACAGCGCGCCTGCCGCCAATAAGGCGTTCAGGAAGTACTCAAGATCGCGTTCTTCTAGTTTTCGCGAACGCGACGACTGGCCAACCGCGGCCAGATCAGTCTGGAAAACCTTGGTCTGCGACATCAATCCACCTCTAGGAAGTGTGAAACCGAGTACGCCCCTACACGAGCGTCGCAGGCGCTCGCTCGAAGTCAAACAAGGTTAGGCGCGAGCTAACCGATTTGTGGCCGATCCCTCGAAGGCGCCCGCTCGCTTGGCGCCACGCTCAAAAACTGCTCAGAGGTGCAGCAGGAAACAAGCGCAACCACAGTGGATCATTCGCAGGATGAACGAGCGCCACATTAGTATAGAATTGTGATAGCCCGCCATCGTCGGCCTGAGACGCAGGTCCGACACAGACCCAATCAGCACATCATGATAGATATATAACAACGATCTTCGTTAACTATTGAAATCGTCGCACTCACCACAGCAAAGGTGTCGGCCCTAAGCCGCGACGTCATTTGACGTCTGCAAACCTAGTCTGCTTCGATAGGCCTGCAACAGCCCCTCGATCCACGCTTCCGGGCTGAGCCCGATCCGCCGGGTATTCTCGAAGGCCTGAGTGCTCATCTCCCGAGCCACGTCATCGTCCATCAACCGCAACATGGCCGCGGCCATGGCCTGTTCATCCCTGGGATCACACGCGAGCCCCGCGCCGGCCTTGACGATATCCGGCGCCAGGAACGCCGTCTGCGCCGCGATCACCGGCAAGCCGCTCCACAAAGCTTCGGCCGCCACCAAGCCATAAGGCTCGGGATAGCGGCTAGGCATCACCAGGGCCCGGGCTTGCCGCGCCAAGGGGCCGATCTCCTCCCAACTCTTACGGCCGGCAAAGATCACGTTCGGGTAGTCGCGCTCCAGCCTTGCGCGCATGGGGCCATCGCCGATGATCCGCAACAATACCCCAGCGCGCTTCGCCGCCGCCGCCGCCAGGTCTGGCCCCTTGCCGTCCTCTAGCCGGCCTATGAACAGGAACTCGCGATTGTCCTCAGCCGGCGCCCGCTCGGACAGGAAAGGCCGGACCGGATTGGGTAGCGTCTCGATCGCCTCGTCGGGCATCCCGCCGCGCACCAGATAGGCGCGCATGGATTCGTGGATCGCGAGCACCGGTGGGGCATAGCGCTTCAGGTCGAACACCGACTGGCGAACCGCCTGCCGCGCCACCCGCCAGAGCTTATGGGCATAGCTGCGTCGATCGCAGTTGGAGCCGATACAGGCCGCCGACATCGGCTTGAGCGGACAGACCGCCCCGCTGCCCAGAAAGGCGTAGGCGCCATTTGGGCAAACCAGGAAGAAATCGTGGGCCGAGAGCAGCAGTCGGTCGGCCACCGGCCTTAACGCATGGAAAACCGCCGGTGACAGAATCTGCGCCCAGCCGTGCAGATGATAGACGGTTCCAGGCGCATCGTTCGCCGCGATCCAGTTGCTGACCATCTCCTTAGCCGCACGATTATAGAGCGCGGAGAAGAGCACCTGGTGCATGGGCGAGGCCATTAGGCGCTCTTGGCCCAGGGCCACGATCTCGACGCCGGCCTCCGCCAATTCCTCGCTCACGCCTTGGTCGCCGGTCAACAGCGTCACCGACAAACCTTGTCGACGGAACGCCAGAGCTGAGGCCAGGGCCAAGCCGGTGGCGCCGCCCTTTGCGACCGACGAGTCGTTGATGACGACGATGCGGCGGATCATTGAGCGGCCACCATCGGAGCGTCAATCGCGCGCGCCGGCTCGAAGGACGCGACCAGACGGGCGATCTCGGTCCGGGCCCGCCCGACGCAAGCAGCATGGGGTCCTGGCGCGATCCCCTCGGCCAGCGCCCGGGCTGCAAGCGCCAGTAGATCGGAAACAGGGATCCGCCCCGCATCGGCGACGAATTCATCGCGTCCAACCGCATTGAAGAAGCTCCGCAACTTCTCATCCCAAGCAAAGCCGATGTGCGGTTTGGCGTAGGCGTAGGCGGCGATGCAGGCGTGCATGCGGTGGGCCATGACGAGGTCGAGGCCCGAAATGAAACCCGCCAGATCAGCCGGTGTGGAGAAAGCCGGCGTCACTGAAACAACCTCCCCCCCGGCGGCCTGGAGTTGCGGCGCGACCTTCTGGAGGTAGGCGCGATCTTCCGGGCTGCCATTCGTGAAGAGGCAAACCTGCCAGCCCTTCGCAGCCATCGCCTTGACCAGCTCAACCATCCAGTCGGCCAGAGCTTCCTCGCGGACCGATCTATCGGCGGTGTGGTATCGCAACGCCAGTGGGTCAGTCAGACCAAGCCCAATCCGCGGCGGACCGGGAGGCTTCGGTACGGCCGGAAAGTGCCGCCCCGCCAGCACCGCCGGGTCGGGACACACTTGCGCCAGCGGCACGCCGGCCGGGCCGAGCCGGCGATCCCAGATCGCTTTCGACCGCTCGTCGCGGACGGCGACGTGGGTTATGCGGCTATCGGCGAAGGCTCGCTCGAACAGCACCTGTCCACGTCGCGACCAGTTGTCGGAAACCCCGACGCCATAGACGCCCAGGGGAATGTCGGCGAAAGCGGCCTCGGCAAGCGCGCCGTCGATCTTGGTCGGAAAGTTCAGATCGGCGTCAGCCAGCAGATTGCCGCCGCCGAGCACAATCGCGTCGAGCCCGCCGAACGCTTCGCGCCATTGCGGTCGAAGGCGCCGCTGCACGGTAAAGCCCAAGGCCGCGCCAACCCCGATCTGACGCACAATCCCAGGAGCGTGCTCCAGCAGGGCGAGGATCGCACGGCGGTGCTTGAGACCCTCGCCATAGGCGGTCCGGCCCGCAAGATCGATGGATCTGGTCTCCACGCCCGTCGATCGCAGCTCGGCTTCAAGGCATTCGGCCAACAGGCCGTCGCCGAGGTTCGGGCTGTACTTCACATTCAGCGTACCCACGATCATCCCGGAACGCCCTCAAAGGGGTTGCCCGCCGACACAATGGGACGAGGATAAACTGCCATTGACGACAGTTAGACCGACGGGCGTCGCCTCAAGCAACCAGCAGGAAACCTGACCATCGCAATTCGAAGCCTCCTCGCGTCCCTGGCCCGTTCACAGGCGCCCCTGCCGCACTTCCGGGCGGTTCGGAGAATTTCGCGAAATCGGCGCTTCAGATTGCAACCCCTCGACAAGCTTGGCTTTTCTGACCGTGACGACACGCGCTGCTCAGTGAGAGAGAACCGCCAGATGCCGAACCTGCGCTGCTCGGGACCAGAACTAATCGGATATCGCGCCCCGTGAGCGCCTCCCCAAAGTCGGTGATCATCTCCTCGGGCGATCTGCACAACGTCGGAGACCTGGCGCTGCTGCTCCAGTGCGCCTACGGCGTCAGGCGTAGCCTTGGCGTCAAAGACGTGAAGGTTCGGCAGTGGGCGGCCCCAGCGGCGGAGGTTCAGACCCAGCTTGGCCTGCACGCCATCTCGGTGCTCGACGGCAAGGCGCCGTTGGACTGGGCGAGGGCTGGTCGAGGATCGCTGGTGATGATCGGCGGTGGCCAGATGGTGCGCGACAACACCTCCTTGCCCGGTCTGGCCAGCTTGGCGGCCCTTATGGGGTGGGCTCGACTGACTGGCGGGCGCTCAGCCATCCTGGGCTGCGGGGTCGACGAGCTTCGCAGCGCCAGCCGCAGGCAGGTCTGGCGGCGCATCTTCCAAGGGGCCAGCCTAGTGACGGTCCGCGACGAGGGTTCCAAGACCGCCGTGGAGGCTCTGGCCGGCAAACGCGCCGCCCCGGTGCTGACCGCGGACCTCGCATTCACACCCTCCCCGCTTCACGACGACCTGCGCCGGGTCGGCGGCGAGCCGAGCATCATCATCGCCCCCTGCGCCGACGCTTCGGAACGCCGCGGCGTCGGGATTGAGCCGCTCTGCCGGCTGGCGATCCAGGCCTGTGACGTCCTGGGCGTCCAGCACATCGCCCTGCTCGCCCACGACGCGCGGCCAGGCATGGACGCTGAAGTGTGCGATCAGATCGCTGCGGCCCTGACCGCCGCTCGCCCAGACGTGCGGATTACGATCACCGCCAGCCACACGCTGGCGGACTATACCCGCCTCTACGCCTCGGCCGCCCTGGTGCTGACCAATCGCCTCCATGCGGTGATCTTCTCGCTGATCGCAGGACGTCCGATCGTCATCCTCGACGATGGCACTCCAAAGCTGCGCGCGGCGGCCGAGACCTTCTCCATCCCGCTGACGCCGGTTGAAACCTGCGCTCTTGACCCCACGGCCCTCTGGCGGGTGGCGGCCGACTCTCAGCCGGCCCAGGCGCTGGCCGTGCAACGAGCCAAAAGCCGGGCGCTGGACAATTTCGACCTGCTCGCCGCTAGCCTCGTCGTTCGGCGATGAAGCCGCGCACGTGAGCCAGGGCCTGGCCACGAACCTTGGCGCCGACCATCAATCCCAAGGCCAGCCCATAGACAGCCGCGCCTAACAGAGCCGCGCAGACCACAAACACCCAGGCGTTGGCGAATTGGGACTTGGCCAGCCCAAGCAGCAGGACGGCCACGGCCATCGTCGCGACGGCCGCCACGGGAGGCGCGATCGCTCGAAGCACGACCAGAGGCCTGACGCTCGTCGCGCGATTGAACAGCCAAAGTTGCAGGGCCAGCGTCAGGTACGACCTGACCACATAGGCCATGGCGACGGCTGTCAGTCCGAACGGCGCGGCCAGGGAGCAGAACACCACCGTCCCCGCCAACTGGACCAGGGCCAGCCGGAAGATCACGTCGGCGCGGCCAATCGCCGTCAGCGCCGGATCAGCGAAGAAGTTGAGCGCGTATGGCACCACCAGGAAGGTCAGCACCTGGGCCACTGGAACGCTTGGCTCCCACTGAGCGCCATAGATTAGCGGAATGAGTTGATCGGCCAGCAGACCGAAACCGACGATGCAGGGGAAGGAAATCGCCGCGCTGACGGCCACGATCCGGAGGTAAGCGTTCCGGAAGGCGGCAGGATCGGACTGCAGCTTGGCCAGGGTTGGCAGCGAAACGGTCGAAAACGGCATGATCGTGCCCTGGGCGATCAGTTCGACCGACTTCCAGGCGGTTCGATAGATCCCCACCGCGCTCGCCCCCAGCGACCGCGAAACGATGACGTCCTGAGAGCGTGAAATGAACAGGATGACTAATTGGGAGGCAGCCACGTTGCCGCCCAGCGGCAATTGCCGGCGCAGGGTCTGCAGCGAGAACTGGAAGCCGGGCCGCCAGCGGAAAGCCATCCAGGCGACGATCGTGCTGATCGTCTCGGTGACATAGCGCTGAACCACCAGGCTCCAGACGCCAAACCCATTGAGCGCCGCCAGGATCGCCAGACCGCCGCCGATGACACCGCTCAGCAACGATCTCAGGGCCAGCGACTTATGACCGAAGTCGCGGAGGTTGCGCGACATGTGGCTGGCGCCCAGGGCGGTGATCGGCACCACGAAGCCCAAGGCTGCGATGACGCTTGCGCCTTCCGGCCGACCGAGGGCCGAGGCGATCTGGCCTTGGAGGACCAGCCCGGCGACGGCGACGATGAACGCCAGCAGCAGATTGCTCCAGAACACCGTATCGGCGAGCGTCGGGGTGATCTCCGGTGCGCGATAGAGGCTGCTCACCAAGCCGCCCGAGGCGATGATCTTGCCGACCTCGGCATAAACCAGGGCGACGATGAACAGGCCGAAGTCCTCGGTCGGCAACAGCCGCGCCATGGTCACGAAGACCAGGAAATTGAACATCTGGTCGCTGGCGAAGCGCACGAACGACCACAATACCGACGCCGAAGCCCGACGCGACAATCTCGGAGATCGTTGCATTCGCGTCCGAGGTCTCCTTGGAAGCGCCCGACATTCGAGGGCTGCGCGAGCCTAGGCAAAGACAATCATGCGCCTGGAGCGAATGACCAGCTTGCCGTCCATTTCTGACGCGATAGGGGCGCCTCGTGTCAGGTTGGAGGCGGTTGAGTGAAAGTGGAAGCTTCACCAGAGGGCGAGGGTTGCCGAACCGGCCCGATGGCGCCAAGCCCGAGGCAGTACCGCTCCAGCCGCAGCCGTTTTCTCGACGGCGCGGCCAGTTCTGGAGGTGTTTGCCTGATGGCGACGGATGCTTGCCTGATCGATGATCTCTGCAGGATCGCGAGACGGGCGCTGGAGCCGTTCACCCTGGACGAGCCCTATGCGCTCGTCGATTTCCCCAACCATGCGAACGTCGGCGACTCAGCGATATGGGCCGGCGAGATGGCCTATTTCCGCCGCCACGCGCCGCGGCCGCCTTCATATGTCTGCTCGATCGCCGACTTCTCGATGACCGAGTTGCTGGAGCGCTGCCCCCGCGGACCGATCTTCATCCATGGCGGCGGCAATTTCGGCGACATCTGGCCCCACCATCAGACCTTCCGAAACCGGCTGCTGGAATTGACCCGTGGCCGACAGCTCATCCAGCTGCCGCAGTCGATCCACTTCTCATCGCCCGAAAAGCTGGACGAAGCCGCACGGCTTATTGAGGCGCATGGCGCCTTTACGCTCCTGGTTCGCGACAAGGAGTCGTTCGAACTCGCCCAGCGCCATTTCCAATGCGAGACGATCCTCTCTCCCGACATGGCGTTCTTCATCGGGCCGATTGCTCGCCCGCAGCGACCGGAGGTCGATGTGCTCTGCCTGCTGCGAACCGACATTGAACGGGTGGAAATGGCCAACCCCGCCGACGTTGGCCCCAATGTGAGAGTCGCCGATTGGCTGGAGGAGCCTAAGCTGGAGCTTCACCTGGCCCGTGCTTGGGGCGTCGCCGGCGCGATCGCCGCGCACGGCCCGCAGGCCGCGCGGTTCGGCGCGTTCCGAGCCGCGGCCGAAGCGCGAGTCCGGCGAGGGACCCGGCTGCTCTCCTCGGGCCGCGCCGTCGTCACCGACCGGCTCCACACCCATATCCTGTCCGTGCTGCTGGGCATTCCTCATGCGGTCCTGGACAACAGCTACGGCAAGGTGGGTCGGTTCATCTCATGCTGGACCAGCGCCTCGAACGTCACTCACCGATCCAACTCGCTCGGCTCGGCGATCAACTGGGCCGCCTCCCAGGCCACCACAACCTCGCGCGGCCACGAACTCGCCCCCTCCGTCAGCAGGGCGAGCCTCTAGAATGCAGACGCCCGCCGCCCCCCGGATTTCCTGCTTGCTGCCCGTCTACAACGGCGAGGAGTTCCTGGCCGAGGCGGTTCGGTCGATCCTCTCCCAGACCTATCGCGATTTCGAACTGGTGATCGTCGACGACGGCAGCAGCGATTCATCCCCCCAGATCCTGGCCGCCCTGGCCGCCGAAGACGGCCGCATCCGAGTTGTGCGACGCGAGAACGGCGGCATCGTCGCTGCGCTCAACACCGGCCTGGCGGTGTGTCGGGGCGAGTACGTGGCGCGCATGGACGCCGACGACATCGCCCTGCCCGATCGCTTTCAGTTCCAGTTGGACTATCTCGACGCCCATCTTGGCTGCGTGCTGGTCGGGGGGGTCGCGCGGTCGCTGAAATCGGACGGTTCGATCGGCGGACGCACCACCGGGGGCCGTCATCTGCGGACCGATCTCTCAGCCTTTCCGCCCAAGATCGCGGTCTCCATGCATCCGCTGATCACGGTCCGGCGCGAGGCTTTGCAGGCCATCGGCGGCTATCGCGCGGCCTTCCCCCACGCCGAGGACTACGACCTGTTCATCAGGCTCTCAAAGCTGGGCGGGATCGATAATCCGGACAAGGAGCTGCTGATCTATCGTCGGCACGAGGGCGCGATCTCGCTGAAGCACCTTGAAGCACAAGAACGCAGCGCCGCATTGGCCGAGGTGGATGCGATCATCGCCGACAAGGCCCCTGCTCCTGAGTTCCCGAACTGGCTGCTGGAGCCCTACATCCGCCTGCGTATCTGGCGGCGCTATCTCGGCGTCGACCGGACCAAGGCCGCGAGACTGCTGCCCCAATTGTTGGGCGACGCCACAACCCTGCGGCCAGAAACCCTGGTCTGCCCGCGCTATTGGGGCCTGCGGACACGGATCGCCGGCTCGCTGGTGGCCAGTGTGGTTCGCGATGCGAAACGCCGGCGGAGGTCCCACTCCCCGGTCCTGGCGACGCCGGACGCCGCTAGGTCCTAGCCGCCGCCATCAGGAGATCAGCCAGCCGTCGCCCGCTGGCCTTCCAGGTGAAATCGCCGGCCCGGCTTAGGCCCTCGGCGATCTTGGCCGCGCGCAGCTCCGGCTCATCGGCCAGTCGCTGGAAGGCTGCGCTCCAACTGGCGGGCTCATCGACGTCGCCATAAAGGGTCGCATCGCGGCAGACCTCAGGAATAGCTCCGCCCGCCGACACCACCGCTGGACACCCGCACGCCATGGCCTCGATCGGCGGCAGGCCAAAGCCTTCGGTCCGCGAGGGGAAGGCCAAGCATAGCGCGCCCTCATAGAGACCCCGCAAAGCCGCGTCGTTGATCGGCCCAGCGAAGATCGCCCGCGAAGGCGCTTCCAACCCCTGTCGCCGCAGATCCTCCCGCCCCGGTCCCACCAGCACCAGATCGAGGTCCGGCAGTTCCGCACCCGCGAAAGCCTCGAAGACCACGGCGCTGTTTTTGTAGGCCTTGGGGCTGGCGATGTGCACGACGAACCGCCCCGTCCGCAGGCCCAGCCGCTCGACGACACCCGCGTCGGCCAGCGTATCGAGGATGTGATCGGCCCCATTGTGCAGGACGCTAGTTCGCGCCCGGGGCGACACGCCGCACAGGTCCAACATCTGTCGCGAATAGGACGAGACGGTCAGCACCTGCCTGGACGTCCGCGCCATCAGCGGCGTCAGCAGCCGGTAGCCCCATCTCAGCCGGGCCGGGTAGGAACTGTCGGGGAACAGAAACTGGGCGTCATGCAACATCAGCAGCTTGTTGGGATGCAGCACCGGGGCGAGGTTGCAGAGGTTGACGAGCAGGCCGCCGCGGGCGCGACGCGGCAGCACGAACTGCTCCCAGAGCTGGCTCTGGCCCCGAGGCTCCTCAACCAACTTGATGTTGTGAAGAACCGGCCCCCACTTGCGGTTCTGGGGAGCCAGGAGCGTCACTTCAGGCCGTTCGGCCGACGGCATCTCGCCCAGGATTTCGTCGAGCTCGCGTATCAGACGGTCCGCCACCCGGTGGACCCCGTTGAGGCCGCCCGCATAGAACTTGCCGTTGAAGTAGATCGGCCTCATCTGGCCGCTCATGTGAGATCCACGATCCGTCGCGGATCGATGCGGCCGGCGACAAGGTCGCCCAGCGCCAGCAGGTTGCCCTGCAGCCGGCCACGGCGATCGATATAGGGCTCTGGCTTGAACACCCGCAGCAGATTGGCGAGCGGCCCCTTGATCAGCAGCTTGATGGCGAGCTTCGGCGGGATGGTCCGCTTCCTGAGCAGGTAGAGGGGATTTGCGATCTGCGAGTAGCCGAGCTTCTTGCCGGGCGTCCTGCCGGACTTGATGCCCATGTGAACCCCCGCCAGCCTGCCGACCCGCAGCAGCTTGCCCTTGGCTTTTAGCTGGAAGGTGAAATCGATATCCTCCTGCCATCCGTAGAGCGGCAGGTTCTCGTCAAACCGCAGGCCGCGGATCGCGCTGCTCCGCAGGACCATGTTGCAGCCGTACAGCGCTTCCAGCGGCTGTTCGCTCTCGTCGCCGCCGCGCTCGGCCGACACCAGGCGGCAGGCCTCCTCGAAGGAGATGCCGGGCCCGCGCGCGCCGTCCGCCAACAGCAGCCCGTTCACCCCGACGACGTCTGGCCGACCAGCGAAGAAGGCCTGCGCCTGTTCCAGGAAGTCCGCTGCCGGAACAAAGTCGTCGTCGAAGATGGCGATCAGGTCGCAGTCATCCTCGATCGCGTTCAGCGCATGGTTCCTCTGGCTGCACGAGCCCTTCTTGGCGAGCTCCACCCGCAGGGGCAGAGGCCCGGCCTCGATGCCCGCAACATCCTGCGGCAAGGCGCCGACCACCATCACGCCATCCGGGGGCCGGGTCTGGTCTGCGAGGCGGGCGATGGTCCGCGCGGCGAGCTCGGCCCGCCCAACCGTGGCGACGACTACAAACAGCTTCAATACAAACTCCTACTACGAACCTGCGGGCGGGTTGGCGGACGATACGGCGCGGGTCTGACTTGGCGGGCCGCGGGGACCTCGCTCCTCCGCCGGCGCCATTCGAGGGCCAAGCCGCCCATGATCGCAAAATTGACCCCAGGATCGGGCGAGGCTGCGCCGATGGCTGCGGGGATCATCATGCAGAGCACGGTCCAGCTCGCCGCCGAGCCCGCCGCCATGCGCTCATCCTTCGGCGAACCATAGGTGCTGGCCCGCATGGGTTTGAAAACCCGCACCAGATGGCCGAGGAAGGCGACGACGCCAACCACGCCCATCGATCCCAGCATCGCCGTGAACAGGCTCGAAGACCGGAAGCTGCCGGCGCCGATCCCCAGGCCATAGGAGGCGACGAACGCCTCCAGCCCTTGCATCGCCCAGAAGGACCGCTGCCGTCCCGAGACGCTGTCGGCCTTGTCCATCGTCATATGCTGGAACATGTCGGCCAACTGGTCTGCGAGGTGCGGAACCAGCAGGACCGTCCCCATCGCCGCTAGCAGCGCCGCCACAAGGCCGACGAGGATCGCGACCATCTTGAACGGACTGAGCTGTTGGCGAAGCACCAGCAGGCGCAGGACCAACAGCGCGCCGTAGACTCCAAGGCTCAGATAGGCGGAGCCCGAGGTCGAGAAGATCAGGATGAGCAGCAGGGCTATCGCCGCTGGCCCGGTCCGCCGGGGCTGAACGTCCCGCATCCAGCACTCGAACACGAAGACGAACCAGATGAAGGCGTAGGACGCGTAATACGAGGCCTCGGGGAATATCCCCGAGATGCGAACCATGCCGTTGTAGCTCTGCTCAAGCTGGCCATAGCTGCCGTTGCGGAAGAGGTTCAGCAGTTCGCCATGGCCGAGATTGGTCAGGACGACGCCCAGCACGCCGAACGTGGCGTGCGCCCAGGCGATGATGCAGGCCGCCCGCACGATCTTGCGCGAGGAGTCCGGCCGATGCGCGACGATGGTGGCGCAGATCCCGCTGAGCAACGTGCCCAGCATGTAGACGGCTGTCGTCACGTTCTGGTTGGTGAAGACCAACGGCACGGTGTCGAACAGGCTCTTCACCGTGATCGGCCGCAGCGGCGAGACGTACATCTGCCCCTCGAAGATCCGCGGCAGGATGAAGGCTGAGGCCGCGCCATAGACGGCGTAGACCGCCAGGAAGGCGTTGGCGCTCAGGGCCGGACCTATGCGGGCGTATTCCCCCGAGCCGGGCAGCAGGATCCGGGCGACCAGAAACACCATGGCCAGGTGAGCCGGCGAGATCGACGAGCCGCCAAGCGCCGTCATGATGATCGCCGCGGACCCGCTGAACAGGGTCGAGAACATCATGAACCGCAGCAGGTCGAGCGACGTACCGCGCACCAGCAACGCCAGCCCGATGACGATCGAAATCAGCCCGAACAGTGTAGGGACCACAAGGGATCCTTTCAGTGCGGCCCACCGGACGGCGGTTGGCCCAAATTCTAGGCGCCGCCCATCGGGCGAACCAAAACTATCCCACCGCTAGACCAACCCATCCGCCAGGGATGGTGATCCGCCGCATCCCTAGGCGCCGGGCGCCGCAGTCATGGGCGCCGGACCGGATCAATTGGAACCTGCGCCAGACGCTCAGCGACCAGTTGGGTCGCCTTGCTCGCGGTCGGGATGTAGTCGAAGCGCCCCTGCCGCCCCAGCATCTCCACCCCGGTCTGCTCGATCTGATCGATCAGCGCCTCAGAGGCGTCGATGGAGCCGTGGGCATAGGTGGGATAGGCGAAATCGGTCAGTTCGTGGCCGACGAGTTCGGCCTCGCCAGTCATCAGGCCGTGATCCTCCATGAACGCCAGGAACGCCGTGAACTCCGCGTTGGCGTCGCTGGGACCAAGGGCGAGCGGCACCTCGACCGACAGATAGTCGCGATCATCGGCACGGCCGTAGATGCGCGAGTGAACGGTCAGGCGCTTCCAAGATCCTATATCACTGAAATTATAGAGAACTTCCGACTTGAAGCCGAGGTCGCCGGTGAACGCTACGAACAGGCTGAGCAACGGCAGAGAGCGGATCTGTTCGCCGGTTTCGATCCCGCAGGCGTCAGCCGTTACGGTCAGCGGCAAGCTGGAGATGATCCTAGATGCGGCGAAGACGCCGCGCGACGTGGTGACCACGAAGCCGCCGCCCTGCGCCTCGATCTTCTGCAGCGTACTACCGAGATGGATCTGGACGCCGCCGGCCCGAAGCTGAGCCCCGACCTGATCGAACAACCGCTCGAAACCGTCACGTGGTCGGACGAGCACCGCCGGCCCCGCCACCGGAGCCTTGCCGAACCTGCGCAGCCGGTTGGTGAGGGGCCCCACGCTGACAGCCTGCGCGATCCAGTTCATCCGCTTCTCGGCGAACCGATAGTCGACCTCGTCAGCCGGGATGCCGCAAAGCCGCTGGATGTAGGCCCGCAAGCCGCTCTGCGCGAAGAGCCGTTCGCCCAGATGATAGCGGGCGAAGGAGCCAGCGCTCACCGGCCGCCTATGCCTGACGCGCCCGTAGCCGAGGGAGAGAAACGTCAGCGCGATTTCGATCGGACCCCGACGGACGAGATCGTCCACGATCGAAAACGGGTAGCGGCTGATCCGCCCTTGCGGCGTCACCCGATCGACCGCGATCTGCGCAGGATGGCAAACCGCCTCGGCCCCTGGAAACCGTCGGAAAAACGGGCTCCCGGCGAAGAAAATGAAGCTGCCGATGTCGAAGGTGTAGGGCCCGATGTTCAGGGATCGTTGATTGCCCCCGAGTCGGTCGTAGGGCTCAAGAATGACGACCTGTTGGCCGGCCTGCGCCAGGATATCCGCCGCCACCAAGCCGCTGACGCCGCCGCCCAGGACCACGACCGGCGGCTCGCCGCCCGCCGTTCCATCCGAATTGGCGCCTGTCGAGGACATCGCCGCGCGCCTGTTGGGTGCGAGTTCAAGCATCCGCGTCAGCCTCGGATGACGTTTAACAGGCCTTCGTCGAACCGCTCGGGCGCGAAGCGCGAGGCGTTGCGAACGGCGGCGGCGGGATCGAACAACGGCAGCCAGGCTTCCAGGCGACGCACGCCTTCGATCAACGAGTCGGCGGACTGGGCTTCAAACAGCATTCCGCTTTCCTCCGCCGTCACCGTGTCGCGCACGCCGCCGGCGTCGTAGGCCAGCACCGGCCGCCCCGAGGCCATGGCCTCCACCGGTACGATCCCGAAGTCTTCCTCGGCGGTAAAGATCAACGCTCGGCACCGTGCATAGGCCTGCCGCAGTTGGTCGAAGTTGAGGCGCGGCACGATGGTGATGTTGGGCCCAGCGCGGCGGCGGATATCGGCCGCCATCTCTCCGTCCCCGACCATCAACAACGGCAGGCCAAGCTTGTTGAACGCCTCCATGGCCAGGTCGGCCCGTTTGTAGGCGGTCATTTGCCCGACCCAGAGATAGCGCTCCTCAAGGTCATTGGTCGGTTTGAACAGATGCGTCGCGACCGGCGGATGCACGACCACCGCGTCACGGCGATAGGCCTTCTCGATCCGGCTCTTGATGAAGTTTGAATTGGCGACGAACCGATCTACCCGCGCCGCCGAGGCGAAGTCCCACTGCCGCAAGCCGTGGAAGAGCCAGGGCATGGCCGCCCGCGTCAGTCGGCCCGCTGAGGCGCGATAGTCCTGGTAGTGATCCCAGAGGTAGCGCATCGGCGAGTGGCAGTAGCAGACGTGCAGGGCGTCTGGTGGCGTGATCACCCCCTTGGCCGGCCCTGACTCGCTGCTGAGGATCAGATCATAGCCCCGCAGATCCAGCTCCTCGAGCGCCATGGGCATCAGCGGCAGATACTTTTGGTAGTGCTTGCGGCTCCCCGGCAGGCGCTGAATGAAGGTCGTCCGCACCGGCCGCGCCCGGATCGTCGCCGACATCGCCTTCGGGTCGTAGACATGGGTGAAGATGTCGGCGTCCGGGAACAGATGGATCAGGCGTTCAAGCACGCGCTCGCCGCCACGCATCCCGACAAGCCAGTAGTGAATGATGGCGACGCGTGGCTTTGCGGGCATTCAGACCTTCTCAACCATAGATCGGACCAACGAATACATCGCGCGCGAGTGTTCCATTAAGTAAGCCACGTTATTGTCGCCACAGCAGAAGCGAGGGACGAGAATGTCGGCGGCGAGTTCGGAAGCAGAGCAAGGCTCGCGGCTTCTTTTCCAATTGAAGGACGGCGCCCGGAAACGCGGCGCCGTGGCGCAGGCCTCGCGTGACCCGGTTGTCGCCGGTGCCTGGTCGGCGCGTCGCACGCTGTGCTTCATCATGCTGACCTGCGGCGGCTTCTGGGCGACCGCGCTGGTCCTGCTGCTGCGATAGGCCCCAGGCTGCGCTTCACGCGTAGTATTGGGCGTACTGACGGTAATAGTAGGCGGCGTCGCCGTGGCCGAAGCGCGCCTGCTGGCCCACATGAATGCGGTTGAGCACGACCCCGGCCACCGCCACGCCTTCGACCGGCAGCAGGCGAAGCGCCGCACGGACCGCGTGCTCCGAGGTCTTTCTCCAACGCGCGACGAACACCACCACATCGACTTTCGCCGCCAGGATCCGCGTGTCAGCCAACGGCAGCACAGGGGTTGTGTCGAGGATCACCAGATCGAACCGCTCCCGCAGCTTGGCGAGCAGCAAGTCCATCGCATCGCCGCCCATCAGGTCCTGCCCACCGGCGTCGGACGCGTTCAGCGGCAGGATCATCGCCCCCGTCGCCTCATCCTTCACCAGCGCGGCCTCCAGCGGCGCGAGCCCGGCCAGCACCTCCAGCAGGCCAGCTTGGTGCGCCCTGCCCTTCACCAGCTTGTTCAGTTCGCGACGGCGCACATCGCAGTCGATCAGCACCACCTTCTGTCCTTGCAAGGCGGCCGATCTCGCCAGGCAGATCGAGGTGGTCGTCTTGCCCTCCTGCGGCAGGGCCGCGGTGATGGCGATGACGGTCACCGGTCCGCTCAAGGTGGCGTACTTCAGCGAGGCGCGCAGATTTCGATAGGCCTCGGAGAACGCCGAGTTCGGCTGCTGGATGATGGCGCTGGTCGGCGACAGCCCTCGCCCTCCCTTCAGCGACGACAGCAGCGGGATGCCCGCGAGATAGCGCAGGCCAAGCCGGCGTTCGACGTCCTCGGCGGTGGTCAGGGATGAGTCCAGCATCTCAGCGCCGATCACCGCCAGCAACCCCGCCCCGACGCCCAGCAAGGTTCCGAACGCCAAGTTCAGCAGCAGGTTCGGGCTGCTCGGCTTGGACGGCACGCGGGCCTCCGAAATCAACCGGCTGTCGGCCTGCTCGGTGCCCTCCTGGGCGTTGGTTTGCTTGTACTGGTTGAGGTAGCTCTCATAGAGCGCCTGCGAGGCCGCAGCTTTCTGTTCAAGCTCGCTCAGGCCCACCATGGCGCGGTTGTTGTCAGTCAGGGTTCCGCGCGCCGTCGACAGGCTGCCGCTGATCGAGGCCAAGCGCTGGCGCGACACCTCGGCCTTGGCCTCAAGGTTCGAGATGACCCGCGTCACCTCGCCTTGAATCTGGGCGTCGATGTCGGCGAGCTCGCGCTGGGCCTTCAGGATTTCCGGATGCCGGGCGCCGTAGCGCCCCTGCATGTCGGCCACCTTGGCGCTGACGGCGACCCGTTGGCCGCGCAGGGACTGGATGACCCCGGAGTCGAGCGCCTCGCCGACATCCTCGCCGGTCGAACCTGTGGCGAGTTGCTGGCGCGCCGTGTTCAACCGCGCCTGGTCGGCGGCCGCCTCGACCCGCGCCTCGGCGACCCGCTGGTTGTAGGTGGAAATCTCCTGCTCGGTGAGGGTGGCCCCAGAGGTGCTGAGCAGATCGTTCTGTATGCGGTACTGCTGAACGGCGGCGGCGTCCGCGACGGCCTGGCGCTGCAATTCCTGCAGACGCTCCCCGAGCAGGCCGCTGGCCTGGCGATTGGCGCTAGCCTTGGCCGCGAGTTGCTCACTCACATAGGTCTTGGCGAAGGTGTCGGCGATCAGCGCCGCCTTCCTAGGATCGCTTGAAGTGTAAGAAACGTCGATCGCATAGGTCGCCCCGACCCGCCGGGCCGACAAGCCGGCGAGCAGCCTGTCGATGATGACCTGGTCGTCGCCCGTGGCTTTTGGCGCCGAAGGATCGGCCTGAGAATTCCCGAATAACCTACCGAGGAAGCTCACTTTTTTCGGCTGTAATGCAGGATTGAAAGCCGGATCGCGATCCAGGCCCAACGTCGCGACCACCCGCCGCGCGAGCTCGCGAGAACCGATGACCTCGACCTCGCTGTCGACCGCCGGGGACGTGCTGGGCAGGGCCGAGAGGGCGCTCTGGTCATCCCGCGGCGTCACCTGCTGTTCGCGGCTGTTGATCATCAGGCGCGCGGTGGAGGTGTAGGTCGCCTGCTGGTGGGCCGTAATCAGCAGCGCGATGGCGATGCAGTTCACCAGGGCGAGGAAGAACACGCCCCGTCTCCGCCGGAAGGCCGAGATCAGCTTCTGTAGATCGAGCCGATCTGCAGCCTCGTCATGTGGATCTGAGTCGACGTGGATAATCGCTTGTTCGGCTTCGACGGGTCCACGGTACCGTTGCAGCGCCTTCATCAACAATCGCCTCGCCCGATGTGGCGGCCCCGAGCCGGAGCCGCCTGGGAAGCACCTGCCCTAGCGCTGGAAAACCAGGGCCAGGCTGATGCTCTGGTCGTCGAAGTCACGTCCCTGGCTCGCGCCGGACGAGTTCAACGTCTCGAATTTGTAGCGCATGCTGACACCCACCGTGCGGTTCACGAGGTAATTCGCGCTCAGACTCGCGCCGTAGCGACGATCCCGCCTGTCGATGCCCCTATAGTCCTCATCGGCGCCGTGTATTTGACCAGAAATGATCAAGTTACGGAGAAGCTCATAATCGGCCTTGACCTCTACCGTACGGGCCAGGAATGCTGGAGCTTCAGCAAGCGAGCTGTCGCTGACCCTTTGCGTCGCCGTAAGACCGACCGTGATCAGAGGCGTGGGATACCAGTCGATCCGCATCCGATAGTGCGGATTTGAGATGTCCTCATAGGCCGGGTCGTTGAAGCTCTGATGAAGGTAGCCGACGCTGAACTCGCCCGTGATCAGGCGGGTGATCTCCAGATCGACACCGGCCAGCGCCGTGATCCCGTCTGAGTCCCGGTTGGGCCCGGCCGACCGCTCGTAGTTCATTTGCTGAGCCCCGAGCTCGGCGAAGAAGGCGGTCGAGGGGCTGTGGGCGTAGGCGGCCTTGGCCCTCACATCGAGCTCGGTATGGTCGCGATAGTCCTCGTCGATCACGCCCCCGGCCAGGTCCCGCCCGTCCTGATAGTCGTAGCGGGCCAGTTCGGCGCGCCCGACCAGCTTCACGCGGCTCAACTGGTGGGTGGCTATGAGATTGGCCGACTGGACCTGATACTGGATCGGTTCGGCCGACTCGACCGCCGAGTTCGCGACGGTTCGCGGCTCGACCCGATCGGCGAACGAGGCCCGAGCGCCCAAGGTCGTATCGCGCGACACATCCAGGCGCCCCTGCCCCACGCTGCTCCAGGTGTCGGTGTCTTCCGACTTGAAGCGGTCGTGCCGCTTGAGGTTGGCGTCGGCCGACAACGTCACCGCGTGGCGGCCCCAGTCAGAGCGAACCTCCAGGCTGGGCGTTGTGGTGATGATCGTGTCGCTCTCGGCCTGCGGGCGCGCGAACAGGTTGTCGTCGTACTCGGCGCGCAAGGTCAGGCTTGGATAGACAATGAACCCGCCGGCTCGGATGCCCAGGGCCTCATAGCCGGGCCGGGGCCGCTCAAGCACGCCGACATTTTCACCGCGCTTGAACATCGCGTCCTGCGCCGCCGCAGGATGAGGACAGAGAGCGAGAAGCCCCACGACCAGACCCGCCCCCGCCACGCGAAGGGAGATCATGGATGGCGAACCGAGGATGGAAACGGTTATCCTGGGCATCGGGCCTGCTGAGACAGCGTCGGGATCGGTCGCATCCTTCCAAGTTCGCCCCAGCCCCCGCGTGGATGTCGACCAGTTTCCCCAGAGTTTCGCCACAAAGTTTGGCGATGTGGCGGGATGTCAGGCGCTAGGCGCAAGGTGATGCAAAATTGGGCAGAGTGACTTCGGATCGCCGAACTCGTTTGCAGAGGACTGCCAAGGCGGGCGGCTCGGCGCATAGCTTGAAGACCGTTGTTGACGAACTTCGACAGATTGGATTCGGCGAATGAAAGCATTCCTCAAATCTCTCTCCTTCGCGCTCCTTCTCGTATGCACCGCCTGCGGGTCAGCGCCAGCCGCCTCGCCGAGCCTCACCGCCGTAGCGCCGACGACGGACGCCGACATGGGCTATCAGCTCGGCCCAGGCGACAAGCTGCGCATCACCACCTATGGCGAAGCCGATCTGACCGGAGAGTTCGTGGTCGGCGATCGCGGCGCGGTCTCATTCCCGCTGGTTGGAGAAATCCCGGCGGCCAAGCGCTCCGTCGCCGACTTCAAGGCCAGCCTCGTCGCCGCGCTGAAGGACGGCTACCTGCAGGACCCACGCATGACCGTGGAGGTCATTTCCTATCGCCCCTATTACGTGCTGGGCGAGGTGACTAAGCCGGGCGAGTACCCCTACGCCAACGGGCTTACCGTGCTGAACGCCGTGGCGGCGGCCTCGGGCTTTACCTACCGGGCCAACACCAAGAAGGTCTTCATCAAGCGCGCCGGGGCTGACGCCGAGCAGGCCATGCCCCTGACGGCGACCGAGAAGGTCCAGCCAGGCGACACGATCCGCATCGGCGAGCGCTACTTCTGACGTAAGGGCGGCCCTAGCCGCCCGCCGCCGCCCGGCGGTGAAGTTCCAGGATCTGACCCGTCGCCGCAGCGACCCGTCCATAGCGTTGCGCGCGATGCCAAGCCGTGGCGTCCTGTACGATTTGCAGCAGCCCCGACCTTTGCGCTTTCCACCCAAGCAAGCTCGCCGCCCGAGCCGGATCGGCTACCAGGCTGGCCGGATCGCCAGCCCGCCGACCGCCGACCGTGTAGGGCACCGGCCTGCCAGTCGCCTGCGTCACCGCCTCGATCACCTGCCGGACGGAGCGGCCCTCCCCCGCCCCGACATTGACCGCCTCAAACGCCCCGTGGGGCAGCGGCGCCTGCAAGGCGGCGACATGGGCCGCCGCCAGGTCGTTGACGTGGATATAGTCTCTTAGGCAGGTCCCATCGGGCGTATCGAAATCTTCGCCGAACACGGTCAGAGGCTTGCCGGCTCCAGTCGCCGCGGCGATCGCCAAGGGAATGAGGTGGGTCTCCGGATCATGCGCCTCGCCGATCAGGCCCGACGGGTCGGCTCCAGCGGCGTTGAAGTAGCGCAGGGCGACGGCGGTGATGCCGAACGCCGCCGCCTGGTTGGCGATCATCCGCTCGCAGGCAAGTTTGGTGTCGCCATAGGGACTGGTGGGGTCCTTGGGCAGTTCCTCGTTAAGGGCCGCGTTCCCTTCGCCAGCCCCCGCGCCGTAGACCGCCGCCGTCGAGGAAAACACCAGCCGGGAAACCCCGCACTCGCGCATGGCGCAGAGCAGGCTGGTGGTGCCGCCCACATTGACCTCCCAGAAGAGGTCCGGCCGGGCCACCGAGCGTCCCACCTCGATGAGGCTCGCAAAGTGAATGACCGCGCCGATCTGGTGGGTGGTCATCACCTCGCGAAGCGCCCGGCCGTCGCGCACGTCGCCGTGCACGAAGTCACCCCAGAGGCACGCCTCCCGGAAACCCGAACTCAGATTGTCGTAGACCACTGGACGATAGCCGAGGTCGCTCAGCGCCTTGACCGTGTGGGCGCCGATATAGCCCGCGCCGCCAACCACCAGAACCGGGGTCGCTCTTGTCACGTCCATCAGACACCGCCTTCAAGGAAGGAACCCGCCGGCTGGCCGGCGCCGATGAAGCCCCGCGCCGCGGCCATGACCGCGACGTCGGCGGCGAGGTCGCTTCGGCCGACCTCCTGCCGGCGCCGGAACTCCCAGATGGCGCAGGCGATGTGGTAGAGCGAACTGGCCGGAGCCGGCTCGTCCTTCCACGATCCATCCGCCGAGAGCTTGTCGCGCCAGACGCCGAGTACAGGGGCTTGCAGATAGTTGAGCAGGCTGCGGGCCGCCGCGGCCGCCTCCGCCTCATAGAACCGCCGCTGAAGAGGATCGAGTTCGGCGAGCAACAGCGCCGCCTTCAGGCGCTCGGTCTGCGGCCACAACCGCGCCTGCGGGTTGCGAATTTCCAGGTCGTCATTCAGCGAGTCCACGGCGACGCCGCGACGCGGATCCACGCCCGCCACGCCATGCTTGAAGAGCACTCGGGCCGCTTCCAGCGCCGCCCGGTCGCTGGTCAGTTTGAACCAGCGGCCCAGCAACCACGACCATTCGAACTGATGCCCCGGCTCGACGATCCTTCCGAAGTCCCCGGCGGCTGGACGCCATGCAGCGTCGAAATGTTCCCGCAGATAGCCCCGGTCGGCGTCGATGAAACGGCTGAGCGCCAGGTTGACGATCTCCTGCGCCAGGGCCTCCCAGCACGGCGAGCGGCCGACCGCCATCCAGGCCAGCGCCGCCTCCAGCAAGTGCATGTGCGGGTTGGACTGATGGGAGCTCTCCCCAGCCTCTGCAAAGCCGCCCAGGGAGCACCGGCGCTGATCCTTGATCCGCTCCAGCAACTCGCAGGCCTTGTTCTCGAAGGCCGGGCTGCGTGTGACCTGCGCCGCCGTGGCCCATGCCAACAGGGCGAAGGCCTGATCGTACAGCATCGCCGTCTCGTCGACCGGCGCGCCGGAGGCGTCGACGACCGTGCGGAACAGGCCATCGCTGCGGCGATAGCAGCGCTCGAAATAATCCAAGCCGTGATCCACGGCTTGGCGCCACGGCCCGCCCCAGCCCGCAGCGCCCGCCGCCGCATAGACGTAGACCTGGCGCATCTGCACACGAGCGCGCCGCACGCCGTCAACGGGGCGCCCGGCCAGGGAAAGATGCTCGTGGAACCCGCCACGGGAATGGTCGGCGCCCAGACTCCACCAGAGCGGCAAGGCCGAGACGTCCAGCCAGTCGTCCAGTCGGTGGGAAAGCTCCTGCAGGTCCCTGGTCAGGCTCGAGGTTTCGCCCGCCGGAGCCCAGCTTCTTTCGTTGATACGCTCGACGACGGTCTTAACGCTCTGGGCGCTGTCGAGCGCACAGACCAACACCGCGTCGCGCTCGACGATGACCGCCAGGTTCTTGATCCCGACCGTCGAGACCATCATGCCGTCCGCGGCGCGAACCACCGCACCGGCGGTGTCGATGAGGAGGGCCGAACCCTTGACACTGTTAGCTTCGAGATTGCGGTCGCCGGCGGCCCAGACCGCATCCCAGGCGCCCAGGTCCGACCAGGTGAAGTCGACGGGCAGGACGGCCGCGCGAGATGTCTTCTCCATCACCGCGTAGTCGAAGGAAATCTTCGGCGTTTCGCTGAACCGGGCGGCCAAGCGGCGCGCCGCGCCCATCCGCACGCCCTCAGCCAAGGCCAGGGAGACGGGAGAGATCAGCTCAGGCGCATGCAACTTGAGCTCGTCGATCAACAGGCTGACCGGAGCAACGAAGTTGCCGCTGTTCCAGAGACAGCCTTCCTCGAGATAGCGTTCAGCGGTGGCGCGATCTGGCTTCTCGACGAAGCGATCGACTTCTCGGCCTCCGGTTTGCGCGTCGATCAATTTGCCCGGCCGGATGTAGCCATAGGCGCTGGACGGCGCGTCCGGCTTGACCCCCAAGACCACCAGGCGGCCCTGGCCTGCGACATCGACGGCCCGCAGGATCGCATCCTGGAAGGCCCCAACCGCCGGGATGTGGTGATCGGAGGCCAGTACGACCGCGATCGCGTGGGGATCCCGTTCGGCGATGTGCAGCATGGCCGCAGTGATGGCCGGACCTGAGTCTCTCGGCTCAGGCTCCAGCAGGACGGTCGCCGCCTGCCCGATCTCCTCTAGCTGCTCAGCGATCAAGACCTCGTGCGCCACCCCGGCGACGATGACCGGGTCCAAGAGGCCGGGCAGGCCAGACAGACGCCTGATCGTCTCTTGGAATAGTGATCGATCGCCAAGCAAACGCAGGAATTGCTTGGGTCGGCTTGGCCGGGAGGTCGGCCAGAGCCGAGATCCTCCTCCACCACACATGATGACAGGAACAATCGCCATGACTCGAGGCTAGGCTCATCACATGGCGCTCGATCACTCCGGCGCCCTGGCGCACCGGACATCTGCAAACTCGATCAAATTCTGTGCAGGAAAGCCGAAAATCGGGCGCCGCAACTATATTGCTTGAGCAAATTTCGCCCCATCAAGCTTCACTACAGAATCTAATACTTACGCTTTCCAAACAGTGACGCTTTCGCAGCGATCCACACAGATTTTGTGGCGATAATTTAAGCAAACACCCGTCGCGTCATGCGCGCTTTCTGAGCTTTTGGGCCAAACAACCGCCCCCAAGTCGCCCCTCGACAGCGTCACGCCCCATGAAGGCTAGAACGTCAGCGCCCGACAAAGGGAATGCGAATTGACGTTCACCGCGATACGATCATGGAGCATGGCCGGCGCCGAGCTTGGCCTAGCCGCGCTTTCGGCGGGCGTTTTCAGCGTAGCGCTCGCAGCCTCCACGCCCTGGTGGCTCAACGACACCGCGCCGGCAACTCGCCAAGCGGCGCCCGCAGCGCCCCAGCCGCTGACACTCCTTTCATTGCAGCCCCAGACGACGGCGGCCTCGGCCCGACTTTGGAACGCCGCCAATCCTGAATTGGCCGTGGGCGCCGCGGCCACGCCTTTCGTCCTGGCGAGCGACCGCGTCGCCGATCGTGTCCGGGCCGTGAACTGCCTGACGGCGGCGATCTATTATGAGGCTGGGCATGAAAGCGCCGGCGGTCAGCGCGCGGTGGCTCAGGTCGTGCTCAACCGGCTCCGCCACCCGGCCTATCCAAAGACCGTCTGCGGGGTGGTGTTCGAGGGATCGACCCGCTCAACAGGTTGCCAGTTCACCTTCACCTGCGACGGTTCGCTGGCGCGCGCGCCAACAGCGGCCGGCTGGCGCCGCGCTCAAAGCGTCGCCCTGGCGGCTTTGGAAGGGCAAGTCGATCCCGAGGTCGGCTACGCTACCCACTATCATGCGGACTATGTGGCCCCCTATTGGAGCCCCAGCCTGCAGAAGGTCGCGACAATCGGCGCGCACATCTTTTACCGACGGCCCGGCGGCGATGGCCAAGCCGGCGCCTTTGCAGGCCGCTACCTCGGGGGTGAAAGCGACGAAGGTTTGCGGCCCGCCGCGCTAGACACGGCCGCCTTTGCATTGGAGGCCGTCGCGGTGGAACCAGCCACGCCAGCGCCCGAGCCGCGCCAGATCGTGTCGGAGGTGGCCGAGATCACCGTCGCCAAGCTCGACGAAACGCTCAAGGCGGCCCCGAACAGCTTGCCCGCCAAGGCCTTGAAGCAACCCCCCGTCCAGGATGAAGGGCGCGCGCGACTGGCCATGCCACGCGACAGCTTCTGAAACTGCTCCCTAGCGATCGGCGGCGAACACGCCGATCGCGGCGCCGGCGCCAACGCTTGGCGGATCGATCAGGCGCCTCACCTCCAAGGTGCGGCTTGCCATGCCCGCAGCAAACACCACCGCGATAGTGCGCTTTATTTCGATCTCGGCCGCGCCCTGAGTCGCCTTGCGGCCAGCGCCAACAACTTCGCCGTCTTCGTCATAGACTCTCCACCGCCAGCCAAGTTCGTCCTGAGCAAGTGAATAGGCATAATTGTCGGCGACCATTGATCCCTCACAAGGTAACGCTTGATCTGCTTCCTCAAGCCTCAGCGAAACCTGGACGAAGTCAACGCTCCGCAAGCCGGGACCCCGAACCGTAGGCAGGGCGCCCATTTCGTGGGCTGCATCTGGCGATCCAACACGCGATCTCGCCGGCAGCCTCGTGCATCCCAGAGTGGCGCCGGCCAAGTCGCGGTGGAATGCGTAACATCAAGACGTGGCGTTAGGCGTGTGCGAAGCTTCACTGTATTCCGACGCCACTCAATGATCGCAGCGAGGAAACACAGAGATGTCCCGCTTGCCGTTCGTCACTGGCCCTCTGCGGCGCGCGATCGCCCGCGCGCGCTCTGGCGGCGGCTGGATATTCAACTGGCGGCTGCTGCTCGCCCTGCTGGTGAACCTGCTGGTCTGGTATGGACTGATCCGCCTTGTCGCCGGCCGCTAGCCGGCTCAAAGCAACTCGCAGGCATCTTCGAAAGCCAGCCTTGGAAGCCTAGGGAAGATATCGGCCTGCGAGGCGTAGCCTAGGCTACAGATGAAGTTCGTCAGATTTTGTCTGGAGGCGATTAGCCAAGCCCAGGCATCCTGCGGTCCAGCCGCACGTTCAGGCTCGGATCAGGAGTCCCACATGCGATCGCTCTTCACCGCTTGCGGCCTCGCCGCCATTAGCCTTGCCGCCTGCACTCAGGGCTCGCCCGAGCCGTTCGCGGGGTTTGGGCCAAAGCCCGTCCTGCCTGAGCCGAAGACCAGCCCGATCCCAACGCTCAACGCACGCCAGGCGGTCGGCTGGCCGGCGGGTGCACAGCCAACAGCGCCGCAGGGGTTCACCGTGAGCCGGTTCGCCGGCGACCTCGCCCATCCGCGCTGGTTGTTGGTGCTGCCCAACGGCGACGTGCTGGTCTCCGAGGCCTCGTCCGAGGCCTCGTCCGGCGGCGGCATCCAGGGATACGTCGCCAATCTGCTGCAGAAAAAGGCGGGCGCGATCCAGCAGAGCCCCAACCGCATCCTGCTGCTGCGCGACGCCGACGGCGACGGCGTGGCCGAGATGCGCACGACCTTCGCCGAGGGCTTGCAGCGCCCCTTCGGCATGACCTTGGCCGGCGGCAAGCTCTATGTCGCCAATGACAACGGCGTGGTCAGCTTCCCCTATGTCGACGGGCAGACGAGCGTTCAGGGCGCGGGCGTGAAGGTGTTTGATCTGCCCGGCGGTCCGATCAACCATCACTGGACCAAGAACGTGGTGGCCAGCCCCGACGGCTCGAAACTCTACGCCACCGTGGGGTCGAACTCGAACGTCGGCGAGAATGGTATCGAGGCCGAGGCCGGCCGCGCAGCCATCGTCCAATACCCACTCCCCGCCGGGCCAGCGCGCGTGTTCGCATCGGGCCTGCGCAATCCGAACGGCCTGGACTTTGAACCCGCCACCGGCTTGATCTGGACCGCGGTCAACGAGCGCGACATGCTCGGCGACGACCTGGTCCCCGACTACATGACCAGCGTGCGCGACGGCGACTTCTTCGGCTGGCCCTATAGCTATTACGGCCAACACGTGGACAGCCGGGTGAAGCCGGCACGGCCGGATCTGGTCGCCAAGGCGCGCGCCCCGGACTACGCGCTGGGTCCCCACACAGCCTCGCTAGGCCTCACCTTCTACCGCTCCGACCTGTTCCCGGAGCGCTATAAGGGCGGGGCCTTCGTCGGGCAGCACGGATCCTGGAATCGCCGCCCGCCCAGCGGCTATCGCGTCGTCTTCGTCCCGTTCGCAGGCGGCAAGCCAAGCGGCCCGCCCGAGGTGTTCCTGACCGGCTTCCTGAACACCAGGGACGAGGCTCAGGGCCGCCCGGTCGGCGTGGTGGTGGACAAGACCGGCGCTTTGCTGGTCGCCGATGATGTCGGCAAGGCGGTATGGCGTGTGGCGCCCACACGCTAACTGAGCGTCAGCCGAAGGTCTTGCGCAGGCGCACGAACAGGCAGCGTCCCCATTCCAGGTTCCGGACGTCGGTATAGGCGAGCACGCCGAGGTCACGCGGCCCCAGATAGACCTCACGGATACGCTGCACGTCGCGGCCGGTGACGTTCTGCAACTCCACCCGCAGGATCAGATCGGGCCTCGGCTTCACCTCGGCGTAGACCGTGGCGAAGGCTTCGAGCTTGCGCGTCTCGATCTCGGTCAGGCGATAATAGCTCTCACGGAAACCACCGAGGACGTCGATCCCCCAATTGGCCTTCAGCGCCGGCAGGTCCTGGGTGAAGTGAAGCTCCCAATCGACGGGATGCAGGCCGGAAATCTCGCGCGCGTCCCCCGTGGTCGGATCGATCACCTCCGAGCGCCGCCACGTCGCCTGGCCCTTGATGGTGGCGCGCTTCAGCAGCAGCCGGTCGAGCGGCGCCGAGAGACTTACCGCGACCTCGTCCTTAGTCCCATCGCCGATATTGGCGGGACCGTCGGCGACGACCAGACCGACGCGAATGGGCGCGCGGTCGATCACATCGGTCAGCTCATAGTGGCGCAGCGTCAGCACCGCCGCGCCCGAGGTCCAGAACCTGCGCTCATAGGCGCCCTCGATCACCCAGGCCTGCTGCGGCGAAAGATCGGGATTGCCGGCGATCAGCACCCCAGTGCTGGCCACCGAGGAAGAGGCGACAAAGTCATCGAAATTGAGCTGGCTGACCTCGCGCTCCAGACGCCCTCGCCACTGGTTCAGCGGGCTGGGCGCCCAGGTCACCGCGAGCCTTGGCTTGGTGAAGCTGAGTGATTTCTCAAGATTGACGTCGCCGGTTGAGGTGATCTTCGACACCTCCTGCCGGAGCGCGCCCTCGATCGTCAGGTCCGTGCTCGGCCGCCAGGTCGCCACGACATAGGGCTCGGCCCGCGCCTCCTCCACCCGCACATCGGCGGCCGGCACCACCACCTTGAAGCCGTTGACGATCAGGGTCGTGTTGCTGTCCAGAGCGTTGAAGGCGCCCTCGACGCCAGCTTCCAACGCAAGGTCGCTCGATATCCGCCGGCGCAGGTTCACCCGGCCGACCGTTTCGGTAACCTGCTTGTCGCTGTGGAACAGCCGGTCGACGGCCGCCGACTCGAACCGCGCCTTGGTGTCGAGATTGTTCCACTGCTGGAAGGCCAGCGCCTCCAGCGAGGTCGCGCCGAAGGTCCGCACGAAGCGCCCGCCAAGTTCGGCCTGGAGACGATCCGGCGTGATGTATTCGTATTCCAGCGCCGGGCCTGGGACGCTCAGGCGATCATAGATCTCCGAGGTCGAGGTGGTTTTCATATAGGCGCCGTTCAGCCGCAGCCGGCCACGCGCCATCGGCGTTTCGAAGGCCCCCGTCACCCATTCCCGCAGCCCCTGGCTGTCGGCGTCCACATCGGAGACGATGATGGGCTTGCCGTTCGGTCCGTAGCGGACACGCGGCCCGTCGCCGAGCGTGTCGTCCGGCCCCTTGCCGTTCACCATGGAGAGTTCAACGAGCTTGCCGTCCCAACGCCATTGCCCCTCGGCGCGAAACGCATTGAGGACCCGCCCGTCATAGAGCGGCTGGGTCGAGAAGCTCGCGGCGCCGCGCGCGCCAGCGCCCTGCTTGCGGACCACGTTGGCGATGACGGTCCGCCCCTGCATATCAACGCCGGGCGCGCCGCCCCGGATCACGTCGATCCTTGCGACCGATCCGTGAGGGATGCGCTTGAGGATCTCTTCCAGGGTGTCGTTCTTGGAAACCGGCGGCTCGCCGTCGATCAGCACATTGCCACTCGCGCCCGCCAGGCCGCGCACCACCGCGCCCTTGTCGAAGGAGAAACCCGGCAGGCGCTGCACCATGTCGAGAGCCGTCGATGGCCCCATCTCGGCAAAGAAGGCCGGCGGATAGGCGATCACGCCGACGGCTGCGGCGGGCTGTTCCTGGGCGACGGCCAAGCTTGATACGAACGTCACCGCTAACGCGGCGGCAAAGGCCATCTTCATTACTCGGGGCTCCCCTCCCCTTGCGGCCAAGGTTAGGCGGGATTGCATACCGAAGGCGAGAAAAGGTTCGTGGGCTGAGCGAAATTGGCCCGCCCGTGAGGCGCCGACGCTACAGCGCCTAGACCCGGCCGGTCACCGGCAACAGCGCGCCAGTTATCGCGCTGGCCTCTTCGGACGCCAGGAACAGGATCGCCGCCGCGAGCTCGCTGGGAGACACCCAGGATGCAAAGTCGGCCTTGGGCATGTCCGCGCGATTGGTAGGGGTATCGATGATCGAGGGCAGGACCGCGTTGACCGTTATTCCGTCAGCCTTCAGTTCCTCGGCCAGGCTTTCGGTCAAGGCGTGAACGCCGGCCTTGGACGCCGCATAGGGCCCCATGCCGGCCGCGGCCTTCAGCGCGCCATTGGCGCCGATATTGACGATCCGGCCTGCGGCGCTGCGCCGGAGATACGGAATAGCTGCTCGGCTGGAATTGGCGGCGGTTTGGACGTTCATCAAGAAGAGCCGATGCCAACCGGCCATCAGGCTGTTCTCCAGCGTCTCCCACTTGAAGCCGCCGGCCACATTGATCAGGGCGTCCAGGCCGCCGAACCTGTCGGCCACCGCGTCGATAGCCGCGCTGGCGGCCACCGCATCGGTGAGGTCCACGCCGCCCAGCATCAGGGCGTCCGGACCGCAATCCTTCAACACCTCGGCATGATCTGCGAAGTCGATCAGGGCGACGCGCGCCCCGCGTTCGGCGGCGGCCTTGGCCACCGCCGAGCCCAGAACTCCGGACGCACCTGTGATAGCGAAGATGCGTCCGGTCATGGCAAGTCCTGTCTTAGAGTCGTTCGACGATGGTGACGTTGGCCATACCACCGCCCTCGCACATCGTCTGCAAGCCGTAGCGGCCGCCACGCTGTTCCAGGCCGTTCAGCAGAGTGGTCATCAGCTTGGTGCCCGAGGCGCCAAGCGGGTGGCCGAGCGCGATGGCGCCGCCATTGGCGTTCACCCGGGCCGGATCGGCCTTCAGCGTCTTAATGAAGGCGACCGGGACCGAACCGAAGGCTTCGTTGACTTCAAACAGGTCGATGTCGTTCACGCTCATGCCCGCCTTCTTCAGGGCGCGCTCGGTCGCCGGGATCGGGGCTTCCAGCATGATCACCGGGTCGTGACCGAGCAGCGACAGGTGGTGGATGCGGGCCAGCGGCTTGACGCCCAGTTCCTTCAGGCCCTTTTCCGACACGACCATCACGCCCGAGGCGCCGTCGCAGATCTGGCTGGACGAGGCGGCGGTCAGGCGGCCGCCCTCCCGCAGCAGCTTCACGGCCTTGATGCCGTCGAGACTGGCGTCGAAGCGGATGCCTTCGTCGATCGTGTGGATCGTCACATTGCCTTCGGCGTCGGTGATCTCAAGGCCGACAATCTCGTTCTTAAAGGCCCCGGCCTGGGTCGCGGCGATCGCACGCTGGTGCGACTGGTAGCTGTACTCGTCGATCTCATCCTTGGTCAGGCCGTACTTCTCGGCGACCATTTCGGCGCCCATGAACTGGCTGAACTGGATGTTCGGGTACTGCTTCTGGATGCCGGGGCTCATGTAGGAGCCAAAGCCGTTCTGAGCCGGCAGGGCGGCCGAGAGGCCCATGGGCACGCGGGTCATGCTCTCGACGCCAGCGGCGATCACGACGTCCATGGTGCCGCTCATCACCGCCTGCGCGGCGAAGTGCAGGGCTTGCTGGGAGGAACCGCATTGGCGGTCGACGCTGGTGCCCGGAACGCTTTCCGGCAGGCGCGAGGCCAGCACCGAATTACGCGCGACGTTGATGGCCTGTTCGCCCACCTGGCCGACGCAGCCCATGACCACGTCTTCGACCAGGGCCGGGTCGGCGCCCGTTCGGTCCATCAGGTCGTTGAGCACAGCCGCGCCCAGATCGACCGGGTGCCAATCCTTCAGCTTGCCGCCCTTGCGGCCGCCAGCCGTACGCGTCGCTGCGACGATATAGGCTTCGCCCATTGTTCCGCTCCCGAGTTTTGCGCGTCTATCGCGCTTCGAGAGGTAATTTAGGTACGCGACGCGGCGTAAGCCAACGACCTAGGAAAAGGTCGCCTTCAGGATTTTCTCGAGCCACTGGGCGTCTACCTCGTCGAACGCGGCCAGCTCCGTGGAATCGACGTCGAACACGGCGATGAGCTGTCCGGCGCTATCAAAAACTGGGACCACCACCTCGCTCGCCGAAAGGCCGTCGCAGGCGATGTGGCCGGGAAAAGCGTGAACGTCAGGCACCAGTTGGGTCTGGCCGCTGGCCGCCGCGGTTCCGCAAACGCCGCGCCCAAAGGCGATGCGTAGGCAACCAAGCGTACCTTGATAAGGTCCTACGACCAGCTCGCGCTCCTTCTGCGGGTCGACCACATAGAAGCCGGTCCAGAAGAAGGTGTCGAAACTGGCCGCCAGCATCGAGGCGACAGTCGCCATGCGCGCGGTCAGGTTGGGCTCGCCATCGAGCACCGAGGCGATCTCCTCGGCCACGGTAGCGTAGCGTTCCGCCTTCTCGGCGGGCAGGGTCAGTTCGTTGAAGGCTTCGGCCATGCCCGGCTATATACGGACCCGAATGTTCGCCCGCCAGCGGCGGCGAATTTTACCTGGAGACGATCATGGCCAATGGCATCGGTGGCTCGACGGCGCAGGCCGAACTGGCGGACCTGAAACCCTGGCCTGACGTCGCTCCGGCGATCAGCGCGCAGGAACGTCAGGCTCGCCTGGCTCATGCCCGCGAACTGATGGCTCAGATCGGCGCCGACGCCCTGATCATCGGCGCGGGCCCGAGCCTGCGCTACTTCACCGGGGTCGGCTGGGGCGCCACCGAGCGTTTGGTGGCGATGATCCTGCCGCGTGAGGGCACGCCGCGCATGATCTGCCCACGCTTCGAGCTCGGATCGCTGGAGGCTTCGATCGCGATCGAGGCTGAGATGCTGCTTTGGGAAGAACACGAGAGCCCCTACGCCCTGACAGCCCGCGGGCTGGGCGACGCCCGGACGCTCGCCATAGATCCCGCCCTGCCGTTCTTTGTCTTCGACGGGGTCCGCAAGGCCGCCCCCGGCCTAGTGCTGCTGGACGGCGCGCCGGTCGTGGACGGCTGCCGAATGATCAAGTCGCCGGCCGAATTGGCGCTGATGTCCCAGGCCAAGGCCATGACGCTGGAAGTCCACCGCCGGGCCGCGAAGATCCTGGCTCCCGGCATCACCACGGGCGAAGTGCGCCGCTTCATCGACCAAGCACACCGGGCGCTGGGGGCCGACGACGGGTCTTCGTTCTGCGCGGTGCAGTTCGGGGTCGCCAGCGCCTATCCGCACGGCCTGCCAGGCGAACAAAGCCTGTCCGAGGGCGAGATCGTGTTGATCGACACCGGATGCCGGGTCCAGGGCTACAACTCCGACATCACCCGCACCTATGTGTTCGGCGAACCCTCCCCCGAGCAGAGGCGCATCTGGGACCTGGAAAAACAGGCTCAGGCCGCCGCCTTCGCGGCCGTGAAGCCGGGTGTGCCTTGCGAAGAGATCGACGCGGTGGCGCGCGCTGTGTTGGTGGCCGGCGGCATGAGCCCCGACTATGACCTGCCGGGCCTGCCCCACCGCACCGGCCACGGCATTGGCCTGTCGATCCACGAAGCGCCCTATCTGGTGCGCGGTGACAAGACCCCGCTCGCGCCAGGTATGTGCTTCTCCAACGAGCCGATGATCGTGATCCCCGACACCTTTGGCGTGCGGCTGGAAGATCATTTCTACGTGACGGTCGACGGCGCGGCATGGTTCACGCAACCACAGCCAAGCTTAGAAAAGCCCTTCGGCTGATCACATCCAGCGGTTCGCTCAATATCGTAGTCGCAACCTGGCCGGGCGATACTGTAATCACAAGTCGTTTGACGCCGCGTAAGATACTACCCTAGCTTTCCCCCTGAACGGTCCCGCTTGACGAGGACCGTCATCAACAAGACCCCCGCCAATAATCGGGGGCCAGGGAGGGAAGAATGACCAAGGCCTTGTTGGCTTCTGCGTCCGTGCTCGCGCTTGCCTGCTCCACACCCGCATGGGCTCAGTCTTCGAGCGGCGGCCCGCTGATCGAAGAACTGATCGTCACCGCCACCAAACGCGAGGAGTCGGTCCAGGACGTGCCGATCGCGGTCTCGGCCTTCAGCGAGGAAGCGCTGCGCGCCAAGGGCATCGACACCGCCGGCGACTTGGTCCAGTCCGTCCCCAACCTCACCTTCACCCGGCGCTCGCTGCGCACCAATTTCCAGATCCGCGGGGTCGGGGCGCAACTGGTCTCGACCGGCGGCGACGACGGGGTGGGCGTGCACCACAACAACGTGCCGCTGACCTCCAACCGGCTGGCCGACGCCGAGTTCTATGATGTCGAGCGGGTCGAGGTGCTGCGCGGACCGCAGGGCACGCTGTTCGGCCGCAACGCCACCGGCGGCGTGGTCAACGTCATCACCAACAAGCCGATCGACACCTTCGACGCCTCGATCACCGCCGAGTTCGGCAATTTCGACAGCCTGAAGTACCAGGGGTTCATCAATGTGCCGCTGGGCGACATGTTCCAGTTGCGGTTGGCCGGCTTTGCGCTTCAGCGCAGCGGCTACACCAGCAACACCCTGAACGGTCAGGACGTCGATGACCGGCAGATCTGGGCCGGCCGCGTCACCCTGGGCTTCACGCCGAGCGAGAACTTCCGCGGCTTCCTGCTGTGGGACACCTTCTCAGAGGATGACACGCGCGGCGCGCGCAAGCAGCTCTGCGCCAAGGACATCGGCCTCACCAGCGTCGGCGGCGTACCGACAGGAGCAGCCCAGGCGGCGTTCACCCAGGGATGCCTACCCGCCTCGGTCTACGGGCAGGACGTCTATGGGACGACCAATCAGCTCTCGACCTTCACCGGCATCATCGCCCGGCAGATCGGGCTGCAAGCGACCGACGCCTTCGCCGGCAAGACCATCTCGCGCGACCTGCGCGAAGTCGAAGTCTATGGCCGGCCGATCTATCGGCCGCGCACCGACATCTACACCCTGAACCTGGAGTGGGACGTCACCCCCACCCTCACCGCTACATCGCTCACCAGTTACAACGAGAACGAAAGCTACTCGCGCGGCGACTCGACCGGTGGATACTCGTCGGTGCCGTTCGGGATCACCCCGTTCACGCCGACTGGAACTCTGAACGATCCGCAGCTTGGGCTGACCGACCGCCTGATGAGCGAGAGCGGCGGCACAGCCCACAATGAACAATGGAGCCAGGAACTGCGGCTGCAGTCGAACTTCGACGGCGCGATCAACTTCAACGTCGGCGGGATCTATATCGACTACAAGGCCAGCAGCATCACCTATGTCGCCACCAACGCGGCGACCGCGGCGGTCCGGGTGGTTCAGCCCGCCGCCTATGTCGATCCGCTGCGCGAACCCGACTTCACCGGCCACAACTATTTCGTCAGCCTGAGCGAGTACGAGCTGAAGTCCAAGGCGGCGTTCGGCGAGGTCTATTGGCAGGCGACCGACGACCTGAGGGTCACGCTCGGCCTGCGCTACACCGACGATGAAAAGTGGACCCGCGGCAGCGGTTCGACCCTGTTCACCCCGGGCCGAGGCCCCAACTTCACCGTGCCTCAGAGCGTTGAGTTCCAGGAAACCACCGGACGGCTGAACGTCGACTGGTCGCCCGATCTGAGCTTCACCGAGCAGACCCTGGTCTATGCGTCGTATTCGAAGGGCTACAAGGGCGGCGGCTTCAACCCGCCCGGCGTCGTGGCGCTCGGCCTCAACCCGACCTACGAGCCTGAGTTCGTCAACGCCTACGAGATCGGCACGAAGAACACCCTGGCCGACGGGCGACTGCTGCTGAACCTCACCGGGTTCTACTACAAGTACCAGGGCTACCAGATCGGCCGCAGCGTGAACCGCTCGGTCTACAACGAGAATATCGACGCGGAGATCTACGGCGCCGAACTGGAATCGATCTGGGAGCCGATCAACAACCTGCGGCTCAACGCCAACATCGGCTACCTCCACACCGAGATTGAGGAGGGCAAAGTCGTCGACACCTTCAACCGTGCCCAGGGCGATGCAAGCTACATCTACGCCAACTCGACCAATGGCGGCTGCATTCTGAACGCCGCCGGTGTCGCCAACCTCCTGCGGGTGTCTGGCGGTCCAGCCCTATTGGCTAACCTGGCCTGCGCGGGTCCCAGCATGACCGGCTCGACCATCGGAGGGCGGTTGATCGGCGCCGGCGTGCCGGCGGCGACGGCGAACGCGCTGGTCAGCGGCGTCTACAACTACGGCCCCAACGTCTCACGCTTCGCCAGCGGCGCAGGCGAAGGGGTGATCCAGGATCTGTCGGGCAATGAACTGCCCAACGCCCCGGAATGGACCGTCTCGCTGGGCGCCCAGTATCGGTGGGAATTGCCGAACGGCTGGAACGCCACCCTGCGCGGCGACTACTACCGCCAGTCGGAGAGCTACATGCGGTACAACAATGCGTTCTTTGACCGCATCGAGGCCTGGGAGAACATCAACGCCAGCCTGATTTTCGCCAATGCGGACATCGACCTGAACGTCCAGTTGTTCGTGAAAAACCTGATGGACGACAACACGATCGTCGGCTTCGACATCAATGACGAGAACCTGGGCGCGACCCGCAGCGTTTTCCTACTTGATCCGCGTCTCTACGGCATAGCGATCACCAAAGGTTTCTGACCGGGAACCTGATCCAAGGCCGAGCTTTAAATTGGGACCAGCAAACAAGGGAGCCGGGCGTATGGGCATTTTCAGCTCGATCATGGACAAAATTCTCCACCGCAAGAAGCCTGCGGCCGCGCCAGCGGCCCCGGCTCCTGCGCCGACGGCCGCTCCCACAGCCGCCGCGCCGCCCCCGCCTCCGCCTCCGCCCGAGCCGGTGGATGTCGAGGTCGTGCTTGTTGAACTCGCCGTTCAAAAAGGCGGCGGCGGCAATTGGCGGACCTCTATCGTCGACCTTCTGAAGATGCTGGACCTGGATTCCAGCCTCGAGGCTCGCAAGGAACTCGCCGCCGAGCTTGGCGTCGCCGCTGGCCCGCACGGCAGCGCCGAACAGAACATCGCCCTGCAAAAAGCGGTGTGGGTCGCCCTTGCCAAAAATGGCGGCGTGGTGCCGGCCAGCCTGCGCGACTAGGTCTACGAAGGGCGCGCCGGTCGCAAGGCCGGCGCGCTTTCTATTGGGCGATCAGTCGGCGGCTTTCCTGCAGAGGAACACGCCCACCGACTTGGTCACCGTCAACGCTCCCCCGCCCCTGGCGAACGCCTCGTCGATTACCCGCCGCAGCGCCGCCTGCTGCTCTGGCGTAGCGGCGTCTCCAGGCGGGCTTGAGGTGTGGTAGCCATAGACATCGGCCGGGTCGGTGATCCGCAGCGTGTCCGGATAGAGCCGCAGCTCCACTTCGGCGAACCGCTCGCTCAGGATCAGTTCGGCCTTCTCCAAGCTGAACGCGTCGATGGTCTCATCCCGCGCGGAGCCGCCGAACACCGCCGCGTTCAGAGCGAACAGTTCCGACATGGTGTCGCGGCCGTTCGTGGCGATCACGGCCAGACCTCCAGGTCGCAGGACACGGACGATCTCATCCACGCCCCTGGCCGGATCGGGCAGGTGATAGAGCATGTGCAGCGCCTGGACGACGTCGTAGCTGGCCGCGGCGAACGGTAGGGCCGAGGCGTCGACCGCCTCTCCTTCGGCAGCCCAGGTGGACAGTCCGCGCACCCGCGCCACGGTCTCGGCGACCATGCCGGGCGACAAGTCGGTCAGCGTGAGTTCCAAGCCCGGAGGGACGTGTTCGAGGGCGTTTGTCCAGAACCAGCCTGCGCCACAGCCAAGCTCCAGGACCTGGCCCGCAGCGGGCCATGCCGGCTGCTGGGCCACCCAGGCGAACCAGTCGCCGCGCCCGTACTTGGTGTGAAGGTTCGCCCGCGCCGCGAGGTTTGACGAGTCTCGATACTGCTCGGCCCGCAGGTATTCGGGATCGTTCCAGACCTTCTGAGTCTGCAGCGTCATCGTCGCCTCCCTGCGAGCAAAATCGGGCCGCAGAAGAGCTGGGATGGCTTTCGCTGACAAGCCCCGCCCAGGGCGAGGCCTGCCCGCGAAAAGCCGGAAGGTCAGTTCAGCGCGTCCTTGTAGATCTTGCCGTCCTTCATGATGATCAGGAAGTTCTTCGCCGGGTCCGCGACCACCTTGATGTCCTCAAGCGGATTGCCATCAACCAGCAACAGGTCGGCGAACGCGCCCTCTTCCACGACCCCGAGCTTGCCGGGATAGGGGTTACGCAGGCCGGTCATGGCGAAGAGCTCGGCGTTGGTGGAGGTGGCCATGATCAGAGCCTCGGCCGGCGTATACCAACGGGTCAGATCAACAAGGCCCTGGCCCTGTCGCTCGGCCAGCGCTTGCGAAAACAGGATGTCAGTCCCGAACGCGGTCTTGATCTTGTACTTCCGGGCCAAGTTGTAGACCCGGTCGGTGCCCGCCACGACCTGGCGCATCTGCGCCTGTTCGGCCGGACCCAGCGCGGCTGCGCCGCCAATGTCCACAAAGGGCTGGGTGCTCAGCCAGACGCCTTTTTCGGCGATCAGACGGGCCGTAGGCTCGTCGATCAGGTGCGCATGCTCGATGCACTTCACACCGGCGGCGATGGACCGCTGCACCGAGATCGACGTGTAGGCGTGGGTGCAGACAAAGGTGCCCCAGTTGGCCGCCGCCTCGACCGCGGCGTGAAGCTCGTCCTCGTTGAAGGTGGCGACGTCCAGCGGGCTGTGAGGCGAAGCCACGCCGCCGCCGGCCGTGAGCTTGATCTGCGAGGCGCCCAGCATCAGTTGTTCCCGCGTGCGCAACCGCACTTCATCGGGGCTGTCGGCGATCGCCGCGCCGCCAAGCTCTTCCACCCGGCTGTGTTCGCCCATGGCCCGGGGTAGATCGATAAGCTGTCGGAAGTCGCCATGGCCGCTGGTGACGGTGATCATCGCGCCAGAGGGGTAGATGCGTGGGCCGGGCAGCGCGCCTTCGTCGATCGCGCGCTTGAGCGAGAACGATGGGCCGCCCATGTCCCGCACAGTGGTGAAGCCGCGCATCAGCGTGGCTGTCGCCTCGCCCGCCGCCAACAGCGTCGTGTACCCAACGTCGCTTCCCAACAGCAAGGCAGGGGTCGCGCGGATCATCATGGCGTGCCAGTGGGCGTCGGTTAGCCCTGGCATCAGCACACGCCCGCCACCGGCGATGACGCGCACATTCGGATCGGCGGCTATCGGGCTTGTCGAGATGCGCTCGATCAGATTGCCCCTGACCAGCACATTGGACGGCGAGGAGAGCGTGGCGCTCTTGCCGTTGAAGACGCGGACATTCTGAAAGAGAGTGGCGCCGCCATCAGCGGCCGGCGTAGCCGCACGGCTAGCTTGAAAAAGGCAAAGCGCGATCGCGACGCCGAGGGCCAGCGAGGTCAGCCAAGCTTGTTTGGCCGGCCGACGAGTTGAAAATTGCGACTCTGAAATCGACTTACTAATTGAAACCACAGGCGAACTCCCATTTTCCCTTGGTGCGATTTGGATGTCATCGACGAGTGGGAACCTCGCTGTCTTACGGGAACAGCAAGGGACGCATCCTGATCTGGCCCGCCATCACAGCCGATGGCAAGCGCTGAAGGCGTAACTAGGAGTTGCTCATCTACTGGGCGAGTCCGGCTGGCCGGGCGTCAGTCCCGCCCATCGCCTGAGGCTGTATGGTCAGGCTCCGCCAATTCCGGCTCTGTGCGCCCGCGCCGCTTTCTCAGGGCCAGGAATAGCCCCACTGCTCCGAGGCCGATGAGGAGGATGCCAAGCGGGGCCAGAATGAAGTTCAGCATTGAACGTCACCTGCAGGCCGAACGGTGAAGTTGGAAGATATTGCCCTCATCTCTGATCGACCTGTTGTTTCTATCCCTGGCGACTAATGACGCTTGTGAGATAGTGCCGAAGACGCCCGCCGCTAGACCCTATATGTGGCCCATGAGCTGAAGGGCGCTTTGAGTCCCTGGCCGCCGGGCCAGGACGGGTGAGGAGATCGAGATCAATGTTGCTTCGATCCGTGAGCGTCCCGGGGACCCAGCGCCAGCGCGAGCGGCGCCTGGAAAACGTCAAGATTCTCCGCTGGGCCCTGCCCGTAGCGGCCGGCGTTCTCTTGATCCTCTGCATCGTTCAAGTCGCCCTGAGCATGATGTCGGCGCCGACGCAGGAGGCTGAACCGGCCCAAGTGTCCAGGATGCTGAAGCCGCATTTCTCGGGCACGAACCCTGACGGCCGTACATTCAGCATCACCGGCCGCGAAGGCGTGCGAGACGAAAAGCGCGCAGGGCGGATCGTCATCGCCGACCCCGTCATCGTGCTCCGCACCGCCGACGGCGGTATGAAACAGGCCACCGCGAAGTCCGGCGTCTATGACGAACCTGACCACACCCTGATCCTGACTGGCGAGGTGAAGATGGACAACGGGGCAGGCTCGCGCTTCACCGCTCAGGAAGCCCATATCGACACCCGGACGGGCGTAGTCAGCGGCCAAACCGGCCTGCAGATCGCGCGAGACGACGCACAGGTTCAGTCGGGCTCCTACACGGTGGAGAACAAGGGCGATCGCCTGATCCTCAAGGGCGGCGTCAGCGGACGCCTGACCCCGCCGCCACGCTAGACGAAGCCGTCATGGCTTTGCGGGGCACGAAAGATCCGTTGCGGTCGTGCGAAGACTGGGCCAATCGGCACACGTCATGAACGCGCCCGCGCCCAAGGTCTGTTTTCTCTATATCGCGCAGACGCACCAGATCCTGCACAGCCTGCCGATCGCCATCGAACTGGCCCGCAACTGGCCGCAGTTCGACGTCCATCTCGCGGCGACCTCGCAGGCCCACCTGGACTATATCGACGAGGCGCTGGCGCAGTTGGGCGACGCGCCGCTGACCACCCGGCTGCTGGGTCCGAAGTGGCTGCGCGACATCCGTCCTGGCCGGGCCACGACGCCGCCCAAGGCCGCGATGCTGGTCGCCAATGCACGGCTGCTGGCCGGTTACGACGCGGTCGTCACGCCGGAACGCACCACGGCCCTATTGCGGCGACTGGGCGTGAAGCGGACCAAGCTGGTCTACACCCAGCACGGCGCCGGTGATCGTGGCGGCCCCTTCGAGCCCCGGCTCGGCCTCTTCGATCTGGTAATGGCGGCTGGGCCAAAGCAACGCGACCGCATGATCGACAGCGGCCTGGTGGCGCCCGAAAACTGCGCAATGGTCGGCTATCCGAAGTTCGACATCGTCGAGGCCCTGTCGCCGAAGCCGAAGAACCCCTTCACCGACCAGCGGCCGATCGTGCTCTACAATCCGCACTTCGACCCGAAACTGAGTTCATGGCCGCGATGGGGAGCCCAGGTGTTGGAGCGGTTCGCCGCCGACGACCGCTACAATCTGATCTTCGCCCCGCACGTGAGACTGTTCGACCAGGCCGGCGCCCCTGACGTGGGTCCCGTGAACCGTTTCGCCGACCATCCGCGTATCCATATCGACCTGGGCGGACCGGCCGCCATCGACATGACCTATACCCGCGTGGCCGATGTCTATCTGGGCGACGTCAGCAGCCAGATCTACGAGTTCCTGCGCACGCCGAAGCCGGCGATCTTCCTCAACGCCCATGGCGTCGACTGGGCCGCCGACGAAAGCTATCGGCATTGGCGCTACGGCCCGGTGCTGGACAATGTCGAGGCCCTGCCGGATGCGGTCGCCACGGCGATCGCAAGCCATGGCGACTATCTGGCCGAGCAGCAGGCCGGCTTCGCCTCGAGCTTCGACCTGCAACCGCGGTCATCTTCGCTAAGAGCGGCCGAAGCCATCGCCGTCCGGCTGGGCGGGCGTCCCGTTCCATGACCGCGACCTCTCCGGCCGGCCTGCTTGGCCGGGTGCTGGCCAATGCCGGAATGCTGCTCGGCGGGCGCACGCTCAACGCCGTGATCAGCTTGGGTTACATGGCGCTGGCTGCGCGCAGCCTGGGGGTAGCGAACTTCGGCGTCCTGGTCCTGATCAACACCTTCGCCCAATTCATCGGCGACGTGGCGCGGTTCCAATCGTGGCAAACCGTGCTGCAGTTCGGCCCAGCGCCCCTGGCCGAAGGTCGGCGCGCCGACTTCCAACGAGTCATACGCTTTGGCCTTGTCCTCGACGTCGCCAGCGCGGTCGCCGGCGTCGCCATCGGTGTGGTCGGAGTACTGCTGTTCGGGTCGCTGCTCGGCATGCCTCAAGGCATGGCCGGCCCGGCCGCGCTCTATGCGATCACCATCGCCTTCATGGTTCCCGCGACCCAGATCGGGCTGCTGCGCCTGTTCGACCGCTTCGGCCTGTTATCAGTGCAGGCCGCGATCAGCTCACTGATCAGGCTGATCGGCGGCGCCGTTGGGTTCGTCATCGACGCGCCGGTTTCCTTCTTCCTGCTGGTGTGGGGCGCCGGCACCCTGGCCGGCCTCATCTATGTCAGCGTCATCGCCTGGCAAGAGCTGCGTCGCCGCGATCTGATCTCAGGCTTCTCCTGGTCAGGGCCGCTAACGGCCGGCATGCCCGGCGCCTGGCGCTTCGCCGTCGCCACCAACGCCAGCGCCAGCGTCGAGGTCGCCTTCACCCATGTCGCCACCCTGGCGGTGGGCGCCCTGCTTGGTCCCACCGAGGCCGGGCTGTGGCGGGTGGCGCGCCAGATCGCCGACGCCATGGCCAAACCGGCGCGGCTGCTTATTCCGGCGATGTATCCAGAGCTCGCCAAGTTACGCGCGTCCGGCGGCGAGGCGGTGATGCAGCGGCTCGCGGTTCGCGTCGGCGTGATCGGCGGCGGGTTCGCCACCCTGCTGCTGCTCGTAGCGATCTTCGCCGGAGAACCGCTGCTGGCCCTGGTGATGGGCAAGGACTTCGCCAACGCCTCGAACACCATGGTCTGGCAGGTCGGCGCGGCGGTCATCGGGGTCTGGGCCTTGCCGCTGGAGCCGATGCTGGTCTCGATGGGCAGGCCAGGCGCGGTGCTTCAGGTCCGCCTGGTCGTGGCCGCAATCTTCCTGGCCGCCCTCTCGCCGATCGTGAACACAT
Organism: Phenylobacterium sp.; assembly: GCF_030681155.1. Classification (GTDB taxonomy): domain Bacteria; phylum Pseudomonadota; class Alphaproteobacteria; order Caulobacterales; family Caulobacteraceae; genus Phenylobacterium. The sequence continues at coordinate 27,967 of NZ_JAUXXE010000078.1, read as the reverse complement.
ATGGGCTTCCGGGCGCCGGCGCGGCCCTGGTGGGCGCCTCCCTGGCCACGGCGCTCGGAATGTTCTGGAGCCTGTGGCGAGTGATGCGGCCTAAAGACCCATCGCGCCGCGCGTAGTAAACTCTTGCGTTACCAGCCGGAAGCGGGCGAAAGCCGACCTGTCATGATTACGCCCACCGCGCCCGACCGCGCCATTCGATTGGCCGACTTCTCCACGCTCGTGGAGGCGCTGGATTTCGCCGCCAAGGGCGATACGGGCGTCAATCTCTATGGGCTGCGCGGCGAGCTCGCCGAAGCCTTGCCTTACCGCGAGTTGCGGGTCGCCGCCCGTGAGATCGCCGAGCGTCTCCTGGCCGCCGGCTTGTCGCCCGGCGACCGTGTGGGGCTGATCGCCGAAACCGACGCCGACTTCGTCCGCGCCTTCTTCGCCTGCCAGTATGCGGGCGTCACGCCGGCGCCCTTGCCTCTGCCCGCGCCGCTCGGCGGCCGCGCCGTCTATCTCGACCAGATCCGCCGCATGTTACAGTCGGCCAAGGCCAGCGCCCTGCTGGGCCCGGCCTCGATGGACGCCTGGCTGAAAGAGATCGCAGAGGGCCAGGACCTCACCTTCGCCGGGCCGCTGGCTGAGCTTCCCGCCTCGCAGGGCCTGGACCTGCCGGTCATCGCACCCGACGGTCCCTGCTATCTGCAGTTTTCCTCGGGCAGCACGCGCTTCCCGACCGGCGTGCTTGTCACCCACCGCGCCCTGATGGCCAATGCGACGGCGATCACCCGCGACGGCTTGCAGGTGCGTCCGCAAGACCGCGCCATCTCGTGGCTGCCGCTCTATCACGACATGGGTCTCGTCGGGTTCCTGCTCAGCCCGCTGTCCGCGCAGATGTCCGTCGACCTGATGCCGACCGGCGCCTTTGTGCGACGCCCACTGCTCTGGCTCGACCTGATCGGTCGCAATGGTGCGACGATCTCCTACAGCCCGACCTTCGGCTATGAGCTCTGCGCCCGGCGCGGGGAGAACGCGGCGCTGAACCACCTCGACCTCTCCGGCTGGCGCGTCGCCGGGCTTGGCGGCGACATGATCCGCACCAAGCCGCTCAAGGACTTCGCCGAGCGGTTCGCCGCCGCTGGCTTCTCGCCCACCGCCTTCGTCGCCAGCTACGGCATGGCCGAGGCGACGCTCGCGCTCGCCATGGCCCCGCTGGGCGAGGGCCTGATCGCCGAGACCCTGGACGTCGAGCGCCTGGAGAAGGACGGTCTGGCGGTCGAAGCGCCCCAGTCGCCTCGCACCCGCGATTTCGCCCGCAACGGCCCGCCCCTGCCCGGCCACGAACTGCAGATTCGTGACGACCGAGGCGAAGTCCTGCCTGAACGCCAGGTCGGCCGGGTATTCGCGCGCGGCCCGAGCCTGATGGTGGGCTATTTCGAGCAGCCTGAGGCGACCAGTCACGTGCTGTCTGCCGATGGCTGGCTGGACACCGGCGACATCGGCTACCTCTCCGATGGCCAGATCGTCCTGACCGGTCGCAGCAAAGACCTGATCATCCTGAACGGCCGAAATATCTGGCCGCAGGACCTGGAATGGACGGCCGAGGCCGAGATCGCGGGCCTGCGCAGCGGTGACGTAGCGGCCTTCTCGGCGCCGACCGATGGCGAGGAAGCGGTGATCGTGCTGGTCCAGTGCCGCAGCAGCGACCCGGAGGTCCGCGAGCGTCTGATCCAGGAAGTCACCGACCTGCTGCGGCTGCGCCACAGCGTCGAACCCCAGGTGAAGCTGGTCGGCGGCCACGCCCTGCCCCAGACCTCATCGGGCAAGCTCAGCCGCTCGCGGGCCAAGGCCGCCTATCTCGCCGAGCTGGGCGAGAGGGCGACCGTCTAGTCATGGCCGCCGGCCTGGTGGCGGTGACGGGAGCCACCGGCTTCCTCGGTCGCCACCTCGTCCGCGAGCTCGCCACTAGCGGGTGGACGGTTCGAATTCTCGCAAGACGAGATGTCATTCACCCGCTCTGGCGCGACTTGGAGGTTGAGGTCGTCCTGGGCGATCTCGCCGACGCTGGCGCCCTGGACCGCTTGTCCCGCGACGCCGATCTTGTCGTCCACTGCGCTGGCCTGACCAAGGCCTGGACAGCCGAGGCGTTCAACGCCGTCAATGTCGAGGGCGCCCGCCGGGTGGCCGAACGGACCACCGGGCGCATGCTGCTGGTCTCCAGCTTGACCGCGCGCGAACCGACCCTTTCGGACTACGCAGCGAGCAAACGCGGCGGCGAAGACGCGGCCCGCACCGTGCTGGGCGACCGAATCACTATTGTCCGTCCCCCCGCCCTCTACGGTCCGGACGACCCCGAGACGCTGCCGCTATTCAAGCTCGCCGCCTCCAGCCCGGTGCTGCCGCTGCTCGATCCAAGGGCGCGAATCGCCATGATGCATGTGCAGGACGCGGCGCGGCAGATCGCCGCTATGGCTCAGCTGAATGCGCCGCTCACGGTCAGTCTTTCAGACCAGAGGCCAGGCGGATACAGCTGGCGCGAGGTCATGCAGACCGCGGCTGGCGTGTTCGGCAGATCGCCCCTACTCCTTGAAATTCCAGGGTTTGCGCTCTCGATCGCCGCAGCCGCGGCGCAACTGGCGCCCCGTTCGGGCCCCGCTCCGATGATCACGTCCGCCAAGGTGCGAGAGATAACGCACGCGGACTGGTCGATCGCGCCGCACGAGCAACCTATTGAACTTCCAGCCGCCAGCTACGATCTCGCAGACGGCTTCCTACAAAGCGCCCGGGGCTATAGGTCCGGTGGCGTCAACTTTGGCAACTCAACGATAATCAGCGAAAAGATGCAGCTGACCTACTCGGCGGACGACGCCAAATATGCGACGTTCGCGGATGATCGTTCGAGGGGGACGTATCGCTAATCATGGACTTGATCACCAACCCAACCGTGCTCGAAGTCGCGCGCGCCGCTGAGGTGGTTCTTGGCCGCAGCGTTCACGTGACCGCCGCCTCGGACATTTCCCGCGATCTCGCGGTCGATTCACTCGCCCTGATGAACATCGTCATGGAACTGGAAGATCGGTTCGACATCTCGATCCCGATCGACCGGCTCAGCGAAGTTCAAACGGTGGGCGACCTGTCGTCCCTGATCGACAACATTCGAAACAAGGCTTGAGCATGGCTCTGCTCGATAGACACGCAGCGTCCCGCGACGCCTACCAGGCGATCCGGCAGGCTTCGGCTGACCCGTTCAGCGTCCGCTTCGACTCGGTGATTTCGCCGACCGAAGGGGTCATCAACGGGCAAAGGACGATCCTGCTCGGCACCAATAACTACCTGGGGCTGACCTTCGATCCCGATTGCATCGAAGATTCCGTCCGCGCCGTGCGCGAAGGCGGCACCGGGACGACCGGCTCGCGGATCGCCAACGGCAGCTATGACGGCCACGTCACGCTCGAGACGGCGTTGAAGGCCTATTATAATCGCCGCCACGCCATGGTGTTCACCACCGGCTATCAGGCCAATCTGGGAGTCCTCTCCAGCCTGGTCGGCCGCGACGACCACCTGCTGCTCGACGCCGACAGCCACGCCAGCATCTATGACGGCGCGCGCATGGGCCACGCTGAGGTCACCCGTTTCCGCCACAACGATCCGGAAGACCTCTACAAGCGCCTGCGCCGTCTGAAGGACGCGCCCGGCGAGAAGCTGATCGTGGTCGAAGGCATCTATTCGATGGTCGGCGACGTCGCGCCGTTGAAAGAGATCGTCGCGGTGAAGCGCGAAATGGGCGCCTATCTGCTGGTCGACGAGGCTCACTCGATGGGCGTGCTCGGCGCCAACGGGCGCGGCCTGGCCGAGGAGGCCGGCGTTGAAGCCGATGTCGACGTCATTGTCGGCACCTTCTCCAAGAGCCTGGGCTCGGTCGGCGGCTTCGTCGTTTCCGACATGGAAGGCTTCGACGTCATGCGCGTCGTCTGCCGTCCCTACATGTTCACCGCCTCGCTGCCGCCGGCGGTGGTCGCCTCGACCGTCACCGCGCTTCGCAAGGTCCAGGAAACCCCTGCCCTGCGTCACAAGCTGCACGCAAACGCCAAGCACCTCTATGACGGCCTGACCAATCTGGGCCTGGCCACCGGCCCGAACTGCAGCCCGATCGTGGCGGTCACCATGCCCGACCAGGCCGTGGCCATCGGCATGTGGAACACCTTGCTGCAGAACGGGGTCTATCTGAACCTCGCCCTGCCGCCGGCCACGCCTGACAACCGCCCACTGCTTCGCAGCAGCGTCAGCGCCGCGCACACGCCCGAGCAGATCGAACGCGTGCTCGAAGTTATGGAAAAGGTCTCACGCGAATTCGGCCTGCTGAAGGACGAACCCAAGCGCGCCTTGGCCTAGGCCCTACGCCTAGCCTTCCAGAGCTGCCAGAACACCCCGGGGGACGCCAGGATCAAGTGGCGTTCCCGCCAGGGCGTAACGGTTATCGCCACGCCCGTGTGCCGCTCGATCTTCCACGCCGCATAACGCCCGGCGCCTTCGAAAGTGAAGGCCGCCTTGACCAGCCGCGCCAAGTTCAGCGGCTTGCCTAGCGTGCGCCGCAACCGCCAGGCGCGCAGCACGCGCGTACGCTCGACCTCGCCGAGCATTGGGCGAAATTGGCCGTCACCGCTTTCATAGGGGACATCTCCCGCCTCCCAGGCGGCCGGCAGGATGGCGTCATAGCGTTCTGGCGCATTGGCGATGATCTGCGCCTCGCGCCCCGCCGCCTCCACCCTGAACTCCGCGGCGTAGGTCTGGCGAAACAGCGCGGTCCAATAGGCCTGGGGCGCGCCTTGGGCAGGCCCCACAACGGCGGCGAAACGGGCAGCGGTGATTGCGGCCTGCGCCACGGCCAGACGCACTTGGCCTGCTATCTCCGCATTGAGCGACCACACCAGGGCGGATGGCTGGACGAAGCGAGTCCAGATGGTGGTGTCCAGGCCCTTGCCCGTCACCGCTCGGCTGAACTGCGCCACCGTCATCGAGGCGACCTTGGCGCGGTAGACCCGGCCATCGGCCTCGAACTCGTGATAGCTGACGTCGGGCCAGAGCACCCGGCCGGCCAGCCCGCGCAGCCCCGGACGCGGCGCCGTCCTCAGGACGTAGAAGTCCATCACGCCCTCGACATCGCCGGTACGCAGCACTGAGCCGTAGAACAAGACCGCGCCCGAATTCGCGAACCGCCGCGTCAGATCAGCGCCCATCGCCGCGGCGTGGGCGGGTGGAACCGCGTCCAGTTCGGCGGTGACCAGGGCGTCGAGGCTCGTCATGGCGCGAGGAACCGCATCGGCGCGCCCCGACGAACGAGAAGCTCGCCGCCAGGAAACACCTCGCCATCGACGATCACGGCCTCGGGGACCGAGACGGTCAGCCGCTCGGCCTCCTGCCGGCGATAACCGTTGCGGCCGAGCCAGGGCGCAGCACGTCCGGCCAGCAAGGTCGGAAGCGCGGCGAGCAGCAGCCGCGGAGGGCTATCGACGTCCAGCACCTTCATGGTGTCCGTAGGCGGGCCGAACGGCTTGAGGCCGAACGGCAGGCGCTTGAGCGTGGTCGCCATCAGCACGAACCGCTCGCCGATCGGCAAGGGCTGGTCGTCCACCTGGCCGGTCAGGCGCACGCCCTGCCGCCACTGGTCGCGCCGTCCCCCGAACAAGGTCCCGAACGCCGCGCCCGCCAGGGTCAGCGCCACCGACAGGCTGTGATAGGCGCCCATCTTGTGCACCGACTGGGACATCTGGGTCGCGCGAACAAAGGCGCCCAGGCCAAAGACGAAGCCACGCACGGGGTGGCGCGCGGCGTCCGTCCAGCTGACTTCCAGCGGCGTGCGGGTCTTGTAGAAGGGCTGAGCCTGGGCCGCTCGGCTCAGGATCGCGTCGAGATCCCAGCCGCGCCGCGCGCCAAGATCCAAGGCCAGGATGTTGGTCTTTCCCGAGGCCAGGATCGCCAGCACCGGGGGCTGGTCGCCATAGGCGTCGGGCAGGACGGTCAGGACCTCGCGGACCGTACCGTCTCCACCGTCGATAACCACCAGGCCAACGCCGTCGGCGGCGAACCTGCGCATATCTTCGGCCAAGGCCTGCGGCGTCGCCGGCTCGACCCAGAGCACGCCCTCTGGCCGGGTTCCGGCGGCTTGCTGACGATTGGCGTGGCTCCGTGGATTATGGACCACGCCGACCTTGGTCAGCGCGACAGCCACGACGTCACCTGGCCACGCGGCGTGATGAGCCCCTGCAGCACCTGGACCAGGTGAACCAGCAGCGACAGCGCCGTCCAGATCGCGACCAGCAGCAGGCCGATATCCGGCCGTCCGACCAGGCTCGCTCCGGTCAGCATGATCAGGTTCGGGTTACGGCGCGCGGTGATCAGCCGGAAGAAACTATCGAACGGACGCCAAGCGTGCATCTCGACCTTGAACAGGCCCAGGAACACGCCCTCCAGCATGCGCTGAACGACGTAGCCGCCGACGATGACAGCCAGGATCAGTTCGGCATGGCCGAGCGGATGGGGTCCCGCCTGGACGCCGACCAACCAGGCCCACCACCAGAACGGCGGATGGATCAGGTCGATGCCATGGTCGAAGACGTTGCCCATCTTCGAGGAGGTCAGGGTGACGCGCGCCAGCTTCCCATCGACTGTGTCCAGGAAGGTCATGCCCCAGGCCGCGACCAGGCCCCAGCCGAAGTGCCCGGTCCAGAACAGCGCGAACGCGGCAAGCACCAGCAGGAAGCTGGCGAAGGTCACCTGGTTCGGCGTCACGCCCGCCAGGGCGCACCAGCGCGTCACCACCCGGGCCGGCGCCGGCCAGACGTACTTGGTGACGAGGTCGGTCACGCCCTTGTAGGAACCCTGGAACAACCGCTTTTCGACCTCTCGGACATTGGCGGTCGTCAGACGACGAAGGATCGGCGGCTCCTTCTTGCGAAGCTCGCTGTTGTAGGTCGATCCGACCTCGAGCGCGGTCAGTCGGGGATAGTCGGGGGCGACCGCTGCGATATCCTCTCCTGCAGCCAGGCGCTCAAGGGCGACAGCCATGGCCTCGCCCTGCCCGTGGATCGCGGCGGGGACGCCGTCGTCATCGACCAGGATTACGTTGGGCTGTTGCGCCAAGGCGCGGATCAGGGCCTCGTCGAACACCCAGCGTGCATCGACGGCGAGCACGGCTTGGGTGGCGGATGCGGTCGCGCCATTTTCCTGGAGACCCAGCCGGCGAAAGATGCGCTGTAGGCGCTCAGCCGAACTCATCCCCCAGATGCGGCCTTCGGCGAGCCCGACCACGATGGCGGCGGGGCCGGCCTTGCCGGTAGCTTCTGATGATTTCGTCAATGCCGCCAACCGACCTGTGATTATAGAGAACTGATAATCAGCTTCGCCGCCGCCTGACCAGAAACCATCTTCCGTTGCAACCGTTTCGCCTCGCCCATCTGTCCGATCCGCATCTACAGCCGCCCGCTGGCGCGCTGGCGCCTGCCGACTTGGTATCCAAGCGGCTGCTCAGCGCGATCGCTTGGCGCCGCAAGGGCCGCGAGCATCAGCCGCGAGTCCTGGATGCGCTCACCTCCGATATCGCCGCCTATGGTCCTGATCATCTCGCCCTGACCGGCGATCTGACGAACTTCTCGACTGAGGGCGAGTTCGCTGCCGCGCAAGCCTGGCTCCGGACGCTGGGACCGGCCGCCGACCTCACCCTCAGCCCGGGCAACCACGACGCCCTCGTGGCGAAGAACGCGCCCGACAGTTTCGCGCCCTGGCGGGACTGGTTGGAAGATCCCGGCGACACGGCGTTTCCCGGGGTTCGGCGGCGTGGTCCGGTCGCCCTGGTCAATCTCTGCTCGGCGACCCCTACCGCTCCCTGGCTGGCGACCGGACGTTTGGGCGATGCCCAATTGGCGCGGCTGGCGACAGTCCTGGACCAGTTGCGTCAGGAAGACCTTTTCCGCGTCCTCCTGATCCACCACCCGCCGACAGGCGGGATCGTCTCCAAACGCAAATCGCTGGAGGACGCCCCTGCCCTGCGCGCCCTGCTGCAGGCGAAGGGCGCTGAACTGATCCTGCACGGCCACGCCCATGAGGCCGCGGTGAGCACTCTGCCCGGTCTGGGCGGCGCCATTCCGGTGTTGGGCGTCCCTTCAGCCTCTGCGGTAGGTCACGGAAAGCACCCGCCGGCCCGGTGGCACGCTATCGAGATCGCCCCGGACCAGCACAAGATCCGCGTCGTCGCACGCGGGCTGTCGCCAGAGACCGGCGCGTTCGAACCGCTCGGAAACTATCTGCTCGATACGGCTCAGGGATAGCGCATGCGCAGGGCCGTCCGACTAGCCCCGGCCGGCACGCGGAACCGGACGGCGTTGTACGCCGGCAGGCCGACGGTGGTCGGCGCGTCGTTGGAGAAGCCATATCCTTCGGTCGGCATGCCCACGAGGCTCCGGTTGAAGTCATGATCGGCGTTGATGTCGTGATAGACCGCGATGGCGTAGAAGCCCGGGCCCGGCAGGAAAAAGCACGTGCTCGTGGTCGGCGTCCTGGCCGGAACCCGTTGGCGCGCCAACTTGCCCTTCGGCGCCAGGAACCGCTTGGCGTCGTCCGGATAGATGGTGATCGCCACCTCGCCCTTCGCGGAGCGGATGTTGCTGACGCTAACGGTCAGACGATGCTCGCTCGGCTTGCCGGCGCACTCCTCGGCCGCCAGGGCCGGCGTCGCCGCCAAGGCGAGAAATGCGAAGACCGAGGCCGTCGGACCGGTTCGGACTTTCATGAAAATCGACGACTCCCTATGGTGCGTCACACGGCGGCTGACGCCAGACAAGCAGGCTGCTCATGAGTAACCAGACCGCCGTTAACTTCGGCTTCCCCCGGACGATGGTGGCCGAAACCAGCCATTGGCTGGTGCTCGTGCGTCCCAAGCAGCCCACATTTGGGTCTCTGATCTTGGTATGCAAGGAGCCGGTCCAAGCGTTCTCCGATGTCAGTCCCGAGGCTTTCGCCGATCTGCAGGTCGCCATCAAGGGGATCGAGCGGCTTCTGCAGGACAAGGTGAAGTACGAGAAGATCAACTATCTGATGTTGATGATGGTCGATCCCGACGTCCACTTCCATGTGATCCCGCGCTACGCCGGGGCTCGCGACCATGCGGGCGCCAGCTTCCCTGACGCGGGTTGGCCAGGTCCGCCGGCGCTCGGAACCGCCGTGGACCTGAGCGACGATACGCTTGAGGCCTTGGCCCAGACTTGGCGCCGCGAATGGCGCACGGCGTGACCGCGGCCGGAACACGACCCATGCGGCCCCGTTTCGGGCTGTCGCTGATCGACCGCTACGTGCTGCGCCTGACAACCGGTCCGATGCTGGCCTGCCTGGCCGTAACGCTGGTCGCCCTGCTGCTGGAACGCGCCCTGCGGCTGCTGGATCTGTTGTCGCAAAGCAGCGACCGCTTCGGATATGTCGTCCAGCTCACCGGCCAGTTGGTGCCGCACTATTTCGGCTTGGCCCTGCCGGTGGCGTTCTTCGTGGCGCTGTTCATCGTCATCACCAAGCTGAGCGACGGATCGGAAATCGACGCCCTGCTGGCCAGCGGTTTTTCCCTGACCCGGCTGGCGGCGCCTTTCATCGGCCTGGGCATTCTGCTGGCGATCGTCAGCATCATCGTGTTCGGCTACGCCCAGCCCTATAGCCGCTACGCCTATCGCGCGGTCATGCATGCCGCCGCGACGGCCGGATGGAACGGTCAGCTCCAGGCTGGCGCATTCGTGACCGACGACAAGCTGATCATGACCGCCGACCAGGCCGACCCGAAGGGTCAGAGACTGGAACGGCTGTTCATCCGCCGGATGAACCCTGAAGGCCGCGAGGAGGTGATCACCGCGGAGTCCGCCGACCTCCATGTCGCCGACGATGGCGCCACCGTGACGCTGATCCTGCGAAACGGGCGTCGCATCCTCCAATCGGCGACTGGCGACTTCAGCATTCTGCAGTTCGAGACCTTCACGACCAAGGCGCCGCTCGCCGGGTCCAGCGCCCTGCTCCGTGCACGCGGCGGCGACGAACGCGAACTCACCCTCGGTGAACTGGCCGAACGGGCGAAGTCCCATAATAGCATCCTGCCGCGCGCGACCGTCCTGGCGGAACTCTATGCCCGTCTCGCGCGGGCTATCTTCCTGCCATTTCTACCGCTGATCGCCTTCCCGCTCGGCTTGGCCGCCAAGCGCGGTCGGCGCGCGCCCGGCCTCATATTCGCCGGCCTGCTGCTGCTGGCCTTCCAACACTCGCTGCAACTCGGGCAAAGCCTGGCGGAGGCGGGGCGCCTGCCGGCCTTCGCCGCGATCGGCACGCCGTTGCTGCTGTTCACAGGCTTTGGCGTCTGGATGTTCGCCGGCAGCCGCAATCGCCCCGGCGAGACCCCCATCAGCCTGTTCATCGCCTCCATCACCGATGGCTGCGGCCGGGTGCTCGGCGCCTTCCGCGTCAAGCGAGCGGCCTCGGCATGACCCTCTCCAAGTTCGTCCGGCGCACCGTCGCCCTACGCATTCTGGCCGCCGCGGCCATCCTGCTTAGCGTCCTGCAGATCCTCGACCTGCTGGACGTCACCACCGAAATCCTCGATCGCGGGCTCGGCGTCAGCGGCGTCGCCTATTATGCGGCCCTGCGGTTCCCCCGCCTGATCGAGCAGGTCGCGCCGCTCAGCGTCCTGGCAGGCGGCCTGTTCGCCTTCGCCCAGCTGGCCCGCGAAAGCGCGGTGATCGCCATGCGCGCCACCGGGGTCTCGGTCTACCGCCTGATCGGCATGGCCGCGCCCGCCGCCCTTCTGGTGATGTTGGTCGACTACGTCACTGTCGAGGTGATCGCGCCGCGGACCGACCCGATCCTTGAAGCCTGGTGGAGCGACACCGCGCCAAAGAGCGACGCAGTACCCGGCCCCCGCCCGTTCCGCTCCGGCGCGGACATCGTCGTGGCCCAGCCCGGCGACGTCGCCGGCGCGCGTCTCACTGACATAAAGATCTACCGCCGCAATCCAGCCGGCGCGGTGGCCGAACGTATCGAAGCGCCCCTGGCGACCTATGGCGAAGGCGGCTGGAAACTGCATGACCCAAAAATGGTCCGCTTCACGCAGGACGAGGCCATGCGCTCGACCGCCGCCGAGTTGATGTGGAACACCAGCCTGCAGCCGGCCGACGTGCAGGTCTTGCTGTCGCCGCAACAGACCCCTAACGCCGCCAGCGCGCGACGCGCCCTGAAGGGCGGCGGCTCGGAGCGTCCGGCCAGCTACTACGCCGTACGGCTCCAGCAGGCGTTTGCTGGACCGGTCGGCATCATGGTCATGCTGCTGCTCTCGGCGCCGGTGGCGCTTGGCAACTTCCGCAATCGCGAAGGCGCCGTGCTGACCGCCGCGAGCGTCGGCGCCGGGTTGCTGTTCCTGGTGACTGACGGGCTGTTGAACGCACTCGGCGAAGGGGCGGCGCTATCGCCGGTGCTGGCCGCTTGGACCGCGCCTCTGGTCTTCGCCGCACTCGCAACGACAGTCCTGCTCAGGATGGAGGGATGAGGCCTTGAGTTCTGGCCCCCGCAGCCCCCTAAGCATTACCGAGGTCACGTCGAAGGCGCAGATGGCGCGGTTCATCCGCCTGCCGATGACGCTGAACGCCGCCGATCCGGCCTGGATCTCGCCGCTGATCAGCGAGCGTCAGGCCGCCTTGAGTCCGAAGTCCAATCCGTTCTTCGAGCATGCCGAGGTGCAGTTCTGGATCGCCAGCCGCGATGGACGCGACGTCGGCCGGATCAGCGCCCAGATCGACGCCCTGTCGCCGACCGATCCGCAGGCGCCGGCCGGCAATTTCGGAATGATCGCGGCCGAGGATGACACCGAGGTGTTCGCCGCCCTGCTGGCGACTGCGGAGGCCTGGTTGAAGGCCCGCGGCTGCGTCACCGCGCTGGGTCCATTCAACCTCTCGATCAACGAGGAGGTCGGACTGCTGGTCGACGGGTTTGACACCCCGCCCATGGTGATGATGGGTCACGACCCAGCCTATGTCAGCCGCCAGATCGAAGCCCAGGGCTACGCCAAGGCCAAGGACGTCTACGCCTATCTCTCCAAGATGAGCGACGACATGCCCCCGGCCGTGCTGCGTCGTGTGCGAAGAGGGCCGGCGCCGGGGGTCACCCTGCGGATGCTCGACATGAAGCGGTACGACGCCGAAGTCGCGGCCCTGACCGACATCCTCAACGACGCATGGAGCGGCAACTGGGGCTTCACCCCCACCACCGAGGCTGAGACCCGTCAACTTGCCAAGTCCCTGCGGGCGGTGATCGACCATCGCATGGTGTGGTTCGCGGAGATCGACGGAGAGACGGCGGGCTTCGTCGCGGCGCTGCCCAACCTGAACGAGGCCATCGCCGATCTCGGCGGCAAGCTGGCCCCGTTCGGCTGGGCCAAACTGCTCTGGCGGTTGAAGGTGGCCCGGGTGAAATCGATCCGCGTGCCTTTGATGGGCGTGAAGCGGAAGTTCGCCAGCACACACCGCGGCCAGGTTCTGCCCTTCCAGTTGATCGACGCCGCCGCGACCCAGGCCCGGGCTCTGAGTTACGAATGGTGCGAAATGTCCTGGATTCTCGAGGACAACGTGGCCATGCGGAACATCTGCGAGCGGGCCGGCGCGCGGGTCTACAAGACCTATCGCATCTACCAGAAGGCGCTGGCTTGACCCCATTTACCGCCCTGGTCCTGGCCGGTTCGCGCGGCGAACCCGACGCGCTGTCAGCCTATGCCGACGTATCCCACAAGGGCCTGATCCAGCTTGGCGGCCAGACCCTGCTGGAGCGGGTGATCAGGGCGCTCGACGCCGCCGGGGCGAGCCACATCGGCGTCTCGACCTCGGATGGGGGCGTCATCACGGCCCTGGGGAGCCTCAAGACCAAGACGCATCTGGAAGCCCTGCCGGCGTCCACGAGCCCAAGTCTGAGCGTCGGGCAAGGCGCGCGCGCGCTTGGACTGCCAGTGTTGGTCACCACGGTGGATCACGCGCTGCTGCAGCCAGAGTGGGTGCAGCAATTCCTGGCCGACATTCCAGCGGGCGCCGACGTCGCAGCCCTGCTGGCGCCGGAGGCGGCGGTCCGCGCCGCGGCGCCGGACACGATCCGCAGTTACATGAAGTTCCGGGACGGCCGATATTCCGGCTGCAACCTGTTCTATCTGCGCAACGAGCGCGCCCTGAGGGTCATTGATCTCTGGCGGCAGGTGGAGGCGCACCGCAAGCAGCCCTGGAAGATCGCGGCCATGCTGGGTCCGGGGATGCTGGTTGGTTACTTGCTAGGCCGCCTGACGCTGGACGAGGCTGTCCGGCGCTTGGGTCGAAAGGCTGGTGTCGAGGCGGCCGCCGTCCGCACGCCTTACGGCCTGGCGGCCGTCGACGTGGACAAGCCCGCCGACCTGGACCTCGTGCGTCGCTTGGTCGAAGCCTAGACGGCGACCGGCTGGCGCGACCAGCTCTCGGTCAGTTCGAGATTGCGCGCTACGTCCTCTGGGAAATCCATCTCGGCCCAGTCCAGCCCCTGGATGGAGACCACCGACACTTCGTCGCCGCCTTGAGCCATTTCGTTGATCACGCTGAGGTACCAGCGCTTCAGGCCTTCGGGCGAGCGCATGATCTGCTCGACCGTACGCACGAACGCCGCCGCGCCTTCCGGCGAAAAGCGCAGGAAGCCGATCGATTCAGCATCGAATTCGGTGATGGTCTTGCCGATCGACCGCAGCCGGGATCCCTCGGTCAGCACCTTCATGTCGTCGGCGTCGTAACTGCACTTGCGGTCGACGGTCACCGTGACCGCCGATTCAGCCGCGTCCAGCAAGCGCGAGGCGATGGCCGGCTCGAACAGGGTGTCGCCGTTGAGCAGCAGGAATGCGCCCTTCATCTCCTCGCGCGCCAGCCAGCAAGTCGCCAGATTGTCGGTCAGCCCATAGAACGGGTTGAACAGCGTGCGGACCTTCAGGTCCGGCAGGGCCAGCGTGGCGATCTCGTCCTCAACGGCGTCGGCGCCGAACCCGGTCACCACCACGACTTCCTTCAGACCGGCCGCCTTCAGGTGCAGCAGTTGCCAGTGCAACACGCTCTTGCCCGACAGTTCGATCAGGCATTTCGGCCGCGTGTCGGTCAGGGGCGAAAGACGCCGGCCCTGGCCTGCGCTCAGGATGATGGCCTTGCCGATATTCATCTTGGACATAGTCGCTTCTTGATTCCTCGGCGCCCGGGGACGCTCTCGCCCCGTGTATCAGTCGCTGTCGCACGACGCACCTAGGCGCTATCGCCACACACACAATGCCGACGTCGAAGATGTCGCGGCCAAGGCAGGTGAGGCTGCTGGTGGGCCCGGTAGGACTCGAACCTACAACCAGACCGTTATGAGCGGTCGGCTCTAACCATTGAGCTACAGGCCCCTGCAGCAGCCAGTGCGGGTTACCACGACCTGCACGCGCCTTAAAGCTGCCGTTCAGCTTCGCTTTGTCAGAAGGACAACTCCGTTCATCATCCGATGCATGGGACGCCCGGAAAACGGGTGATTTTGGAGATCCTGATGAAAACCCTCGTTCGCGCCGGCGCTATGGCCCTTCTTCTTGCGACCGCCGCCGCGCCCGCCGCTTTCGCCCAGACCCCTCCGCCTTCGGCAGATTCGATGTTCAAAGCCACGACCCTCAACCTCTCGGCCTATGGCGAGACGCGGATCGCGCCGGACAAGGCGACGATCAATCTGGGCGTGCAGACCGAGGCTCCTACCGCCGCGGCCGCCCTCACCGCCAACAACGTGCAGATGACCTCGATGATCGCGGCGCTGCGTAAGGCCGGCATCGCCGACAAGGAAATCCAAACCTCGGGCCTGAACCTCAGCCCGCAGTACGACTACGTGCAGAACGAACCGCCGAAGCTGCGCGGCTACCAGGCGTCCAACCAGGTGACGATCACCGTCAATGACCTGAACAAACTGGGCCAGGCGGTCGACGCCACGGTGAAGGCCGGCGCCAACCAGGTGAACGGCATCTCCTTCGGCCTCAAGGACCCGAGCGCCGCTGAGGACGCAGCCCGTCACGCCGCCGTGAAGGCTCTGGCCGCGAAGGCGGATCTCTACGCCAAGGCTACCGGCCACCGCGTCGGGCGCCTGGTGACTCTGAGCGAAAGCGGCGGCTATTCGGGCGGTCCCCCGCCCGTGCCGATGATGGCCTACGCCCGCATGGAGAAGGCCGGAGACAGCGTGCCAGTGTCGGCCGGCGAACTGAGCGTTCGCATCGACATCAACGGTCTCTATGAACTGACGAAATAGGCGCTATGCGCCGGCCCTTCTCCCCCCGTGGGAGGAGGGCTACTTCGCGCCGACGCCAGCGCGGGCGAAGGCGGTCTTGAGCTTGTCGGCGATGATCACGCCAGGCGGCACCTCATTGCCCTCCATCACCGCGGCGAAGACCAGGCTGGAGCCCTCAATGGGGCCAGCCGCCCAGGCCACGATACGGGTGCCTTCGGGATTGCTGCGGCAGCTTGCAGTTTTCGGCAGTCCCGAGGTCGGCGCCACCGCCAACAGGTCGGAAAGCGTCTGGACGCCCTGCCCTTCGCACGTCGGCAGCTTGCGGCCGCAAATGACGTTGGTGCCGTAGCGATAGACGACCTTGCCGCCATCCCCGATCAGAACGCAGGTGCCGGGATCGCCAATGGCGCGCGACACCGAGTCGTCGAGCTTGGCCTTATCCACCCCCGCCGGCGCGCCTGGGGCGCAGGCCGACAGGGTCGCCGCCAACACACCGATGGCGACGGCGCGGATCATCAGGCCGCGTGCTTTACGTGGTTGCCATCGTCCAGCAGGACGACATTCGGCGAATAATTGCGGGCTTCTTCCTCCGGCAGCATGCCGTAGGTCACGACAATGACCTTGTCGCCCTTTTGGACGAGGCGAGCAGCCGCGCCGTTGACGCCGATGACCTTGGAGCCACGGGGCGCTTCAATGGCGTAGGTGGTGAAGCGCGCGCCGGTGGTGATGTTCAGCACGTCGACCTGTTCGTGCGGAAGGATGCCCGAAGCGTCCAGCAGGTCGCGATCAATCGCGATCGAGCCTTCATATTCGAGATCGGCCTGCGTCACCGTTGCGCGATGCAGCTTGGCCTTCATCAGGGTCACCAGCATGGGCGGTCCTTCTAAGTGCGATGCACAAAACCCCGAAAACCGGGGGCCGTCGGATATAACCTCGAACCGCCCCCCGCACAATTGCCGCACCGCAGCGCGATTGACGTAACGTCAATATGTCGCGCCGAGCCGCTGCCGAGGTAGCGTTCAAGACCTCATATTTTTGAGAGGGATAGCGGGCCGCCGGCCCAATCTGACAATCTCGTGGGCCGCTGAAAGCGCCCAAAAGAAATGGCCGCCGACGCGGGTGCGTCGACGGCCATCCTTGAACCTGGGGCGAAGGACGCCCGAAGTCTTAGTAACGCAGGGTCGCGCCGACGAAGAAGAAGCGACCACGGTTGTCGAAGCTCGACGAACCAACGCTGGTGCCGGTGTAGGTTTCCGGCAGGTACGGAGGCGTCTCGTCGGTCAGGTTCTGGATGCCGCCGCGCAGGACGACCTGATCGTTGAGTTCGTAGCGAACGCGCAGATCGTGGAGGTAGTAGTCACCCGTATAGAAGGGATCGAGAGCCGACGGCTGGAAGGACGTCGTCGAGATCATCGAGCCGATATAGTGGGTGGTCCAGGTCACGCCGACGTTCTGGAAGTTCCACTGGACCGAAGCCTGGCCCTTCCACTCCGGGGTCGCGTTGGTGATGGTGTTGGCGAGCTGGGTGTAGTCTTCACCCGGCAGGCCCTGCAGGGCCCAACGGTACATCCAGGTGGCGTCGACGCGGAAAGCGAAGTCACCGAAGTCGCGGTTGAACATCTCGGCCGAGCGGAAGCCGTACTGGATCGAGGCGTCGTAGCCTTCAACCTTCACCTTGGCGACATTCTGGTCGAGCAGGATGATTTCGCTCACGCCGCCGGGGATGCCGCCACCGTTCGCGCCCGTCGGGTCACGCTTGATCTGGGCGCAGAACGGGTTGGAGGCGTAGGCCGCCGACGAGTCGTAGCACAGGTCGGTCAGCAGCGTGTTGACCGGCACAGTGTCGATTTGATTCGACAGGTTGTACTTGAAGAAGTCGAGCGACATCTGGAGGTTCGGGATCCAACGCGGTTGGATCACGACGCCCAGGTTGTAGGTGTCAGCTTCTTCCGGGCCGAGGTCCGGGTTGCCGCCCTGCAGCAGGGCCAGCGACGAGCGACCGGTGCCGAAGTTCGACTGGAAGGTGGCCGGATCGTAGTTGGCGATCGCCGCGGCGCAGGTGACGCGACGGGCGGCTTTCTGGTCGGCCGTGGCCGCCGCGAAGTTCGCGCTGTCGCAGGGGTCTTGCGCGGTGCTGTTGAAGTTACGGCTTTGCGGCGCGTAGAGTTCGACGATGTTCGGGGCGCGAACCGCGGTGCCTTGGCTGGCGCGGAAGCGGATGTCTTCCACCGGAGCCCACTCGATCAGCACGCGGTACTGTTCGGTGCGGCCGATCGAGGAGTAGTCGGCCAGACGGCCGGCCAGTTCGACCGACAGTTCCTTGGCGAACGGAACGTCCTTCAGCAGCGGCAGGCGGACTTCGCCATAACCTTCAACCACGTCGTACTCGCCCTGACGGGTGCCGATCGGGTTGATGTAGAGCGCGCCGGAAGCGCCGAGTTCGTCCTGAGCGAAGAAGCTCTCTTCCTTGCGATATTCGCCGCCGATCGCCACGCCGACGGGGCCGGCCGGCAGTTCGAACAGGTCGCTGGTGATGTTGGCCGCGACGACCGTTTCCTTGACTTCCTGGTCGGTGGTCGAGTTGGCGTTGGCCCAGGCCACGGCCGCTTGGTTCGGACCGTCGACGAGGTTCCACGGCACGCAACCGTTGGCGCGGGCGTTCACGTCGCGGCAAACGATCTGGCCGTTCACGAGCACGGCGTCGGTCGCCTGCTTGATGCGGTTCAGGTTCGGTTGGTTGTACGACGTGGTCGTGCCGTTGGTCTCGCCGTACTGAGCGTACCAATCCCAGTTGAATTTGCGTTCGAAGGCTTCGAAGTCGCCTTGCATGCCGCCGACGAGACGCAGGGTCTCGCGCTCGGTCTTCACATCGCGGCCGCCGAATTCATTGAAGAACTTGCCGACGTTGGCCGACGAACCTTGGGTGAAGGTCTTGCCGGCCGCGAGCCATTCGGCGCGCAGCTGCGAGGCCGCTTGCGAGGTGCCTTGCAGGAAGGCGTTGTCGCCGCGGAAGGGCAACGGCAGCGTGCCGCTGCCGAGCGCAGTGGTGAAGGCGGGCTGGAAGTAGCCGTAGCCGTCGACGCGCGAGTAGAGAACGTCGCCGAAGACCTTGATGTTATCGGTCAGCTGGTAGTCGGCGAAGGTCCGGAAGGTGCCGCGCGACGACTTGGCCTGCAGGGCCAGGTAGCTGTTCGAGTAGATCAGCGCTTCGTCCTGGCAGTCAGCCTGGACGGTCGGCGTCGAACACGCGTTGCTCAGACGAACGATCTGGCTGGGGTTGCGGGCGTCGATGGCGACGGCGCGAGCGGTGCCGAGCGGACCGGTCGTCAGCTGGAACGTCGCGAAGGGCGAGCTGTTCGAGCGGCTGTTCGGGATGATCGGCTGCGGCGACTTGCGGTTGTCACGACGGATGCCCGGGAAGGCCCAGTCGCGGTCGCGCTGCATCACCGGCTCTTGGCGGGACACTTCACCGCCGACCAGCAGGTTCAGGCGATCGTCGAGCAGCTTGGTGCCGTACAGGGCGCCGATGCGGAACTCAGCGCCGTCGCCTTCTTGCGACAGGCCGGTCTGAACGTCGAATTCGAGCCCGTCGAATTCCTTCTTCATGATGATGTTGACGACACCGGCGATGGCTTCCGAGCCATAGACGGCCGAGGCGCCGCCCGCGACGGTCTCGATGCGGTCAACCATCAGCGACGGGATCATGTTGAGGTCGACGCCCGGCGACGAGGCGTCGGAGAACACGATGCGGCGGCCGTCCATCAGCACCAGGGTGCGCTCGGCGCCCAGGCCGCGGATGTCGGCGCGGGCCTGACCGGCCAGGAACAGCGTGCTGGAAGAGTTCTGGCTATTGGTGTTGGCGCTGATCGTCGGAATTTCGAGCATGGCTTCGGCCAGCGACACGTTGCCGGAAGCGCGGATCTGCTCGCTGCTCAGCACGGAAACGGGGACCGGGGCCGTGAAGGTGTCGCGACGAATGCGCGAACCGGTGACGACCAGTTCTTCGACATCGACCTCTTGGGCATAGACGAAGGAAGGCGCGGCCACGCTGGCCGCCGCCACTGACCCAAGCAGCAGGGTGCGGAGAGTGTTTTTCATGTCAATCTTCATATGGCCCCCCGGCCTCAACGGTTTGATCAGACGCGCCGGGTGGGAAATCCAAGCCGCCTGCCGGCTCCTGGCGAAGGTCGCTAGAAGCGATTCCATCCATGACAACGGCGTAACGTAACTGTCACGCGGCCGTTACGCATGCAAACGCCAGGGTGGGATTTGCCGGTACTTGAGGCCATGCAATCACTGATTGCCCGCATGATGCGTTATCCATGCAACAGTCATGCGTCACAACGCCTCACAGGGGATACCCCCACCAATGAAACGTATCGTCGATATGTAACCACGTTCGTCCAGTGACGCGCGCGCGATCTTGGCCGCGTGCAAATGACGGCGCCATGTTCCAGCCCAGCGGCCGGTCGTGTTACACGCCCCCGATGAAGATCCTCGTGGGCACCCCGACCTATAACGGCCAGGTCACCGGCCAATACACGCGTTCTCTGCTGAGCCTGTTCCAGGCCTATGGACCGGAGCTGAGTTGGGAAACCACCAAGGCGGTCATGATCACCTGGGCCCGCAACTACCTCGCGAGCGCCACCCTGGCGGGCGACTACACCCACCTCCTCTTCATCGACGCCGATGTCGAATTCGACGTCAGCCTGATCCAGCGGATGCTGGAGTTCGACCAGCCGCTGGTGGCCGCCGCCTATCCGATGCGCTCACTCAACATCCCGGCGTTCCACGCCGCGGCCCAACGGTACGCCAACCCCAACGTAGCCTTCGCGGCCGCCCTCAACTTCCCCATCGAATTGGAAGAGCCGCGGGTGGAGCGCAACGAGTTCTACCGCGCAACCTTCGCCCCCACAGGGCTGATGCTGATCAAGCGCGAGGTCCTGGAGAAGCTCAAGGCCGCGCACCCCGAACTGAACTGCGAGGCCGCCGGCAGCTACTACGGACAGGAGGGACTCGAAGAAGTCTTCCAGTGCTTCGAGGCGCTGCCCAATCCGAACGGCGTCATGATGGGCGAGGACTTTTCCTTCTGCCAACGCTGGCGCGCTCTGGGCGGCGAAATCTGGGTCACGTTCGATGAATCGCTCGGCCACACCGGCCCCTACACCTTCCGAGCCGCCCCCAACGGCTGAAGCGGCGTGACCTTGCGCCAACCCTCTTGGTGACGATCAGTCGGTTTCGCGCCTGAGGAATTCGGTGATGTCGTTCAGGACCGAGGCGCGGTCACGGAAGGGGCGCGACATGGCGGCCATGATCTCGTTGTGGCCGATGCCAGGATAATGCTCCTCCTGCACCGGCGCGCCGGCCGAGCGCAGGGCCGCGGCCAGGACCGTGGTGTTCAAGGGCTCCACCACCGCATCGGCGTCGCCGGTTACCAGCAACATCGGCGGCACGCCGGGGCGCACGAAGTGCAGCGGCTGGGTCTTGGTGATGTCCGGAGCCTGGCCGAACACCCGGTCCATCTCGGACGTCAGCGGCAGGAAGTCGTAGGGGCCGGCGATACCGGCCACCGCGCGGATATGGGACGGATCAACGCCCGCGGCCTTCAGATAGCTGGGGTCGAGGCCGAGCATCACGGCGTTGTAGGCGCCGGCGGAGTGCCCGAGCAGCACGATGCGGCTGGGATCGCCCCCATAGGCTCCCGCATGATCCACCGCCCAACGGACCGCCTTGGCGTTGTCCCTCAAGAAGGCTGGGAAGCGGACGTCGGGATAGAGCCGATAGTCCGGCAGGACGACGATGAAACCCCTCGCCGCCAGGGCTTGGGCCACCCAGCCATAGTCCCACTTGCGCCCCTTCTCCCAACCACCGCCATAGAGGAAGACGGCGACCGGTTGCGC
Source organism: Phenylobacterium sp. (assembly GCF_030681155.1). Lineage (GTDB taxonomy): Bacteria > Pseudomonadota > Alphaproteobacteria > Caulobacterales > Caulobacteraceae > Phenylobacterium. Next base: position 6,776 of record NZ_JAUXXE010000078.1, on the reverse strand, counting down.
GGCGGTCATCTGACGCGGCGCGTAGACGTCGAGCGTCTGGCGGGGCTGGTCGCCATATGATTGATCGACGGCCGCGCGCAGGGCCGGATCGCGGGACGTGAAGGTCGCGAAAACCCCCAGCGGCGTGCAGGCGGCCGCCGACATCGCCAGGGCCGCAACGGCCAGCGGACGCAACAGGCGAGCCAGATTGCCATTCAGCCAGGACATAATCTTGAGCTAGGGGCAATTGGCCAGGCGCGCAACCAAGCCCGGTTGAAACAAGTTGTCGTCGTTCACAGGAGACGACTCCATGAGCACCCCGGCCCACTCCGGCGAAACCATCTCCATTTTCAAGGTCGAGCCCCGCAATGAGAGCGGGATCGTCGTCATGTCCCCATCGCAGGAGCCCGATGGCCGGCTGGGCGATCGGCACTCGGCCTACCATGAGAACATCTCACCGCCGCTGATCTGGACCGATGTCGAGGGGGCCCAGAGCTACGCCGTTATCGTCGAGGACCCCGACGCGCCGCAGGAGAAGCCCTATATCCACTGGATGATCTGGAACATCCCGCCCGAGGCCGGCGGCCTGCCGGAGGGGGTTCCTCTGGCTCAGCAGATCGACCCGCCCCATCCGATCATCCAAGGCCGCAACGACAATGGCGACTACGGCTGGTTCGGGCCGCGCCCTCCCCAGGGTCACGGCGTTCATCGTTACTACTTCCAGGTCTTCGCCCTCGATCAACTGGTCGAAGTGGGTCCCGACACTCCGCTCGCCGAACTGCTGAATATCCTCAAGGGCCATACCATCGCCCAAGGGGAAATGATGGCCACCTACCAGGCCCCGACCAGCCAGTAGGCGGCGCGCAATTCGCAGACAAAGTACGCTTGACGAGCCCAACGTCAGCCCGACCATATCCTCATGCAAAGTCGGGCCGTGACGGACCCGACGCAGGGATGGGCGAAGCAACATGGACGGCGATCAGGCTCTGGGCGGCTTTTCTTCCGAAGGCTTGGCGGCGATCCCAGCCGCCCTGAAACCTGTGATTGAGGCTGGCGACCTCTCCGGCTTCGTCACCCTGCTGTGGCGCAAAGGCGAGATCGCCCAGGTCAACACCATCGGCCATCGCGACGTGGCCGGCGGCTTGCTGATGACCCGCGACACGATGTTCCGCATCGCCTCGATGACAAAGCCGATCACCTCCATCGCCGCCCTGATGCTGATGGAAGAGGGCAAGCTCAAGCTCGACGACCCGATCACCAAGTGGATGCCGGAATTCAAGGACATGAAGGTCCTTAAGTCCGCCACCGGCCCCCTCGACGAAACCTATCCCGCGCCACGCGACATCACCGTCAACGACCTGATGACCCACCGGTCGGGTCTTGCCTATGGCTTCACCTCGGTCGGGCCGATCGCCCACGCCCACGAGGAGGTGCTGGGCTCGCCCTTGCTGGTGCTCCATACCTCCGACGAATGGCTGAAGCGCCTGGCCTCACTGCCTCTGTCCTATCCGCCCGGCGAGCGGTTCCACTACAGCCACGCCACCGATGTGCTGGGCTTCCTGGTCGGCCGCGTCGCGGGCCTGCCCTATCGCGACTTCATCATGGAACGGATCCTGAAGCCGCTGGGCATGAACGACACCGACTTCTGGTGCCCGCCGGAGAAGCGCGACCGAATGGCCAAGCTCTACCGGATCGATCCGGCGACCGATCAGATGCAGGACATTTCGTTCCCGCACACCGACGCCGCGCCAGTGTTCTGCGCTGGCGGCGGCGGGCTGATCTCGACGGCCGACGACTACCTGAAGTTCGCGCGCATGATGCTGGCGGGCGGGGAACTGGACGGCGTGCGCTATGTGAAGCGTGAGACCTTGGACCTGATGCTGACCAACCAGCTCACCCCAGAGCAGCGGGCCATCCCTTTCATGGGCATCCCGTTCTGGCTGGGCCAGGGCTTTGGCCTCGGCGCATCGGTCATCACCGACCCCGAAAAGCAGGCCTGGATGGGCGCCGGCTCAAAGGGCTCATTCGGCTGGCCCGGAGCCTTCGGCACCTGGTGGCAGGCCGACCCCGTCGAGGACATGGTGATGATCTATCTGATCCAGAACTCCATGCCGCTGGGACCGGAGGCCGCGTCTCAGCTGGCCACCGGCCAGCGCATGGGCGGCCGAGCGGCGCTGCCGGTGTTCCAGAAGCTGACCTACGCGGCGCTCGGCAAGGCCCTCTAGGGGTTACGGCCTTCAACGCACATCGGCCGACCTTCGAAAAGGTCGCCGATGAGGCTGCCGTCCCTGCCCGCCTCGCGACGGGCGCGGTTCAGGGCGACGTTCTCGGGCGGCGCGCGCTCGCCTGCCGCGCAGATCGGCACATCGACCCGCATCCCGGCGTGACACATGCAGATGTCCTCGCGTTTATCGAGACGGCTAGCGGGCACCCGGCAGGAGACTGGCAAGGTCGCGCCGCTGACATCCAGGCAAATGACGGTCTGGGTGGGCGGGTTTTGCGACAGGGGGGCCTGAGCCGACGCCAGGCCCGCTGACCCGGCAAGCGCCATCAGAGCGACTAGGGTTGAGCGTATCATCGGCAATACTCCTGTTTGGGCCACTATAGCACCGCCAGCACGGCGCATTTCAGGCGAGCCATGCTTAGCGTGTCGTTCACCACGCCCCTGCGCGAAAGCTTAACCGCAAGGCGCGCATGATGAACGTAGGAGGGCCCGTCATGGATCCGATCGCCACCGCTCAATATGGAATGCTGGCGGCCAGCCGCCGCTTCGAGGCTTCGGCCAGCCGCGTCGCCCAGATGGGCGCGCCGGGCGCCGAGGTCGATCTGGCCGCCGAGGTCGTCTCACAGATCACCGCCAAGCATGAGTTCTCGGCGAACGCCTCTGTGATCCGCACGGCCCAGGACATGGTCGGCGACCTGCTCGACATCGTCGCCTAGGCCGTCTCAGCCTTTGACAAGCGCCGCCAGGCCCGGTAGCGGCCGAGGCATGGCGCTGCGCCCCCTATTCGTCACCCAGATCTACGAAGCCTCCCTCGCGGGCGAGCGCGACTTCGCCGCGTTCAACGAGGAACTCGAAGACGCCTGCCGGATGCTGGCCGACGAGGACATGGCCGGCCGCGCCTGGTGCAAGGAGCACCGCTATGGCGGCTACACCTCCTACGCCTCGCTCGACGACCTGCCGATGCGCGCGAGCATCTTTGACGACCTGAAGCGCAAGCTGGATCGCCATGCGGCGGCCTACGCCAAGGATCTCGAGCTCGACCTCGGCCGTCGCCGGCTGAAGCTCGACAGCCTCTGGGTCAACATCCTGAAGCCCGGCGCCGCCCACTCTGGCCATATCCACCCGCACAGCGTGCTGTCGGGCACGGTCTATGTCGCGACCCCGCCAGGCGCGAGCGCCCTGAAGCTGGAGGACCCGCGCCTGCCGCTGATGATGGCTGCCCCGCCCCGCAAGGCCGACGCCAGCGAAAGCGCCCGCAGCTTCATCTATCTGCAGCCCGAACCCGGCACGGTGCTGATGTGGGAAAGCTGGCTGCGCCACGAGGTCCCGGCCAACGCCGCCAAGAAAGAGCGAATCTCGGTCAGCTTCAACTACGCCTGGCGTTAGGCGCGCCTAGCGCAAGCCCTCCAGCCTGATCACATCGAGTTCGGCGGCGAGGTTCTACCTGCGCGCGCAAGCCCCCGCCTGATACTCCTTCTGGCGGTTCAGGGCGTAGGTCTTGCCGTCATAGCGCACGATGGGGAAGCAGAAGCCTGGGCCGCCGACCTCGATGTCCGCCCAACCGCCCACGCCCTTGGTGGTCTGGATCTCTGGAATGCCCTGGCTTTGATAGACCGTCCGCCAACCGCCGGCCGGGGTCTTGGTCATCAGGTAGAAGCCCTGGCCGGTATTGCCGTAGCAGTATGTCCCGCTCTCGGTGACCATGATCTCCGGCTTGCCGTCTCCGTTCAGGTCGCGAACGCCCTCGGGCTCGACATAGGCTTCACACTCGCCCTCCCCGCTGGTCCATTTGCCACCGCGTTGGGTGAAGCCAGCCGCGCGCAGGGCCGCGGTCTTGTCGGCTGTCGTGACGCTCCCAGCCGCGACCGCCTTGCCGGCCGGCTCGGCGGCGCAGGCGTTTGGCCGCACATAGCCGTCGCCCGCGTATTTCCAGATGCGGGGGCAGTTGCTGACCACGCGCGCGTCCAGCCATCCGGCGGTGCGGGTCGGCTCCCAGCTCAAGGCGCCCGTGTCCCGCGCGATCGCGCGCCAACGACCATCGCGCCCCTTGGCGAGGACCGTGAACCACTCGCCGGCCCCGCCATAGCAGGAGACGCTCTTGTCGACGACCACGGCCTCAGGCGATCCGTCGCCGTTCAGGTCGAGGAAGGTGAACTTCGGCGTCGACGGCGTGCCGCAGACATTGATCGCCTTGCCTCCGGCGATCTTGAAGCCGCCTGCCTCGAAGAGTTGCAGGCCTTCGGCCTGGCTCATCTTTGGCCCCTGGGCGGCCGATGGCGAAGCGCCCAGCAACGCCATCGCGGCGACGATTGAAGTAATCCTCAGCATGGTGGTCACCTGGATCCTGACAGCCCAGCCTGATCCAAGAACGCCGTTCTGTCACTTACCGTCTGGATGCCGACCTAGGGCTTCTTGGCGAACAGGGTCCCGAAGAAGTCGCCCTTGTTCCAGCTTGGCGTCTTGTCGGCGTCTGCCAGCTCACGGGTGATCTCGTAGTTGATCGCCGCGAACTTGGCGCCGGCGGCATAGTTGATCGGCTGGGTCAGGTCGTCGCTGGGCTTGTGATAGTGCTCCTTCAGGAAGCTGGTGAACGCCTCCTCGCCGCCATTGGCGAAGCCAGTCATCAGGAAGACGGAGGGCACGCCCTGCTCCACGAAGCGGAAGTGATCGCTGCGCGTGAACAGGCCCTCCTGCGGCATCGGATCGGCCGATAGCGTCACGCCCTGACGCGCCGCCGCCCTCTTCACCGCCGGGCCCAGCGTCGAACGCTCGGCCCCAAACGCCACCACGTCGGTGAAGTCGTAGGTCAGGACCGGCATGTCCAGATTGACGTTGGCGACGATGGGCCGGGTCGTGGTGGGATTGCGCGCGAAATAGTCCGAGCCGATCAGCCCCTTTTCCTCAGCCGTGTTCAGCAGGAAGATCAGGGTGCGGCGCGGCGGCTTGCCCTCGGCGAAGGCGCGCGCCACCTCCAGCGTCGTAGCCACGCCGCTGGCGTTGTCCAAGGCGCCGTTGTTGATGCTGTCGCCCTTCACCGGCGCGGTGACGCCTACATGGTCCAGGTGAGCAGACAGAACGATCACATCGTTCTTGAGCTTGGGGTCGGAACCCTCGATCACGCCGACGACGTTGGCGCTTTCGACGTCTTTCGTCTCGGTGTTCAGCGTGACGTCGATGGTCGAGGGCAGCACGAAGCCCTTGGCGCCGCCGGCCTCGACGGCTTTCACGACTTCGGCGAAGCTGGAGGGCGCGCCGGCGAACAGCTTGGCCGCTCCGTCGATGCTGATGGTTCCAAGGTCAGGCGTCGAACCGCCCGGCGTGTGGGGCTGCCCGCTCGCATCGCGCCAAGTCATTCCCCAGTTCTGCCAATTACGCACCGAGCCGTCGAACGGCCGGCGCGCCTGGTCGGCGGGGGTGTTGACGGTGATGAAGCCGACCGCGCCGCGCGCCTCGGCCGCCTGCCGCTTGGTGCGGCCGCTGGCGTAATAGGCGCGCTCTTCGGTCTGCAGGGAGGCAGGGGCGCCGGACAACGCCACGACGACCTTGCCCTTCACATCCAAGCCGGCATAGGCGTCCAACCCGTCAGCCACCACGCCATAGCCCACGAAGACCATCGGGGCGCTGACATGGGTGGCGTTTGCGCGAGGATCACGTCCCGGGACATAGTCTTCGCCGAACACCAGGGCCGTGGCCTTGCCGTCGTGGCTCAGAACCAACTTGCCCTGATCAGCAGCCCGGAACCCCTTCATCGGCACGGGTTGGAAATAGGAACCGCCCGCCGCCCCTGGCTTCACGCCGAGTTGCGCAAGTTGCGAGGCGACATAGGCCGCCGCGATATCAAAGCCCGGCGAGCCGGCCTCGCGGCCTTGCAGCAGGTCGTCGGCGAGGAAGGTGACGTGAGCCTTGATACGTTCCGCCGAACGCGCATCGGCGGCCGGGGCGGCCGAGGCCGAGCCTGCGATCACCGCTACAGCGGCCGCGCCGACGAACATCCGCGCCAGTTTTGTGGAAAGACTCATAGAAACGCCCTCGACCAAGTCTGGAGAGACCTTAGTCGAGGGCGTAACGGCGCGACCAGGGCGCCGGTGTTACATTCCCGTAATCCGGGAGCCTTCGTTAGCTGTCGAGGAAGCTGCGCAGCTTCCACGAGCGGCTCGGATGCTTCAGCTTACGAAGCGCCTTAGCTTCGATCTGACGGATCCGTTCGCGCGTAACGCTGAACTGCTGACCGACCTCTTCGAGGGTGTGGTCGGTGTTCATGCCGATGCCGAAGCGCATCCGCAGGACGCGTTCTTCACGCGGGGTCAGCGAGGCGAGCACGCGCGTGGTGGTTTCGCGCAGGTTCGACTGGATGGCCGCGTCGATCGGCAGGATCGCGTTCTTGTCCTCGATGAAATCGCCCAGATGGCTGTCTTCTTCGTCCCCGATCGGGGTTTCGAGGGAGATCGGCTCCTTGGCGATCTTCAGGACCTTGCGGACCTTTTCCAGCGGCATGGCCAGCTTCTCGGCCAGCTCTTCCGGGGTCGGCTCGCGGCCGATCTCGTGGAGCATCTGACGCGAGGTGCGGACGATC
>NZ_JAUXXE010000075.1 GCF_030681155.1 Phenylobacterium sp. | reverse complement strand
GCCTCGCTGCTGACCGCCGGCAAGGCGGGCGGTCTCAGTGAACAGCAGGTGATGGCCTGCGTCGCCGACGATGGCGCACTCGACACGTTGCAGACCCGCGTCGCGGCCAATGTGAAGCAGGGCGACATTACCGGCACCCCGACCTTTTCGTTCAACGGCGTGACGCACGTTGGGCCGATGACGGCCGCCGAACTCGACGCCGCCGTGGCCAAAGCTTCCAAGAAATAGGAGGCGAACCAGACTCCGTGCATTTCCAGAGGCTCCGACTCTCCGGCTTCAAGTCCTTCGTCGATCCGACGGAATTTCGGATCGAGCCCGGAGTCACGGGCATCGTCGGGCCGAACGGTTGCGGGAAGTCGAACCTGCTGGAAGCGCTGCGCTGGGTCATGGGCGCCAATTCCGCGAAGGCGATGCGCGCCGGCGGCATGGATGACGTCATCTTCGCCGGCTCCGGCAATCGCGCCTCGCGCAACCACGCCGAGGTTACGCTCACCATCGACAACGCCGCGCGCAAGGCGCCGCCGGCGTTCAACGACGCTCCTGTGTTGGAGGTTGTCCGCCGCATCGACAAGGGCGCGGGCTCGACCTACCGGATCAACGGCCGCGAGGTTCGCGCCCGCGACGTCCAACTGTTGTTCGCCGACGCCTCCACCGGTTCGAACTCTCCAGCCCTGGTCCGGCAGGGGCAGATATCCGAACTGATCGCCGCCAAGCCGCAGAACCGGCGGCTGATCCTGGAAGAAGCGGCCGGTGTGTCCGGCCTGCATTCGCGCCGGCACGAGGCCGAGCTTCGGCTACGAGCGGCGGAAACCAACCTCGCCCGCCTGGATGACGTGGCCCGCGAGTTGGAAAGCGCCCTGAACCGTCTGAAGCGCGAGGCGCGGCAAGCCGAACGCTACAAGAAGCTGTCAGCTGAGATCCGGGCCCTGCAAGGCGCCGTCCTCTACGCCCGCTGGGCCGAAGCCCGCGACACCGCTGCACGTCTGCGCACCGAGGCGAACGACGCCATCGCGGCCGTCGAAACCCACACCCGCGAAGCGGCCGCCTCCACCACTCGGGCCGCCACGGCCGAGGAGGCCATCAAGCCGCTACGCGAAGCCGAGACCATCGCCGCCGCCATCCTGCATCGGCTGGCCATCGACAAGGACCGACTGGAGCGCGAGGGCGAGGCCTTGGCCGCCGAGGTCGCGCGCCTGACCGCCGATGTCGGCCGGATTGACGCCGACCGCGCGCGCGAGACCCAAATCGTCGAAGACGCCGAGGTGGCGCTCAAGCGGATGTCGGACGACCTGGAGGCGCTGGAAGCCGCCATAGCGGCCGCCCCGGAACGCACGCCTGAGCTCGAGGAAGCCGCCCGCGCCGCCGAGGCGGCCCGGATCGCCGCCGACAAGGCCGTGGAAGAACTCGCCACCCAGGCGGCCGCCGACGAGGCCCGCCGCCGCGCCGGCGCGGCGCGAGTCGATGAGGCCCGGGGCCGTTTCGCCCGCACCCAGCGCGCCTTGGACCAGGCGAAGAGCGAACGCGCGCAGCTTGGCCCCGCCATCACGCCGCAGATCGAGGCGGCTCGCGCTGAACTGGAACGCACCCAGGCGGCGCTCGCCACGGTCCGAGCAGCGCTCGAAGCCGCCGAGGAAGAACGCGGCAAGGCCAGCGCCGCCGAAGCCGAAACACGCGAGGCCGCCCGCAAGCAGGATGAGCAGCTTGGCCGCCTGACCGCCGAGGCCCGCGCCCTGGCGCAGATCGTCGCCCAGCAACGGCGCGGCGGCTTCACCCCCGCGCTCGACGAGGTCGCCCCGACCCGCGGTCACGAGAAGGCCTTGGCGGCGGCGCTTGGCGACGACCTGGACGCCGCCCTCGATCCAAAGGCGCCGGCCTTCTGGGGCGGCCGCGACGCCGAGGCGCCGATCTGGCCGTTAGGCGCCGAGCCGCTTGGCCCCTTGGTGAAGGCGCCCGCCGCCCTCGGCGCACGCCTGGCCTTCACCGCCCTGGTAAAGCGCGAAGATGGCGACCGGCTTCAGCCCATGCTTCCGCCCGGTTGCCGACTGGTGTCGCGTGAAGGCGACCTGTGGCGGTGGGATGGCTTCACCGCCCGGGCCGACGCGCCCAAGCCGGCCGCAATCCGAATGGAGCAGAAGACCCGCCTGGCCGAGGTCGAGACCGAGATCGAGGCGATCTCGCCCAAGGCGCAGGTCGCCAAGGAAGCCCAGCAATCGGCGGCCGCCCGTGTACGCCTCGCCGAGGACACGCTGCGCAGCGCCCGCCGCGAACCGCCGATAGCCGAGCAGAAGGTCGCCATCGCGCGCACCAATCTGGAGAAGCTGGACCGCGAAGCCACCCGCCGCGAAGCTCAGGCCCAGTCCCTGGACGACGTGATCGCACGCTTCGAGGGCGAAGTGGTCGAAGCCGAGGCGACGCTCCAGGTCGCGATCGCCGAAACCTCGCAGGACGCCGCCGTGGATGATCTGGCCGCTCGGCTGGCGCAGGCCCGCGCCGCCGCAGGTCCGGCCCGCGAGGCCGCGGCCCAAGCGCGCGCGGCGGTGGACATCGAGGTGCGGGAGCGCGACGGGCGCGCCCGGCGCCTGGAAAACCTGAAGCGCGATTCCGGCGACTGGACTCGCCGCTCGCAAGCCGCCGCCAAGCGATTGGAGCATCTAGCCGACGGCCGCCGTGGCGCGCAGGCCGCGCTCGACAAGGCCCATGAGGCTCCGGCCTCCCACCACGAACGCCTGACGAAGTTGCTCGACGAATTGGCCACGGCCGAAGCCCGCCGCGCTCAATCGTCCGACGCCCTGGCCCAGGCCGAGGCCGCACGCACCGAGGCCGACCGCGCGCTACGCGCCGCCGAGTCCGCCGCGAGCGAAGCCCGGGAACTTCGCGCCTCGCTAGCCGCCAAGCTGGAAGCCGCCGTCGAGCGCCTGGCCGAAATCACCGGCCAGATCCGTGAAACCGCCCGTATCGAGCCGGAGCAACTGGGCCGCAAGCTTGCTGACGAGGCGGTCGCGATCCCGACCGACGCCGGCGGCATGGAGGCTCACCTCTACAATCTGGAGCGCCAGCGCGATTCCATCGGCGCGGTGAATCTGCGGGCCGAGGAGGAAGCCGGCGAGCACTCGGCTCGGCTGGACACCATGCATACCGAGCGGGCCGACCTGACCGGCGCCATCGCCCGGCTGCGCCAGGGGATCGACGAGTTGAACGGCGAGGGCCGCGAGCGCCTGCTGGCGGCGTTCGAGATCATCAACGAGCACTTCAAGGCGCTGTTCGAGGCGCTGTTCCAAGGCGGCCAGGCCGAACTGCGGCTGGTCGAGTCCGATGATCCGCTGGAAGCCGGCCTCGAAATCTTCGCCTGCCCGCCCGGCAAACGCATGGCGACCATGAGCCTGATGAGCGGCGGCGAGCAGGCCCTGACCGCCTGCGCCCTGATCTTCGGTGTGTTCCTGGCCCAGCCGGCGCCGATCTGCGTCCTCGACGAAGTCGACGCCCCGCTGGACGACGCCAATGTCGATCGCTTCTGCAATCTGCTCGACGAAATGCGGCGGCGGACGGAGACCCGCTTCATCGCCATCACCCACAATCCCGTCACCATGGCGCGGATGGACCGGCTGTTCGGCGTGACCATGGCCGAGCGAGGCGTCTCGCAGCTGGTCTCGGTCGACCTTCGCCAGGCCGCAGCCATGGCCGCCCAGTAGGTAAGGTTTCCGAGGATTCTAGGGGCGAGCACGGCCCAGCGTGGCGAATGCAAGGCTCAGGCGGTGTGGACGAGTTGTCTCGACAGCTAAAAACCCTGCAAATACAAAGCCGTAAATAGCACATCCCCAGCCTTGACGCACTGCACCCGCGTCTATAGGTTCCGCGCGACTTGAAGCCCCGGCCGCGGCGGGCGACGTCGTGGTCCAATAGGCCACAACGCATGCCGCATCCGGAAAATACGCGCGACGAGGACATTAAGCGCCTCGACGAAAGGGCTGCCGCGCTTGAGGCGCGAACGGCCCCGGTTGTGCGTGACTATGGTTCCAAGGCCGCCGGCTATGGCTACCGCCTCATGGGCGTGCTCATAGGCGGCGTCTTTGTGGGTCTGGGCTTTGGAGCTGGGGCGGACGTTGTCTTCAAGACAGCGCCCTGGGGGATGATCATCGGAGTCCTTGGGGGCTTCGGTATTTCGATTTGGATGGCCGTAAGTTCGGCTCAGCGGATGGCTGCCGAGGCGGCGAAGGAATGGGGTCCCGCAAAGGACATCCCCTTCGACGACGAGGAAGATTGAGGAGTTCGTCGCGGCATGGCCGATCCGATGCATCAGTTCGAGATCCAGAAGATCGCGGGCTTGCCCGAACTGGCCTTTACGCTTCCTGGCGTTGGCGTGATCGACATGTCGATCACCAACTCCACGATCGCGATGCTTCTGGCCGCCACGCTGGTCGTGGTCTTCCTGGCTGTCACCACTTCTAAAGCCGCCGTCGTACCGGGTCGCCTGCAGGTGATCGGCGAAGGCGTATTCGGCTATATCGACGATCTGGTCGCAGGGATTATCGGCCACGAAGGCCGCAAGTTCTTCCCGTTCGTCTTCGCTCTCTTCATGTTCATCCTCGCCATGAACATGCTCGGCCTGTTCCTCGTCTTCACCGCCACCTCGCAGCTCGCCGTCACGGCCTCGCTGGCGGTCATGACCATCCTGCTGGTCGTTGGCTACGGCATCCTTCGCAACGGCGCGAACATGTACAAGCTGTTCGTCCCGTCGGGCGTTCCTTGGTACATGCTGATCCTGGTCACCCCGATCGAGATCATTTCCTTCCTCCTGCGTCCCGTCACCCTCGCCCTTCGTCTGTTCGGCAACATGCTGGGCGGCCACGTGGCTATGAAGGTGTTCGCTGGTTTCGTTGTTTCGCTGGGCGCCATGGCGGCCGGCGGCGGCCTGGGCCTGCTGGGTATTCCCGGCGCGGCGCTCTCGCTGGGCGGCGTCGTTGCGCTGACGGCGCTGGAATTCCTGGTGGCCTTCCTGCAGGCCTTCGTGTTCGCGGTTCTGGCCTGCGTCTATCTGAACGACGTGGTCAATCTCGGTCATCACCACTGATCACCGAGCGAAAAACTCACCTCTATCAACTTACCAAACGGGACTGAAAACTATGGACGCGGAATCGGCTAAGTACATCGGCGCGGGCCTCGCGACCCTCGGCATGATCGGCTCGGGCATCGGCATCGGCACCATCTTCGGCCACTTCCTGGCGGGCGCCACGCGCAACCCGTCGGCCGCCGGCGGCCAATTCACCAACCTGATCCTGGGCGCCGCTCTGACCGAAGCTCTGGGCATTCTCGCCTTCGTGCTCGGCCTGCTCATCCTGTTCTCCTAAGCCAAGATCCGCAGGTCCCAGAGGGCGCGTCGACATCGTCGCGTCCTCAGCCTGCGCTTTAAGGACGTCTAAGCCTTATGGCCGCCGAGACCACACCCCCGCCGGGCGCGGAAATCCGCGACGGTAACACCGCCGCCGAAACCGCCGGCGCCGCGCACGGAGACCACGTTCCGGCCGGTACGACGGAAGTCGCCGCCCATGGCAGCGAAAGCGGCGGTTTGCCCCAGTTCAAGTTTGAATACTGGGGCGGCCAGATCGTCTGGCTCTTCCTGATCTTCGCTGTCCTCTACATCCTGCTCGCCAAGGTCTTCGTGCCGCGGCTTCGCAAGATCCAGGACAACCGCCAGGCCACGATCGCCGAAGCGGTAAATCAGGCGCGCAGCGTTCAAGCCGAAGCCGAAGCTCAAGCCAAGGCCGCCCAAGCCGAAATCGACGACGCCCGCGCCCGTTCGCGCAGCCTCGCCGCTGACGCGAAGGCCAAGGCCGCAGCCGAACTGGCTGTCAGCCAGAAGGCCGAGGACGACCGTCTGCAAGCTCAGATGGACGAAGCCGAAGCCCGCATCCGCGGCCTGCGCGATCAAGCCATGTCCAACGTTCGCGGCATCGCCGGTGAAACGGCCCAGGCCATGGTTGAAAAGCTGACCGGTCAAAAAGTGACCGCGGCCGAGATCGACGCGGCGCTCACCGCTCAAGGAGCCGCTTGATGCCTGTGTTCCTCAATCCCGCGAATGCGGAAACGTGGGTCCTCGTCGGCCTGCTGATCTTCCTTGGCATCGTGATCTTCGTGGCCAAGGCGCCGAAAGCCGTCAACGCGGCCCTAGACGCCACCACGGCCAAGATTCAGGCGGATCTGGACGAGGCCGCTCGCATCCGTGAGGAAGCCCAGCGCCTGCTGGCCCAACTCAAGGCCGAGCGCGTCGAAGCCGAAGCCCAGGCCAAGGATATGCTGGCCGCCGCCCAGGAAGAAGCCCGCCGCTACGAGATCGAAGCCAAGGCCAAGCTGGAAGAGAGCCTCGCTCGCCGCCAGCAACTGGCCGAACGCAAGATCGCCAACGCCGAAGCGCAAGCCGCGGCCGAGGTTAAGGCTGCAGCCGCCGACATGGCCGCCGCCGCCGCCGAAGTCGTGCTGACCAAGCGCCTCGCCGGCGCCAAGACCGACCCGCTGATCGACAATGCGATCAGCCAGCTGAGCTCCAAGCTCCAGTAGTTGGGTTTAGCGCCGACGCCTGAAAAGGCGTCGGCTGCGAACCGCGAAGCGCAGGTTCTTCGGCACCAGAAGACGCTCAATCTTCAAAGCCTGATGCCACGACATTTGAATGATATGCGGGTCACGCCGCAGCAAGCGCCGGATCGGTGAGATCATCTTCGGGTGCGCGTGATGCAGGCGGACGAATTGCCGCCTCGCCTTGAACGAATTGCGCAACACGATCATCAAGCCGACGACAATGACCGGGATCCCGCCTGGCCCAGGCAGGGGCGCGATCGCGATCCCAGCCACGACCACCAGCGAGCCGACAACGACCAGCCCAAAACGCACGAGTCGCCCCGCGAGATCGCGGGTGACGTCGTCGGAGGCGCGGCGGCCGCGCACGCTGGGCATGGCGAGAGACAACTGGATTCCTACCTGGGTCGCGCCCGCGCACGGCACTGGGGGAGGACCAGCTTCGGGACAGCACTGCCGATATGAGAACGTATCAGGGAGTCGTAAAGGCGGACCTGGGGTTAAATTTTGTCCAGGCGCGCCTATTCGGCCGCTAGAGGCGCCGGGGACACACCCTTGTCATCCGGCCGCCACGTAAGACGCGGTTTCCGCGCCGCCTGGGTCTCGTCCAGCCGCCGCAGTGGCGCGAGGTAGGGTGCGCCTTTGAAGCGCTCCACGTCGCCTCCTTTGGCGGCCTGCGCCAAGGCGGTCAGCGCGTCGCAGAAACGGTCCAGCTCCAGCTTGGATTCGGTCTCGGTCGGCTCGATCAGCATCGCCCCGTGAACGACCAGCGGGAAGTACATGGTCATGGGGTGGAAGCCCTCGTCGATCATCGCCTTCGCGAAGTCCAGCGTGGTGATGTCGGTGCCTTCGAGCCAAGTGTCGTCGAACAGCGCCTCATGCATGCAAGGGCCGTCGGGGAACGCAGGCGTCATCACCGGCGACAGTTTGGCCTTGATGTAGTTGGCGTTCAGGACCGCATCCTCGGCGACCTGGCGCAGCCCATCCGACCCATGGCTCAACATGTAGGCATAGGCCCGGACAAACATGCCCATCTGGCCGTGGAAGGCGCTCATCCGGCCAAAGCCTTGAGCGGCTTCGTCGGTGGTCTCCTCGACCAGCTTGAAGCCGCCCTCCCCCGCCACGACCCAAGGGGCCGGGGCGAAGGGCGCGAGGGCCGCCGACAGGACCACAGGGCCAGCGCCAGGACCGCCGCCGCCGTGGGGCGTCGAGAAGGTCTTGTGCAGGTTGATGTGCATGGCGTCGACGCCCAGGTCGCCCGGGCGCACCCGGCCGACGATGGCGTTGAAGTTCGCGCCGTCGCAGTAGAAGTAGGCGCCGGCCTCATGGGTCAGGCGGCCGATCTCGATCACGTCGCGCTCGAACAAACCGCAGGTATTAGGATTGGTGACCATGATCGCCGCCACGTCGGGCGACAGCTTGGCGGCGAGGTCGGTGATGTCCACGCGTCCATCGTCGGTCTGCGCAATCTCCACCACCGAATAGCCGACGAAGGCGGCGGTGGCCGGGTTGGTCCCGTGAGCGGAGGTCGGCACCAACACGGTCCGACGATGGCCCTGACCGTTCGCTTCATGGGCCGCGCGAATGGCCAGCAGGCCGCAGAGTTCGCCGTGGGCGCCGGCCTTCGGCGACAAGGCGACCGCGGGCATGCCGGTCAGGGTCTTCAGCCAATGGGCCAGCCGGTCCATCAGGGCGAGCGCGCCCTGGACGGTCGATTGCGGCGCCAGCGGGTGAAGATCGGCGAAGCCGGCCAGCCGGGCCATCTTCTCGTTCAGGCGCGGGTTGTGCTTCATCGTGCACGAGCCGAGCGGGTAGAGCGCCAGATCGATGGCGTGGTTCTTTTGGGAGAGGCGCACGTAGTGGCGCACCGCCTCAGGCTCCGACAGACCCGGCAGACCGATCGGGGCGGCCCGAACCAGGTCGCCCAGGTCGGACGCGTCATGATCGCCCGGCGCCAAGTCGACGCCGGTCTTGTCCCAGCCGCCGAGTTCGAAGATCAGCGCCTCATCCTGCAACAGGCCGCGGGCGCCGGTCAGCGAGGTGTGACCCGACTGGGTGGCGGCTTGCGGGCGCGTGGGGCGGCCAACGTTCTGCATGGTCATTATGCGGTCCTCCCGGCGAGCGCCGAGGCGAAGGCTTGGATGTGTTCGCTTGTGGTGGTCTCGGTCGCGCTGACCAGTAGGACGTCGTCCATGCCGGCGTGCGGATTGAGACGCGAGAACGGCACGCCGGCGACGACGCCGTCGGCCAGCAGGGCTTCGACCACCGCCGCTGCGTCGCCCTTCAGGCGGATCGCGAACTCGTTGAAGAAGCGCGGGGTCAGGATCTCGACGCCAGGGACGGCGGCTAAAGCGTCGCGCAGCTCACGGGCCTTGGAGTGGTTGAGCGCAGCCAGCTCTCGCAGGCCCCGCTCGCCCAGCAGCGACAGGTGGATGGTGAAGGCCAGGGCGCAGAGCCCCGAGTTGGTGCAGATGTTCGACGTCGCCTTCTCGCGGCGAATATGTTGCTCGCGCGTCGACAGCGTCAGCACGAAGCCTCGACGGCCCTCGGCGTCGACCGTCTCGCCGCAGAGGCGACCGGGCATCTGACGCACCAGCTTTTCGCGGCAGGCAAACAGCCCGACATAGGGACCGCCGAAGTTCAGGCCATTGCCGATCGACTGGCCCTCGGCCACCGCGATATCGGCCCCCATCTCGCCAGGCGACTTCAGCAACCCGTAGGACACCGCCTCGGTCGTCACCACGATCAGCAGCGCGCCGGCCGCGTGCGCCGCCTCGGCGATCTTGGTGACATCGGTGACTACGCCAAACACGTTCGGGGTCTGGACGACCACACAGGCGGTCTCGGCGTCGATGGCGTTCAGCACCGCCGCTTCGGCGTCGATCGCCGCGGGCTGGCGCACGATGTCCATGCCCTCGGCATGGGCGATGGTCTGGGTGGTCGCCGCGTATTGCGGGTGCAGTCCGCCAGACAGCACCGCCTTTTTCCGGCGGGTGACGCGCTGGGACATCATCACCGCTTCGGCGCAGGCCGTGGAGCCGTCGTACATTGAGGCGTTGGCCACATCGAGCCCGGTCAGGGCCGCGACCTGGGTCTGGAACTCGAACAGGACCTGCAAGGTGCCCTGGGCGATCTCGGGCTGATAGGGCGTATAGCTGGTCAGGAATTCCGAGCGCTGGATGATGTGATCGACCGTCGCCGGAACATGGTGGCGATAGGCGCCTGCGCCGCAGAAGAACGGCCCAGCGCCCGCCGGCCGGTTCATGGCCGCCAATCCGGAGAGTTCCCGCTCCACCTCAAGCTCGCCGGCATGCAGCGGCAGGTCGAAGAGGTCGCGACGACGCGCGGCCTCCGGCACGTCCGAGAACAGATCGTCGATCGTGCCGACGCCGATGGTCGCCAACATTTCGGCGCGGTCGGCGGGCGTGAGGGGCAGGTATCTCATCGTCGTTACTCTCCCCGCCCGTCCCGGCGGCTGCCGGGATCCAAGCGGTGGGTCAGCTTGAGCCCCGGCTTTCGCCGGGGGCAGCGGTGGAAATCAGAGGCTCTGCAAGAAGTCTTCGTATGCGGCGCGGTCCATCAACGCCTCGTACTCGGCCTGGTCGGCGATCTTGATCTTCGCGAACCAGCCCGCCTTCTCCGGTTGATCGTTGACCGTTTCCGGCGCGTCGCCCAGGCCAGCATTGCCTTCGATGACTTCGCCGCTCACTGGGGCGTAGATGTCGGACGCCGCCTTGACGCTCTCGACGACGGCGAGGTTATCGCCGGTCTTCACGGCCTTGCCCGCCTCGGGAACCTCGACAAACACGACGTCGCCCAGTTGCTCAGCCGCATAGGCGGTGATGCCGACAGTGGCCACGTCGCCCTCGAGGGTGACCCACTCATGATCCTTGGTGAAACGCATCTGGGTGTCCTTCTCAGAGCTTACGGACGTAACGATGGGGAACGAAAGGCATGGCCGTGACCTCTGCGGACTGCGGCTTGCCCCGAACTATGACTTTCAGCTTCGTGCCGGCGACCGCCAGGGCGGGTGGGACAAAGCCCATGGCGATCGGCTTGCCCAGGCTAGGGGAAAAGCCGCCCGACGTGATGACGCCGACCACATTGCCCGCTTCGTCGGCGATCTCGGCGCCCTCACGAGCAGGCGCGCCTTCCAGCACGGTCAGGCCCACGCGCTTGCGGCTGACGCCCTCAGCCAGTTCCTTCGAGATTCGCGCCGCGCCCGGAAAATCGCGCGCCTCGCGGCGCTTCTTCGAGACTGCAAACGCCAGGTCGGCCTCGACAGGGCTGACCGTCTCGTCGACGTCGTGGCCGTAGAGTGGCAGGCCGGCCTCTAGGCGCAGGCTGTCGCGAGCGCCCAGGCCGATCGGCTTGACGCGATCGTCAGCCAGAAGGGTGTTCCAGACGCGCTCGGCTTCGCTCGCAGGAATGGAGATCTCATAGCCGTCTTCACCGGTGTAGCCGGTGCGCGAGATGATGGCGTCGGCGCCGAAAGCGGTGATCGACCGCGCATCCATGAAGACCATCGTCGCGGCCTCGGGCGCGTGATCGGCCAGCACCGCGGCGGCCTTCGGCCCCTGCAGCGCCAGCAGTGCACGGTCTTCCAGGCGGTCGATCCGGACCTGGCCGGCCAGTTCGTCGTCGATGATCTTGAAGTCGTTGTCCTTGCAGGCGCCGTTGACCACCACGAACAGGCCATCGTCGTCGGGACGGGCGGCCATCAGGTCGTCGATGATGCCGCCCTTCTTGTTCAGAAGGATCGAGTAGCGCTGCTTGCCGGGCTTCAGGCCGATGAAGTCGCCCGGCGTCACTTCCTCGAACGCCGACAGCGGCGAGACGCCGCGCAGGCGCGCCTGGCCCATATGGGAGACATCGAACAGGCCCGCGTTCTCACGCGTCCAAAGATGCTCCTTCATCACGCCGTCCTTGTACTGGACCGGCATGGAGTAGCCCGCGAATGGAACCATGCGCGCACCCGCCGCAATATGCGCGGCGTTGAGAGGCGTGGTCTTCAGATTATCGTCGGACAAGGCGGGACTCCGGCTGATGATTCCGCGAGCGCGCGAGGACGATCCCCGCGACGTTCGCGCCCCCGCTGTCCTTGGGCCTGAGAGATTTCAGGCTGGCCCACCGGGCCAACCCCTCGCTCCTTCGGCGAGCGCGAGGTTGCCCCGGCGCTACTTTCCAGCGTTCATCAGCTCGTCGCGGTCCTTTTGCCTGAGCGTTTCCGGGGCGGTTGCGCCTTCGGCTCCGGGTCCCGAAAGACCCGATCTCTCCCGCGAGAGTCGGCGCGAAACTCTTCGATCACCGAGGGGGAGTCAATCTGCAAACACGGTTCGTCCGACCTGTTCCGAAAACCGCCAGCCACCCATGGCCGGCGGCGCGATAATTCCGGCTGTTTTTAGGAGATCGCCCATGTCCAAGCTTGATAGCCCCGTCCCGGCCGACGCGGTCACGATCAGCAAGACCTTCGTCGTCGATGCTCCCGCAGACCAGGTCTGGGCGGCGTTAAGGGACGTCCACGCCCTGCCCACGCGTCTTGCCACCGGCTTCGTCACCGATAGCCGGGAGGATGGCGATGACCGCCTCCTCACTTTCGCCAATGGAATGGAGGCTCGGGAACGGATTCTCGCGGTCGATGACGCGCACCAGCGCGTCGTCTACAGCGTGATCAGCGAGCAGATGAGCTACCACCGCGCCAGCGCCACGGTGACGACCAGAGCGGACGGTCAGACAGAGTTCACCTGGACCGCCCAGGTGGCGCCGCCTGAGCTCGCGCCTGGCATGGATGAGATGATGGAAGTCG
>NZ_JAUXXE010000074.1 GCF_030681155.1 Phenylobacterium sp. | reverse complement strand
CCAAACAACCATCTCAGGTCTGCGCTAGGGACACCGCCCCCAGGCTCACCAAAACAGCCCGGTCAACACACTCCTCAACAAACCTTTCCGAAACAAAAACAACAGCTTGTCCGCCGCCAACCCCGTCTCCGTCCGGCCCGTTTCCGAGCGAGGGCGGCTTCTAACCGGGCCCTCTCCGGTGCGCAATAGCCGATCACGTTTCGGCGACATTTTCTTGCGGAGAACTCGCCGAACCCCTTGGGGCTCAGGCTTCGTCGTCGGCGATTGTCGCCGGGTCGATGGCGTAGACTCGCGAGCAATACTCGCAGGTCACCCGAATCTGGCCGTCATCCTCGACCATCTCGGCGCGCTCTTCCTGACCGAAGGATTTGAGCACCGTCTCTATCCGCTCCTGCGAACAACGGCAGAAGGCCTGGAGTTGCTTGGGCTCGAACACCCGCACCCCATCCTCATGGAAGAGACGGAACAGCAGGGTCTCGGCCGAGATCGTCGGATCCAGCAACTCGTCTTCACCAATTGTCTCGAAGAAGGCCTGGGAGCGGACCCAGGCTTCGGCCGTCGAGCCGCGCGCATCGTCCTCGGCGATGTTCTGGATAAGCATGCCGCCGGCGCGCCAACGCATCCCCTCGCCGAGATCGGCGCGGCCGACCGCCAAGCGCACCCGGGTCGGGGTCTGCTCGGACTGGGCGAAGTACTGCTCTGCGCACAGGGCGAGCGTCTCGCCTTCGATCGCCGTAACGCCTTGATAGCGGTCCATGTCCGGGCCCTGGTCCACAGTCATGATGAAGACGCCCTGGCCCAGCAGGCTCTTGGCGCCCGCCCGCACGAAGCCCGTTGCGAGCTCGGCCACCTTCTCTTCATCGAAGCGGCAATAGCCGCGTAGCGATCCGGAGGTGTCGTAGTCGGCGACCACATAACGCACGGGGCCATCGCCCTGCGCCTGGACGATCAACCGCCCATCAAACTTCAGGCTGGAGCCGACCAGAGCGGCGAGCGCGCAGGCCTCGCCCAGCAGGTTGGCGACCGGCTCGGGATAGTCGTGGCCGGAAATGATCTCGTGGACGGCCGCGCCCATGCGAACGAGGCGGCCGCGCACGGACTCCCCTTCGATCTGGAAGGGGGCGACGATGTCATCGGGGGCGATTTGAAGAGCGATATCGGACATGGTGCGGGGATATAGGCGTGCCGTGGTTCAGTTGCGAGCTTCAGCGTCCCTTCCCGCCCCGTAGCCCTCAGCCGATCGCGCCGAAACACCAGGCCAGGATCGACTTCTGGGCATGGATGCGGTTTTCCGCCTCATCCCAGATCACCGAGCGCGGTCCGTCGATCACCGCGTCGGTCACTTCCTCTCCGCGGTGCGCGGGCAGGCAGTGCATGAAGATGCCATCCTTGTCGGCGAGCGACATCAGGTCCTCGTCGACCTGATAGGGCTCAAGAGCCGCCAGGCGCTCGTCGTGGTCGGTGTCGCCCATGGAGACCCAGGTGTCGGTCAATACGCAGTCGGCGCCCCGCACGGCTTCGCGCGGGTCATCGGTCGTCATGATCTGGCCCTGCAAGTCGGCGGCGCGCGCCAGGTCCATCAGATCGGGGTGGTAGACCGCCGGGCTGGCGATGTTGAGCTTGAAGCCCAGCTTCGGCGCAGCATGAATGAAGCTGGAGCACATGTTGTTGCCGTCGCCGACCCAGGCGAAGGTCCTGCCCCCCACCGGGCCACGATGCTCCTCGAAGGTCATCAGATCGGCGATGATCTGGCAGGGGTGCCCCTTGTCGGACAGGCCGTTGATCACCGGCACGCTCGAGGCGTAGGCCAGCCGCTCCACGTCGTCATGACTATTGGCACGCAGCATGATGGCGTCGACCATACGCGACAGCACCTTGGCGGTGTCTTCGATGCTCTCCCCGCGACCGAGTTGCATGTCGTTGGCGGTGGAGATGATGACGTCGCCGCCAAGTTGGCGCATCGCTGCGTCGAACGAGAAGCGCGTCCGGGTCGAGTTCTTCTGGAAGATCATCGCCAGGGTCCGCTCGCGGGCCGGGGCGTCGCCGTCCACACGGCCCTGCGGCCAACCGCGGCGCGCGGCCTTGCGGGCCTTGGCGTCGTCAAGGATGGCGCGCAGGTCGGCCGGCTCAAGCCGCCAGAGGTCGACGAAGTGTCTCGGAGGTTGGGTCATCGAATAGCTCCAACTCCGGTCGCCTCGATCATTGATCGGGGCCCAGGTCCGCTGGAAAGACCGGAGAGCTTGATGTGGATCCTTGCCGGATCGAACGGAGTTAGGCGGCCGCCTTGGCCTTGGCGCGGGCCGCTTCGCAGGCCTGCTCCAGCTTGCTCGCCGCTTCACGCGCTTCCTCAAGGGTGAGGTTGAGCGGCGGCAGCAGGCGAACGCAATTGTCGCCGCCGCCCGCGATCAGCAAGTGCTGGTCGCGCGCATGCTGCATGAACTCGCGGTTCGGCGTGGCGAGCTTCAGCCCCATCAGCATGCCCTTGCCGCGGATATCGACCACGACGTCGGGATAGCGGTCCTTCAGACCATTGAACTGCTGGGTGAAGTAGCCGGAGACTTCACGGACGTGGTCCATCAGCTCGGGCTTGGCGAGCTCTTCCATCGAAGCCAGCGCCACGGCCATGGCCAGCGGATTCCCGCCGTAGGTCGAGCCGTGCGAGCCGACTGTCATACCGGCGCCGGCTTCGGCGCTGGTCACGCAGGCGCCGACCGGGAACCCGCCGCCGAGCGCCTTGGCGAGCGCCAGGATGTCCGGCTTCACGCCATCGGCCCACTCGTAGGCGAACAGCTTGCCGGTCCGGCCGAGGCCGCACTGGATCTCGTCAAAGATCAGCAGGGCCCCGGTTTCGTCGCAGAGCTGGCGCAGCGCCTTCAGGCTCTGCTCCGACAGCGAACGCGCGCCGCCCTCGCCCTGTACCGGCTCGACGATGATCGCCGCCGTGGTCGGGCCGACAGCGGCTTTCAGGGCGTCCATGTCATCGAAGGGCAGTTGCACAAAGCCCGGCATCCGGGGGCCGAAGCCTTCCAGATAGGCCGCATTGCCGGAGGCGTTGACCGCGGCCAACGTCCGGCCGTGGAACGAGCCCTCAAAGCCGATGATGTCGATCCGCTCAACGTCGCCGCGGGCCCAGTGATATTTGCGCGCGGTCTTGATGGCGCACTCGATCGCCTCAGCGCCGGAGTTGGTGAAGAACACCTCGTCCAGCCCGGTCACGTCGGTCAGCACCTTGGCTAGCTTTTCCTGGCCCGGGATCTTGAAGACGTTCGAGACGTGCCACAGCTTCTCGGCCTGATCCTTTACGGCTTGGACCAGCTTGGGGTGGGAGTGACCCAGCGCGTTGACCGCGATGCCGGCCATGCAGTCGAGATAGGCCTCGCCGTCCGTGGTGAACAGTCGCGCGCCCTCGCCTCGCTCGAACGCCAG
>NZ_JAUXXE010000069.1 GCF_030681155.1 Phenylobacterium sp. | reverse complement strand
ATCCGCGGTGTCGAGGGGCTCACGCTCAAGGAGAAGTGGGCCAAGGGCGCGCGAACTCATCTGGGCATGGCCAGCGCTGGCTTTCCCAACCTGCTGTTCCTCTACGGGCCGCAGAGCCCCTCGGGGTTCTGCAATGGCCCGACCTGCGCCGAACTCCAGGGCGACTGGGTGGTCGAATTCCTGAAACACATGCGCGACGTTGGCGTCAGCCGGTTCGAGGCGACCCCCACCGCAGAACAGACGTGGAAGGACCATGTCGAGGCAGTGGGCGCCATGACGCTCTTTCCTCTGGCTGACTCCTGGTACATGGGCACCAATATACCCGGTAAACCACGTGAATTACTTAATTATCCCGGCGGCGTGCCGCTGTATCTCCAGATGTGCGAAGCCAGCGCCGCCAACGGCTACGACGGGTTCGTGCTCCGTAGCGGGAGAGCGCTGACATCAGCCTGACCGCTAGATTAGCCAGGGTTTCGCCGCGGGCAGCTCTTGTCGATTTATAGGGTTGGACCCTCGCGGCCCGGCTTGCGATATCTTGAAGCACCCGTCTCCCTGAACGATTTCCTGCAAGGAACCAAATCGGGAGGGTATTTTCCAAGACAGCTCGACTTAAAGGGATCCGCTCACGCGGCTTAGCCGTAGGAACCCACGCCGCTCGCGCTTAAGTGGCCCGTACGACAATAGACAAACTTATAAAGTGGCCAGAGTGTTATGGAGATTATCGTATTGCGCCTTACGATATGGGCATGTACATAACTCGTCGAGTGAGGCTCCTGCAGATTTCGGCTTGCTTCTCCCAGCCCGGATTGCGGCCTCATCCTGCCCAACGCCCCACCCTACCTCCCGGGGCCTAGGGAAGCTTAGGCGGCGCGGACGACCGACCGCGCCGCCCTTTTTCTGGTATATGCGCAGCCGCCAAGTCGCCGCGCTGAAATCGCATCGCCTCTTAAGCCGCATCACCGCTGAGCGACTATTGAGCGGTTCAAGCGTCGCTTTCGGTCGCCATTAAGATGGCGCGGAGTTCTAAAAGTATCTTCGCGAGTTGCTGATAATCCTTCGGGTCAAGTTTTCCGAAACTGCTGACGTGCAAATTTCTAGCCCTAATCTCAACATCGGGCATCATGGCCCGGGCTTTTGCTGTGAGATGCACGCGCCAGACGCGCCTATCGTCCGAATGCTCAACGCGTACCACGTGCCCACTCTTCTCCAATCGGTCAATAACTTGCCCAAGCGAGGCGCGGCTAACGTCAAGCAGCCGGGCCAAATCAGCCTGAGAGATGCCGTCGCTACGGCGTAGATAGACGAGAACGCGCCAAGTGGAGGCGGTCAGGTCAAGTTCCTGCATCTTCTCATCAAAGGCCGCTCGCATCAGGCGAGTGACATCGGCCAGGAGGTAGCCCGTTCCCAAAGGACTGAAACTGCTGTCCAACTCTTCCTGCAACAGGCGCTCGAAAGATTCTCTGGGCATCCTAGGCTACAACCCCACGAGTCGCTCAGAAGGATTATGAGCGCTTTTCAGACCGTATTGCCGCTAGAACCGTTCCAGCGGAGAGCAATAACGTTGCTGCCATGTGACGACCTTTGGGCAACCTGTCGAGTCACCCGGAGGTCTGTTTGAATTTTCGGCCTCTGTCCGGGCTCCGTGCGCGGAGATGACCCAGAGAGCTTTCCAGGCCTTAGTATCGTAAGGCTCGCACACGCAATCGCTAGCATTGGCTGTAGAAGATTCTGCCGACGAGGTGGCGGCTGGCGGTGACGTCGATTCGCCGCCGGCAGTGATCAATATCTTTGGCGGATCCGCCGAAAAAGGCCGGGCGAACCCCGGCCTGCCGGTCACCGGTGCTATCTGTGAACAAAGCCGGGCGTTGCTCAGCTAATGGTATGGGAAACCATATACTTGAGGCTAAAGACGACGCATCGATTAAAGTCGGATGGCCACAATTCTCCTACGCTCGAACCTATATTAACGGTCAATACATCAGCGCCGGCAAGCAGTAGATTGACGCTCCTCCCCGACGCTTGGAGAGTGGCGACAACAAGCGGCTGCCCTCCGGGGGCGAAGATCGCGTTTTTTAGAACGCAAGCTTGAAGGTACATGCGAGTGGGTAAGACGACATCTGGCCTCCATCGCGCCTTAAACAAATGGCCCTGCGGCCAGTTCCCTCGTCGCGGGCCTGCCGGCGAGTTTGTGGCGGATGAAACTTCACCACGAACCGCTGGCCATCCTTTAGGTATTGGGGTGACTTGCGACGGTTCACACGCAACATAGATCGTTTTCATCCGACGCGTGTCGCAGTATCAGTCTGGCCGCTGATACGATTGTCTTTTTTTCGCGCAGTAATGACTGATCCCTAATTGTAAATGCTCCACTCCTCAACAGCAGGGTGGCGCAACTTAATTACTTTGTACATGGTCCCGCTTACCGAGGGGCGAAGTCGTTAAATGGGTCATTAGCCGCCGGGTCATATCTCAATAGCGCTCGAACGACACAGCCCGCCGCTGCTCCTTGACCAATTTGACATCGAGCTTCATGCGGGATCTCGGCCCTAGCCACTAATTTTCTAATGCCTTTCGCAACCCAGCGCCGCGGCTTCGAACTAGAGCGGCGGCTACGCTGCCTCATGCTCGGAGGAGGGGGAGGAAAAAGGGGGCATTGCATCACGCGTATGTATCATTATGGTAATGCCCATTACCGTCAGCATAGAGGCAACAATGCCTAGCGGACTGAGGGGGGAACATGAAGTATTCTATCGATATGCGAGTCGCCCTCGCATTTAGCGCATCCGCGCTCGCTCTGATGGCGGCCTCGCCCAGTTTGGCGCAGGACACCGGCTTCACCATTGAAGAGTTGGTGGTCACAGCTGAAAAGCGCGAACAGAGCCTCCAGGATGTGCCTGTGGCTGTGACGGCCTATACAAGCGAGCGGCGTGATTTGCTTGGCGTAGCCAATGTCGAGGACTTGGCGCGGGTTTCGCCGAGCATCACTTATACCAATAACGACCGGCTCTCGATCCGAGGCTTTGGTCGCTTGACCAATGCGATCGGCACGGATCCTTCCGTGGCGCTGTACTCGGATGGTATTTTTTCAAACTCAATGTTTGATGCAGCCACGCCGTCTCTGTTCATCGAACGCACAGAGATTCTGCGCGGACCGCAAGGCACGCTGTACGGGCGCAATTCCATCGGCGGGGCGCTAAATATCATCGCCAAGCGTCCGACGGAGGATTTCAATGGTGAGGTCCGCGCCGTCCTTGGGAACTACGGCACCTGGCGGACCGACGCCTTGGTTCGAGGACCGATCACGGATGGCCTGCGCTTCCTCCTCGGCGGCTCTCTGGAACGCCGAGAGGAAGGCTTCTTCGAGAACCTCGGGCCTGCCGGCGATTCAAGCGCTGTTAAACGGTACATAGTCGAGGCTCAGCTGGAAGCCGATCTCGGCGAGAACATCACGGCCCGCCTGCGCTATTCGAAGTTCGACTGGGATGACAGCTTCGGCGTTGGCAACGTCCACGAGTCGATCACGAACCCTTACGACACCACCTCGCCGACCGGCCTTGGCAACGCTGGCCTCTATTACAATCCGACCTTCGGCTTCGCCGGAACGAATCCGGCGTCGGCTGATCCCTACAAGATAAACACCAACCAGACGAGTGAAGGTAAGCTCAGCAATCATGAGCGACTGCACTTCGATCTCAGCTGGGATCTTGGCGGCATGACGCTCAAGTATCTGGCCGGCTACCAAACCTATATCTACGACACGGCTGGGGACGAGGACCGTTCATCGCGAACCGGCCTATTCAGCGTGCCGACGGCTACGCCTTTCGGCGCCTACACCGCCACAGGCGTGTCGCCAGACCAACGGTTCTTCTACCGCGAGGACCAGAAATGGTACTCCAATGAGATCAACCTGTCATCTAACACAGACGGACCGCTCCGCTGGATCGCCGGTTTGTACCAATATCACCAGACCTACGCGCAACCCCAGGGCCAACGTGTCCTTAACGATCCGGCCATCCAGAATCCGATAAGTCTCGCGACCGGTGGTCCGGCGGCGCCGAACCCGCAGGGGAACTACCTCTTCGTAGACGGCACGCTGGAGGTGGATTCCTACGCGGCGTTTGTTCAGATAGACTATGATATCACCGATACGCTCACGCTTACGGGTGGCATTCGGTATACCGTAGATGAGAAGTCGGGCACAGACTCGGCGCGCTACGTGTCGCGTACAAACACCACAACGACCGTCTTGGCCGCCGCTGGGATACCATCCGCAGTCGGACAGGGGGTCGCGGTGGATTTTACCACGTTTGTCATATGCGGCGGCCCTACCATCGCCTCCTGCTTGGCCAACCCATTGTACGCCAACGTGCGTGAGCTCCGCGGCGGTGGCTTGACGCGTAACCTAGCGGCCGACTACGACGCCTGGACGGGGACCTTGGGCCTTCAGTGGCAGCCGGATGGAGACACAAACGCCTACGCCCGTTATAGCCGCGGCTATAAGTCCGGCGGTTGGCAGGCGTCCAGCGGTCTGGCTCCGTTCCCCTACGCCGATCCGGAATATGTCGACAACTTCGAGTTCGGTCTGAAGAAGAACTTTGGGCGGCGGTTCCAGCTGAATTCCGCGCTGTTCTATGCCGACTACAAGGGTTTTCAGGCCCCGCTGACCGTTGTTCTTAGCCCTACGACGGGCGCAACAGGCAGTCAGTTCTTAAATCTGGATGCTGTCAGTTGGGGCTTAGAGATGGAGGCGCAGTGGGCTCCGATAGATCATCTACAGATCTTCGCTAGCTATTCGTACCTCAACACTGAACTCAAGAGCGGCTGCTGCTTCGTCGATACAGCCGACCCAAAGGCGCTGCAGGCGGGCGCACGGCCTACGGGCGTTGTGTTGCCGAACGGCAGCCGGCCGCAGACGCTCGTCGGGAACAGGCTTCCCATAACTCCCGAGAACAAGCTCAACCTTGGAGTGAATTACACACTAGAGTTCAGTAAGGGCGATCTGGTACTTGGGGGCACCTATACCTTCACCGATGAGCAGCAGGCGGTCGTTTTTGCTCAGCCAGGTTTCCGCTCCCCATCAAACGAAGTCGTGGACTTCCGGGCGCTCTGGAAGGATGCCGCTGATCGGTACACCGTGATAGCGTACCTCAAGAATGCCTTTGATGAGTTGGCCTATCAGGACTTCCGAACCGGAGCCCCATCGGCCAGCGGCGTTCAGCGGGTCACTTTGAAGCCGAACTTTCCTCGCACATACGGAATAGAGCTGCAATATCGCTTCTAAGCCAAAAGGGACCGTTTCCAAAGGACAAGGAGACGGTCCAACTTGGCGCGGGCGCTGAGTCCTCTCGAAATCCGCTAGTTTATCTAACATGCTGTATCAACTGTAAGCGCTGTTGTCAGGCCACGGCGCTGATGGGCGCGGCGTAGGCCCAGGGCAGAAGTTCGTCGAGCCGGCTGTTGGGATGGCCCTGGACGATGCGGGTGACGACGGCGGTGAGATAGCCCTGCGGATCGACGCCGTTCAGCTTGCAGGTCTCGATCAGGGAGGCCAGGACGGCCCAGTGCTCGCCGCCGCCGTCGGAGCCGGCGAAGAGGGCGTTCTTGCGGTTGAGCGCGATGGGGCGGATGGATCGCTCGACGATGTTGGAGTCGATCTCGACGCGGCCGTCGTCGAGGAAGAGGCTGAGCCCGTCCCATCGGGCGAGTGCATAGCGGATCGCCTCGGCCAGCTTGCCCTTGCTGACGCGCTCGAGCTGAGCCCTCAGCCAGGGCTCCAAGGCATCGATCATCGGCCGGCTGCGCTCCTGACGCACCCGCCGCCGCTCATCGCCGGCCTGGCCGCGGATGTCGGCCTCCACGGCATAGAGCGATGCGATGCGCTCCAGAGTCTCGCTGGCGAGCGGCGCCGGTCCGGCGGCGGCCAGCTCGTAGAAGCGCCTGCGCACATGCGCGCCCAGCAGAAGGCCAGCTTGACGTCGCCCGTCTCGGCCAGCGGCCGGTAGCCGGCATAGCCATCGACCTGCAGCACGCCCTTGAAGCCTGCGAGGTGCGCCGCGGCGCGCTCGGCCTTGCGATCGCGCGCGTAGACGTAGACCACGCCCGGCGGGTCGGGCCCGCTCCACGGGCGGTCGTCGCGGGCATAGGCCCAGAGCTGGCCGGTCTTGGTCCGGCCCCGGCCAGGATCGAGCACCGGGGCGGTCGTCTCGTCGGCGAAGAGTTTGCCCGAGGCCTTCAGGCGCTCCAGCAGCCGGGTGTGCAGGGGCCTGAGCAGCCACGCCGCGCGGCCGGTCCAGTCGGCGAGCGTCGAGCGGTCCAGGGCGATCCCCTGGCGGGCGTAGATCTGGGCCTGGCGATAGAGCGGCAGATGGTCGGCGTACTTGGCGACGACGACAGGGGCCACCGTCGCCTCGGTCGGCAGTCCGCCCTCGATCAGCCGCGCCGGCGCAGGCGCCTGCACCACGGCTTCCTCGCGCGCGCGGCAAGCGTATTTGGGCCGGCGCACCACCAGCACCCGCAGCTGAGCCGGGACGATGTCCAGCCGCTCGGCGACGTCTTCGCCGATCCTGTGCAGAGCGCCGCGGCAGCCCGGGCAGGTCTTGTCCTCGATATCGACGACCGTCTCGATCCTGGGCAGGTGCGCCGGCAGCGATCCGCGGTTGGCGCGCCGCGTAGTGGCCCGCGCGGTCTTGGCGGCCGGCGATGCGGACTCCGCTCCGGCTTCGCCGGCGGCGATCTCCTGCTCGACATCCTCCAGCCCCACCGCCAGCTGATCGGGGTCCAGGGTCTCGGCGCGGCGGCCGAAGCGGTGGCGCTGCAGTTCCTTGATGATCTGGCGCAGTCGCTCGATCTCGGCGTGGGCATGGTCCTTGGCCAGCAGCGCGACCGCGTGCTCGGCCCGCTCCTTCAGGAGCAGGGCCGTCAGCGTCTCGACATCACCGGGAAGCGCCTGGGCCATAGGGCGATCTGAGCATATTCGCGGGGCCTTGTGGCGCCCCCGCGTGCAGGCTGATTCACTTCGTCGCAGCCTTACGCCGTGGCCTCCGGCGCCCGGGTCCGGGCCGTCCGCTGCACACGCCGCCAGTCCAGGCCCTCCAGCAGGGCCGCGAGCTGCGCAGGCGTCAGCCGCATCACCCCATCCTGCACCCTCGGCCAGCTGAAGCCGCCTTGCTCCAGCGTCTTGGCCAAGAGCCACAAGCCGGTTCCATCCCACCAGATCATCTTCACCCGATCGGCCCGCTTGGCGCGGAAGACGTAGACCACGCCCGAGTAGGGATCCTTCAGTAGATGGTCCTTCACCAGCGCCGCCAGGCCGCCCATGCCTTTTCGGAAGTCCACCGGCTTGGTCGCCACCAGCACCCGCACGCCCGAAGGCGTCCCCGCGAAGGCGGGGATCACCGCACGGCCTTCAGCGCCTTGATCACCGCCGCCACGGTCTTGGCCTCCGCGCCGCGGCGCACCCGGACCACCACGCCTTCGATCTCCAGCTCGATGTCGCCACGCCCGGCCCGCGCCGGCCTCGGCCGCGACCGCTCAGCCTTCGCAGGCGCCTCCATCAGCGCCGGCACGAAGGTCAGTTGCGGCTCGGGATCGGCGATCCTCCTTTCGCGGCGCCAGCCGAAGAGCTGCTGCGGGCGGATGTCGTGACGCCGCGCCACGTCCGACACCGTCGCACCGGGCGCCAGGGTCTCCTCGACGATCCGCGCCTTGTCGTCCGACGACCAGCGCCGCCGGCCGCCCACGCCCGTCAGCACCTCCAGCCGGCGAACCTGCACCGGCTTAGGGTCAAGCGTAGGGTTAAATCCAGACATGAAACGATCCGCCACAGGGGATCGTCACCATCACCGGCCAGCGGCATCAGGGAAAGGTGGGGTCGGGACAGCGCTTACTATCAACTGGGGTATTAACTCCGCGTTTCTAATGACTATTTCGCTGCCTACGTCACTCATGTATGATTTTTGGCCTGTCTTACCGCCATGTCGAACGTGGCGCGCTTAAAGCTTTGGCAGAAAGAGCTTGACTATGGCTATGGCGGTTAGCAGCCGCTCCGGTACCTTCGGCTCCAAGCCTGCGGTAATCGAAACCACCGCGGCGCGTCTAGGATCCAGGAGTCGTTCCCTCCAACCTCGACGGTTTTGCGACATCGTCCTTCACTCGCTACTAGCGGGCGCTGCGCTTTTGGCGGGTCAGCCCGGGAAAGCTGTGTCTCCGAACGGTGCCGGCGAACGGGCAGCGTCAATTGTCGAAGGCATTTTCAACACTCCCGCGACCCGATCCGATGGCCCGCCGGCTACGCGCTGCGGTCCCGCCAATGGCCCGCGCTACGCAGGCGCAAGACCGCAAACGGCGGCGTCAAGCGCTGCGTTAAAGCGAAAGAATGCGACATCGGGTGAGATTGACAAGGTGCTGACGCGGTGGAGGAGAGCAGCGGTGTGTGGATGACAAGGCTTCGGATCGTCGTGTGCAGCCTGGGGCCGGTTGCGACAGCGCAGCGCAACAACATACTCTTCATGATCAAGCCCCGCGAGTTCGTCCGGGCCCGCAACCGGCCCAAGGTGTGGATGATGGATACCCCGCCTCCATGAAGTCTTTAAACCACACTTAATCCTGGCTATGGGCGATGCCTCTTTGCGAAGGCGTTGAGCGATGCTGTTCCGGCAGTTCAGCCCGCCGAGGCGTCAGTTTCGTGTGTTCGCCGCGAAGTGGCGGCGCGCCTCGCACGCCGGATATCCTGCACCAACGTCTCTACGGCTTCTCGCATAACTTTGACAGACCAACACTGTTCTAAACGGACCTCTCCTCAAAGGCACTGATGACGAAGGTAGTAGCCAACATCTGTTTCGAACATTAACCAACAAATCCCGCAGTGGATCCGAAGGCCAAGCCGCGACAGAGTATGTACTCGTCAACTTACGGGCGACAGGGCCGCAGGAAGTATCTGCTTGACATGCTGCAAGTGCCGCTCGATGACGGGAACAGCGGTCGAAGCCACCTGCTTCAGGGAAAGGTCTGTGCCCTCTATCGCATAGCCCTTGTGTAGAGCCCAAGCGGTCTGGTGGGCCTCAGCCTGCTGCTGTAGGTACATGTCGTCGAACGCCGCCTTGGGCGCCTTTTTCAGCAGCGCTATCTTCGCTGCGTTCGCGGCCGAGAGCTGTGAGGAAGGCCGCGTGATGGTGCGGTCGTCGTTCTTCAGGGCCGCCATCAGCGCTTTAGTTGTGCCCGCATGTTCGGTGATCATCTGTTGCGCTAACGCCTTTACGTCTTCGCGCTTACTCTTAGTCAGAGCCAGTCGGCTAGACTGTATCTCGTACATGTCGGAGTCGGCCGCCAACTTGACATAGTCAGTAGCCGAGGCCCCGCTCACCGGAGCGATGCCGACTTCGGTCGACGACATGGAGCCACTGTTAGCCATCATGTCTTGTGCGGCGACAGGCCCTGAAATGACGAGAGCCACCGCGCTGGAGAGTATAAGCGATCGAAACATGAATCCTCCTGCTGTAATTCAGATTTCGAACGCGGCAGCGACCAAGCTAGTTCCGCCTAGGACCGGTCAGCGCCTTTGCCACAGAAAGCGGCCCAAAAAGGTCTACCGGACTTTCAAAACCCTCAGCCCTCGCCAGTTCCCGGGAACAGCGAGTTAGGCTACCAAGCTGGCAACGGTGTCTCTGTTTTTTGACGACAGACACAACGCGCCTTAAGCTTTACGGTGAAGCGTTAGACTGAAACGCAGTCCCGGAAATTCCCCTCTGTTCACCAGCTGCAAAAAGCGCGTTCATATGGACGCGGCTAAAGTCGAGAAAGTTCTCATCAAGCTCGTCAGGAATTTCCCCGACTTCCAGCCTGAGGCCTTTTTCACTTGCGGCAAGGTTCACGTTGGTCAGTTCGGAGAGCGTGAGGGATTTCAGCATCGTGTCGAAGCTACGCGCGATGATCTTGAGCCCGCCGACCGGCACCACCACAAATCGAGGCGTGGTGCGGCTGTTCAGCAAGATGAATATGTGCGCCCTGCTGACGGAGGGCGTCGGCGTGCTCAGTAGAGCTTGCGGCGCGACAAAGAAGTTCGCCACAGCGCCGCCGTCTGCGTGCAACTCAGACACCGTATGCCTACCCTGCTCGAATGTCAGCAAGACAGGCGGAAAAACACCCGGAATGCTGGACGATGCAATGAGGATATTCTGAAATAGCTGACGAGACACCGGATCGTTGAGCTGCGCCAAGGCCCCCATGTCCCACACCACCTGAGTCTGCGTATCGAGGCTGGTCGTTGCGACAAAGAGCCGCCGGCCCTTTCGGTGCTCGGCGGCAACGGCCTCGATGAGCGTCGGCGTCACACTGTCGACGATGAGCTTTCTCAACGGTTCCGGCCTAAATATGCCGGGCCGAAGCAGCGCGCCGAGCCCTCTGGATCGAAGTAGATCCTTAGATCGGCCGTCCGTAAAGGCTTGTCTCAGCGCCGGATCGAATGACGGCCCCGCAAAGACGAAAGGAGCGATCAAAGCGCCTGCGCTAACGCCTGTCACCACCGAGAATGCAGGCCTATCCCCGCGCTGGCTCCAACCGTACATTACGCCTGCGCCATAGGCGCCGTTGGCGCCGCCGCCCGACAGGGCGAGCAGCTGAAGTTCGCGTCCCGCCTGCTGGCGCTGCACGTCTGTGACTTCGCTAAGGAAGCGGGTGCGGGTGTCAGGTTCAGCGAAATTGTACCGATAGTTCGGACTCGCGGCGTGCAGCGCTTCGAGGCCATATGGCACGCGGGGAAGGGTCTGACAGCCCGCCAAGACGATAGCAGCCGCCAGTGCTCCAACAAACCTTATCATCCGCTAGGGCTTCGTGGTCGGCAATGCGCCTGCGGTTCGTCGAGCGGAGGCTGGCGGCTTGCACGCCCGGGCCTGTCCGATCCCCTTCAAATAGCTTCTACGCGCAATGCCGGCGGCGATGGCCTCTTGAACCTGACGGTCACGCCGCTCCGCCCCGGAGAGTTTTCTTATCCAACTGCGCATGGGGATGACATCGGAGACAACACTGGCGACTAAGCCGTACGCGCTCTTGCGGTCAATGCCTTTCCCACCTGACTCAGGGGTTCGTTCATCGAAATCGTCGCCCAGAACCTGGTTTAGATTAACGATTTCGTTTCTGAGAGTTGCACAACTGCGCTGGCCAGCCCGCGCATACGGGTTGGCGACGGCCTGCAAGAGGATGGGCGGAATATCGGTTTTGATTAGGTTTGCGTCCCGGAGGGGCGAAGTAACTGCACCTTGCAGGCTTTCACGGCTTTCGTCTGAGGAGGTCATCGGACGTTGCTCGGGCGCTCGGTAGGTTGAGCTTTGCTCCGACGGTGCAGACTGCGTCTGCGCCGAAACAGGGTTGGCAAAGGCTAAAACCGGGACGACAGACAGTGACGCAAGAAGTGACCCTGATTTTCGCATTCAGATCTTCCGGTTAAAATTTCCGCGCGGTACTGGCCGAAATTCGCGACCGCAACAATAACGGCAATGGTGCAGCTTGGTTCCAGCTCTGCCTTCGGCCGCCCGCAACCGTCCTCTACGTGCCATGAATTTGCCGCCATCCGGCGCGCAATATCCGGCTGAAGTGGTTTGAGGAGTTTATTATGATCGGCGACGTCTCGTTAAAATTGGGCAGAAGGACATTTTCCGCGCGGCTGGAATACGACAGCCTGATTGGCCGCGGCCTTCGCAGCGTTGGACGCAGGTTAGAAGCCAAGCGCGGTTTTCAATCGGCCGAGACTACGACTTCGAAGGCTCCGACTTTTACGGTCGCGGAGACAATTGAGGACGTAACCGTCGCGGTCGATGTCCCTGGGCATGCCCTCCAGGATTTGCGCTTGGATGTGACTCCAAGGCATTTGCGCTTGCGAGCTGCTGGCCGTCAGGCCCGGTCCGGGGGTATGGTGAGTCCCATTGACTCATCTTTCGATCTTCCAGAGCCGGTCGACCCGGACAAGGTGACAGCGACGCTCGAGGACGGCATTCTAACTGTCAGCTTGGTCAAGGCTGCCTGGGTGCGTGGCGATGCAAAGCGCGTCCCCGTGCGTGAGGTGTCAGTCACGCCTAAGCAAGCGGGCCACGAAGGCTGCCAACCCAACGCCTGAAGCGACAAGGATCGCTATTCGTCCGGGCGCGGCGACTTGGCCGTCGTTCGCGACCGTGACGATGGCGGCGGCGACGACGAGCGCCGCGACGACCACAGCGACAGAAAGGCTTTCGCCGGCCCGCTTCACGGCGCGCGGCAAGTCCGCCAGGTCTGAACTTGATAAACGTATGACAAGGCCGTCTCGGCTAAGGCGGCCGATCCCGCGTCTTATTGCTTCCGGCCCAGTCGCCAGAATTTGATCGAATTCCTTGAATGCACGGAAGGCCCGGGTGGCGAGGGCTTTAGGCGCAAACCTTGATGCAAAAGCTTTGACCACGACCGGCGCAATCGCGTCGACCACATCCAACTCGGGGTCGAGAGTCCTTGCCAAGCCTTCCGCGATGCCCAGAGCGCGCAACAGGAGCAGAAGATCAGGCGGTAGGGTCAGCGCGTTGTCTCGTGCGATGGAGACAAATTCGCCGATAGCCTCCGCAAGCCGGATCGGCCGCCCGGAGTCGGCTGCATAGCGTAGAAAGAAGCGCTCAACACCTTGCTCAAGGCCGGTCGGAGGTGGTCCAGAGCGGCCTGCCCATTCCATTAAGACATCGGACACCGCGGCGACATCGGCATCCACCAGGGAGCCGAGGACCACGAGCACCTGCTCTCGCCGCTTGACCGAGAGGCGTCCGACCGAGCCGAAATCCAATAGCGCCAGACGACCGTCGGGCGTCACAAGAACATTTCCGGGATGGGGGTCAGCGTGGAACACCCCGTCCAACAGGATCATGCCCAGTAGGCCCCGGGCCGCTTCGGGCGCCAACGCACGCGCCAACGCAGGCTCCTCGCTGCGAAACACTGCGTTAGGGGGGCGACCGCGGACGCGGGTGCTGACCATGGTCCTTTCTGTGGTAAACCGCTCATGGACTAGAGGCACATGGAAGACCGTCGCTCGTTTGCGCACCTCAGACTGATTACGCGCCTCGATTCGAAAATCGATCTCCTCCAGGAGAGCATCACTCAGTTCGGAGACGACACGTACCGGCTGATGGCGACGAAGCGCCGGCGCACGCCGCTCAACGACGCGCGCTGCGGCCGCGAGCAGCCTCAGGTCCGCGCGCATGATAGCCCCGATGCCGGGTCTGCGAACTTTCAAGACGACTTCTTCACCGGTCGTGAGCCGCGCGGCGTAGACCTGCGCTATTGAAGCTGCGGCGATTGGGGCCGGGGAAAATTCAGCGAAGATATCGTCGGGCGTTCCGCCAAGATCGATTGTAAGCTGTTCACGTATCTGTTCGAAGGGCGCCGGAGCAACGCTATCGTGCAGCCTGCCGAGCCTTTCTGTCAGCTCGGGGGGAAGCAGATCCGAGCGCGTCGCCATGATCTGCCCGAGCTTGACGAATGTGGGCCCGAGCGCCTCAAGCGCCGTAACAAAGCCCTCGTATGTCGCGTCGCTCGTGTCGTCGGTAGGCCCTCCGCGTAACAAACCTAGCTTTCTGAGACCGGGCCGCGCGGCAGTGGGGGCCAACGTACGGAGCACCGTAGCAAGGCGGCGAAAGTCGTTCGGCGAGAGTGTCAGAGGCTGCATCAGATCTGCATGCCCGCATCGATTCCGCTTCGCAAGACCGGCAAGCTCATGAACCGATTGTTCTGGAAGGCGTTATCTGGCCACGCGAGAAGGAGTGGAGGATATGATCAGCATCATTGTTGGAGGCGTCGGTGCGGCGATGATTTTGGCGGGGGCGACAGGACTCCATATAGCGGTTAGACGGCTGAGCGATTAGTGAGGAAGCAACCTCTATTTTAAGACACGCACAAACGGTACATCACACGTCAAGAATATAACCGAAAATTTTCCAACTATCGCCGCAAGCGTCTGTTGCGGCGCAATTATCGTAGTACGGTCGGAGTCTTTAAATGACATCGCCGAAACTAATCTTAGTCACCGCAATTATTTCGATTGCGGGCTTGAGTGCATGCGACAAGGAAGCGGGACGTAAACAGGAGACGGTTGGAAAAGTCGAATC
This sequence comes from Phenylobacterium sp., assembly GCF_030681155.1. Classification (GTDB taxonomy): domain Bacteria; phylum Pseudomonadota; class Alphaproteobacteria; order Caulobacterales; family Caulobacteraceae; genus Phenylobacterium. The sequence continues at coordinate 113,542 of NZ_JAUXXE010000069.1, read as the reverse complement.
CGGGGTCGGAAAAGTCATTGGCGACAAAGACCTCAAGAGCGAGGGCAAGAGCGACAAGATCACCGGACAGGTCAAACAGGGCGACATTAAAGGCGCCGTTGAGGACGCCACCCATTAAGTTGAATGACGCCCGTTTAATTTTGACTGCTTGAACTCATCATTACAGTTTTGTCACGTTGGTACATACGACCATCTCTGCGGCACGGTTTGCTTTAAACAGCCGTGCGAGAAGTGGTAACCGCAGAACGCCGTTTGGCTCACTCGGGTTAAGATGCTGTAAATGCTTGGGAAACCGCCCTTATTTCCGATAAGATACATTAGGCGCACGAGCGCATATCTTGAAGCCTTCAATGCAACACCGCTTGTCACGGGCCATAATTTTTGACCCCGTTAGTTGCTGTCCGGGAGTCCGGCAGGATTGCTGGCCTCGCTGGGCATATTTGTTGTCCCCCAAAGCGGACCTCGCCATCGTCTGCGATGGGTTCTCGTCGCTAGAAACTATGATCCAGCGCTGGTAGATCGAGACTACGGGGCGGAAATGGCTTCCGCGCGAGTGGGGGAACTCGATTTGACGAAGGTATTATTCGCTGTTGTTGCAGTCTGTTTGGTCGCGGGCTGCGGGCCGTCAGCCGAGCTAAAGAAGCTCACGAAGGAGATGCTGAACGATCCCGAGTCCGCGAGGTTTGGCGAAATAACTTACAGCACGAGCGGCAAGTACGCGGCGGTGAACGTCAACGCGAAGAACAGGATGGGCGGCTATACGGGCGAGCAGTGCCAGTTCTTCGAAAAAGGAAATGACGGCAAGTATTCTTACACCACAGGGTTGGATCGCCCATGCGTGAAGGGAGACGTCGAAAAGCACGCCAAACTGTTCGAGGATTAGCGACCACTCTGGGTCCGTAAGCGGAAACGAGGAGTCCGCCGGATTGCAGACCCTCGGCCGACCTGGGACATAAAGTTTGACCAGGCAGAGTTTCTGTCCCCCGGCGCCCGAAGTTGCTGGCCGGATGCCCGGCCATAAACCGCGCCTCCTAGAGACAACAGCTTTGACCCGCGACACCAAGTCTAAAAGGTCAGAGTTTTTGGGATTTTCGCCCTTTCGGCGGAAATGATCCAAAGTTTATGTCTCAGCGGGTGCCCCGCTTCACGCGTGAACGCCGAAGTCCGTTTGCGTCAGATACTCAGCCCAGTTGGTTTATGTCCGGAAGTCCGTCAGACTTCCTGTCATCGTCCGTCGGGCTAGATGTCCTGCTGGGCCGCCTGCTGCGTAGGCGCGGAGTTCGAGTTGGCAATCTTTCGCAAGAGCACGGCCGCTGGGTTGAAGCACGCCAAGCAAGTTGGCGCCGCTCGTGCTGCTGCGCCCCGTGTGGTCGCGGCCGAATACGATGAGGCCCGTGATCGGCTCGCTCTCGAATTCGATCAAGGCTTCGCAGTTGCGGTGTCGCTACGAGGATTTCCCGGCTTCCAGCACGCAACTGCCCTGGATCTGCGTGCGATTGAGATTTTGGGCTCTGGGGATGCTGTGTATTTCGGTCGCCTCGACCGATCGCTCGACGTCGCCAACCTGCTCGCGGAACTGACTGGGCTGCCCACGGCGTCAACCAGGCCGCGAACAGGAACCCGCTAACGGGCCGCCATCAGGGTGCAAGGCGGCTATTTAGGTGGGACAAACGGAGAGCCGCCACCTCCTCCGCCGAAGGGCGGCAGCAGCTTTCGGCCGCCGAAAACCTGATCCTACTCAAGCCCGATACGCTCAATGGCGTCCTGGGTGATGTGATCTGGCACAGCCAGCAGTCCCAACCGGCCGATCGGGCTGCTATGCCGAGCTCCGCCATGTGCGCCCGAATCGGGTTGGACAGCTCGATCCGATCGATCGCATCACTTCTCCGAACGTCTAAGATGAGCGCAATGCGGTAATCGCGACCAACGCCCGCCGCTCCGTGTGCCGAGCGGACCTCAGGAATGACTGCTAAGAGCCACCCCTCAGCGGACACGCCGGCCTGGACAAAATCTTCGGCGGCGCGAGGACAAAATCCTTGAACCCGCGGGACAGAATCTTATCGGCCTCGACACTTGCCGCGATCAGTCCGGGACAAAATCCCAACGCAGCCGGGGCGTCAATTTTGACCCGTTAGACCTGTGCCAGTTAGAAATGGCACCCTCCCTCGGATGCGCGGGAGGCCCTCAGGGTGGCGTTACATTTCATGAGCGACAAGGAGCTGACGAGGCTTGAGGTCCTGCGTGACCTGACGAGCGGTCGTCTAGGCGATGGTGGCTAGAGCGGGAGCGTTCGGGGGCTCCAGCACCGCTTGGCGGAACTCGTTTAGCCGTCGGTCAGTGACGCGCAACTCGCCGCGCCCGAGGCGGATGTTGAAGGCTTCGATCTGATCCGCAGGCCCGCGCTCCTTGGCGGGATTGAACTCGAACCCTGCCCCTTCGGCGCACTTGAATATGCGGTCAGCGCCCTACGACACCGCCTGAATCCGACCGAGCAGCAAAACCTGCTCAACCTGCGCGGACGCCTGCCGACCTGGCTGGCACAGGAAGTCTCGAGCCTCGCGCATGGCTGACCTCTTCCTCAGCCTGACGCTGGAGGAGCGCCGCGAAGTCCTTGAATCCGCCTTCGACCGCGGCCTGCCGGCAGCGTTAGCCTTAAGGCGTGGCGATCAAGGTTACGTTGAGCGCCTGCAGAGCGTCGACGAAGCCGGCCAATCGGGTGACCTCGATGACCGGTGATGCGGCCAGCCCGCCCAGCAGGGCGCGGTCATAGACGCAGATGCAGGTGTTGCCTGTCAGGCGCGAGGTGTAGATCAGGCCGTGCGCGTCGGTCTGGTTGTAGACCGCCTTGCTGAGTTTTCGCCCTTGCCCCTGCGCCTTGCCGCGAGCGGCTTCGGTTGAGACACCCAGGCGCATCAAGCCCGTGCTGCGCAGATCGATCAATGTCAGCGGCGCGCTAGCGCTGACTTCGGTCGCGCCCCAGGTCTCGGCCTCAACGTCGAGGAGCTTGCGAGTCGCCTTGCCCTGGAAGCGGTCACGAACCAGGGTTTCCGCCACGCTCGTGGTCAGGTCCTGGCCCAGGTAAATTACCTTGAAGGCGTTGCTTGGGCTGGCGAAGCGGGTCACCCCAAACCCCGCGCCCAGCGGAGTGGCCGCGTGCGCCATCGGCGTCACGCGCACGTAGGCTTTGGGCGTGATCTCGACGGCGAGGTCGGCCAGGATGTCGGGATCGAGCGTCACGCGCCGGTGAAGTTCGACCGGGCGACCTCAACCACCTTGTCGGTCGCCCCAGCCTTTAGGCGCGCCAACGGGGCGGCGCCGCCGAGCCCCGGATTGGGTTCACGCAGCCATAGCCAAGCCGTGCGTGGTTCGCCGATTGCCTCGACGACCGGGCCAAGGCCCGACACGGGCCGGCCGTCGACGAATTGCTCGATTGGAAAGGCGTGTTTGCGTACGCCAACGAGCAAGCCGATCACCGCGCCCTGCTTTTGCCAATTGTGCAGGGTGGAGCGGGCGAGGCCAAAGTCGCGCTGTAGTTCGGTCGGCCCCGCTAATGGGCCGGCCCAATCTTCGACCTTGGCGGGCGTGGTATAGTCGGCGATCCGGACCTTGCCCTCTTCCGCCGACAGAACTTGGCCCAGACCGGCGCCCTGGCTAACCTCGACAGCCGATTTCGCGAGCAGCTTGAGCGGCTGAGATGTTCCTTCGGTTTCGGCCGCGATCTCCGCGATGAACTTCTTGAATTGCGCCTTGCGGGCGATCAAGCGTTTGCGGGCGGCGGGCGATAGCCTCGCCGCCGTAGCGCTGAATTCCGCGACCAGTTTTCCCACCTCGGCAAGTTCGCCTCGGCTAGACGTTGGGTTACGCTGGACGAACATGCCGATCAGGTCCGCAGCGGCGGGGCTGGCCATCTTTGCAGCGCCCTGGGCGGTCGGGCGGCGAGCGTGTGCGACGGTCATAGGACGATCCTCTTCGATCATGATGCCATCAGATAAGCCAAAACGTCCCATTTGTCCAGTACGACCCATATGTGCACTGGAGGGATCATCGAGCCGACCGGGCCCAACTCTGAGGAGCAGCCCTGCTCGCCTAGACGCTGCTCAAAGCGCGACATGGCACGGGCCGACCGATCTGGGCGGCTAAGGGCGCACCCGGATCCAACGCATTCATGGGGGTACGCGTCGGTATCTCCCCCTCCGGCGTGAACCTAGATACTCTAGCAGTTTGACCTTCTGAAGAAGGCGGATGTCTCGGCGAGCTGTTTTCAGACTTACCTCCCAGTCCAGCACAATCTCCTTCGCTCCACAGCGGCCGCCTGCTTCAACTTGGGCCAGGAACCAACAGTGTCGTTCGTTGAGCTCGGAAATATCAGGGACATTTGTAGGGTCACGTTTAAGGTCACCCTCTGGGCCAATCGTTGCCGAACTTCTGACGACGGTCTCTCCGGTGACGTAGGCTTCCCTCGCCGCAGCCAGAGCGAAGCGATCCACCGTGTGTGTCAGCGAGTTAGCCGCGGGGCCTTCGATCAGACCGAGAACAAACGCCCTGATAACGGGCGATGAAACCACGAGACGAAGGAAATAGACTGTATCGGGGCCATGTTGCCCGGCGAGCCAATGCTTAACGCTCCTCTCGCTCGCGTCTGTCTGGCGCATGATCTGCCTGATCGCGCGATGGCTGGCCTGTTCGGTTGACCGCTCAGCGCTGGGCCGGCGTCCAGCCCTGGGCCTGGGCCTCGGCCGGGCTGCAGAACCAGCGCTCGCCGCGCGCTGCGTCGATGACGGTCGCGGAGTAGTCGCGCTGTCCGGGCTAGTGAAAGATGCGCCGCCCCTTGGCGTTGATATTGCCCTTGATCACGCAGCTGACACTCGGCGGAGACGTCGCCGCAGCTCTCACCTCGGCGCGCTCGTCGGCACGATAGGCCGACGGAGACTCGAACGTACCAGCCCACAGGCCGCGCCTTGCGGCCTTGGCCTGCGCCTCAACCGCCACATAGGCGCCATAGCTGAACGTCCGGTATTCGACGGCCCAACCCAACCTGACCATAGCCTCGCCAAGGTCGACGCCTCCGGCGCGGCATTGGGCGACAGAGCGACCATACTGGTCGCGGTCCCGCTGTCGGCAGTCCACGGGTTGGTCGCCGATCAGGGCCTTCAGCTGATCGCGCGCCATGTCGCCGCAGCGATAGGCCTGCCCTCGCCCATCTTGGCAGACCTGACGGCCCTCCGGGGCGTCAACGCCCCACAGCCGGATGCGGTCTACGCCCAGGATGAAGGTGTCGCCATCCACGACGCTCGGCCGCGCGGGAGCGGCGCCCATCAGGACGAGCGCGAGGGACGACAAGACACAGGCCAACTGACGGCGGCGGCGACGCATGGCGTGCCTTCTAAGCTGATCCGCGTGCAACGTGAGACCTGATGGCCGCCATTCGCCCCGATATCGTTGGTTCGGTTAGGATGGCCGATTAGGGCGAATCGGAAGCGCGTCTGGAACGCGACGAAGCGCGCAGCGACGATGTGGAGGCGATGTTCTCGCGGCGCAGGGTCGCCACGGGGGATCGGTGACCTGCGCCACGGGGGATTGATGACCTCGGCTTCGGGGGATCGATGACGAGGCTACGGGGTATCGGTGACCGGGGCGGTTAGCAAACGATGGCGCGGTAAGGCTTTGTGGTCCCTAGCCGGCCGCTTAAGCCTTCTAACCTGGTCCTTATCGAATTTAGTAACGGGCGCTGTGGAGAGGCTGGCTTGGGCGGTTCGCGAGCTAAGGGGCTCGCGCTCGCCCGCGCCGATCTTAAAGTGTCGTTTACCATTCGGAGGGACAACTTGGCAAAATCACGCTACCTCAGCCTGAATTTGCAAAGGAGGCTACCGCGTGTCGCCTGTCGCCGAATTGAAACCCGCCACCGAGCCCGTTCTCCTGGACGCCCTGAGCGCGCTGAACCAGCGCGCCGAGGACGTGATCGCCCGGCTGCGGGCCACGGTCTTCGCGCCGGGCTCGGAGAAGATCGTCGACCTGCGGTTCACGATCACCAAGGCCGCGGAGATGGTGGGGCGTAGCTCCGAGGCCATCCGGCAGGCCGAGGCCGAGGGCCGGCTGCCGCCGCCCCGGCTGGGGGCCAACGGCCGGCGGGAGGGGTACAGCCTTTCCGAGGTCAATCACATGCGCGACGTCTTCGGCACCCGGCCGTACAGGCGCGAAGGGGACCCGCCGATCATCCTGGCGGTCCAGAACTTCAAGGGCGGCGTCGGCAAGAGCACGCTGGCCTGCCACATCGCTCAATACCTGGCGTTGAAGGGCTACCGCGTCGCCATAGTCGATTGCGACAGCCAAGCCAGCTCGACGACCATGTTCGGCTTCAATCCCGACATTGACATCCAGGACGAAGACACCTTGCTGCCGTTCTTCCAACATGGCGGGGCGCCTGATCTGCAGTACGCCCTGCGGCCGACCGCCTGGCCAGGCATCGACATCATTCCGGCCAATCTTGGTCTCTACACCGCCGAGTACGAGGCCGCGGCGCGGATGCGCGGTAACCCGGACTCGCTCGACCGCCTGCGGCGCGGCATCGAAGGTATGGCCGACCAGTATGACGTGGTCATACTCGATCCGCCTCCGGCGCTGGGAATGATTTCCCTGGCCGTACTGCGCTCGGCCAACGCCCTGCTGATCCCGACGCCGCCCTCGACCGTGGACTTCGCCTCCACCGCCCATTTCCTGCGGATGATCGTCGATACGCTCGAGGTGCTCGCCGAGCACGGGTTGGGCAAGCGGGGCTATCACTTCCTTCGGGTCGTCGCGACGAAGGTGGACGAGGGCAAGAGCGCCCATCTGCAGATCCGCGAGATGATGCAGGCGGTGTTCGGCATGGACATGCTCAGCGCCTCGCTGCTCGACTCGGCGGAGATCGACAACGCCAACGTCCAGCTGCGCACGGTCTATGAGATCGCCGGCTCAGGCAGCCGGACCCACGAGCGTTGCCGCAACAACCTCGATCGGCTGAACGGCGAAATCGAAATGCTCATCCGGAAGGCATGGCCCAGCCACCGCGCCGATCTGCGCCGTCAAGGCGTGGCTTAAGGAAGCCCAGCATGTCCACCACAACAGGCAAGAACCGCTCGATCCTCGCCGGCCTGGTCGCGCCGGTCACCGATACCCCGAAGACGGGGGAGGCGGCGCCCCCGCCGGCGCGCGTCAGCGACCGCATGTCGGCTCTGGCGCGGGTGACTTCGGGCGATATCAAGGAGAAGACCCTTCGATTGGTCGATCCGGCGCGCTGCCGCATGTGGACCCGGCACAATCGCCGCTATGACCTGCTCACGGCGGAGTATTGCGCCGATCTGCTCGAAAGCCTGCGGGCCCAGAACTCTCAGGAGTTTCCGGCGGTCGTCCGTCGGATCGATGACGATCCGGCCTTCGACTACGAGGTGATCTGCGGGGCGCGCCGGCATTGGTCGGTCAGCTATCTTCGCTCGGTCGAGCATCGGGACATCAAGTTCCTGATTGAAGAGCGTGAGCTCACCGACGAGGCCGCCTTCCGGCTGGCCGACGTCGAGAATCGTTCGCGCCAGGACATCAGCGACTATGAGCGCGCCCTCGACTATCGCGAGGCCGTCGAAAGCTATTATGGCGGGGTGGCCCGGCGGATGGCCGAGCGCCTGGAGATCCGCGAGACCTGGCTGTCGCGGTTCCTGGACCTCGCCAAGCTCCCGCAGGACGTGGTCGAGGCCTTCGGCGACGTGCTGCAGCTGCGCGAGAACCATGCCCGCGAGCTCAAGCCGTATCTGGCCAGCGACCCGGGCCGCACGCGGGTCATGACGGCGGCCAGCAAGCTGGCGCCGCAACAGGCTCAGCGTCGCCTCGACGGACAACCGGTCCTGGAGCCGGCCAAGGTCCTGGCGATCCTCAAGGCGGCCGCGGCCGGGGAGGCGGCTGCTGTCGCCAAGCCCGCGGTGGCGACCAAGGTGGTCAAGAGCGACAAGGCGGTAAGGTTGTTCAGCCTCAAGCCCAAGGGCGCCAACCGGGTGGTCCTGGAGTTGGCGCTCGACGCGTCCGCGTCCAACGCCGATTTCATCGCCGCGTTCGAGCGCGAACTGGCCCGGCTGCGCCCGGCGACCTGAACTTGCCAATTGGCAAGTTTTCGAAAGTCCGGGGTATCGGTGACCAAACGGGCGGCCCGCCTGTCGGGGGATCGGTGACGCGCGCCCCGTAATTCTGCGGAATTGCCGCCCAAGGCGAGACGCGAAACGCTCGCCGCCCCATGGGCCATCATCTCCACCTGCTCGGCGCTTGCTGCCTCCCGGCCTGTTTAGGCCTGGCGAGCCTGGCGACGCCTCAGCCGCTGTTTCTCGTCAACACCTCGCCGAGCGAGCCGCTCGGCCTCTATGTACGCTCCACGCTTCCGCCAGCGGCGGGACGATTGGCGGCGTTTCATCCCCCGGCCCCGGGGCGCGCCTATGCGGCGGCCCATCTCCCGGAGATCGGTCGGGGCGGCATTCTGAAGAGGCTGGCGGCGGGTCCGGGATCGCGGGTCTGCGCCCAGGGCCGAGTGTTTCTTGTCAATGGTCGCCCGCTGGGGACCATCCAGCTTCACGATCACGCCGGGCGCGCGCTTCCCCGCTGGGAAGGCTGCGTGACCCTCGGGCCAGGCCAGTTCGTCGCCTATTCCGACCGGATCCCCAACAGTTTCGACAGCCGCTATTACGGGCCCGTCGGACCGGCCGAAATCATTGGGGCCTATGAGCCGCTCTGGGTGAGGCCGTGAAGCGTGCGGCTCGCGTGGCTGCGGTGCTCGCCCTGCTGGCCGCGCCGGCCAGCGGCGAACCGTCTCTGGCCGGCTTGCGTGGCCAGGTCGATGCTCCGACGGCGCGCGAAGCGATCGCGCGCGTGGCCTATGCCGAGGCGGCGGGGCAGGGGGACGCCGGCCTGGCCGGCGTGGTGTTCACCATCCTCAACCGGCTGGCGTCCGGAGGCTGGGGCGCCACCGTCGAGGCCGTGGTCAACGCCCGCGCTCAGTTCGAGCCGGTGATGCGTGCGGGCGGCGATTGGCGAGCGCTCCGACCGGTCTCGCCGGTCGAGCGCGCCCGTATCGACACCATTCTCAATCTCGCTCTGGAAGGGCGGTTGCCCGACCCGACGGGCGGGGCGCGCTACTTCCAAAACCCGGCCATCGTCGCCGCGCGGGCGCGCGCCGGAACCGTCCGGCCTGGTCTCGTCCATTTCGGCGGAGCGACGCCCAGCGCCACCATTGGCGACCACGCTTTCTATGTCTCGACGGGCGGTGTCGAGGCTCCTCGGCCCGATCGGTATCTCGCAGCCGGCGGCGAGATTTTCGCCACGCAAAGCGACGCGGCGAGGCGCGCCACGCCGGTCACGCCCAGCGTCGGTCAAGCCGCGAGCGGAGACCGCGGCCTGTTCGTGCTCGCAAGCGGTGAGATCGTCGAGGACCGGGCGGCCGGCCAAGCGCCCTAGGTTCGCCGGGCGTCCTGCTGGCGGCCCCCATGGCGGGGTGACGGGTTCATGGCCTCGCGCGCCATGGCGTCGAAGTCTGGCAGGGCAGGGGGCTCGCGGCCCGGTAGGGCGGCGAGCGGCAGGCCGAGAGTCTCGGCTAGGGCGTGGCGGTCCTTGGGGCGTTCGACACGGCGGTCGAGGATCTCGATCAGGCGCGCGAGCAGGGGGTCGTCCGGCGCCGCGCGGGCCTCGGCGAGCAGGGTCGAACCCAGCACGATCTTGGCCCGGGTTTCCCGTTTGCGCTGGGTTCGATCCAGCAAGGCTTCCAGCCGCTCGACCCTCGCACGCCAGACCTCCAGGCGCCGGGCCTCGTCCTCGATATCGGCGAGCGGCAGGACATGGCCGCGCCGCCGGGGACGGGCGCCGCTTGCGCCGGCCAGGGCGGCGGCGGCGCGATGCTCTCGGTCAGCCAGTTGCACGGCCAGGGCCTCAAGGCGGCGGGCGCGCTGCGCGTCGGTCTCGGCGCGGCGCCGGCGGATCTCGCTCATGGCTAGCTGGCTCCTCGGGTTGAGCCCCCCGGCTTGACCGGGGGCGGGGATGACGATAGCGCTAGGCGAGTCAGGGTGACAAGGGCGCAGTTATACGTTGTATCCAACGCCTGCGGCCGGGAGGGCCCGCCGAGACCCTCGGTGGGTCTCGGGCCAAGGGCCAAGGCCCTTAGCGATCCCGGCGCCTTCGCGCCGAATAGGACGCCGCCGCGGCGGCGAAGAAAGGCTCTGGTGGATGGCCCAGTATCGGCTGGAGGTTCAGGCGATCAGGCGTAGCGAGGGACGCTCGGCCGTGGCCGCGGCGGCCTATCGCTCAGCCTCGCGACTGCATGACCAGCGGCTGGAGATGGTCTTCGACTATGCCGCCAAGGGCGGAGTGGTGTTTGCCGGGATCATGGCGCCGGAAGCCGCGCCGGCCTGGCTCCTGGACCGGGAGGTGCTCTGGAACACCGCCGAGGCCGCCGACCGGCGGGTGGATTCGCGAACGGCCCGCGAAGTGCTCGTATCGCTTCCCCACGAACTTACCGACGACCAGAGGCTTGAGTTGCTGCGTGCGTTCATCGCCGAGGGGCTGGTGGCGAAGGGGATGATCGCCGACTACGCCATCCACCGACCGGACGCCCATGGAGATCCCGCAATCATCACGCCCACATCATGGTCACGACCCGGCTAGTGGGCGTCGAAGGCTTTGGCCTCAAGGGCAGGGCCTGGGACAATCCCGACGCGGTTCGCGAACTGCGTGGAATCTGGGCGGATATCCAGAACCGGCATCTGCGCGAACACCTCGGACCGGACGCGCCGCAGGTGACCCATCAGAGCTTGGCTGGCCAGGGCAGGGGACTTGAACCGACCGTGCATCTTGGTCCGGCGGCGTCCGGCATGGAACGTCGGGGGGAGCCCTCCGACCGTGGCGAGACCAATCGCAGGATCGCCGACCGGAACGCCGAACGCGCCGCCACGCCTGGCCGGATTAGGGAGCTCGAAGATCAGCTGTCCGCCAACCAGCCCCGCCAGGACTATCCGATCGAAACGGTGATCCGGGAGTTCGAGGCCATCCATCAGACCATGGTGCGCGAGCGTGACGGCTGGGCGCGCGATCTGCAGGCGGCGAGCGTCCCGGAGGTGTTGACCGGGCGGGAGATAACCCGAGCGGTCATCGGCGAGACGGCCCGAGCTCGGCAGGCGGCCGCCCACAGGCTGAGGCGCACCCAGTCGAGGGTCGAGCGCGGACGCGCGGTCCGCGCCGGGCTGGCGCGCTGGATCGCCAATCCGGCCCGGATGATCTGGGCCAAGCATGCAGAACTCAACCGGCTGGAGCGAGACCATCAGGCTTGGCGGCTAGCGGACGCGGCCTATCGGGTGAGACGCGACTGGCTGGCCTCGGAGGCGGGCCGCGCCTATGTGGCTGCGCAGCTCGCCCCTGGCCAGCAGGCGCGGGAGACCGCGGCGCGGGACGGGCGCACGCTCGAACGAAAGATCAAGCGGGCTGACCGCCGCATTGAGAACGTCGCGCGGACCCGAACCAAGCTTCTCGTGGCCCGCGAACTCGGCGAGCAGCGACTGACGGCGCCTTCGGAACTTCAGGCAGGCCTGGGGCAGGGATTGAGAGAGGTCGATCGGCGGGTGGTCGGGGTCTTGCAGGCCTATGCGCCGGAGACGCAGCGGTCGGCCCTGGGCAGGGTCATGGGACGCGGCGTCGGCCGCGAGCGCGGCATCGATCGATAGGTGAGCGAGCTTGCGACGTTCGGTCTACGCCTACGTCAGAGTTCGAAGCGTGGATCGCCTACTGGGCTGGATCTCGTTTGAACGTTGCTCCTATTTCGCCCGCATCTGGGCCGTCGGGGCCGGCGGCTCGCCGAGCCGCCTCGCCGGTCCGCTTGACGCCTTGCTCCGACACCAAGCCGGGGCGGTCGCCGGGCGGTTGGGCGGCGTTCTTCTGTCGTCCCTTGGCGTTCTGCTCTTTCGATTGTTCCATGCGAAACTCCTTTGCTGCCTACCAGGACGCGGCGGGGCGAGCGTCGGTTCCATTGAGATTGCGCGTGCAGGCAGGGAACGGGCGCGGGCGAACGGCCTTGGAAAGCTATGCGCCTTGTCGCCCGACAACGGACAATGACGGAACCTTGGCCCACCATGGCCGGGCCGATACTCCCACAATTGCGACGCTCGAGCGCGTAAGGCCAGCGGTCGGAAACTGATAATGGTCACCGACCGCGAGCTGTCGGACGTGCAACGCGCCTTAGACGGGTTGGACCTGGCAGTTACCTTCGCCCTGCGTCTACCCATTGATCGCCAGGTCGCTCCAGGTGACCTGGCTGTTGGGCTTGAAGTCTAGACCGGCAATGCATCGAGCAACTTGTCCAGGGTGATCGGATAGTCCCGCACCCGAACGCCCGTTGCGTCATGTACTGCGTTCGCCACCGCCGCGGCCACGCCGCAGATGCCCAGCTCGCCAACTCCCTTCGCCTTCATCGGCGAGGAGATCGGATCGGTCTCATCAAGGAAGATCACCTCCTGATGCGGGATGTCGGCGTGGACGGGCACCTCGTAGCCGGCCAGATCGTGATTCACGAAGAAGCCGCGACGCTTGTCGACTTCCAGCGCCTCCATCAGCGCCGCGCCGACCCCCATGGTCATCGCGCCGATCACTTGGCTGCGGGCCGACTTCGGATTGAGGATGCGCCCGGCTGCGCAGACCGCGAGCATGCGTCGCACGCGGATTTCACCTGTCGCGGCGTCGACCGCGACCTCGACGAAATGCGCGCCGAATGTCGACTGCTGGTAGCGCTTGTCGAGATCGCCATATTCGATGTGATCTTCCGCGACCAGACCCTGCTCGCCAGCCGCTTCGCTCAAGGGCACGCGACGGGCGCCGACGCTCACCTGGCCGTCCGCGAACACCGCGCGGGCCGGGTCGAGCTGGGCTTTCTGCGACACCGCCTCGCGTAGCTTCATGCAGGCGGCGAAGACGCCAGCCGTCGAGTTGTTGCCGCCCCATTGGCCGCCCGAACCGCACGAGACCGGGAAGTTTGAATCTCCCAGTCGCACGATGACCTTGTCCAGCGGCACGCCCAGCATCTCGGCGGCCGTTTGGGCGATGATCGTGTAGCTGCCGGTGCCGATATCGGTCATGTCCGTCTCGACCGTCACGACGCCGCGGTTGTCGAGCCGCACGCGGGCGGCCGACTTTGTGAGCAGGTTGTTTCGGAAGGCGGCGGCGACGCCGGTCCCGATAAGCCACCCGCCTTCTCGGACCTGCCCCGGCCGACGATCGCGGCCGCGCCACCCAAATCGATCGGCGCCCACCTCCAGACACTTCACGAGCTGGCGTTGCGAAAAGGGCCGGCCGGGCTTTTCGGGATCCTCCTGCGTGTCGTTGAGGATGCGGAAGGCGACGGGGTCCATCCCCAGCTTTTGAGCCATTTCATCGATGGCGATCTCGAGGGCCATCAATCCTGGCGCCTCCCCTGGCGCGCGCATGGCGTTGCCTTCCGGCAGGTCCAGCGTCGCCAGGCGCATCGCGGTCATCCGGTTAGCGCCGGCATAGAGAAGCCGTGTCTGGTTGACCGCGGTTTCCAGCCCGCCGCCCGGCAAATCGCCTGACCAACTCTCATGACCGATGGCGGTGATTTTCCCATCGCGCTGGCAGCCGATCCGGATGCGCTGGATGGTGGCGGGGCGGTGGGTGGTGTTGTTGGCTATTTGCGGCCGGGCCAGGGCCACCCGCACCGGTCGCCGGGTCGCTCGCGCGCCCAAGGCCGCGAGCAGCGCGTCCGAACGGACGAAGAGCTTGCCGCCAAAGCCGCCGCCGATGAACGGGGACACCAAGCGGACCTTTTCCTTCGGGACGCCCAGCGTCTTGGCCAGATCGCCAACTCCCCAGTCGATCATCTGGTTCGAGGTCCACACCGTAAGCTGGTCGCCGTCCCAGGACGCGATCGAGGCGTGCGGCTCCATCATCGCGTGCGATTGATCGGGCGTGGTGTAGGTGGCGTCGAGGGTCACCGGCGCCTTGGCGAACGCAGCAGCGAAGTCGCCGATCGCAGTGTCGGTCGGACTGCCTTGCCCGTCGTCTTCGGGCTTGATCGCCGAGGCTTGTGCAGCGGCGAGGTCGAACGAACCGCTCGCGGGCGTATAGTCGATCCGGACCAGACTCGCCGCGGCACGGGCCTGTTCGAAGGTGGCGGCCACCACGAGCGCGACCGCCTGATGGTAGTGCTGCACCTCTGGGCCAGCTAGGAGGTTGGCGGTGTTGCGGTCGCCCTTTCCGAGCTTGCCGGCGTTTTGGTGGGTCACGACGGCTAGGACCCCTGGAGCTGCGCGGGCGCGGCTGGCGTCGATCGCAGTGATCCGGCCCTTGGCGACGCCGGAGCAGACCGCGTAGCCGAACGCCTGGTTCGCAGCCACGTCATGGCGGTCGTTGGCGTATGGCGCTGTCCCTGTGGTCTTCAGGGGGCCATCGATGCGCTCGGTTGAGCGGCCGACGACCTTCAGCTGGTCGATGGGGTTCTCGGCGGCGGGGGTGTCAAATTTCACGGTTTAGCTCCTCGCCTCGGCAAGCACGCGGGCGAGCGCGCGTTCAGCCAGCGTCACCTTGAAGGCGTTGTCATGCGTAGGTTTTGCGTCCGCGAGCAGCCGCGCGGTCACCGGCTTGGCGCCGCGTGGCAACTCAGCCTCGGCGGCTTCGACCCGCCAGGGTTTGTGGGCGACGCCGCCCAGCGCGACTCGCCCCGAACCGTCTGGCTGAACGATTGCGGCCACCGACACCAATGCAAAGGCGTAAGAGGCCCGGTCACGCACCTTGCGATAGATGTGCTTGCCCCCGACAGGGTTAGGCAGCGTTACTGCGGTGATCAATTCGCCCGGCTTCAGAACCGTATCCACATGCGGGGCCTCGCCGGGAAGGCGATGGAAGTCGGCGATGGGGATGGCGCGAGCCGCGCCCTTGGCGTCAACCGTCTCCACCACGGCGTCGAGGACTCGCATCGCGACCGCCATGTCGCTGGGGTGGGTGGCGATGCAAGCCGAGCTTGCGCCCACCACGGCCAGCTGGCGGCTGACCCCGCCGATGGCTGAGCACCCACTGCCGGGCTTGCGTTTGTTGCAGGGCTGTTGAGTGTCGTAGAAGTACGGGCAACGGGTCCGTTGCAGCAGATTGCCGGCCGTGGTCGCCTTGTTGCGCAATTGTCCCGACGCACCCGCCAGTAGGGCGCGGCTTAGAAGCCCATAGTCTCGGCGGACGCGTTCGTCGGCCGCAAGGTCGGCGTTGCGAACCAAAGCCCCGATCCGGAGCCCTCCGTTGTTTGTCACCTCGATCTTGTCGACGCCCAGGCCGTTGACGTCGATAAGATGGGACGGCGTCTCGATCTCCAGCTTCATGAGATCAAGAAGGTTGGTGCCGCCGGCGATGAATTTCGCGCCGGGGGTGACGGCCGCTTTGGACGCGGCGTCAGCGGGCGAGGTAGCCCGCTCGTAGCTGAAGGCCTTCATGCGCGCACGCCGGCGAACTCGCCGATCGCCTCCTGAATGTTGGAATAGGCTCCGCAACGGCAGAGGTTGCCGCTCATCCGCTCGCGCAGTTCGGCGTCGGAGGCCTGCGGCCGTTCGGTCAGGCTCTCGCTCACATGGCTGGGCTGCCCGGCTTTCAGCTCATCGAGCATGGCGACGGCCGAGCAGATCTGTCCCGGCGTGCAATATCCGCACTGGTAACCGTCGTGCGCGATGAAGGCGGCCTGCAGAGGGTGCAGCCTGTTTGGTTGCCCAAGCCCCTCGATCGTCGTGATCTTCGCACCCTCGTGCATGACCGCCAGCGTTAGGCACGAATTGATCCGCCGGCCGTCGAGAATGACGGTGCAGGCGCCGCATTGGCCGTGGTCGCACCCCTTCTTCGTCCCGGTGAGGTGAAGGTGCTCTCTCAGCGCGTCCAGGACGGTCGTACGCGTATCCACCCTCAGGTCGCGCGGCAGGCCGTTGACTTCGAAGCGCACCGGCACGATCGAAGGCGCAGCGGGCTGAGCGCTCGCCGGCGCGGCGCTCGCTGCTGCGGCCCCAGCGCTCGCCAACAGTACGCCGCGCCGCGACACTTCCCAGTCCTCCGAGCTTTGCATTTCGTCGGTCCTTTCATCGGCGCGCTCGCCGCGCTGCGCTCCCATCTCCAACTCGCAGAGAAGCGGGGGGTTCATCGGCGCGCCGGGCCAACGTGCGTCGAGGCGCTATCGGCGTCCGTGGCGCGTCACCCTGATCATCGCGCCTTCGCCGGCGCCGTCTGAGCGGAGCGATCCCTAGGGCTCTGGCCTTGGCGCTTGCCTGCCCAAGGCGTGATCTCCCTCAGCCTATGGGTGCAACCATTTGCCCTAGCGACTCTTAGAATGAGGGTGAGAGAATGGACTTCTTTCCTTAAGTTATTGGGTTTCTTGGTTAACGAGTATGGGTCAGTACGACGGGGCTGCACATCCACAGGATGTCGACTACGCGACCTACGGTGAGCTCGCGACGCCTCGATCCGACCGGCGTACGCTTTGGGACGCGATCGAATCCGACGCGGTCAGATCGCTGCAGTGTCTGATCGACGCCCTTCCCGATCCCGTCGTGATCAAGGATAGCGGCCATCGTTGGGTCGCCGTCAACGCGGCGGTTTGCGCGCTTGCAAGCAGATCGCGCGAGGAGATTATCGGCCGCACGTCCTTCGACTTCTTCCCCGAAGAACAGGCCAGAGCGCAGTGGGCCGCCGACGACGAGGTGTTGGCGCGCGGGGGTGTGGTTGATTGGAGTGCAACCCTGCGGTCGCCGACCGGCCGCGAGCACCAGGTCAGGTCTCGCAATCGGAGGCTGACCTTGGGGACGCCGCCGAACGACGCCACCTTCGTGCTCTCCGTTGTGGAGGATGTGACTCAAGCGCTGGAAGCGGAGCTGAAGCTACGCGAGAGCGAAGAGAACTATCGCTATACGCTGGAGCTCAGCCCTCAAATCCCGTGGACGGCCGGTCCCGACGGCCAGATCCTTGAGATTGGGCCCCGGTGGGAAACGCAGGTCGGCACGAGCCTCCAGGAGGCGAGCGCGGGGGGGTGGCTCGACGCCCTGCATCCCGACGACCTGGGAGCCACGCTCGATCTCTGGGCCAAGGCTTTGGCGACAGGCGAGCCGTTTGACGCCGAGTATCGCCTGAGGACGACGCACGGGGATTATCGCTGGGTCCGGGCCTGGGCCGCGGCGCGATTCAATCCGCAAGGCCAGGTCCTGCGTTGGTACGGGACGCTGGAAGACATTCAGGATCGCAAACTGGCCGAGGCCGCTCTGGAGGTCAGCGTTCAGGAGTTCCGCGATCTCGCCGACTATTCCCCGGTCATGATCTGGGTGAGCGATGAGACCGGTTCGACCACTTTTCTCAACGAGCTCTGGTACCAAAAGACCGGGCAGCCCGTGGCCGACGCCCTCGGCGCCGGATGGCTCGAGGCGGTGCATCCCGATGATCGGGGCGGTGTCGCCGAAGCCTATGACCGGGCCGCCGCCGCCGCCCGGCCCTTCCGGTCCGAATACCGGCTTCGACATGTCTCAGGGAGCTGGCTTTGGGTGATTGATGCGGGTGAGCCGCGGTTTCGACCAGACGGCGCGTTCATCGGCTATGTCGGCACCGTGCTCGACATCACAGAGCGACGCTTGGCCGAGGCCGAGGCGCAAAGGGCCGCCGCTCGCCTCTCCACCGTGCTGGAGAGCACCACGGACTGCGTCATCGGCGTCGATCGCGTTGGTCACATCACCTATCTGAACCGCAATGCGGAAACCAAGCTTGAAGCTTTCGAGCCTCGACTGGGCAAGAAGCTTGGCGAGCTGTTTCCTGAAGAACGCGGCGGCGTTTTCAGCCAGCGCTTCGCCCAGGCTCTCGCCAGCCAGAGCACAGTGTCGTTTGAGTCCTATCTCCCAGCCTTGGACGAGTGGCTCGAGATCCACGCCTATCCGACCAGCGAAGGGCTATCGCTCTTCTTCCGGAATATCACCGAACGGCGGCAAGCCGATCAAGAACGGCTGATCGCCCAGGAGAAGATCGCCCATATGGCGCGCCACGACGCGCTGACGGGATTGCCCAACCGGCTGCTGTTCAATGAAGAATTGGGCAGGATACTTGCCGAAGGCCCGACGAAGATGGCCGCGGTTCTGTTTCTTGATCTCGATCGATTCAAGGAGGTGAACGATACGCTGGGCCACGCCGAGGGCGACGCGCTATTGCGACTGGTCGCGCGGCGCCTGAAGAGCAACATTCGCGGATCTGACACGATCGCGCGTTTCGGGGGCGATGAGTTCGCTATCGTCCAGGCCGATATCCGCCGTCCCGCTGACGCCGTCGATCTGGCCGAGCGTATCATCAAGGACCTCGCCGAGCCCTTCGACCTCGACGGCAACATGATCTTTATCGGGGTCAGCATCGGGATCGCCCTGGCGCCCGCGGATTCCGAGCTGCCCGAGCAACTCCTGCGCGCCGCCGATACCGCGCTTTATCGCGCCAAGGGCGAGGGCGGCGGGACCTATCGTCTGTTCGAACCGGAGATGCACGAGCGGTTGCAGGAGCGCCAGGCGATGAAGATCGCCATGCACGGGGCGCTGGGACGCGGCGAATTCGAGGTTCACTATCAGCCGCTGATCAACCTGCAGTCCGGTAAGATCAGTTGCTTCGAGGCGCTCGTCCGGTGGCGGCACCCGGAGCGAGGACTGATCGCCCCCGATCAGTTTATTCCGGTCGCCGAGGAAAACGACTTCATCACATCCATCGGCGCGTGGGTCCTCAACCAGGCATGCGAAGCCGCCGTTGACTGGCCAAGCGACATCGATGTCGCGGTGAACCTATCGCCCTTGCAGTTCCGGGGGCAGGGGCTGGTGGGGACGGTCACCGAAGCCTGCGCGAAGGCCGGCCTCGACCCCCGGCGGCTTCAGCTCGAGATCACCGAGTCGGTCATCCTGCATGACAGCAGCGCCAACCTGGCGATTCTGACCGAACTCCGTAGCCTCGGCGTCAGGATCGCCTTGGATGATTTCGGCACCGGCTATTCCTCGCTCAGCTATCTGCGACATTTTCCGGTCGACAAACTGAAGCTCGACCGTTCGTTCGTCGGCGACCTGCCGGCCGGGATGGGCGCGCGTGCGATCGTGCGCGCCGTCGCGGGCCTGGCGGCTGGGCTGGGCCTCACCATGACGGCGGAAGGCATCGAGACCGCCGACCAGGTCGAGGCGCTGCTGGAAGAAGGCTACACCGAAGGCCAGGGATACTACTTCAGCCTTCCCGTGCCGGCCGAAAACGTCCTGGAGGTCATAGCGGCGAACGCGGTCGCAGCGAACACGTCCAGCATCATCCACTAGCTCGCCGAGGCCGCGACGAGGCTCGCGCGCTGGCGGCCGCGGGAGCGAAAGCGCCTAGGGCGTTTGCTGAGCTGCGGGGGCCGGAGCGTCGAACTCCGCCGCGTCCGACGGTTGTCGGGCGTTGTCGGGCGCGGTGGACGCAAGATCATCGGCGCGCCAGCCCCAGGCGGCGAACAGGGCGATAATCGCCAGCAGCGTCGATATGACGAGGATCACGACGATGGGCCGGCCCATGCGTCCTTGTCTCGCGCGCGTCGCATTGATCGGGGTTTCGGATGCGTCGCGATTGATGGGCATGTTGAATCCTCTAGTGGCCGGGGCGCCCCCGCTTTGGAGGCGCCGGGCCGTTCGTCCCGACGTGAACGCCCGAGGGTCAGTGCGGTTCAAGACGGGGACGGCGGTGTCGACGCGCCGATCTCGATCATGCCGGAGAATGGAGGATGTTCGCCCCGTATAACTGCGGAATTGGCAGGGCGCGTCGAAGCTTGTGAGGTGGGCCGGTTCTCAGATGAAGGCGCTCCATGGCCCTGGCCGCCAAACTGCGATGGTTTGTCCCGGCGGCGATATGTTTGATCCTGCTCGCCCTGGCCGCAGCCACTCAACTGGCCGCCCACCAGCTCCGATATGCCGAGGCCCTGGGACCTGTCTGGGGTCAGATCGGATCGGCGCGGGTCTACGCCCCCTGGTCGATCCTGCCCTGGCTGGGTCCTTACGCAGCCGCCTATCCTGCAGTGTTCGATCAGGCCGCGGCGATCGGCATGGCGGTGTTTCTGGGACCGCTGATGTTCAGCCTGGCCCTGACACGCCGGTTCGTGGCCAGACCCAAAGTCTTCGGGGCCGAGGCCTGGGGCGGGCTGGCGGAGGCCCGCATGGCCAGGCTGCTGAACGGCGAAGCCGCCGCCGGGCGCGTGCTCGGGCGGCTCAAGGGCAGGCTGCTGAGCTTTACAGGCGCGGAGCACTGCATCGTGGTCGGGGCGTCGCGCTCAGGCAAGGGGGCGGGACATGTCGTGCCCACCCTGCTGGCGTGGGACCAAAGTCTCTTCGTCTATGATCGCAAGGGCGAGCTGTGGCACATCACGGCCGATCATCGCCACACCTTCTCCCATACCTTCTATTTTGCGCCGACAGATCCCAACACCGCCCGTTGGAACCCGCTGTTCGAGGTGCGCAAAGGTGAGCTGGAGGTCGCCGACATACAGAACATCGTCGGCATCCTGGTCGATCCCCTGGGCAGCCGGAACGGACATCTCGATTTCTTCGATCAGAGCGCCGCCAGCTTCTTCACGGGCGTGATCCTGCACGTGCTCTACACAGCCGCCAACGAGGACAAGAACCTCAGCTTTGTGCGGCGGTTGTTGATCGATATCGAGCCGACCCTGGACGCCATGCTGGGGACCTTGCACCGGCATCGTCCGGATCGCGACGCGCCGGACGGCCTGGCGCGCGACCAATTCGGCGAGCCCATCGCCGAGGTTCATCCGGAAGTCTGGCTCGGCGCGACCGCTTTTCGGGCGATGGAACACCGCGTGCGCTCGAGCGTGCTCGCCACCGCCCAACGATCGCTCGCCCTTTGGGCCGATCCCCTGGTCGCCGAAGCGACCAGCTGGTCGGACTTCTGCATGGGCGATCTGGCCTGCGCGGACGCGCCGGTCAGTTTCTACCTGATCACGCCTCAGGCTCACGCCGATCGCCTGGCCTTCCTGGCCCGGGTGATGTTGCGCCAGAGCCTGGCCAGCCTGATGGAGACCATTGACGCCGACGGCCGCGGGCGGCGTAAGCAACATCGCATCCTCATGATGCTTGATGAGTTCCCGAAACTCGGCAGCCTCCCGTTTCTCGAAAACGCCCTTGGCGAAATGGCCGGCTATGGTCTGTCGGCGCATCTGATCTGTCAGAGCTTCAACGACGTCGTCAGGCACTACGGCCCGCACACCTCGATCTTCGACAACTGTCATGTCACGGCGGCGTTCGCGAGCTCCGAGCCCGGCGGCATCGAACGCATTGTCAAGCGGGCGGGCAAGTCGCTGGAGATGCGGGAGAGCTTCAGCGATCCGCGCCTGGCGTTCGGGAAGGGGACGCGCAGTCGAACCCAGGCCGAGAGCGAGCGCTATGTCTTGGCCGAGCAGGACGTCCGCGGCCTGAACGCCGATCAGCAGTTCCTGTTCGTGAACAACGCCAAGCCGTTCCTTGCCGAGAAGGTTCGGTTCTACGAAGAGCCTGAGTTCGCGGCGCGCACGCGCGACTTCTTCGGCGGCGCCCGCGCAGTGCTCGCGCAATCTCGCGAGACGCTGGATACGCCAGGTCCGCCGCGGATCGACTGGCTCGGGGTGCGGGCGGCCCGGTCCTATGTACCGCCGCTTCGTCCGACCCAGGCCAAGACCGACCAGACGGCGCGGATGGACGTCGCCGACCTTGGCCATAACGACGAGGATGACGGCCTATGACTGGCCGGTCGCTTGAAGCGGCTGACCGAAGACTCCAGGCGCTTCGCCTGGCGATGGGGCCGGTTCTGCGCGCCGCTCTGGCCGATCCGAGAGTGGTCGAGGTGATGGTCAATCCCGATGGCGGCATCTGGATCGAGCGAGCCGGGGAGGGGCGGGGGTTCAGCGGCGAGCATATGGCGCCCGCGGACGCCGAGCGTATTATGAGATTGCTCGCCGACCATGTTGGCGAGGTCGTGAACCGCGACCATCCGCTGGTGAGCGCCACCCTGCCGGAGACCGGTGAGCGCTTTCAGGGCGTCTACATGCCTGTCGCCATGCGCCCGAGTTTTTCAATCCGGAAGCGGCCGGCCTCCGTCTTCACCCTCGCCGACTATGTTCGAGAAGGCGTCATGAGCGAACTCCAGGCCGATATCCTGGCGCGCGCGGCCGGCGAGCGGTGGAACATACTGATCGCCGGAGGCGCCGGCACCGGCAAGACCACCTTGGCGAACGCCATTCTCGCCTTGCCGGCCTATGTGCAGGATCGGGTCATCCTGATCGAAGACACCCCGGAGTTGTGTTGCTCGGCGCTCGATCAGCTTCCCCTGCTCACCAAGCGGTCCGACCCCCCGGTGGCCATGGCCGATCTGGTTCGGGCAAGCCTGCGCTTGCGGCCCGACCGGATCGTTATCGGAGAGGTTCGCGACGGCAGCGCCCTCGATATGCTGAAGGCCTGGAACACCGGCCACCCAGGCGGCCTGGCCACCCTGCACGCCAACAGCGCCCTGGAAGCCCTCTCGCGCCTCGAAGACCTGATCGGGGAGGTGATCGCTCAGATTCCGCGCCGCGCCATTGGCCAGGCGGTCGACCTGATCGCATTCCTGAAACGCACGCCTGGCGGGCGCGTCCTGGAGGCCTTGGTACGTGTCGAAGGTTGGTCAGAGGGCGCCTACCAAGTCCACGACGCGGATTAGGGCGCGGTATTTCTACGGAATTCCATTCGATCATCAGCGACTGTACGCTCACGCCTGGGTGGCGCCTCCGCCCCCGGATCGGCGGTCGAATGGATGCCTTTCCAGTCTCGAGCAACCTGCTCGGAAAATCAGCCTCGGCCTATGGCCATCTTCGACGCGCCATCGCGTTCGGCCAGTTGAGGCCCAGCCGGCGCCTGTCCGCCACGGGCCTGGCGGCGCACTACCGCATCAGCGAAACGCCGGTGCGCGAGGCCTTGGTTCGTCTTTCCGCCGAGGGGTTCCTCACCTGGGAAGCGAGCAAGGGCTACTTCACCAAACCGGTGACGTTGCACGAGCAGGACGATCTTCATGAGGTCATCGCCATCAGCCTCCAAGCCTGTCTGCGGAGCCTGGCGCGCTCGGCCCCCGATATTCTCGACGTCGTCGAACAGCGGGCCGCGCCGGCCTTGTTGGAACCGGCTGACTCGCCTGACATTTCGCGACAGCTGTCGGAATTGATCGCCGAGGTCGGCAGGGCGATCGTCAAGCGGAATGGCAACGCGGTCCTCGACGCGCTGATGTCGATCCTGATGGATCGGACGCAACTGGTCCGCCGCCTGGCCTTGGATACGCCCGAGCAAATCGAAACGGCGCGATTGCGCGTTTCGGGGCTCGCCTCGGCGGTCTTGGCCTTGGACGGGACCACGGCCGCGGCGATCGTGGGTCAGCATCTGGCCGAGCGCCGCCGCGGCTTGCCGGCGCTTATTGAGGCGGCCAGCGCCGTGACCGGCCAGGCGACCTATCCATGAGCCCAGGGCGCCGAGGCCGCTGCTCGGTGCTGTTCGTCCCAGAGCCGCGCGTACAGGCCCCCTGCCTCCAGAAGCGCCCGGTGGTCTCCGCGCTCGACGATCGCGCCCTGGTCGAGGACAAGGATTTCGTCGGCCTGGCGCGCCGCCGCTAGGCGGTGGGTGACGATCAATCTTGTCGCGCCTTCGCCGAGCGCTGCGAGATCTCGCCAGACCGCTTGCTCGGTTACTGGGTCCAGCGAAGCTGTCGCCTCGTCCAGGAGCAGCAAGCGGGCCCGCTTGAAGGCCGCGCGCGCGATCGCCACGCGCTGTCTTTCGCCGCCCGACAGTTTGAGGCCGCGGCTCCCGACGCGGGTCCGCAAGCCTTCGGGAAGCAGAGCCACGAGATCGGAGAGTTGTGCGGCCGCGGCGGCGCCGGCAATCTCCTGCGCTTCGGCGGCGGCCGAGCCCAGGGCGATATTGGCCGCGAGGCTATCGTCGAGCAAAATCGTGTCCTGGGCGACAACAGCGATCTGGTTTCGGAGGTCCTCCAGGGCGAGGGTCGAGATCGGCCGGCCATCGAGCCGGATGACGCCGCCGCTCGGCGTGTAAAGGCCGAGTATCAAGCGGACGAGGGAGGACTTGCCGGCTCCGGACGGGCCGACCACGGCGAGGGTCGCTCCGGCCGACGCACGGAAGCTGACCTCCCGCAGGGCGACCCGCTCGGCGTTGAAGCTGAAGCTGACATTGTCGAATTCCAGGTCGGCCGGCCCCTTCGAAGCCGTCCCAGCCTCGCGCGGTCGCTGCGCCTCGGTGGGTTGGGCCAAAAGATGCGAGAGGCTGGAGAGATAGGCCAGTCCCTGGCCGAGGTCCCTCGCCGCAAAGCCCAGCATTTCGAGAGGCCGCATGAGCTGCAGCAGATAGGCGTTAAGCATTACGACCGCGCCAAGCGAAACCCCGCCCTGAACGGCGTCCCGCGAGACTAGGGCCAGGCCGAGCGCGACGGTGGCCGAGAACACCAGGGCCACGGCCGCCCCATGCTCCAGCCGGCGACGGTGGAACACTCGCCATTGGCCCTCGGCGCGTCCCAGCGCCTCATCGTAGCGCTGGGCGTATGGACCCTAGGCGACGAAGCTCTTCAGGGCTTCGACGTTGATAAGACTGTCGCTGAGGGCCCCCGCCGCCGCGATACTGGCGGCCGAAACGCCCCGGGCCGGCTTGTCCAGCCGCCGGACCCCCACCGCGAACACACCGGTGTAGGCAATCAGAGCCGCGACCAGGATGAGGAGCGTATCCGCACCAAGCTCGGCGCTCACGACGAGACCGGCGACAGCCAGTTGCACGAGGACGGGAAGAAGCGTGACGACCAGATGGGTGAGGATGAGACGTAGACCCAGGACCCCCTCGGCCAGGGTCTGGGCTAGGGCGCCGGGCCTGGCGTCGAGGTGGACGATCAAGGGCAATCTCAGCAGGTGCTCGAAAGCGCTGACATTGAAACGGCGGATGAGCGCCAGCTCGCCGCGACCGTAGCAATAGGCCTGGAGCTGTTCTCCGAGCCGTTGAAGTAGGAGAGCAAGGCCATAGGCGGCCGGTGGCCAAACCATCGTCGCGGCCGGCGTGGAGCCGGAACTGATCGCGTCGACCAGCCGCTTCAGGGCCAAGGGAGCGAGGCCCGCGGCCACGCTCCCTATGCTCACCACGCAGATCGTCGCCGCAAACCAGAAGAGCACGCGGCGATTGCAGGCCCTGCTCACAGCCGCCCACATCGACGCGAACGCCGCGTGGGTCACAGCGCGGGCCAAAGCCGGGCGACGACCATGGCGGCGATCTCTTCGGCGCTGCAGCTCCCGTCGTCATCGATGACCACCTCTGGGGACTCCGGTTCCTCAATGGGCAGGTCGACGCCGGGCACGTTTCGAAGTCGGCCGGCGCGCGCGGCGGCGATCAGACCTTTGGGAAGCCGCCGCGCGAGGACGTCGGGCTCGGCGCGCAGATAGATCTCCCGATAGTCGCCGATGTGGCCGCGGGCCCAGCGCTGGGCTTCGTGAACCAGGGAGACAGTGGCGCAGACCACGTCGGGGCCCTGGCTCGAGAATTCATGGCAGAGCCTGGCGTAAGTCATCGCCATCGCCCGCCGATCGGCGAGGCCAAAGCTGTAGCGCGCGCCCAATATGGGCCGGAGCCGATCGCCGTCGAGGCGCACGACGGGCCTGGCGAGTCCGAGCCGGGCGCTGAGCGTGCGGGCCAGGGTGGATTTGCCGACGCCGGGCAGGCCGGTGATCCAATAGACGGCGCCGCTATGGACTTGTTCGGGCGAGGCGCGCGCCTCGACAAAGCGCCCCATGGGATCATCCTCGGTCGCGAAGCTATACGGAGGCCCAGCAGACCCCGGAGCCGCCCCGACGCGCGAGGTCTATATTCTATTGAGGATCGCCGGCCGCCTCGGCGTCTGGCCCGGTGATCGCGGTCTCGGTGTTGACCGCGGCGCGGGCCATGGCGACCAAAGGTCGCTGGAGGTGGGGCGGCAGGGCGATGAAGGCCGCCATGAGGTCAGGTCCTCCCGGGGCGGCCAGGAATTGCTCCACGCAGTCGCGCCGTCTTGGATCGAGGCGTGCGATGTCGCTGGGATGTGGCAGGCCCTCATAGAGATCGCTGACCCGCACGCGAAGCGCGCCGGCGATGTCGTAGAGCATTGGGACCGTGATCCGGCTGCCGCCAGTCTCGTACTTCTGGAGCTGTTGATGGCTTATGCCAAGGCCGGCGGCCAAGCCCTCCAGGCTTAGCCTCAGGCTTTTCCGGCGACTACGAATCCGCGCACCTACGTGGAGGTCCACGTAATGAGGGCCTTCGCCCCGGGGCCGTCTGGCCATCTGATGTGTTTCCCATGCATGGCCGCGCCCGCCGACGACGAAGCCGGGCGGTTCGATACGTGCGAAGCACCGGGGTGAGCACGCCCCACGTATTCCCGCTCCGAGGCGTGGGTTCGCTTCGGGGCCGGTCTTGTATTTCGCGGGCCGCCCGACAGGTCGGGGAAGAGTCCAGCGCTTCAAAACACGCATTTGCGCGGAAGGTCGACGGTATCGAGCCGCCGTCCTCGACCAAACTATGGCGCCAGGCCGAGGGCTTGTACAGGTGTAAGTGACCGGGGAATCAATCCTCGCTTCTTCAAGCGCCGAGAGATAAGCGAAAAATCCTCCATTAAGGAGAAAAGAGAGGTTGTGATAATCTCATGATCGGAGAAACTTGCCGGATGAGCCCCTTGATATAACTTCAATATTCAAGAGCATTGAACATATATACTAATAGAATGAGCAGAATTGTTGATTGCTCCGCATTGACTGTTCATCGACCCGAGCTGGACCCTGGCGGCTTCGTTTCCTCCGGGCTTCATCATGTCGGCGCTTCAACCCGTCGAGACGGCCGGACTGGTTCCAGCCGATCTCGATCTTCGCTTTCGGCGGCCCCTGATGGGGTACTTCCTCAATCGCGTCGGCGACCGGGCCGAAGCTGAGGATCTGACCCAGCAGACCTTCCTGCGATTACTGGGCGCGGACCGTTCGGACCTCGCCAATCCAGGAGCCTTTGTCTTTCGCGTGGCGGCGAACCTGCTGAAGGATCGTGCGCGTGGCCGGGCGCTGGGGGAGGACCGCCTCCTCAGCCTTGACGACGAGGCCGCGGCGCCCGCGGCGCCCGCCGATCATCTAACGCCTGAAAGAGTGCTTCTAGGCCGTGAGGATCTGGCCCTGGTCATCGAAGGGCTCGATGAGCTCGGCGGCGCGACGCGCGACGCGTTCGTACTCTTCCGCTTCGAGCGGCTCAGTCAAAGAGAGATCGGCGCTCGCATCGGTCTCAGCCAGGGCGCGGTGGAAAAGCGCCTGATGCGCGCGACCTTGCATTTGGCGCGAAAGCTGGGCGCGACCCGATGACCGACCCCGACGAACACGTTCCGCCGGCGGCTCTGGAGGCGGCGGCGGCCTGGCGCCTCGCCCTGACAGAGGCCGGGCTGGAGACTCGTCCCGACTTCGAGGCCTGGCTGAGCACCTCGACTGCGCACGGCGAGGCGTGGAGGCGGGTCCAGTCCGCCTGGGCGGTGATGGAGGGCGTAGCGACCGCCCCGGAACTGTCGGAGGCGCGTCGGCGCGCCCTCACGCGCCGGCCCAGGCGTCCAGCAGCCTCACATCTGCTCGCGGCTGCCGCGGTTCTGGCGCTTGCGGTGTCCGCGAGCTTCTCCGGGTCGGGCCTTGGGTGGCCAGGCGAAGTGGTTTCGACGTCTCGAAGCGAACGGCGGATTTCCCGGCTGGATGACGGCACCCGGGTCACGCTCGACGCCGGCACGGTGATCAGGGTGCGCCTGCACGCGAACCGACGAGATGTGGAGCTTGTCCGCGGACAAGCCCGATTTGACGTCGCCCCAGATCCCCAGCGACCCTTTCGCGTGCGCGCGGGCGACCAGACTGTAACGGCCCTCGGGACGATCTTCACCGTGGATCGTGGTTCTCACTCGGTGGAGGTGACGCTGCTGGAAGGCCGGGTGGCGGTGGCGAGGTCACGCCCTGACGTCGGCGGCGGGCAGGGGACCATGACCGTTCTCGCTCCCGGTCAGAGGCTTCAAGCCGCGCTTGACCGTCCTGCGGCGCCCTCTCGAGTGCGGCGCGTGACGCTGGCGCAGGCGACGGCCTGGGAGAACGGGCGGCTGGTCTTCGACAATGAACCGCTGGTCCATGTGGCCGAACGCGTTAGTCGCTATAGCCCCTATCAGATCGTGGCTCTCGATCCGGCCGTGGCCGGCCTGCGGGTGAGCGGCGTTTTCACGGCCGGCGACGCGGACACCTTCATCGAGGCGGTGAGCGCTTATTTCCCGGTCCAGGCCGACCGCGCGCTGGACGGTTCGGTCATCTTGAAGGGCGCCGAGGAGAAATCGCGCCCGCCTCGCGTCGGAAATCGCCAAGCCCATCGTCTTACCCCCTGACGGCCGGCTTCCGGCCTAGGGAAAAAGGGGGATTGCGATGGTTGGCTCTCGGCGGACGGCTTTCATTTGTACGACGGCTTTGATCGCGGTGGCCGCGGCCGGCTGGTCGGCGCCAGCCTGCGCCGAGGCGCAGACCTTCGCTTTTGACATTCCAGCCAAGCCTCTCTCACAGGCCTTGAACGACTTTGCACGAACGACGGGCGCGCAGTTGGTGTACGCCGATGACAAGGTCGCCGGCCGCACCGCCAATCCCGTCGTCGGGCGTGCTGAGCCGGATGCGGCGCTTGCGCAGCTTCTGCGGGGATCTGGCCTGACTTGGTTGGCGACGCCCAGCGGCGCGATCATGATCCTCTCGAAGGATGAACCGCGCCCCCAGTCGGACGCGGCCGTCGCCGCGGTCCAAGATGAGACCCTGGACGAGGTGGTGGTCACCGGGACGCGTATCGCCGGCGCAGGGCCGGTCGGGTCACAGGCGGTGGTTCTGGACCGCGCCGCGATCGACAGAGCGGGCCGATCGAGCGCCGCCGACCTGATCCAGACCTTGCCCCAGAACGTCTCCCTGGGAAAATCCCAGGAGACCCGTGGCTCGGTGCAGGCCTCGCCGGACAATCTCGGCTTCGCCACCGCTCCGAACCTCAGGGGCCTGGGCGTCGATGCGACCCTCTCCCTCGTCAATGGCCACCGCCTGGCGCAGGCCAACTACGGCGGATTTGTCGACATCTCGCAGATTCCCCTGCTCGCGATCGAGCGTGTGGAGGTCATTGTCGATGGAGCCTCGGCCATCTACGGCTCCGACGCGGTCGGCGGGGTTGTGAACTTCATCCTGCGACAGAATTTCGATGGGGTCGAAGCCAAGGCGCAAGCTGGATTTGGGGATGGCTTCGAGCGCTACAGCCTCAGCACCGCGGCCGGGGCGACCTGGGCGGGCGGCCATGGGTTCCTGGCTGTCGAGTACTTTGAACAAGCTCGCCTCTCGGCCGATGAGCGCAGCTACTACACCGCCGACCTGCGCCGTTTCGGCGGGCCAAATCTGCAAAACCCAAACGCCAGTCCGGGCAACATCTCTGCTGGCGGGGTCACCTACGCTATTCCGCAGGGTCAGAACGGGGTTGGTTTGGCGCCAGGGCGGCTCGTGGTCGGCGCGCCGAACGTCACCGAACGCTGGGCCGGCGCCGACATCTTGCCGCAGACCCGTAAGCTCAGCGCCGCCGGCCTAATATCCCAGGAGCTGACGCCCGGCCTGACCCTCACCCTCGACGGGCTTGCCACTCGGAGAAAATCGATCCGACGGGCCGAGGCGGCGGTGTCGACGCTCACTGTTCCCAGGATCAATCCGTTCTTCGTGAACCCGGATCCGGCGGCCCAAACGACCAGCGTGCTCTACAGTTTCCTGGGAGATTTTGGTCCCCAGGCGACTGGAGGGATGTCCGAAGACGTCACTCTGCACGGGGCCGTCGAGGTCAAACTCCCCGCCCGGTGGAGCGCCGAGCTGGACGGGTTGATCAGCCGCAACAGCGTCTCTTTTCGCAATGACGATCTTCCCAACGCCGCCTTGCTGAACCAGGCCTTGGCCGATCCCAACCCTTCTGCCGCCTTCAACCCGTTCGGCGATGCTGGATCAAATAGCGCCGGGGTCCTTAATCGCATTCGGGGCCGAAGCGATTTCTTCTCGCGCGGCAGCCTCGAGGCTGTGGGCCTGCAGGCGGACGGACCGGTGCTGGCGCTCCCCGCCGGCGACCTGCGGCTCGCCGTCGGCGCGGAGGTGCGGCGCGAAGGCCTGCGCAGTTTCAATGAGCAGTTCACCTCTAGTCTGACGCCTGTCTCTATCAAGGCGAAGCTTTCCAGAACCGTCGAGGCCGCCTTCGCCGAAACCTATGTTCCGATCGTCGGTGAGGCCAACGCCTTGCCGGGGGTGAGCGACTTGCGGCTCTCGGCCGCGCTTCGCGCCGAGCGCTATTCCGGCAGCGGTTCGACGGTGAATCCCAAACTTGGCTTTCAGTGGTCGCCGGCCTCTGACTTGCGGGTCAGCGGAACCTGGGGAACGTCGTTCAAGGCGCCGACGCTGGCCCAGCAGAACACTTCCGGAAACATCATCCTGGTGCGTCAGTACGTCGGCCAGGGCCTTCCCGGAGGCCGGGTGAACGTGATCCAGCTTTCGGGTACGTCGCCGGACCTGGTCCCGGAGAAGGCGGAAACCTGGACCGTTGGTCTTCGATACGCCCCGCGCTGGATCGAAGGGCTCCAGGTCGAGCTCAACTATTTCAACGTCGAGTACCGGGACCGCATCCTACGGGCCACGGCGCAGGAACTTCTCTCGGCCCTGGCCTCCACCGGCCCAAACCCATTGGTGGTGAGCCGCTCGCCGAGTCCAGAGGCGGTCGCCGCCTACTATGCCGATCCAACCTTCAACACCTTCGGCTCGGTTCCAGCCTCGCAGATCTTTGCGGTGATCGACTATCGGCAGAAGAACCTCGGCATCGTCCAACAGTCAGGCTTCGACGTCTCGGCCGCCTATCGGTGGCCAACAAGGCTAGGCGATCTCGGAGCTGAGGTGAATTTCGTCTATCTTGATCGCTACGCCGTGGCGCGCATCGCCACCGACGCTCCTGTTGATCGTCGGAGCTCTAGCAACAATCCGGTCGACTTGACGGGACTGGCGCGGATCACATGGAGCCGGGGAGGGTGGGACGCCGCGCTCACCGCAAACTATGTCGGCGACTATGAAAATACGACGCTTTCGCCGTCCCAGCATGTCGCCTCCTGGACCACTGTCGACGCCCATCTGTCCTACGCCATGGCGGACGCCTCGGGTCCTCTGAAGGGAATTCGCCTGTCGCTAGACGCGCAGAACCTCTTCGGGCGCAATCCGCCGAGCGTCGCCAACGTCGCCGGCCCCCTGGGATATGATTCCGAACTGGCCAGCGCGCTTGGGCGGATCGTCTCCATCTCGATCGACAAGCGTTGGTAGGCGGGCGCGTCATGAAAGCCTCCCTCGCCATGGCGCTCGCGGCCAGTTTCGTCCTGAATTCAGGTGCGAGCGCGGCTATGCCGCACCTCGACGCGTCCAAGCTGAAGATCGAACAGCCCAAGAAATCGGAGCTGCATGACGTCACGGTCGCCGATCTGATGAGTCTGCGTGAGCTGAGCGGTCTCTACGTGTCGCCTGATGGTCGCTCGGCCGCGACCTTGCTCAGGGCTTCTGATGTCGCCGCCGACAGCTACCGGATCGCCTGGTTCATTGTTTCGACCTCGCAGCCAGGCGACGCGATCAATGTCGGCGATGCGGGCGATCCGCAGCTCTTCGACAATAGCGTCAGCCTCGATGGCGCCCCGGCTCGCCATTTCAACCTGCCGGCCCAATGGTCGCCGGACAGCCGCTTTATCGCCTATCTCCGCGCCATGAACGGGGAGGTGCAGGTCTGGCGTAGCGCCCGCGAGGGCGGCGCGCCGATGCAACTGACCCATAGCGGCGCAGATGTCAGCGACTTCGCATGGACGGCTGACGGTCAAGGATTGTTGTTTGCGACAGACGCCTCGCGTGAGGCTCTCGGGGCCGCTGAGCGACAGGAGGCGCGTGACGGTTTTCTTGTTGGGCCGGCCACCCGCTGGTCCTATGAGCACAATCGTCCCTTCCGGCGCCCGTACGCGCTGACAGATGGTGAGCCGAAGATCTGGCGTCTTGATCTGGGGACGGGCGTCGAACGGCCCGCGGACGACGCCGAGCGTCAGGCATATTTGCGCCTGACCGACGCCTCACCCTCTCAATCGGAGGACATCCCTGCGCCTAAGGGCGGCTGGGTCGCCCAGTTGCGTCCCATTGACCCTGATCAGCAGTACAATCGGCCGCCGCGCCGCCTCAGCCTGCTGCGGCCTGGCGCATCGCCACTTCGTTGCGGCGCGCTTTGCCAAGGGGACTTTCCACCAGGGCTCGATGGGCGCGCCTCAGTCTGGTGGCGCGCGGACGGCGGCGCGCTCTACTTCCGTCGGCAAAACGGTCCCAACGAGGCAGGCTTTACGATCTTGGAGTGGCGCCCGGGCCGAACCAAGCCGCGAACGGTTATGTCGTCGCGGGACACGGTTTCGTCCTGCACGCTGCTGGAAGGACGCTTGCTCTGTCTTCGGCAGACGCCTTCCACCCCGCGAATGGTCGTCTCCTATGACCTGCGAACGGGCGCGGCATCGACCCTGTTCGACCCCAATCCGCAATGGTCGTCGGTCAGGCTCGGCGAGACCTCGTGGCTGGATTGGACCGACGAGGAGGGACATCCGACCTACGGCCTGCTCGTGAAGCCCTTGAACTACGTCAAAGGGCGTCGCTACCCGTTGGTGCTGATCGGCTACAATCCTGCCGACGCGCTCCGGGGCGACATCGCTGGCCGTTATCCGGCGCATGTCCTGGCCGCTCAGGGCATGGCGGCGATCGTCTACAATCTCTGGGGGCCCGAGGCCGGCTTTCACGGGCCGGACTATGTCGCCCAGACTTATCGCAACGCGAGCCAGGGCGTGGCCTTTCGACAGTTGGAAGCTGTCATCGACCGTTTGGCGAATGACGGCCTGGTGGATCCCCAACGTGTCGGCGTCGGCGGTTTCAGCAACGGCCTCAACCCCGCGGCCTACGGCCTTATCCACTCAGATCGGTTCCGAGCCGCCTCATTTGGCTGGCTGCGCTGGAACCCCACCAGCTACTACGCAAACCGCGACCCGTTCAGCGTGCTCCTGGAGGATGACGACCTTGTCACGCCAATGGACAAGCCGCCGTCACCGCTCATCCGAAACCTATCTCTTGCTTTCAATGCGGCGCGCGTGCGCGCGCCGATCCTGGTGAACGCGTCGGACTCCGAGTTCCTGCGTTTATCGCAAATGGAGCCGCTCAGGCGTTTCGCCGACGCCGGGAAGCCGCTGGAAATGCATGTTTTCCCTGACGAGACGCACGCTTTCTTTCATCCGGCGCATCGGGACGCCGAAAATCGGCGGAATCTGCAATGGTTTCAGTTCTGGCTTCAGGACGTGGAGGCCCCCGATCCCGTGGACCCAGAGCAGTACGCCCGTTGGCGCAGCTACAGGCCCGTTCCTGTCATCTCGACCCCTGAGGCGGGATCCCAGGAGATGGCCGCTGCGCCGGACTTATCGGGCCGGTGACACGTTCAACAAAGGTCTGCGCCTCGTCGAGCCAGAGCTGCACAATCACGCACCGAACCAGCTCCATGAGCGAGGTGGAGCTGCGCAGCGCCGGAAGGGTCAATCGCGCTTCAAGCTTCGCGCGGTCGAGGACGCCACGGCGAGACATTTCACCGTCGAGGAGGACGCCGCGCAGATACGGCAGGTTGGCCTCCATGGTTCTGACAAAGTGACTCGTCGTGCCGCTCTTGGTCTGGCGGGTGACCACTGTCGCTGGCAGCAGATCGGCGAAGACGTCCCGCTGAAGCTGCCGGCGGACTGTCGTTGGGGCGAAGAGATAGGCCGGCGTGCGCAGCGAAGCTTCGAACATCGGCTGGGAGATAAACGGGTGAATCTCGTCGATGTCCGCGGCCCGGCCGATACGATCATAGTGCCGCTGCAGTTCGATAATCTGGCTGATCTGCAGGAGCTTTGCGGGATGGGCTTGATCTGCAGCTTGGACGAGCCAGGGATGCACGAAGGCCATGGCGTCGCTGGCCTCAGAGGCTTGGAGACTGACAAGGCTGTTCGACCCGTTCATCTGGCGAGAGAGCCGCTGCGCCGCGGATGGACGATCGAAGGCGCGGCTGAGCACCTTGGGCAGTGGTTCACCCGTGAGGCGACTGGCGAAATAGGCGCAGCGGAGCCAACCGAGGAGGTTCCCGGTTTCGCGGAGATAGTCGGTCGCGGAGGCGGCTGGAACCTGGTCGAAGAACAGCTGATCGCCGCCCCGACCGGTTACATAGGCCTGAGCATCGGCGGCGCGCGCCAGCTTGAGCGCCGAACGACCTAGGCCGATCCGCAGAAGCCTTGTCGAAGGTCGGGGCAACAGGTGCTCGGAACGGGTGCGTTCATAGTCGGCGATCTCATGCTCAAGGGAAATTTCGATCAAGCGAGCACCGTGCAAGTGCGCTGAAGCACGCGCAAATTCCCTCTCGTCGCTTTCCGGGTGACCGACAACGGCGTTGAGGCAAACAAGCTCAGGGCGCCGCCGAGCCTGACTCAGCAGACCGACCATGGCTGAAGAGTCGAGCCCGCCCGACAGGTCGAGCGCCAGGCTTGAGTAGCGCGACGTCCAAAGGTCCACCGACATCTCGGCGGCGCGGCGGAGGGCGTGGGCGGCCTCGGGGTAGCTCGGCGAGCGCCCGGTCAGGACATCGGTCGGGCGCCAGACCATGCGCCGCGAGACTTCGCCCTGCGAGAAGGTGATCTCCTGGCCCGGCAAGATCTCTTGCACGCCCGCGAACCCGGTCCGTTCCGCCGGCATGCTCTCGTCCAGCAACATGTGGGTGAGATACGCCCAGTCGATGTCCCAGCCTTCAGTCCGGTATGCGGCCAAGTCCTCAATGTGAGAGCAGACGATGTCGAGGGCCTGGGCGCGCGCCCAATAGGCGGGAATTCTTCCAGAGCAGTCACGCAGCACGGTGACCGATCCCGCCTCGGGCTCGGCCCGAACAGATACAAAGGCGCCCCACGTGGCGGCCACGTCGGCGTAGGTTCGCGCGGGCCTGGCGGTGACACCTAGGAGGCGCCCATCGCAAAGCGCGTGGCCGGCAAGCCGATCATCGGCGCCGCTGCGGGCCCAGATCGTCACCGCTCCGGGCGACGGGAGGACCCGCCAGCCTAACGCTGGGGGTCCAGGCGCCGGAATGCTCTGTGAGCTCCCGGGCAGATGCGGAACGAGGATGACGAAGCGCATCTGGTTCAGATCGCCAGGATGGGTGTGTATTGCCGCACCGCGTCAGCGGGCTCGTTGACGACCGCCTCGTCCAGCTGCGCCCAACGGTGAGCAGCAAATGGCCGAAGTCGCGCGGCAAAGACCAGTCGCGCGCCAAAGCCATAACGGCGCAAGAGCAGGCAGAGCGCAGGGGCGTCCAACCGGCATATGCGGCCGTAATTGAACAGCGGTCGCACCGCGGCGAAACTCGCCACCAGATCTTCGACGCGTGGGCGTCGGCGACGTGAGGATGGGCTGGTCTGCTCTATATGTGTGACCAACTCCGCGAAGGTTCGACGCCGCAGGAGGCGCGAGACTGTCAGCAGGCAGAAAAGCGCGTTGGCCGTCGCATCCAGCGTGCGACGTCCATCGGCGGCGCCCACGCTCGCCGTCGGCATGGTCCAGCATGCCAGAACTTGCGCGGATGAAGCTTGGTCCCGCCTCGCCTGGCGTTCAGACCTAGTCGAGGTCCGAGCCGGATTCGGGACCAGGTAGTAGCGGTCCGCATCGACATCCAGGACCACCAGATCGCCGTCGATCTCGGCGGCATGGCGGCGCAAGTCAGGAGAGTGGGGTTGCGGCATGGCTGGACTCCGCGGGCAGTGGTGCGCGGGCTTGGCCCGCGCACCGTCGGCTCAGTTCACGATTTGATATTCGTTTTCGAACTCGAGAGTTTGGCCGGGCGCGCCGTAGGTTTCTTCCGAGGCTGCGCCTAGATCGATGAACTCAACCATGTCGAGCTCGAGGATGTTGTCTTGGGTCATGATTTCCTCCGATGTCGTTCGGATCTTGGGGCACCTTGCTGAGGTGATGACTGAAGACTAGGACGTCTGCGGAAGGGCGATACGACTATATTCTGTCGCGCTCCTGGCTCGGGCCGCGTGACCTAGTTGCGTGCACCGCTTCGACTGCGCTGGCGCAAGGACAATATTCTGTGGCCGGACGGCCGTCGCGTGTGAAGGCTCTTGCCCGAGGGCGTCGAGGCGATGGTCGAGAGCCGAACCCCGGCCATTTTCGCCGCGCTCGCGCCAGAGGCCCAGCTCAGCCGGGATCGTCTTGCCGAGCCCCTTCTAGACTTCTTCCATCGGCGGCGGCTTCACTTCTCAAAGCTGTGCTGCGAAGGGCGCTCTCTGTCGAGATCCAGACATTTAAACTTGACCATAAGGCGTTATAAAAATTAGCGATTTTGTCCGGAACGCGTTGGGCCGAGCGGGGTTGAAGGAGCCTTACTTCGGAGATCGTGATGCCTCTAGCCACACCGGGCGGGACCAAAGCCAATGTCAGCCCCGCAAATCTGATCGATCAACCGTCTGACGACACCCTCGTATCGCGTGCGGTCACCATCTCGCGCTCGCCTGAAGAGCTCTACCGATTTTGGCGGGATTTCTCGAACCTCGCCCAGATCATGGACGACATCGAGCGTATCGAGGTGATCGATCCGGTCCGCTCTCACTGGGTGGTCAAGGGGCCGGGCGGCAAGGACGTCGAGTGGGACAGCCTCGTGACCGAGGACGTGGCCAATCGGCGCATCGCCTGGAAGGCCGCCGAAGGCGCCGAGATCCAAAACAGTGGTTGGGTGGAGTTCCGCGAAGGCCCGGAGGGGCGCGGAACCGAAGTCCACGCGCTGATCGCCTATGACGCGCCTGGAGGCTTGTTCGGACGACTGATCGCCAAGGCTTTGCAGCATGAGCCCAACACCCAGGCGCGCCGAGAACTGCGCCGCTTCAAGCAGCTGATGGAGACCGGCGAGGTGACCACATCGGAAGGTCCGCGCGGCGGTAAACACGCAAAGAAGGAGTCCTAGCCATGCGCGCGCTGACCTGGCACGGCAAACACGACGTCCGCGTCGAAACGGTGGACGACCCGAAGATTCTCAGGCCGCGGGACATCATCATCAAGGTGACCTCGACGGCGATCTGCGGATCGGACCTGCACATCTATGACAGCTTCATACCTTCCATGCTGCCGGGCGACATCCTGGGGCATGAGTTCATGGGGGAAGTGGTCGAGATCGGATCTGGCGGTTCAAAGGACCTGAAGATCGGTGATCGCGTAGTGGTGCCGTTCAATATCGCCTGCGGCAATTGTCGACCCTGCACGACCGGCCAGTTCTCCGGCTGCGACAATTCCAATCCGGCCGATAAGGCCGACCTGAGCGAGGTCGCCTACGGCCACGCGGTGTCTGGGATATTCGGCTATTCGCACATGACCGGCGGCTATGCCGGCGGCCAGGCTGAATACGTGCGGGTGCCCTATAGCGATGTTGGTCCCATGAAGGTCCCCGAGGGCCTTAGCGACGAGCAGGTGCTGTTCTTGTCCGACATTTTTCCGACCGGCTGGATGGCTGCGGAGAACTGCATGATCGAGGCGGGCGACACCGTGGCGGTATGGGGCTGCGGCCCCGTCGGCCAGTTCGCGATCCGCTCAGCCTTCCTGCAGGGCGCCGCGAAGGTCATCGCTATCGACCATCATGCCAATCGGCTGGCCCTGGCCGCGCAGGCCGGAGCCGAGGTGCTGAACTACCATGATGTGAAGGTCCGCGAGGCGCTGATGGAAATGACCGGCGGACGTGGGCCAGACAGCTGCATCGACGCCGTCGGCATGGAGAGCCACGGCTTCTCGCCGGACAATGTCATCGACGCCGCCAAGGCCGCGGTACGCCTGGCCACCGATCGCACCCATGTGCTGCGCGAGGTCATCATGGCCTGCCGCAAAGGCGGCCATGTCTCGGTGCCCGGCGTCTATGGCGGGATCACCGATAAATTCCCGGTGGGCGCCTTCATGGAGAAAGGCATCACCATGAAGACCGGCCAGACCCACACCCAGAAATACATGACAAAGCTCCTGGGCATGGTCGTGGAGGGAAAGATCGATCCGACCTTCGTCATCAGTCATCGCCTGCCCCTCGAGCAGGCGGCCGAGGGCTACAAAATGTTCAAGGACCAGCAGGACGAGGTCACCAAGGTCGTCCTGAAGACCGATTGGAAAGAGGCCGCATGACGACCAATATCCGTCCGCTCGCCATCGTCACCGGCGCTTCATCGGGAATAGGCTACGAACTGGCGAAACTGGCCACCGAGGACGGCAGCGATTTGTTCATTGCGGACCGGCCGGAAATCGTCGAGGCCGCTCAAGCCCGTGGAACTTCGCCGGCTCCATGGACTTCCTTGAACAGACCGCAGCCCAGCGCCTTCGGCGCGCGGCCGCGAAGATCACAAGGTGAGCAGCCCTGGCCAAGGCGTCCCGCAAACTAAAGGTCTTCCAGGCTCAGTTCGGCTTTTACGACACGGTTGTGGCCGCGCCGAGCAAAGCGGCGGCCCTCCGCGCTTGGGGCGTTCGTCAGAATCTCTTTGCGGACGGTACGGCTCGGCTCACCGACGACAGCCAGGCGGTTGAGGCCGCCTTGGCCCACCCGGAGACCCCGCTGCGCAGAGCCGTGGGGTCTAGCGAACCCTTCGCGCTTGAACCGACCAGTCTGCCGAAGGTGCCGGACCTTCCGAAGCGGCCCGCGGCCAAGCCTGCCGCCAAGTCAAAGCCCGCCGCGCCGGCTAAGCCGCCCGCGGACCGCGCAAAGCTGAATGCGGCGGAGGCCAAGCTTCGCAAGCTGGACGAGGGGCGCAAGGCCGAGGAAGCCGAGTTCCGGCGGCGTGAAGCCGAACTTGAGGCCGCCCGTGAAGCGGCCCAGGCCCGCTATGTTCGTGACCGTAAGGCGGCGACCGCCGCTGTCGTCGCCGCGCGGGGGGCCTATCGCGAGGCCGGAGGCGCTGACTAAGTCTTAGCCGGCTTTGCGAGCCTTGGGCTTGGCCGCTGCGGCCTTTGCAGGCTTGGCTTTCGTCGACTTCGCCGGCGGCTTGTCCTTGCCCGCCAAGCTAGCGCGTAAAGCCTCCATCAGGTCGACGACGTTGGTGTCTTCCGGCTCGGCGACCTTGGCGGGCTTATGACCCTTCTTCTTGTCCTCGATCAGCGCCTTGAGCGCTTCCTCATAGCGATCGACAAACTGGCTGGGATCAAACGGTCCTTCCTGCTGCTCGATAATCTTTTCGGCGATGGCGATCATGGCCGGATCGGCCGCCTTGTCGCTTATGCCGCCAAAGATCTCGTCGGGCTGACGCACCTCGGCGTCGGCGCGGATGGTGTAGGCCAAGATGCCTTTCCCGCGCGGCTCAAGCGCCAAAATCCGCTCGCGCGTCGAGATAACCACTCGGCCTAGGGCGATCTGTCCGGACTTTTCCAGGGCCGTGCGGATCACCCCGAAAGCTTCCTGAGCCAGCTTGCCGTCAGGGGCGAGATAGTAGGGATTATCCCAATAGATCCGGTCGATTTCGTCGGCGGGCACGAAGCGCTCGATCTCGATGGTCTTGGTGCTCTCCAACTTGACCGATTTGATCTCCTCGTCGGTCAGCAGGATGTATTCACCCTTTGCGACCTCATAGCCCTTCACAAGCGACGACCGTTCGATCGGTCCGGTGTCGGGATCCGTGGTGATCATCTTGATCCGATTATTGGTCTTCGGATTGATCAGGTTGAAGTGCACGTCGCCGCCCGCGTTCGTCGCGGTGTAGAGCGCGACCGGGCAAGTGACGAGCGAGAGCTTCAGGTGGCCTTGCCAGGTTGGACGGTACGCCATGTCGAGACCCTCGGGCGGCGCCGCAGCGGCGCGCTCAGACTCGACTCAACGGCGATCAAGCCGATTCGTTCGATCTAGCCGCAGGGGGCGGCGTCACCAGAGTCGAGATCGATCCGGAAGCAATGCTCGCGCCCGTCATCCAGGTCTCGAACGATCACGCTGACTTCATTGTCGGCATCGACCGGGGGATGGAAGTCTTCGACATAGGCCACCGCCGCAGCTTCAAACGAGGCCTCTTCAATAATTCGCGCCTGATGACCGTCAACGTGGCGGGCGTGAACGCGAAACGGGCGGGTCTCTCCGGCGACTTCGGTCATTTGCGGATCTCCTGCAGGGCCAACGCGCCGGCTCCAGAAAGGATTCAGGCGCGGCGTCCGGTCCGATCGGATCGAGTGATCGAAATGTTCGTTGATCAGTCTGACCTGAGTCGGAGCGATCATGGCCCTCACAAAGCTCGCGAAATATCAGCAGATGCGGGACTTCTCGCAGACGGCCGAGCCGTCCGGCGACGAGGCGAAGGTCGTGCCCTCGCGCGCCCTGCGGTTCGTCATCCAAAAGCACGCCGCAAGTCACCTGCACTTCGATCTGCGGCTGGAATACGAAGGTACGTTCCGGTCCTGGGCCGTGCCCAAGGGGCCCTCGCTCGATCCCAAGGATCGCCGGATGGCCATGGAGGTCGAGGATCACCCCCTCGACTACGGCGACTTTGAGGGGACCATCCCGAAAGGACAGTACGGCGGCGGCACAGTGATGCTGTGGGACCGCGGCTACTGGGCGCCGGAAAAAGGCTTTGAGAACATCGGCGACGCCCTGGCGAAGGGCGAGCTCAAGTTCGTGATGGAAGGCGGGCGTATGCACGGGTCCTGGGTCATCGTGCGGATGAAGCCCGACAAACCCGGCAAGGCCAAGAATGCCTGGCTGCTGATCAAGCATCGCGATGAGGGCGCCGCCGAGGACGCCGGTCCGACCGACCAGGATCGCTCCATTGCGTCGGGCCGGACGATGGTCGAGATCGCGAACGGAAAGGGTAAGGCCGCCAAGCCGTTCATGACCGACAAGGGGGCGATGGCTGGGGCCGTCTGGCAGAGCGATCGCGACGACAGCGCCCCGGCCGGCCTGGTCGAACCCGCCAAGACTAAAGCGGGGCGGGCGAAGCCGAAAGCCGTGGCCGCGCTGCCAGCCTTTATCGAACCGCAGCTGACCAAATCCTTGGAGAAGCCGCCATCCGGTCCGGGCTGGGCCCACGAGATCAAATTCGACGGCTATCGGATGCAGCTGCGCACCGTGGGCGGCGCGGCCACGCTGCTCACCCGCAAGGGGCTCGACTGGTCCACCAAATTCACGGAAATCGTCACCGCGGGCGCAGGCCTGCCCGATGGGATCGTCGATGGCGAGGTGGTGGCGCTCGATCACACCGGCGCGCCGAACTTCGCGGCCCTCCAGGCCGCGATCTCCGAAGGCAAGACCAGGGATCTGGTGTTCTTCGTCTTCGACCGGATGTTCCTGGGTCTGAAGGACTTGCGCCCATTGCCGATGGTGGAGCGCAAGGAGCAGCTGCAGGCCAGTTTGGACGGCGCGCCGGCGAACATCCGTTTCGTCGATCACTTCATCACCGCCGGCGATGCGGTCTTGCAATCAGCCTGCCGGATGGACTTGGAGGGGATCATCTCCAAGCGCCTCGACGCGCCCTATCAGTCGGGGCGAAGCGAGAGCTGGACCAAGTCGAAGTGCCGTCAGGGGCACGAGGTGGTCATCGGCGGCTGGACCACGACGGGAGACGCCTTCCGATCGCTGATCGCCGGCGTCTATCGCGACGGGCAGTTGGTCCATGTCGGGCGGATCGGGACCGGCTTTGGCCGCAATGTCGTCACCCAGATCATGCCGCGGCTCAAGGCGCTGGAAACCGACGTCAGCCCCTTCAAAGGCAAGGGCGCGCCAAGGAGGGCCGCGGGCGTTCACTGGGTGCGACCCGAATTGGTCGCCGAGATCCAATATGCCGGCTTCACCGGCGACGGGTCGATCCGGCAGGCCTCGTTCAAGGGATTGAGGGAGGATAAACCTGCCGGCGACGTCGAGGCCGAAACCCCGGCGCCGGTGGGCCAAACCGATCTGAGCGATCCGGGTCTGCTGACCGTGCGCGCCACGCGCGTCACCCCGCGCGGTTCGACGCCCGTCATGGGGATCACCATTTCGAACTCGGACAAGGCGCTTTGGCCCGACGCCGACGACGGCAAGCTCGTCACCAAGCTGGAGCTTGCGCGATACTATGAAACGGTCGGCGCCTGGATGCTGCCCCATGTGAAGGGGCGTCCCTGTTCAATGATCCGCATGCCCGATGGGATCAACGGCGCCCAGAAGTTCTTCCAGCGACACTCGGCCAAGGGGCAATCGGCCCTAATCACCGAGGTGGAGGTTTGGGGCGACCGCAAACCCTATATTCAGTTCGATCGCGTGGAGGCGCTCGTCGCCGCGGCCCAGACCGGGGCGCTCGAACTCCACCCCTGGAATTGCGAACCTTTCGAGCCGGAGCAACCAGGACGGCTGGTCTTTGACCTCGATCCCGCGCCCGATGTCCCATTCGAGATGGTGATCGAAGGCGCGCGTGAAATCCGCGACCGCTTGGAGGATCTCGGTCTCGTCAGCTTCTGCAAGACGACCGGCGGCAAGGGTCTGCATGTGGTCACGCCTCTCAAGGCGAAAGGCGTCGATTGGGACACGGCCAAGGGGTTTGCGCGCGACGTCTGCAAGGTCATGGCCGCCGAGTCCCCTGATCGGTACCTCATCAGCATGGCTAAGAAGGATAGGACGGGCCGGATCTTCCTGGACTATTTGCGCAATGACCGCATGGCGACCGCGGTGGCTCCGCTGTCGCCCCGCGGCCGGCCT
Source organism: Phenylobacterium sp. (assembly GCF_030681155.1). Lineage (GTDB taxonomy): Bacteria > Pseudomonadota > Alphaproteobacteria > Caulobacterales > Caulobacteraceae > Phenylobacterium. Next base: position 70,685 of record NZ_JAUXXE010000069.1, on the reverse strand, counting down.
GGAGCGCCGGTTTCGATGCCGGTGAACTGGAGCCAGGTGAAGAAGGGCCTCGATCCGGCCAGGTTCACGCTGCGCACCGTTCCCGCGCTGGTCGCGAAAATGACCGCCTGGGAGGATTATTGCGAAGGCGAGCGTTCCCTTGCGCCGGCGATCAAGCGTCTGGGCAAGGTCTAGGGCCGCCGTGCCCTCCACCGTCATCGGCGCCTTCGCCTGTGATCCAGCGAGCCGCACATTGACGGTCACCTTCAGGAGCGGGCGCAGGTACCGCTATCATCAGGTCCCAGCTGAAACCTACCAGGCCATGCGCGCATCGTTCTCCAAGGGCGCGTTCTTCAATCGTCATGTCCGCGATCAGTTTCATTTCACCGAGGACCCGCCGATTCCAGGCCTCGAAACATGAACCTCATGCGCCAGGAAACGTTCGACTTCCAGCAGCAAGGGAGAGCGCAATGCCTGCTAAATCCGCAGCACAGCAGAAGGCCGCTGGCGCGGCCCTCTCAGCGAAACGCGGCGAGACGCCAAAGAGCAAGCTCAAGGGTGCGTCCAAGCAGATGGCGCAGTCGATGAGCGAAAAGCAGCTGGAAGAGTTCGCCCACACCAAGCGCAAGGGCAAGCCTGAGCACGTCGCGCGATAGACCATCGCCAAGGTGCGGATCGCCAGCTTCAACATCAACAACGTCAATAAGCGGCTGGCCAATCTGCTGTCCTGGCTTGAGGCGGAGCGTCCTGACGTCGTGTGTCTGCAAGAGCTGAAGTGCGCGCAGGACGCTTTTCCGATCGAGGCGATCAAGGGCGCCGGCTACGGAGCGGTCTGGCGCGGCCAGAGCAGCTGGAACGGCGTGGCGATCCTGGCTCTGGGTGCAGAGCCGGTCCTGACCCGCCGGCGACTGCCCGGCGATCTGGCGGACGACCAGGCGCGGTATATCGAGGCGGCGGTGAACGGCGTACTGGTCGCCTCTCTCTATCTGCCGAACGGCAATCCGCAGCCGGGCCCAAAATTCGCCTACAAGCTCGCCTGGTTCGATCGGCTGATCGCCCATGCCGGCGAGCTTGCCCAAGCTGGCGTTCCGACGGTGCTGGCGGGCGATTACAATGTCGTCCCGACCGAAGCTGACATCTATCCCGGACACCGTGAGCAGACGAACGCGCTTCTGCAGCCCGAGGTCCGGGCTGCCTACCAGCGGCTGCTGGAAGACGGCTGGACGGACGCCCTGAGAACGCTGCAACCCGAAGGACCTCTATGGACCTTCTGGTCCTATCTGCGTCATCGCTGGCCGAACGACAAAGGCATGCGGCTGGATCATTTTCTTCTCAGTCCCGCATTGACGCCCCGGCTCGTGGGCGGCGGAGTTGGTCGAGAGGTGCGTGGGGAGGCCGGGGCGAGCGATCACGCCCCGGTGTGGATCGAATTGGAATCGGTCGCCCGGCGTCGTCCTTCGACGCGGGAAGCTTCGCCACTGTATGGGAATAGCGAGGCCCGTGCGCGCCGGAGGTCACGTGGGGCCAAGCCCGCGCGACGGTAATCGCCGGTTCCGGGCTATGCCCGGCTATTCTGTGCGAGACAGGCTCATCTCGAAACGGCCGAGAAATCCATTCTGTGACCAGAGTGCGTGGCCGAACGGACTTGAGGTGGTGAAGGCCACCATCGCGGCTTCAATGTCGTCGCGGCATGCCAGTTCAGCCGTGCCGGCCGCGACGTCATCTGGCCCGAAAATCACCAGCCAATAGGCGCAGGTGTTCATCTTCAACTCGCTCGATGATCGCCGCGAATCCACCCTCGTCCAAGCCATGCCAAGGGTCAGCCCTGGCTCGAACCGCTACAGTCACGGACCAGAAGTGAACGGCGCGGCAGGTGAGGCGTTCCCAATTGGTCTCCCATCAGTCATCGCAGTGAGCGAACGCCAAGGCGCCGGGACACCAGGCCCGAAGCCAGGCGCGTCGATGGACTGCGGTGCGACAATTGGCTGGCCAACGCTCCGCCAGCGGGCGGCTCATCGTCACGCTTTGGCATTTCATCTCCCGCCGTCGTCTGCGTTATCCACGCCGCAGGTCGTTGAGAGTAACTTCGGACACGCCAAGCACGCTGAGGCGAGAGGCGAGAGGCGGGCGCCGGGCCAGGCGTGTGGAAGACGCCGGGGCCCGTTGCCCTCTTGAGTGCGAGTCCCGACATTGAAACCTCATGTGCGATGACGCGTTTGGATGGCCGCACCGTCAATGCAGTCCGACCGATGCTGTCGAACCGCAAATTCGGGATTCACCTCCCGAGCGGCGGCCCGTTGGCCCCGCGTTCGGAGTAGATGGGAAGGAACGTGCGGTTCCAGGTCGCTTCGCGGCCCGCATGATCCCGGGCGCATGCCATTTCATGTATCCGCGTATAAAGTTCCCGCCAATACAATATATTTGTATTGTTCGTAAATATTACTCAGCGCGGAACCATGGGATCGGATGAGGTTTATTCTCCAAACTCTGGGAGAATTCGACGATGATCAAGCCGATATTGAGCGTTGCATTGGCCGCCGCCTTGGTTGCCGCCTGTGGTCAGAAGTCGGCGGAAGCCGATAACACCAAGGGGCCGGTCGTGGCCGCTTCCGAGACGCCGCGCAACGAGGCGGTGGACACCACCCCGACTTCTGGTGACGCCGGGCCGACGGCCGGGGCGAACTCCTTCACCGAAGCCCAGGCCAAGAGCGCCATCGAAGGCGCTGGCTACACCGCCGTCGGCCCGCTGACCCAGGACGCCAACGGCGTCTGGATGGGCAAGGCCACGAAGGGCGGCAAGGAGGCGGCGGTGTCGGTGGACTACAAGGGCGCGGTCACCGCGTCCTGAGCCGCCGCGCCCACAGCACAACAGGATTGGAAAAAACGATGAGCAAGACCATCACGCGGCTGTTCGACAGCCATACACAGGCGCTGAGCGCCGTTGAAGACCTGGAGCGTTCCGGCGTCGACCACGACAAGATCAGTATCGTCTCCAATAATGCGGACAACTGGCACGCTGGGCATGGCCACTCCGGCCGCGCTCCGGGAGAAGCTGGCGTGCTGGGCGACCGCAACGGCGACGGCGAGAACGACGTGGCCGAGGGCGCCGGCAAGGGGGCGACGACCGGGGGCCTGATCGGCGGCGGCGCCGGCTTGCTGGCCGGCCTGGGCATGCTGGCGATTCCAGGGCTTGGTCCCGTCGTGGCGGCCGGCTGGCTGGTCTCAACGGCTGTCGGAGCGGCGATCGGCGCCGCAGCCGGCGGAGCCACTGGCGGCATTCTCGGCGCCTTGAAGGAGGCTGGCCATTCCGATGAGGAGGCTAATGTCTACGCAGAAGGCGTGCGGCGAGGCGGCACCCTGGTGAGCGTCAAGGCCCACGATGACGAAGTCGCCGCCGTGGAGGCCATCTTGAATAGCGCCCGTGGTGTGGACGCCGTGTCGCGCGGAACCGCCTATCGCGAAACGGGGTGGTCGGGTTTCGATGAGGCCGCGCCCCCCTATTCGTCCGCCGACATCGACCGTGAACGCGCCTTGTACCGGGTCGAGGAGCGCTCCTTCTCCGGCCAAGAGGAGATCGACCGCAGTGATCCGGCGACCGCCGCTGACGCCCGCTTCGGCGGCGCCTTGGGCGCTCGTCCGGACCGCTAACTGACCTTGAGGCCTGCCTGGGAGACCAAGCAGGCCTCAACCAAACTGATCGCGCGGCGCCGTTCGCCACAACGCGCGCGCCCGATCGACACATGTTTCAGCCGTCTTCAGGAGGCCAGCTTGGATCAGGCGGCGGACCCCCCTCACGCATTGGTCGGGGATAAACCGGCCGCCGCCTCCTCGCGGGGATTGGCGGACCTGGTGGAGCTAGCCTGCATCGCGGTGGAGCGGACGCGAATGCCGATGGTGGTGGCCGACGCTCGGGCCGGCGCAAACCAGATCGTGCTCGCCAATCAGGCGTTTCTCGACCTGACGGGATACAGTGCTCAAGAGGTGATCGGGCGCGACTGCAGGTTCCTGCAGGGCGAAGGGACCAGTCCGAGCGCCATCGCCGAAGTTCGCCGCGCCATCGCCAATGAGCAGGAAGCGACCGTTGAGTTGGTGAATTACCGCAAGGATGGAACATCCTTCTGGAACCAGCTTTACCTGAGCCCGATCCATGGAGACGACGGCCGGCTGCTCTACTTTTTCGGATCGCAGCTCGACGTCACGGAACGTCGCCGAGCCGAAGACCTGGAGACGGTGCAACGGCGACTGCTTCGAGAGGTTGATCATCGGGCGATGAACGTCTTGGCGATCGTCCAAGGCATTGTCCGGATGACCCGCGCCGACGACGCCGAGACCTACAGCCGCTCTGTGCAGGCTCGGGTCCAGGCCTTATCGCAGGTGCATGGCCTGCTCGCGGCGGGCGGTTGGGCGCAGGTCCCTTTCTCCGATCTCCTGAGAGTTCAGTTCGAACCCTACCGATCTGACCGGGTGGCCGCGGCCGGACCAGAGGTGCTGGTGCCAGCCCAGATCGCCCAGTCGGTAGCTCTGGTTCTGCATGAACTGATCGACAATGCAGTCCGGCACGGCGCTTTGTCTTCGTCAGCCGGAAACCTGCACATCCAGTGGGGTGAAAGTGATCGGCACTGGCTGCGACTGCGCTGGACCGAGTCGGGCGTGCCCAAACCTATCTCGCAAATCGACGCCGGATTTGGCTTCAAGATGATTGACGCCATCGTCGAGCGGCAACTGCGGGGCGAACTCACCCGGAATTGGCAGGCGGGCGCGGTCGACACCTTGGTCAGTATCCCCTTGCGGGGCGACGCCCCGGCGTTTCAGGCGGCCTGAGGTGAGCCCGGCGGTCGCGCATGTCATCGGCGAATCGACGCCCCATCGAAAACCGTCGTCCCGACGCCTCCGGCCAAATCGCGAGCTGGGCGCGCCGTCGGCTGACCGAAACCGGCCCGTCCACCAGCGCCAGCGGCGCGGCCTCGACCAGATGATGGCTGGATAAAGCCCCGGACAGCATAGAATATAGGGTCCCCACGTCGGCCTTCGGCGTACATCGTTTTCGGACAGGAAGATGTCTGGCCGGCCTTGACCGACCCGAACCAGCTCGAGAATGCGGTGCTGAATCTGGCGATCAATGGGCGCGACGCCATGCCGGACGGGGGCACCCTGACCCTGACCACACGGCGCGTCCAGGTCGAGGAGATGCGCCGCTTTGGGCAGGATGAGCTTCCGCCCGGCGACTATATCCAGGTACGCGTCGGCGACACCGGCGGGGGGATCGCCCCTGAGGCGCTCGGAAAGGTTTTCGAACTCTTCTTCACGACCAAGCCTATCGGCAAGGGGACGGGTCTGGGCCTGTCCATGATCTACGGCTTCGCCAAGCAGAGCCGCGGCGCGGTCGAGATCGAGAGCGCGCTTGGCGAGGGGACGCAGGTCAGCCTGTTCCTGCCGCGCTATCGGGGCGGCTTGCACATCGAAGCCGGCGTGCGCGATCGCGCCGCGCCTGAGGGCGCTGGCGAGACGGTTCTCCTGGTGGAGGACGACTCATCGGTGCGGCTGCTCATCGGCGAGGTCTTGAGGGATCTTGGCTATTCTTGCATCGAGGCGAGCGACGGGCAGACGGCGCTTCCGGTGCTGACATCCAACACTCGCTTGGACCTGATGATCACCGACGTCGGCCTGCCGGGGATGAATGGTCGCCAGCTGGCCGACTTCGCCCGCCAGCACCGACCTGATCTACGGATTCTGTTCGTCACCGGCTATGCCGAGCAGGTTTCGGATGGTGACGACTTCCTGGACCCGGGCATGTTCCTGGTCACCAAGCCGTTCAACCTCGACGCCTTGGCGTTCAAAATCCGAGAAATCTTCTCCTCGGCTCGATAGGCCCCGAGGCTGACGCATGTCCAAGGTCTTGCTTGGCCGGTCGCGCCTATCTGCTAGAACGATTGGGGAACATCGGAGGTCTCATGGCTCGACGCGCAGGCAGCGCTGATCTTCCGTTGCACGGCGGTCGCGTGCCCCCTTGGCTCGGCGAGCGGATGACCCGGCTAGGCGCGGTGATATGCCAGGCCATCGTGCATCACTATGGTCGAGATGAACTGCTTCGCCGCTTGGCCCATCCGTTTTGGTTCCAGTCGTTCGGGTCCGTCATGGGCATGGACTGGCATTCCTCGGGCATCACGACCAGCGTTCTGGGCGCCCTCAAGCGTGGCCTGACCCCCTTGTCGGGCGAGCTTGGCATCCATGTCTGCGGGGGCCGGGGGAGGCACTCGCGCCAAACGCCCGCCGAACTCTTGCGGGTAGGCGAGGCGGTAGGACTGGACGGCGCCGATCTGGGCCGGGCGAGCCGCCTGGTGGCGAAAGTCGATAGCGCCGCGGTGCAGGACGGCTTTGACCTCTATCTTCACAGCTTCATCGTCGCTGACGACGGCACGTGGGTCGTCGTCCAGCAGGGCATGAACGGCGAGAACAAGCAGGCTCGACGCTACCATTGGCTATCGGAGAATTTGACCAGCTTTGTCGACGCGCCTCACAGCGCGATCGAAGGTCAGGGGCAGGGCAAGATCGTCAATCTGACCGACCGGCGCGCCGAAAGATCGCGGGCGGCTCAGTTGGAGCTGTTGTCGGATTTGGGCCCAGACGGTCTGGTTCGTGAGATGGGCAGGCTGGACCACGCGCCGACGCCCGAGCCCCTCCAGGCGACGCTGCCCCACCTCACCATGCCCAGCCATCATGATGTCCGCGCCGAAAACGTGGTGACGCGACGACTGCACGGCGCCTTGGCCGCGGCGGCCGAACAGGGTCCCAAGGATTTTAGCGACCTTCTTTTAGTCCCAGGGGTGGGCGCGCGCACGGTGCGCTCCCTCGCCATGGTCGCCGAGGTCGTGCATGGCGCGCCGTGCCGGTTCAGCGATCCGGCGCGTTTCTCGCTGGCGCTCGGCGGCAAGGATCGCCATCCGTTCCCCGTTCCGACCAAGGTGTATGACGAGACCATTCGCGTGATGAAGGTCGCCATCGCCAACGCAAAGCTCGGTCGCGAGGAAGCGCTCGGCGCTATCGAGAGATTGGACATCCAGGCTCGGCGCCTGGAGCGGCACGCCACCGGACCATCACTTGAGGCCCACATCAGCGAGGAACGCGCCAACTCGGCGGCCTACGGGGGGCGCAGCATAACCGGGTGGGAAGAGCCGCCGGCGCGGAAGACGGCGAAGCGGTAGATCGGTCAGAGATCGCCTCTCCGGCGCCCCGCCCTCATCTTGGGTTCACCGGACCAAGCGGCATGGCGTCATCGGGATTGTCCGGCACGGTCGGCGGAGTAGCCGAAGGCGGGATGCCGCGCGCATCGCTGGGCGGCATGGGATTGACCGCGCCGGACGCCGCGTCACGCGGACCGGTGTCGGGCGTCGTGCAAGCGCTGAGGGCGACGACGGACACCATGACGGCGAGTTGTATCTGCATGGGATCTCCTCCGCGAAGCCAACGTCGCCAGGGGCAAAGAGTTCAGAGCCTTGGCTTCGCCTCTCTCGCCAGGAACCTAGTCGGCTTTCGATCCTTCCCCAGGGCATGAAGAGCTGGCTACGCGACAACGGGCTGACGATCGCACTTCTGTTGCTGTTCGCGGCCAGCCTCGGCGGGCAGGCGATGACGGGTTGGGCCAGCGAAAATCAGACCCTGGTTGACCACGGCAGGCCTCCGCTGCTGTTCGGATCCTACATCGTCAGCGCGGCGTTTCTGTCGGCCCTGTTCGAGAACTGGGAAAGCGAGTTCCTACAGATGTGGGTCTTCGTGATGCTGACGGCCTACCTGTTCCAGCGGGGATCGCCGGAATCCAAGGACCCGGACGACGATTCCCCGCAAGATCGCGATCCGGCCCGTGACGCCGACAAGCCATCCGCCCCCTTGCCGGTCCGAATTGGCGGCTGGATGCGGGCGGTCTATTCACACTCGCTTGGACTCGCCCTGCTGTCGCTATTCCTTGCGAGCTTCGTGCTGCACTGGATCAACAGCGGCCGAAGGGCCGCTGGCGAGGCGCTTGCGCATGGGCACGCGCCGGCTGGCCTGTGGAGTTATCTGCTGCAGCCTGAGTTCTGGTTTGAGAGCTTCCAAAACTGGCAGAGTGAGTTCTTGTCCACGGCGGTCCTGATCGTACTCGCCATCTTCCTCCGCGAGCGGGGATCGCCGGAAAGCAAGCCGGTGGGCGCCCCCCATAGTCAGACCGGCTCCGACTAAACCTGGCGAAATTATCGGGCTCGACGGAGTCGGATTGGCCGGGGGGCGGCCTTACGGAGAGATCAGGGCTGTCCGCCGCTCGTCGGCTCCGCGGCCAATTCGCGCTCGCCTAGCTTGCGGAGGTTCTCTTCATGCGACTGCTGAGTGATGTTGTAGAGAACCAGACAGAGGATCGCGGCCACGTAGAATGCGCCGTTGATCGGCAGATACATCATGCCGAGCGCGTGCAGGATTTCAGGATCGACGTCCCCGCGTTTAGCGCCCTTCGGAAAGACGATCAGGGTGAGGATCCAGCCGGAAACGAACACGCCGACGCCGCTGACGATTTTCTTGAACAGGTTATCGGCCGAGTTGAGCAAGCCCTCCGAACGGCGGCCGGTACGGACCTCGGAATCTTCCACGACGTCGGCGATCATCGAGCTCAGCATCACGCCGTTGATCATCGAGAGCGCGCCGTTGACGATGTAGTCGAAGAACATGATCCAGAAGAGCGCGCTCGAGCCGTTCGGCGGCATGACCCCGGCCAATCTGAGGCCGATGGGCGCCATGCCGGCGATTACGGCCAGGGTGAAGGTGATCAGGGAGGTGCGCTTCTTCCCTAGGCGAGCGGCCAAGGAAGGCGCGATCATCACGCCGATCACGCTGGCGAAGATCGCCGAGATCGTGAACAGCGAGAGCTGAGCCTGGGTGAAGCCCCAGAAGTAGAGGCTGAAATAGAGCTCGAGCGCGCCCTTGGCCCCAAGCGCCACATAGAGAAACATGCCCGACAAGGTCAGGACGATGAAGGAGCGATTGTTCAAGGTCGCGCCGACCTCGCGGAGCATCGCCCCCAGCGTGATTTTCCGGCTTGGCGGACTGGCGAGATAGGGGATCTGGCGGTGGGTCGCGAGCCCCGAGATCATGATGAAGGTGAAGATCAGGATCGCGGTCGCGATGCTGTAGCCGAAATAGCCCTCGCGGGAGAGGACGCCGCCCGAGCCATCAGGGTTCTCGCGTAGGAAGACCTGATAGGCCAGCAGCGTGGAGGCCACGCCTCCGATCACGCCAAACAGGGAGCGCCAAGCAATGATGCGGGTGCGCTCATTGTAGTCTCGGGTCAGCTCCGGGAGCAGGGCGGCCGAGGGCAATTCGAAGAAGGTGTCGAACAGACGCACTGACAGAAGACAGATCAGCAGGAAGGTAAAGAGCTCGGCGCCTTCCCACCCCTGGGGCGGGTTCCAGATCATGAAGAAGGCGACCGAGACCGGGACCGCCGCTGCGTAGATGAACGGATGGCGCCGTCCCCAACGAGATCGGAAGTTGTCCGAGATCTGCCCGACCAGCGGATCGACGAACGCATCGAAGATCAGCGCGATCATGATCGCGGTCGACACCGTAGCCGCTGGGAGCCCCACCACCTGATTGTAGAACAGCAGCAGGAAGGTCGAGATCCCGCGCTGCTTGATGACGTTGGCCACCGCCCCGCTGGCGTAGAGAAGTTTCGTCCCAAGACTGAGGGGCGGGGCGACCTTTGGGCTACTCACTGCGAACTCCAGCGCGGGATAAAGAGCGAGCGCCGCTTGGGAAAGCGGCGCTCAGTTTAGTCCGCCGGGGAGGGGCGGAGGTGGCGGTCAGAAGCGCTTGGTGACGCTCAGCTTGTAGGTGCGGCCGAGCGGGTTGGCGGTGGCCGGGTCGTAGCTGAGGTCGCGCCTTGCGAACGGCGGATCGGCGTCGAACAGGTTGGCCACGGTCGCCGTCGCGGTGGTGTCCCACGGCAGGTGGACGCGGTAGGTGACGTCGGTGGTGATGAAGGCGTCGAGCTTAGCGCCTTGCGGCAGCAGGTAGCCGAACACCGCCCCGTTGGGTCCGAAGATATTGGTCCCGCCGAACCGCCCGTCACGCACGTCCTGCATGCTGTCGATGTAGCGCAGCGTCACCCGCAGATTGTGGATGTCGCGGGCGTACTCGGCGAACAGGTTGGCGCGCAGTTCTGGGAAGGAGGTCCCACCCGCCGTGCCGCCGTGGGTCCCGGCCAGTTTCTGGCCGGCCTCGACCTGGATGCCTTCGATGAAGGCAGGGCCGCTGTCGTACTTGAGCAGGAACGAGCCATCGAGACCGAAGTTCATCGACCCGCCCCAGACATCGCCGGCATGGTAATTAGCCGCGAAATCGACGCCGGAGGTCTTGGTGCCCGTACCGTTGATGGTGGTCAGCTTCACGCGCTGGATGGCGGCCGGCGAGCAGATCCCGCCTTGGAAGACGAACCGGGCGACCAGCGGCGCGAGCGCTGGATTTGCGCAGCCGTTGGGCAAGGTCGTAGAGGAACCGTTCGGGAAGATCGTCGAGAGCAGGCCAGATCCGGACTCCGCCTCGATGGTGTCCTGGAAGTCGAACGACCAGTAGTCGATCGTGGCGCTGAAATCGCCAAACCGCACAATGGCCCCGATGTTCAACGTGTCGGCGGTCTCCGGCTTCAGGGCCGGATTTCCGGTGGTGTCGAACGCCCGATAACCGCTGGTCTGGGTGATGAAGGCCTGGGTGGTGTTGGCGTCGGGCAGCAGGTTCGAGGGTGTCGGCGCGCGGAAGGTGGTCCCCGCAGACGCGCGGAAGGCCAACCAGTCGGCGGCCTGCCAACGCAGAGCGATCTTCGGGTTGGTGGTCGAGCCGACGTCGCCGCCGTGCTCTTCGTGCCGCACGGCCAGTTGCAGGGAAAGGCTCTCGGTGATGGGAACCTGTAACTCCCCGAACGCCGCATAGACCGAAGCGTCCAGGTCCTGCTCGGAGAGCGGACCCAGGAAGCCGAAGACGCCGTTGCCCTTGCCGGTGGCGCAGTTGACGACGTTCTCCTCAGGGCAAGGATTGAGCGCGATGTTGTTGATGTCGTTGACGTCGCGCTTGAAACCATTGTCGCGATATTGCGCGCCGGCCGCCCATCCGATTGGTCCGCCTCCAAGATCGATGGAGAGCTGGCCGTTCATCACCGCATCGACGACCGTCAGGGTCGTCTCCGATTGATAGCCGTAGGGCTGGAACAGCCATTGGCCGATGGCTCGGCTGTTGGCGTTGGCCGCCGCCGAGCCGGCGACGAAGTTCGGATTGACCTCGCCGCTAGCAGCGTTGGCGGCGATTCCGCTCGAGAAGGGATTGTAGTAGAGGCAGGAACCGACGCCGGCGACCCCGCCCTGCACGCCGGGCGTCACCGGATCGGTGTCGCAACCAGGACCGCCAAGACCGTTTAAGGCGTAGTAGAGGCGAGCCACGGGAATGTCGTAGGTGACGATGTCGCTGCGGTTGACCATGTGGGTGACCGCGACATCCCAGCCGATACCGTTGTCGAATTCGCCGCTGAGACCGCCCGAGAAGCGCCAGCCCTCGAAGAACCGCTGGTCGGGTTTCGAGCCCCCGGTCAGCGGGTTGCCGCCCACGCCGTAGGGGCGCCAGAGCAGGATGTTCGCCGCAGTGAAACCGGCGGTGTTGACCGCTGTCTGTTGGGCTGGCGTCAGCTGCGAGAAGAGGCTGCCGGGAAGGCAGGCCGCCCGGCCTGCGGTTCCGCAAAGGCCAGGGTTGCTACGCGGGATGATGAACGAGCCTGAGGCCGCGCCGGGGCCGAACGCCTGGGTGGGGCCATACGAAGGCGAGGTGCCCTCATGGGGCACGTCATGGCTTGCGTAGAGCGCCTCGGCATGCAGCTTGATCTTGTCGGTCAGGTCCCAGTTGATCTGGCCGTAGATCTGATAATGGTCCTCGGTCTCGACCAGATTGTTGAACCGGCCGAACTGGAAGTAGCAGCTTTGGGTTCCGGCCGCGGCGGTCACCAAGGTGTTGCCCAGAGCGGTGCAGTTGGGATCGATGATCCGGGTGGTTCCTGAGACATAGGAGCCCGGATTGCCGAACCCCGACCAGCTGCCGTTTGGGTTTTCCAGATAGTCGTTCACCGCCCAGTCGCGCTCGAGCGTGTCCAGCTCCGAGCGATGGCGGTATCCGACGGACAGCAGCGCGTCGCCGCGATCTCCGATCCACCCATAGTTTGCGCTCAAGGAGTAGTCGCCGTTGGAACCGTCGATCGCGGTGTAGCTGCCGTTGAGTTCCAGGCCGTTGAGATCGGTGCGAGTGATGAAGTTGACGACGCCGCCGATCGCGTCAGAACCGTAGGTGGCCGCCGCGCCGTCCTTCAGGACCTCAATCCGGCCGATAGCGGCCGTTGGCAGCAGATTGGTGTCCACGCCAGAGCCGCCGGGCGAGCTGGCCAGGCGCCTGCCGTTCATCAAAACCAGGGTGCGCACCGCGCCTAGCCCGCGAAGATTGATGTTCCCAGAGCCTGTGGTGGCTTGGCTGGCGAATTGGTTGGTTTCGCCAAGCACGCTCTGGACGCCGGGGATCGACTTGACGATGTCGACCATGCTCGGCGCGCCCTGTTTTTGCAGGTCCTGGGCCGACAGAACGTCCACCGGTAGAGCCGCGTCCTCGGGGGTGCCGCGAATATAGGAGCCGGTGACGATGACTTCGGCGATCTCGCCGGTTTGGGCCAAGGCGCTGGTCGCCGTCAGGCCAGCGCCCAGGAGAATAGCCACGGCCGACGCGCCGCGCAGACAATCGGACTTCAGCATGAGTCCCCCCTGATGTTGATCGACCGCCATTGATTGACCGCCGTTACGCAATCATAGGCATCGATTAAACCGGGCGTCTATATGTTAGATTGACGTTCTAATATTTGGAATTCACAGGCTGTTTCACTATTTGGAACGTACTGGTATCTTCGCCTCAGGGGGCTCCATGGACACCACTGTCGCCAAGGGTTTTGCTGTTCTCGAGGTGTTGTCCCGCGCCAAGCGGCCTATGCGGCTGAGCGCCTTGACCGAGACCCTGGGCTTCCAAAAAAGCAACGTTCACCGCCTGCTTGGGACTTTGATCGAGCTTGGCTACGTGCAGAAGGATGAGGAGACGGCGCGATATTTCGCTTCGCTCAAGGCCTGGGAATTAGGCGTGGCGATCATCTCGACCAACGCACTGCGCCGGATGATTTCGCCGCACTTGCAAAAGCTCCATCAACTGACGCTCGACACGGTGTTGCTGACCGTCCCGGTGGGCGATGAAGTGCTTTTCCTGGACCGGGTCGCGCCGGCGCGAGTGCTTCGCTACACCCCGCTCAATGGCACTCGTGCGCCAATGGCTGTCACGGCCTCCGGGCGGATATTCCTCAGCGCCATGAGCGAGCCCCAGGCCGCCATGTCGCGCGGCTTGGCTGAACGACCGGATCTCAACATGACGCCAGGCGAGATCATGCAGGAGCTGCCGAAGGTCCGCCGTGACGGTTTTGCAGTTGTAACCGGCGGGCTGACGGCGCGCGTCAGGGCCGTCGCAGCGGCCATTTCGGGCGCGGACGGACGACCGGTCGCGGCGATCACCGTGTCGAACGGAGAGTCCAGGATGACGGGCGAGCATTTGCAGGAGGCGATCGAGGCGCTGTTGACGACCTGCGCGGAGATCGGCGAGATCAGCCCTCCCTGAATGTTGAGAACGCTCAGGGGCTGCTGGGCGGCAGCTGCGAAATCGCCGGGGCTAGCGCGTCCCAGGCCGCCTCTGCCGAGAGCTGAGCTGCGCCGAACCCCATCGTGGCGATGACCATCTCCTGATCAGGCAGGACAAAGCAGAACTGCCCCCGTGCGCCGGCGGCGAAGAACATCGAGGCGGGAGCATTTGGAACCCGCGCGGCGGCGTTCAGCCACCAGAGAAAGCCATAGCTGGGATTGGCGGGGGAGGGGCTGGTGGCCTGGCCGATGTAGTCAGCATCGATAAGTTGTCGGCCATCCCAGCGTCCGCCGTTCAGATAGAGCTGCCCAAGCCGGGCCATGTCGCGGCAAGACAGTACGATCGACCCGCCGAAACGGACGTTGTCGTTCCGATCGACGCCCTCGGGCTGATAGTTGAAATTCTCGCAGCCAAGCGGCGAGACGATCTGTTCCATCATGAAGCGATGGCTGCTCACCCCGGCCGCGGCCGCAACGATGTCGGCCAGATGATCGGCCGCCGCGCCGTCATAGTAGAAGGCTTGGCCGGCCGGGAGCCAGACGCCGTAGCCTGGCGGCGAGCCCTTCTCGCCGACCTTCTCCCAAGCGTATTCAACCCCGGGGCCAGGCGGCCTTGGGTCGTCCAGACGGCGCGGCGGCCGAGAGCTCGGCTTGACGTTGAGGGTGCCGCCGCTGGTCATGGTGAGCAGGTGCCGAATTGTCGTTTCCGGCCTCAGGCCGGACATATCCGGCCGGCGATAGCGGGCGGCCAGATCGTCGAGCCCCAGGAGACCCTTTGTGTATGCGAGGCCGACCATCGTCGAGCCCCAGGACTTGCCCGAAGAGAACGACACGTTTCGCCACTCCGGCGAGGCCAGATGATAGTCGTTCCGCCAATAGCGCTCATACACCAGCACGCCGTTGCGAATGACGACCAACCCCTGTCGCTCGTCGGCGACGGCGAGCGTTTCGGCGGCGCGGTTCAAAGTCTCTGACGAGAGACCGTGCGCCTCTGGCTGGCCTTTGCGCCAGGGGCCGGCGCCGGGTCCTTGCTCGCTCACGCCGCGCTCTCCGCCTTCGTGGGAAGACGGTCTGCATCGCTCGCGAGCGATCTCTCCCCCATCTCAGCGCCCCAAGGCTGCGACGACGTCGGAGGAGAATTTGGCGATTTTGAAGCCGTCGCCCTGGTCGAGGCCACGGCGGACCACCACGACGTTCTCCGACGGAATGATCATCGCGTACTGACCAAGCGCGCCGCCCGGGCTGTAGGCGTCAGGCGCAAGTCCCTCCAGACCCCCATAGATCCAGAACTGGGCGCCATAGGCAGGCCCAGGCGTGGCGCGCGCGGGCGGTTGGGCCGGCGCGGGCGTTGAGACATATTTCGCCCAGCCGGCCGGCAAGATCTGTTCGCCGTTCCATTTGCCGTCCGCCAGATGCAGCAGGCCAAACCGCCCGAAGTCGCGCGCCGTGCTCCAGCACTGACCCGAGGCCAGGAAGTCGCCATTCCAATCGGTCTCGATGAGCGTCCGCGTCATGCCGATCTTCCACATGAGCTCACGGTGAGGGAAGCTGATGAAGGCGTGATCATCCCCCACCGCCTGGCGAAGCGCGCGAACGGCCAAGATTGTGTCCGATCCGGCGTAGACGAACCGCGATCCGGGGCGTGCATCGACCATGTTCAGCGCCGAGACCTCGGCGGCCGCAGCTCCTGACCCGTAGAGGGACTGCTGAGGATCGCCGGCAGCTTCGGTGTAGAGGCCGCTCGCCATGTGCAGGAGGTCATTGACGGTGATGTCGCCGCGGGGATCTCCCGGCCGCGTCCACTCGCTCAGGGGCGCCTTCCTTTGAAGGTCGATCAGGCCCTTGCGCACGCCAACCCCGACCAGACCGGCGGCGAGGCTCTTGCACATGGAGTTGGTGCGAGACAAGACGTGCGGCCCATAGCCGGGCCCATAGCGCTCGGCGACGATCTTGCCATCCTTGATGACCACGACGCCCCAGGTCGCGCCCTTGTAGGGGCCGGCCTGACCAAGGAACGCTTGATCGAGAACCTTCTCCAACCGGTCGGCTTGCGGCTTGCGCAGCTTTGCGACGGCGTTCTGATCACCCATCGGCCAGGGGCGCGCGTCGAGATCAGGGGCCAAGACGTCCGCGGGCCAGGTCGCAAGAGCGCCCACCGCTTCCTTTTTCGCGCCGATCGGAAGCTGAACGCAGCCGAGGTTCGCACGCCAGGCGGCGATGCGCGGCTCCATGTCCGGCGAGTAGCTCACCGACACGGTGCGTGCTTCACGGTCGATCTTCATGGGCAAGGCCGCCGAACGCGCGCTACGGCCGCCTGCGGTCGTTTCGACGAGCGACTCGCTCATCCCCGAAGCGAACAAGCCCGTACAGTAGTGAAGCGCGCGGAAACCTGCGGCCTGCGCAAGCGCGTGGCGGGGAGAGGCGGCGACGCTCCTGGCCTCGGCTGTCGCGGCCGCAGGGCGTGGTCCGCTCGCCTCTTGGGCGCTGGCCGGCGCGGCGCTCAACGTCAATGCGATGGCGAGTATCGTCAGTGAGGGCTTAGTCATCGAATGTCCAAATCAAACCTGCGGCCCTAACGGTGCAGGGTGCGACCCATCTGTTGGCTGGCGTAGCGGCTCATAAAAGCGCGCTCGCCGGCGTAAGGGTCTTGCGCAAGCGTCGGGGGAATATCGAACAGCATCACCGCCCGATCGGTCATGTCGTACGCTCGCCAGCGTGGAATGGCGGCGTTGTTGGGATCCCCGGTGCGCGCAAAGCTGATCCATGTCTCGGCCATCGCGTTCGCGAGCTGGCCGGTCTCCTCGCTCTCGGGTCCGGTGAGGTGCGTGGCGGCCGCGACGTTGTCGAACATGAAGGGCAGATCGAGAGTGTGCTGGCTGATACGGCGCCCGCCCTCGGCTGGAGAGCGCCAGACCAGTTGGTAGGAATAGGTCGGGGCCGCGCCGGCCTTCACCCGCTGTTCGGCCATGATGGTCTGGTCCAGGATGTAGCCGCGAGCCGAAGCGATCTTGAAGTAGAGCTCTGAAGGAGAGGCGTGCGGGCTGCTCGCTTGGAACGCGGCGATCGCCGCGTCCACCTCGTCCTCGCCCACATAACGCGGCAACCGTCGGCGCAGCTCGGCCATATCCAGGTCGAAGGCGCCAGGTTCATAGCCGAGCTGGTTGGAGAGCTCGGTGCGTGTCGTGCCGACCATCATCGGCAGATGGTTCGAAATCGCTGGCGACGCCGGAAGGAAAGGGTGGGTCTTGAAGGCAAGGCCGTCCAGCACCGGGGAGAACCGGGACCGCGTCTCGCGCATCACCTTCAACTGAGCCGCGCTCAACGCCTCGACAGGCGCCTCCAGCAGCTTGCCGGCGTCGCTGGGCGCCAGGTCGAGCGTTCTTAGCAGGGCGTCGGTGAGCTGGGCTGCCTTCTCGGGCGCTTGGACCCGCAGGTGCGAGCCGCTCTGCACGACGCCGCGGTGGAACAGGCCGCTGGCGTCTTCGCCTGCATAGCAGAGGCTAACCTTCCGGCCGCCGCCGGACTGTCCGAAGATGGTGACGTTGCCAGGGTCGCCGCCAAAGCTAGCGATGTTCTCACGCACCCAGCGCAACGCCGCGATCAGGTCCAGATATCCGACATTGCCGGCCGCGGCGTAGGCTTCGCCCAGGCGATCACCCAAGAAGCAATGGCCGAACACATTGAGCCGGTGGTTGAGGCTGACGACCACGACGTCGCCGCGCGCCGCCAGCCGCGAGCCGTCATAGACCTTCTGCGACGCCGATCCCGCCTCGAACCCCCCGCCGTGGAACCAGACCATCACCGGTCGCCGCGTCAAGTCGGTTCCTGGCGTCCAGACATTGACGCGAAGACAGTCCTCGCTCATCGGGCCCTTGTCGGCCAGCGGCCCGCGCATTTGTGGTGACTGCGGGCCATAGGCCAGGGCGTCCTGAACGCCGATCCAGGTGGGCGGGGGCTGAGGCGGGCGGAACCGGTTTGGCCCGGACGTGTCGGCGCCGTAGCGCATGCCCTTGAAGGCCGATACCGACCCTTGGCGCGATCCGCGCACCTTTCCCTGCGCGGTCTCGACCACAGGTCCCTCGGGGATGGGTTCGGGAGGAAGTGTGCCCATATCGAGCCTGCTCCTGGACGTTCAGCGTGCGATGAGTTCGATGAGCGGTTTGCAGTCGGGAAGGGTCTCTATCCCCCGGACCGCGGCGATGACGGCCTGCGCGCGCTCGGGCCCCAGGTGCTCGACCATCAGGTTGAAGGCCTTGGATTCAACATCGGCCGCATCCATTGGATGGGACGGAAATCCCAGGACATGGGGGACGAACCGCGAGAATTCTCGCCCGTCCTCCAGGGTGATCCGCACGCGGGCGGACTCCGTCCTGGGCGAGCCGGGCGCAGCCTCCTGCGCAGGGTCGTGGGCGATTTCGATCTTCGCCATCAGATCCTTGACCGCCTCCTCCTGCGCCATGCGCGTAAGACTCTGCGCGCTCACGAAATCCAGACGTCCATCGATCAGGATGATCGCGGCGAGGTAGCGCAGATTGAGCGCGGGCATGGCGGCGTCGCGAAACGCCTGCCAGCGGCCCGGCATCTCGATGAATACGCTTTGAACCGCTTGGCCCGCGATCGCCGGCGACAGGTCCAAGAGCGCCTCGACCGCCGGCTGCGTCGGGCCGCCGACCGGATAGCGCTTGAACGCGGTTAGCGGCAGCTCCGAGCGCTCGCCGAGATCGTCGACCAGATAGGCCCGGTTCGCATCACCCCCGGAGAACATCGCGCCGCGCATCCAGCCGCCCGGATGGTCCAGAGCGTTCCGGACGCCGCGGAAGCCCGCCGAAACCATCAGCGCGGCATGAAGGCCGTCGCGAGCGCCCATGCCGGCGAAGACAAACGCCTTTTCGATGTGTTCGACGTCGAGCAGCCACTGCCAGGAGCCCGAGGCCTGCTGAGCGCAGAAGGTGAATACGTCGCCAATCCTGTCAGCGGGCAGGCGCAGCAGGATCGCGGCGGCCGTGGCTGCGCCAAACAGAGGGCCAAGGCCGTGATTTGCAACGCCCGCGCGGCGCAGGTTCTCGACGCCAAGAGCTTTGGGCATGCGCCCGGCCAGTTCATAGCCGGCCATGACCGCGCGGAGCAGCTCGGCGCCCGAAGCGCCCCGCGTCTCGGCGATCGCCAAGGCTGCGCTGAGCACTGCAGGACCTGGCTGGACAAAGGCCGACGGAATGAAGTCGTTGATCTCCGCGCCGTGGCCCGTCATGGCGCTGGCGAACGCCGCATCGACGATGCTGGCGCGGGCGTGAGTACCCAGGATCGTGGCTGCGTTAGGACCGTCGCCGCCGCCACTCAGCGATAGGGCGTAGTTGCGGGCCAGGACCGCGGGTTCCAGGTCGCGACATGCGACGATGGCCGCAAGCGTGTCCAGGATGTGGAGCTTGGCCAATTGGCGATGCGTCTGGCAAGGCCAGGCGTCCAGAGCGCCGCTGACGTAGCTGGCCAGCCGTTCGCCGACCGGAATTTCCAACATGGGCTGGCTCATGGCCGGTCCAGCGCCTCGGTCATGCGGGCCCGGGTCTCAAGCAGCGCCTCGATGATCGCCTCGCGTTTCTTGCCCGCGAGCCTCTCGCTGGGCGCAGACACGGACAAGGCGGCCTCTGGAGGTGCGCCTCCGGCTGCAACCGCTGCGCCGATGCTCGTGACGCCGGGGCTGTAGCCGGAGAGCGCGTATCCCCGCTGACGGCACTCTTCGAGTTCCGTCATCAGGGCAGGGACATCTAGGTCGCGGTGGACTGCGGCCTCTTCGATAAGCTGGGGGGCGTCGATGCGAGCCGAGAGGATCGCCTTGCCGCCCGCGGTGAGCGGCGCCGGCACGCGGCTTCCGACCCGGGTGAGGAAGCGCACCGGCCGGGCGGCGGTGAGCTTCTCCAGATAGAGGACGTCGCTTCCAGACAACACCGTCAAACTGACCGTTTCTCCGGTCGTCCGGTGAAGCGCATGGAGGTAGCCCGCAGCGACCCGATAGATTGGGAGGTCAGCGACAACCCCAATGCCGATCTCCCACGACCGAAGGGTAGGGCGATAGCGTCCAGAGTCGTCCTGGTCGGCGTATCCTAGCTCCGAGAGCGTCGCGAGGATCCGGTGGACCGTGCTCTTCTGAAGGTCGGTCGCCGCGGACAGGTCCGACAATCGCGCAGGCCCACGCGAGCGGGCCAGGGCCTCCAAGATGGCGAAGCTGCGGGAGACGGCCCGATCCATGATTGCGTCGACTCCATAGGTCTTGCGCAGACCCTACCGCAGGCGCTGCTATTGTTCCAAGTGATGAAATATTGTTCCGTAGAGCGGAACAGTATTCGGATCAGGCGATGGGGCCAAACGTCGGTCGTGGTGTGGATGACCGGAAGTGAGACCTCGCTTGCCGAAGCACGCTTGGGCCGCGCGCACCGCCTGACGAGGTCAGGCCCCGACGATGTTCTGGAGACGCATCGGCGGGGTGGTGAAGCGACGACCAAGGCTTCCATCGCGAAGAAAGATCTCAACCGCGGCCTCTTCGCCGGCGTCGGCTAGACCTTGTGCAAGCCTGATGGCCGCGCTCTCGGCCGATGCTTCGCTCTTGAAGAAGAGCACGCTTTCCATCGCCTCGGTGCGTAGCATCCAGCCGCTGTCGACCGGGGAGATCTCAATGCGTTTCATTGGGCCCTCCATGTCAGTTTTGATCCGGCATTTAGAAACAAGCCGGTGTTGCGCAAGGCGCGGTGTCGACTGAAAATGACATCCCCACGCGACAGGTGGCGCCGGTCGTCAGGTTCGGCGGGCGATGTCTTGCCGGCGTCCGCCTGCGCGAGAGGCGACTGTTAGCCGCGCTCTAATTCCCCCGAGGTCAGAATCGAGACCCGCCACTCCTCACGCCAGCACGAGTTTCAATTTTCGGCCAGGAGAGCGTCCGTAACCTCGCGGCCTGTGTGGCGGGGCGTGATCAGATCGGTCAAATCGAAATCCTGCCGACGAGCTTCGGCGAGATAGGATTGGACTGTCATGTCCGGGACGCTCGGGTCACGGGCAAGCAGCCACAGGTGCTTGCGGTCCGGAGTCCCCACAAGTGCGATCTGGTATTCGGGGTCCAGTTTTAGAATCCAATAGTCACCCTCGGTGAACGGTATCCATCGAATGAATTTCGGTAGGAAGCTCACCTTAAGTCGAGCGTTCGTCTCGTCGGCCGGTTTGGCCACGCCGACGGACTGAGTGGGTTCGCCCTCTTTATCGAAACAACGGTTGTCGACACGCACAGCGCCGTCCTCGCTCAAGGCGTAAGTCGCGGTGATGTCGCTCGCCGCTTCGTCCTCCCACCTCAAAGGCAAGCGGCGAATTTCGTACCATCGGCCCAAATAACGTTGGAGATCGACTTGGGAAACGGGTGTGACGTCGCTCATCCGGATGGTCTCCGTCGAATGGTTTGTCCCAGATCAAGAGACGTCATAGTCCGCCTTGGGCTCAAGAGGTCGACGCCACTGACTTGCGGGAGAGCTTGTCTGACAGCGGTAGCTTGGTCGCTGAGCACATAACCTCAAACGCCATGCCAAGGTTTCTCCAGTTCGGATGGCCGGCCACCGAGGTGCCACGTCCGCCGTCACCGAAGCGAGGTTTCGCCAGCGGGCCAACGTCGCAATCGGGAAGATGTTCCCGTTAAGTTCCAAATCGCCTATGCTCGGAGGGGATGAATGACGCACCTCTCCGCAAGATCATCCATGTCGACATGGACGCGTTCTTTGCTTCGGTTGAACAGCGGGACGACCCGGCCCTCAGGGGGCGGCCCTTGGCCGTGGGTTACGCCGCCGCGCGCGGTGTCGTGGCGGCGGCGAGCTATGAAGCGCGAGCGTTTGGCGTGCGATCAGCGATGCCGTCGACGACGGCCATGCGCAAGTGTCCCGAGTTGGTGTTCGCGCCGCCCCGCTTCGAGGTCTACAAGGCCGTGTCTCGCCAGATTCACGCGATATTCGCTGAATACACGGGGCTGATCGAACCCTTGTCCTTGGATGAGGCGTATCTCGATGTTTCGGCCAACCTGCGTGGCTTGCCCACGGCATCGCAGACCGCCGAAGAGATCCGTGGACGTATCTTCGCTGAAACCGGGCTGACCGCGTCGGCGGGCGTCTCCTACAACAAATTTCTCGCCAAGCTAGCCTCCGATCAGCGCAAGCCCAACGGCCAGTATGTCGTCCCGCCAGGACGAGGGGAGGTCTATGTCGAGAGCCTGCCGATCGGCCGGTTCCACGGCGTGGGGCCCGTGACGGCGGCCAAGATGGAGCGCCTGGGCATCTTCACCGGCGCGGACCTGCGTCGCCAGTCCCTAGAATTCCTTGAGCGGCACTTTGGCAAGTCAGGTCCCTGGTATCACGCGATCTCACGCGGCGTGGACGAGCGCCCGGTCAACCCAGATCGCGAGCGCAAGTCGTCCGGCGCCGAGACCACTTTCCAGCGCGACCTGCTGGATCCGCGAGAGATCGAGGCCGGCGTGCTCTCTATGGCCGATGACGTCTGGGACTGGTGTGAGAAGACCGGGGCGCGCGCCCGCACCGTCACCGTCAAGGTGAAGTGGGCCGATTTTAAGCAAGTGACCCGAAGTCGATCGGTGAGCACGTTGGTGGGCGACCCTGAAATGCTGCGCGACGTCAGTTTGAGTCTGGTTCGGACCCTTTTTCCGCCGCGAACCGGGGTTCGACTTGTCGGCGTGACGCTCTCTAACTTTGGCCAGGCCGAGCGGGCGCGCGCTGATCAACTGGACTTCGCCCCGCCTATTGTGGCGCAGTCGCATGCCGATCAACCGACAGGCGAGCACGCATGACCCACCGTACGCTCCTGCGGCTAATGGCAGGCTTTTGCGTGGGTCTGGCCCTGATCTGCATGACCTTGGCCCTCGCCTATGAGCGTAAGAGCGCCGAGGCTGAATGCTATGCTGACGCCGCCGAACTTGGCCTAACGCCGGGCAGCGAATGCGAGCGCCCCAGGTGACGCCAGCATCGCCCACGAGCCGTTATTGCCATTTGGCCGTGTTTGACCTATGTTCGGCCATATGGAGAGTCGAGCATGACCCTTGTCCTTCCCATCGATACGGCGGTGCACGCGTTTCGACCCGATCCGATTTCGGACGCCGAAGCCGCTGCGATGTTCCGCGCGGTGGTCAATCTCTTCGGGCGCTGGGAATTGACCGACGAGCAGGCGGCGACCCTGCTGGACATGCCGGTGCGCACCTACCGGCGATGGAAGGCCGGTGAGCAAGGCCGCATCGACCGCGACGCCAAGGCGCGGCTTTCGAACCTGATGGGTGTCCACAAAGCCTTGCGCATAATCTTTCGTGAGCCGCAGCGCGGCTATGGCTGGATCAAGGCGTCCAATCAGGCGTTCGAGGGCCGCTCGGCTCTTGAGATCATGCTGGGCGGAGAGTTGACCGACCTGATGCGGGTGCGGCGTTTCCTAGACGCCGAGCGTAGCGCCTGGTGATCAACGTCGACGAGACGCCGACGGCGCGTGTGACGTGGCGCGCCGCCGTGCGGATCATCCGCAGCATCTACCCGCCGATCGATCTCTTTGAGGATATCGCCGATCCAGCTGATTGGGCGTTGCTGCTATCGGCCGAGCAGAAGACCAACCCACGGCTGATGGAGAACGTGGGCAATCTCGACCTGATCCCTCCGTCGAGGCGGGTCGGCGGCCCCGGCGCCAGCTATCTCATGGCGCCCTTCACCCATGTCAGTCCTGACCGGCCCAGCCGGTTCAGCGACGGTCGTTTCGGGGTGCTCTACGCAGGCGAAGCTTTCGACGTGGCGCTACTGGAAACCATCCATCACCACGCCGTCTTCATGGCGATGACGAACGAGGCCCCCGGTTGGACGTCCCAATTTCGTGAGATCATCCTGACGGTCGACGCCGAGCTGCGCGACCTGCGCGGCGATGAGCGCAAATTCGCGGGGGTTCTTGATCGAGACAGCTATGTCGAAAGCCGTATCCTGGGCGCCCAGCTGCACGCCGCGGGAGCTGGCGGCGTGGTCTATCCCAGCGTTCGGACGTCGGAGGGAAACTGCGTGGGGCTCTTCTATCCGGACTTGGCTGGAAATCCGGTGCAGGGCCGCCACCTTGACTATCATTGGAATGGCGAACGGGTGGATCTCTATCGCGAACCGGCAAGCGGCGCGGTCTTTCGGATCGTCGAGTAACGCGACCGCGCAGCAATCGCGCGGGCTCGTTACAGCAGCAGCGCAGCCTGGCATGGGCGAGCAGCTTTTGTCTCCAGCCACGGTGATCCACCGAAGCTGAAAGCTCCGAGGCTCGATTTGGACGACAAAACCGCACATCTGGAGGCCATGGCCGAGGCGCTTGAGGCCACGGGTCGATACCGGGTCCTGCGCAAGCTGGAGCCGCGTGCGGCGCAAGCGAGCCTGGCGGGGCCGGTGCGGACGGGCCTGTTCGTCGACGTCGAGACGACGGGCCTGGATCCGGCGCGCGATGAGATCATCGAATTGGCCATGACGCCGTTCCTCTATGACCTGAGCGGTCAGGTGCTCGAGGTCGGCGCGGCGTTCGAAGGGTTGCGAGAGCCGGCGACCAGGATTTCAGCGGAGATCACCGCTCTGACCGGCATCACCAATGAGATGGTCGCCGGACAGGTCATGGATCCGGCGGCTGTCGCCAGCTTCGCGGCGCCGGCGGCCTTGGTGATCGCCCACAACGCAGCGTTCGACCGGCGCTTCCTGGAGCGCTTTTGCGAAACCTTCACCACCAAACCCTGGGCTTGCTCGATGTCGCAGGTCGACTGGTCGGCCGACGGCCACGAGGGAGCTCGTCTTGCGCACCTGGCCGCTGGAGCGGGGTTCTTCTACGACAAGCATCGGGCTCACAACGATTGTCTGGCGGCCATCGAAATCCTGGCCCGGCCCATGAAGTCCAGCGGTCGTCCGGCCTTGGCCCACCTCTTGGACGAGGCGCGCCGGCCGACTTGGCGGATCTGGGCCGAGAACTCGCCCTATGACCTCAAGGACGTCCTGAAGGCGCGTGGATATCGCTGGAACGGAGACGGCAATGGATCCCCCAAGGCCTGGTACATCGATCTAGGCGAGGGCGCGCGGGAGGCCGAACTGACGTTCCTTCGCGCCGAGATCTATCAGCGCGACATCGAGCTGCTGGTCAGGCGCATCGACGCCTATGACCGGTTTTCCGAGCGGGTCTGACGGGGCTGATAAAGTCGAAGCCTAAGCAAGTCGCATGACGTCGTCACGTCCTTGCCACCCTCGCCGAAGTTTAGGCCCGATATTCAGGGTCGAATATTCCCCGCGGCGATCATCTATCTTCGTCAGGAATAAGGTCGGTGATCTGGCACCCTAGGGCGCGGGCGATGCGGATCAGTCTTGAGGCCGCGACGCGGTTTTCGCCGCTTTCGTATTTCTGGATCTGCTGAAAACTGACGCCGATTTTTTCGGCTAGAGCCTGCTGAGAGACGCCTCGCGATTTGCGGCGCGCGGTGATCTTGGCGGAGATGACCCCGTCTATTGGATCGGGTTTGCGCGTTGTCGAACTGTACATAGTTCCCCCCAAATGATCATCGCTGTCCACCTCGTTTCGTCGAGGTCGGGCAGGAACGATTCAACGCAGGAGTTGTTCACCTGCGTCAGTTGCTTGAGGAAAATATCGGATGGACATGACACTCCCCGGCATTGAGCAATTCAACGAGCCGATTGCCTTCGCAGACTTGAAATACCTGGTTGTCTCGGCCTCGCGCTGTCTGGCGAAGGGCGATGTGCTCGAGCTTGCCGACGCATTGCACGATGTCCTTCGCGAACGTCGATGCGCCGCTGAATCCGACGAACTCGAGGCGGTGTGCTGACCTGGCTTGGCTGCTTCCTGGTGTGGCGTCGGCGCGAGACCATCCAACCCAAAAGCCAGCTGGCCCCAGCCGAGCCGGGATCCAAGCCGCGCCGTGAGGATTAGGCATAGTCCAACCTGACACGAGGGATCTGACGCCTCTCATTGCCTATCGGACCTCTAGCCGGCTTCCGACCCATGAGCCGGTTTGTCGCCGTCGGAACGTTCTTGGCGTCAGGCGCTAGAGCGAAACCGGCAGAAGGAGCCCCGCATGTCCCTGATCGTCCAGCCCATCAACTGCACGCTGAAGTCCGATCCAAAAGCCAAGAGCTCCACAGACGCCATGATCGGCGTCCTTGCCGGCGAAATGAAGAAGTTCAGCGCGGAGATCGCGCCGACGATCCGCATCGCGGCGCACAATGTTCTGCCCGGCGTCACCTCCGATGAGGGTCCGGGCGATGGATGGCCGGCCATTCGAACGGCCATCCTCGCCGCCGACATCCTTGTGTTCGGAACGCCCATCTGGATGGGCCAGCCAAGCAGCGTCGCCAAACGGGTGCTGGAACGCATGGACGCGTTTCTCGACGAGACGGATGAAGCCGGGCGGATGCCTTCCTACTCCAAGATCGCGGTTTGCGCGGTCGTCGGGAACGAGGACGGCGCGCACAATGTCTGCGCCCAGGTGTTTCAGGCGCTCAACGATGTCGGATGGACGATTCCGCCGGTGGGTGGATGCTATTGGGTGGGCGAGGCGATGGGCGACACCGATTTTCAGGATCTGAAGGCCATGCCGAGGATGGTGACGAAAACCGCGAAAATGGTGGCCGCCAACGCAAGCCATCTGGCGGCCCTCCTGAAGGACAATCCATTCCCCGGTTGATCGCCGCTGCATGGAGACCGCATCACCGTGATTCCGATTGATGGAAGTTGCCACTGCGGGCGCATCACCTACGAGGCGTCGGTCGATCCCGCGTCGGTGACCATTTGCCATTGCACCGACTGTCAGGCGCTGACCGGAACGGCGTTTCGGGTCTCCGTCTCCGTAAAGCGCAAGCTGCTGCGGATCAAAGGTGAACCCAGGATCTACATTAAGCGTGGAGCGAGCGGCCGCAGACGCTTCCAGCATTTTTGCTCAGACTGCGGATCTCCGCTGTTCACCAGCGGCGAGGGCGAGGACGCGGAAGACTGGGGCGTTCGCTGGGGCGGGGTGCGGCAACGCGATCGCCTCATCCCAACCCGTCAGATCTGGCGGCGATCGGCTCCAGATTGGGTTTGCGCCTTTGAGCGCGCACCCGCCCGCATCGCCGAGTGATCCGAGGAACCTGCCG
This sequence comes from Phenylobacterium sp., assembly GCF_030681155.1. Lineage (GTDB taxonomy): Bacteria > Pseudomonadota > Alphaproteobacteria > Caulobacterales > Caulobacteraceae > Phenylobacterium. Next base: position 43,819 of record NZ_JAUXXE010000069.1, on the reverse strand, counting down.
CCCCAATCCTGGTCGAAACCCTCGTCTACAGAACCCGCACCAACCAGTCCTCAGGGATCCATATCGGCGTGCAGGACAATGAGACGCGCCGGCCACCGATATGAACCTCGACGGGGTAGCCTGCCTCTTCAAATCGTTTTGCGTGGTCAATCGCCGAATGATCGTCGGGACAAGCCGCCTGACGCGTGCCGAAGCGCTCGCCGAGATGATTGATGAGGGAAAACGAGTAAATCGGCATGCATCCCCGCTCTCCGCAGGAACTGCGGCTGATTGCGGGGGAATAAGGCCACGCTAGTCGCGGCTGAGCGGGGAGGCAACATGGTTGGAGCCGGCGAAATGTTGGTGAGCGCATGACCCGCGGTTCAGGTCATGGTCAGTTCACCCTTCGCCCCATGTCCGACGCCGCCGACAGCCCACATTTCAATTTGACGCCGACGGGCCGCGAGGCGAGCGGCTCCCAGGGGAGAGGCCGCCTCAGAGGCGCTGATCCGGACAAACCCAATCAGGGCGTAGGCCTTGGCGAGGGAGCCGAAGCGGACTCGATAATGACTCGCGCTGGGAAGAAGGGGATCGGCGTTGATCAGTCTTGGGGATATGTCGCCGCAGCGCAGGAAGAGGTTGGCCAAGCCGGTGAGCAACGCGTCATCGTCTAGCTGACCCTTGGGGAAGTGTTTGGGAGGCGCGTAGCCAACACGAGCGAAGGCCGCCTGAAGGCTTCCGAAGCGGTGACGGTAACTGCGATGATAGGCGACGCCGAGCGCCTTGAGGCGCGGCTCGCTGACAACGCCGTAGGTCTCTGCAATGGCTCGAAGCGCGTCAAGCAGCGCTTCATCGTGCGGCGGAGACGGCCGCGGACAAAGAGCCTCCTGGGCCGCGTTGAAAATTGACTTTGAGACAAGCGGTGGGCTGGCTTCGGATGAGATCCAGGTCTCGGCCGGGGCGACCCGTCGGCGACCGCCTAGGGGGGTGGTCCTGCGCTGGGTCGTCAGGACGCCGGCATACTTTGGGTTGGTGAGGATTTCGCGCACCCGCTCCGCTGACCAGGTGCGGCCTTTGGGCGAGGGGACGTTTTCCTGATTGAGGCGGCTTGCGATCGCCCCAGCGCCCATGCCGTCCTTCACGCAAAGGCGAAACATGCGCCGCACGATCTCCACCTCGCGAGCCACGCCCTTGACCAGGACGGTTCGCGTGTCCCGATCGGCGTTGCGTTCGCCCGGCGATAGTCGCCGGCCTGGCGTGCCGTTCACCTGAGCAACCTGACGGGCAAGGCCATAGCCGGGGTCGCCATGGAGCCAGTATCCGTCTGCCGCATAGCGTCGTTGGGCGTTCTTCACCTTAGCGCCCAGCTCGCGGGAAAACTCCGCCGCCATGGCCCGCTTTAGCGCCTTCATCAACACGTCGGGCACGGCAAGCCCGCCGCCAAAAGCTTCGGCGCAGTATTCGATGCGCACACCTTCCTGCGCACATAAGAACTCATAGTGCGCCGCCTCGTCGGGATCTTGAAACCGCCCCCAGCGGCTGACGTCGTAGACGAGGATTGCTTCAAAGTCGGCTCGGCCGCCCAGCACGGTCGCCAGGAGCTCCTGGAACGCAGGTCGCCCCTTGGCGGCCACGCCGCTCAGGCCGGCATCCTCATAGGTTCGGACGATTTCATAGCCGCGCCCCTGGGCATGCGTCGAGATCGCCGCGGACTGATGGGCGAGGGAGTTGGGCTGCTGGGAGGTCGACATCCGCAGGTACTGCACCACCCGCGCAGGGCTGGCGGACTTTTGGTCTTTCCTCAACGCGTCCGGCTCCTGAGTCGGCGCGTCCGCCGAGCCTTGACGAGTTCGGCCGGGCGTCGCTTGGCGCGTACGGCCTTGTAGTCATAGCCGATCAATTGATAGGCCTTCATGAGGCTTCCGAACCGGTTGGCGTAGGTGTCAGCGCAGGGAAGGTCTTCGGCGTTCTTGATGAGCTGCTTCGACAGGCGGCCCTTCCGTCTGGCGAGCGTTTTGAGACGCGCCAGCATCTCCTCCTCACTCAGAATCACCATCTTGGAGGCGATCAGCTTCGCCGCCTTCGCTTGGTTAGCCGGGGCGATCACCCGCGTTTGCGTCTTGGCCCTCACCCAATCGCAGGGCGCTCGCTTTTCCAGTCGACCGCCAAGCGGCCTCACCGTCTTTCCGAAGGCCTGTTCGCCGGCATAGACCGGGTTGGTCAGAACATTGGCGACGCGTTGGTAGGTCCAGGGTCGCTCGTCGCCATAAGGGACGCCTTCATTGTTCAGCATTCGGACGATCGCTGTGCGCGTAATGCGATCTTCGAGGAAGAGTTGGTAGATTCTGGCGATCACCGCTTGCTCTTCCGGTGGCCCCAGGCTCAGCACGACCTTGTCGGATGCGGTCGCCTTGTGCTCGCCACGCTCCAGGACAGCCTTTATCTCGCCGTTTCCTCCCACCACAGCGCGGCGCAGGCCAAAGCCTGGGGGGCCGCCCTGCCAGAGCCCGCGGGCGGCATTGCGGCGCTGCGCGCCTGCGACGTTCGTTGAAAGCTGACGACTGTATTCGGCGGCCATTACCCGTTTGATCTGTTTGAGCAGGGCGCTGCTCACGCCGCCATCGCCGAATGTCTCGGCGCAATATTGGACCCCCACGCCCGCCGCTCGGCAGACAAATTCATAGTGAGCGCTCTCATCAGGGTTTTGAAAGCGACCCCAGCGGCTGACATCGTAGACCAGGATCGTCTGATAGTCGGCCTTTCCGCCGACCACGTCAGCCAGCAGTTGCTGAAGGCCCTTGCGCCCTTCACGTGTGAGACCGCTGACGCCCGCATCGACATAGGTCCGTACGATCGTCAATCCGCAGCGCTCGGCATAGGCCGCAATGTGCGCCGCTTGTCCGGCGAGGGCGTAGCGTTGATGGTCGGTCGAAACCCGCAGATATTGGGCGACCCGCTTTGAGGGCGCCGACATGGCTAGACCCCTGTGGTGCGCAGGATGCGCCGAGCCTGATGAGGCGGAATGATCGCAGTGATATGCGCCGCCCAGCGCAGCTTGGCGTTCTCACGCACCGGTCCGACGACGCTTTCCAGATCGTAGCGACCGCCGCGCGAACCCCGCAGCAGGCGTTTCACCAGCACCTCGCCTTCAAGGGTCTCCACAACGACTACATGGCCGAACATGTCCGGAGTCGGCGGGGTCCGCTGAACCTCGAAATAGATCAGGCCGCCGTCGTCGGCGACCCCGCGCATCGAATGACCCACTACTCTTAGGGCGACGGCCTTGTCGGTCCCACCAGGCGGCAGGGGGACCAGGTCGCCAGCCTCCTGTCCGGTGGCGAACAACACGCGGCCTTCGGTATCGGCGCCGACCCGCCCGATTACCGGCACGAGGATCGGATGTCGCTCCGCTCTCGGCGCGTCCGAATCTGACGTATCCGTACCGTCATATAGCCAGGCTGCGGATACCCCCAACGCCGCCGCATAACGCTTGGCCGTTGCGTACGAGAAGGTCGCATTGCCATTCTCGTTCGAGGAATAGGTATTAACGTTCCAGTTGAATTGCGAAGCAGCCGCTCGGGCGGTTTGGAACCCGGCTCGGCGGCGGGCCTCCTTCAATCTCGTCGCTGGCGTCTGGATAAGCATGCAGTTGTATTTATCATACATTTTGATGTTGCCAAATTGCTGTATAAAAAATACAGATTGCGCATGGTCACGCGTCCGAAGCCTCCAACACAGCCGACAAAGGATTCTCTTTCCGTGGAGGTTGGAGGGTGGTTCAAGGCGAACGCCACGGGCGCCGGAGTCTTCGTGATCGGCGCGATCCTCGTGCTTCTCGCAGCCTTGGGTCTTTTGCAGCTTTGGTTGGGCTTGCCGGGCTAGGCTGTTGGCGAGGGGACGGGAAGAGGTCGCGCCGAAGGTTAGATCGGCGAGCGCTCTGACCTAGGGCGGAGGCGCCTTCGCGATTTTCATGGTGGAGCTCCTCCCCGGATGGCTCGACAATAACCAGACCACGCGCAGGTTGCCCCGCTCACGCTCGCCTCCGTCGCTAGACAGCAAGCGCCTGCGACGCCAAGCTCGTCCGCCATGGGGTGCTATACTTTCCAACCCATCGGCCGTGACGGCGCGTTGAGGCCCGCGTTAAGACAAGAGCTGCCCGACGACATGGCCGCCCTTCAGTATGTTCGACGCTATCTCGATGATGTCGGCTTGGCCCTGGTCAACGTCTGGGAAGGGGAGCGGCTGGTCGCTGAATGCTCCTGGGGTCCTCGACACGACAACGATAACGACAACCTCATCGACCGACGTGAGAGCTAGGTCCGCAATCGGCGCTTTTGGTATCTCAACCGCCGCTAGGATCGTCTACTGGGCGATAGGGGCGGTGACCAAGCGGGCGTTTGCAATCTTGCGAGCCGTCCATACCGGTGGGCTCCGAGCGCTAGTCCGGCGAGCGGAATGTGCGGAACGTCACTGAATAGCGCCGCGCCTCCAGAGGCGGGATCGAGTGCTCCCAGTCGTTGCGTACTGTCCCCGAAAGCAGATAGGCCGAGCGCGGCGTGAGCGTCAGCTTGGCTCGCCGCCAGCCATCTGGTGTCCGCAGTCGCAACCGCAACGGGCAGGGTGCGCCCAGTGACACTCCGGCGACGTCCTCGAAATGGGGTCGGTCCCGGTGCCAGCCAATAACCGCTCCAGGCGCGTATTCCAGGACCAGCGCCTGCTGAAACGTCTCGGGGTCGTGCCCGGTGAAGGCCGCCACCTGTCGGCGCAGCGGCAGCAAGAATTCAGGCATCGGTTCGGCGGGTTCGAGGACGCGCCGCGCGAAGTCGTAGCGCCAGCCAAAGGACACGACGCGGCGGTTTCCGACAAAGCCGTGAAACTCAAACGGCTGAAAGGGAAGTTCGGCCACCCACTCGATGAGCGCCTGCTCTTCCGCCGGAGAAATAAGCTGCGGTTCGAAACGAAATCCGTCCGGCCAGGATGGAGGCGTGAGCGGTGGCAAGTCGAAGAGCAGGGGCTGTTGAGGCATGTTGGGCGCGGCTCGACGTTTAGCGCAGCTGGCTGTCTTTGCTGCCTCGGCGATTGATCCCCTGAACGACGATCCGGCTGTCCCGGCCGGCCTGACAGTGCACGCAGGTTCGCGCGCCCGGGAGCGCGAGTCGGCGCGCCTGCGGAATATCATCACCGCATTCCACGCAGCATGCGGCGCCGTCGCCGGTCGGCAGTCGAGCCCGTGCGGTCAAGACGCCGTCCGTAATCGTATCGGTGATCTGATCGAGCACCGCGCCGTCTCGTGTCCAGCCGCCGGCCATATCGCCTCCAAGATGATTGTCAGCAGCCTAGATGGGCGATCCCACTCAGATCCAAGCTTCGGCGTACAATTTTGTCGATTACGGATCGTTCAAGGCGCTGGAGAGACTTTGCGGCTTCGGCGGCGTCCTGCGCGCGGCGAACTATGGCAAAGCTTAGCTCGCGCCCGGTCTCATGTTAGGGATGGCCGACTTTGGCCAATTGGGCATCGAGCGACCGTGTCGTAAGGATCAGCAAGTTGAGTGACGGCGCCTATGAACGTCAATTTCTGCGTTTTTATGTGTCGGCCAGACGAGCGGTGATCTTTTGACCGAGCAGGCCAGATCTCCTGACGCAAGCTCGACACAAAACACCATCCTTGTCGGCGAGTTGCATCACCGGCTCCAGAACACCTTGGCTATTGTCCTTGCTCTTTCGCGATTGACGGCCAGGACCGTCGACACGGTGGAAGAGTTTCAGGCCGCGTTCAGCCAACGTATCGAGGCCATGGCGCGGACAAATTCCTTGCTGCTGCGCGGGCAGGTCCAAGCCGTGAGCGTTCAGGTCGCACTTGAAACGGAATTGCAGCCCTACCTCGACGACAAAGGGCAGGTCACGCTGGTCTGCGATCAACTCGACGTCTCGCCGGACACGGCCCTCAGCCTGAGCTTGATCTTTCACGAACTGGCGACGAACGCCGCGAAATATGGGGCGCTCGCCAAACCTAGCGGCCGCTTGTTGGTCGAATGCAGATCCGGTCCGATCGGCGGCGTTCTGCACTGGCGCGAACAGGTGAGCACGCCTTTGAAAGCGAGCGCGAGGATCGGCAGCGGATCCCTATTGATCGAGAGACTGGCGCGGTCCCTCGGCGGTACGTCACGCGTCGAAATCCGGGAAGACGGACTGAACGCTGAGATCACTTTCAGGCTCGACAACCGGCCGATCCAAAATACCTGAACTGATCGCGGCCCCCGACCGCCATTAGCCCCCACCGAGGGGTTGCGCCAGTCCGATGAGAAGTCCCTCGGGTCCGCGAACGTAGCAGAGACGGTAGCTGTTTTCGTACTGCACCACATCGCCAACGAGTTGAGCGCCTTGCTTGTGAAGTTCAGCGAGGGTCTGGTCGAGGTCGCCCACCGTGAACATGGCCCGTAAGTAGCCGAGCGCGTTAACCGGGGCGTTGCGATGATCGGCGACGACGGAGGGCTTGATAAACCGGGAGAGCTCAACCCGGCTGTGGCCATCGGGCGTGACCATCATGGCTATCTCGACGTGCTGATCCTCAAGTCCGGTGACACGTCCAGCCCAAGGCCCTTCAATCGTGCCTCGCCCCTCTAGCGTCAGACCAAGCGCGGTGAAGAACCCGATGGCGTCGTCAAGAGACGCCACCACGATTCCGATGTTGTCCATCCGTAGGAGGTTGCTCTTCGTCATGCTGCTGGTCGCTCCTGGTGAAGTCGCCGCCGGCCCGGGCGACGGGCGCCCCGACCCGATCATCGGCGCTACGGACCGCTTCCGCCACCGACGTGTTCCGCGCGGCGGAGGAAGTGGGGGACCGGGTCGCAAGTCGGGGAGCGGCCAAGTCGTGCCGACCGGTCGTCCGACGACCCAGGCAGGCCTGGCCAGGCGCGCGATCATTGTCACGTCGCGATCAGTCGATCAGCCGAGATGGCCCGACCATCGGCTTCTCCCTCTTCCGTTCGTGGGGTGTCGTCAATCCGCGCCGGGGCGTCGGGATCGCGGCCTTGGCGTCGATCGAGGCCGCGCATGATCGGCGTGACGGTCAGGCCGTGAACGATGATTGAAAGCAGGATGATCAGGCCCACTATCGCCCAAAGTCGCTCCGCTTCGGGAAAGGACGCGTGATTGAGCGCATAGGCGACGTAGTAGATCGAGCCGACGCCGCGGATGCCGAAGAACGCCAGGGTCATCTTCTCGCTGCGATCTGCCTTGAGGCCGATCAGGCCGAGCATGCCCGCCACCGGGCGCACCACTAGCAGGACTATCAGGGCCAAGCCGACGTCGATAAGGGTAAGGGGGCCCAGCAGGCCGGTGACCAGGGCCCCGCCGAACAGCAGCAGCAGGAGCATCATGGCCAGGCGCTCCACCTGCTCGGTGACGTCGTGCATGTCGCGATGGAAGTCGTGTTGCCGATGGGCGTGGCGAAGGGTGAGGGCGGTGACGAACACCGCGAGGAAGCCGTAGCAGTGAAAGATTTCCGTCACCCCATAGGAGACGAAAGTGGCGGCGATAGCGATCAGGCCATCGCCGGTGCTGGCTAGCTTGCTTTCCGACGGGATGCGGAAGGTGAGCCAACCGAAGAGCCGTCCGATCAGCCAGCCGCCGAAGATCCCAGCCCCGATTTCCCACGCGACATTCTGCGTGAGCCATTTGGCCAACCACGGCTCATCGCTGACACTGGAGACCGAGAGCGCGATGGCCAGGTGGACGAAGGGGAAGGCCAGACCATCATTCAGGCCCGCCTCGGAGGTCAGGCCGAACCGCACCTCGTCCTCCGCCCCAGTCTTGGGCGGCCCGACTTGGACATCGGAAGCCAGCACAGGGTCGGTGGGCGCCAGGGCGGCGCCAAGCAACAGGGCCGCGATCCATGGCAGGCCGGCCCAGGCGCCCAGCAGCGTGATGGCCAAGATGCTGAGCGGCATTGTGATCGCCAGCAGCCGCCAGGTGACAGCCCAGCGCCGCAGATGGAACACGCGATCGATCTTCAGACCGGCGCCCATCAGCGCGATGATCACCACGAATTCGGTGAACCGCTCGGTGATCTGGGGGTAGCTCAACGGTTGTGGGCGCAAGCCGATCTGCGGCAGGCTGAAGATCCCTGCGCCCAGGGCGATGCAAATAATCGGCAGGGACAGAGGCAGTCGCCTTAGCGCCAGGGGCAGCCAGTTGTGGTCGCGGCTATCCGAGCGCCGACCCAGAAATATATCGTTATAGAAGTACCGACCGGTACTCAAGCAATTTGCGAAAAATTATACCCTTATCGGCTAGGCGGTTGCGCCCGGCCCACCGGGAACTAATCTGCACCGCGTGACCGATATCTCTCCGCGCGAACGGCTGCTGGACGAAGCGGTGAAGGCCTTCCGTACGGAGGGCTACGGCGCGGCCAATCTCGGCCGTATCGCCAGGGCGGCCGGCATCTCCAAGAGCACGATCTATAAATTCGTGGACTCCAAGGCTGACCTGTTCGCTCAGGTGGTCGAGGACGGGATGCGGCGTAACAACCTGACGGCGTTGGCCGCCACGCCGGAGCCCGGCGAGGACTTGCAAACAACATTGCGCCGCGCCCTTCTGACTATGACGGCCTTGGCGCTGTCGCCGGACGGCCTGGCTAGCGATCGACTGATCAGCCGCGAGCGGCAGCAGTTCCCGGAACTGGCGGCGCTGCACGACCGGGCGTTGGCGCCCTTCCTCCAGAGCTTGGTCGAACTCCTGGCGGCCGGGCGCGACGCGGGCTCGCTGGCGATCGCTGACCCGCAGTGGGCGGCGATCCGGCTAGTGGACCTCACCTTGGCCGAGGCGCGCCGCCAAGGGCTGAGCGGACGCGACCCGGCGCCCGAACCAGCCCAGCAGGCCAAGCTGGTTGATGACGCCCTGGAGCTTTTCCTGAAGGGAGCCGAACCCCGCTAACCGCTGCCCGCGGCCACTGAAGGTTCAACGCGTTCTGGGAGCAATCGTAGCGCCATGACGTTGGCGACCCATTGGTCGGCGCTCGCCCTTTCGTCAGCCTGAGGGAGACGTTGTCTCTACAGGCGCAGGTGGACATCATGGCTCTGGTCGGCCCTCGTAACCGCCCACTATGCCTGGACCGATCACATATCGGCCTCCGCCGCCTACAAGGTGCTCGATGTCGATCACGACCGAAGCGGTCGCGTCTACAGCGCGCGTCTGTCGGGGCCGGTGCTGGGGATCACCTACGGCCCTCAGGGCGCGCAGCCTGACCGAACTGGCCGCACCGCGACCCCTATGGCGCCGTCCAGGACGTCAGGGGCGGGGGCTGACCTGGACGACAGGCGGTTGCAGAAGGAACTAAAGCCCCGCTTGCGGCGCCCAGGTCAGGCGCCTTGAATCAGTGAACTGTCGGGGGCCGCCAAAACGCGATTGCGTAGATCCAGCGCGTTGGCGGCGGCCGCGCCCGAGGCGGTGTTGTCGAATACGCACCAAGTCTGGCGCGAAACTGTCTGACGCAGCTTAAAGGCCAATGCGGTGATGTCCGCTTCCCCATACGCCGAATAATACATGCGAGGGGAACCGTGGAGACGCCAGTAGGCGAGCCCCTTCCAGCCGCCTGGCGCGCCTGCCGCAGGATGAGGAGCCGGGTCGGCGGCGACGCGGCCAATTTCGTAGTCCCTCAACAGCGCCTCGGCGTCGGCCTCAAACCAGGTCGGATGTCGGGGTTCGAAAGCGATGGCCCCTGGCCAGATCTCGCGGAGGTTCGAGAAAAATCGGTCGGCTGCCGATAGCTCAAGGGCGAGGCTAGGGGGCAATTGGACAAGCAGCGGTCCAAGCTTCTCCCCCAAGCCCGCGACCTCATCGCGGAAGGCGGCCAAGGGCTCCTGTGTGACGGCCAATCGGGCGTCGTGGGTGATCGCTCGGGGGAGTTTTACGGCGAAACGGAAGTTGGTGGGGGTCGCCGCATACCAGCGGGCGTAGGTGGCGGAGCGATGACTGCGGTAGAAGGTGCTGTTGACCTCCGCGGCTTCGAAGCGGGCGGCATAACGCTGGAGGCCGGAGCCCTGGGACGGAAACCGCCCCGCCACTTCGCGAGGGATGCTCCATCCGGCGGTCGCGATCAGGGGAGGGGGCGTCATATCGAAGACCCTCGACGGCCAAAGCTGGCCATCCTCATGATGCAGATCCGACGTGTTGCGTGCATGGCTCGCCAACCCTCACGAGCATCAACTCCCAGCTGCGGCGAGCGTTCAGTACGCTGCAACGACCGGAAGCTTGTGGAGCGAGGAATTCTGTTGTGGTTGGGATCCATTTTTTGGCGTGGGTACGGGTCCGGCGCGAACCGGGCGCCTAGTGATTGTCGAGAATGCGACTTTGAAACCCGACAATATGAGGCGCGTTCGCCGACTGCGATGTCGGGAGAACCTCAATGCAGACGTTACCGCAAGACACAAAGGTCCGCCGCCAAGCGGGGGAGGTTCGGCGCGGCTATCGTGCAGCTCCGTCTGCGCAGTGTGACGCTGCAAACCCGCCCGCCCTTGGGCTTGACCGGGATCGACGCGCATCATGGCCGGGCTGACGATGGTCGAGGCGCAACTTGATGAACCTTCCAAAGCGACGGCGGGGAGGGCGCGTGTCGAACTCCTCGAGCGTTTGAAGGGCGCGGGATACCAGTTCGTGGCGCCTTCAGTGGCGACCCACCGGCGCGTACTGCGACGAGATGGCCAAACGACAGCGCGCGATCTTCGCGACGTTTTCGGCTGGAGCTTGCCGTTCTCGCGCACCCTGCTTGAGCCGGGACTGGTCGATTGCATGGCGGCCGCAGGAGCGCTTCGCCTGCGTGACGGGCTGCTGGTCAGCACCCTGCGAGCGGCAAGCCTGGGCCAAGACATCTTCCTGCATTCCGCGTTTCCAGCGAACGCGCCGGACGCAGTGTTCTTCGGACCCGACAGCTATCGGTTCGCCAACTTTTTGGTCCATGAGCTTGGCGATGCGCCGCGCAGCGGCGTTCTGCTCGACATCGGGTGCGGCTCTGGCGTTGGAGGGGTGGTGGCGGCGCGTTGTATGTCGCCAAGCCAGATCATCCTCGCGGACCTCAACCCCACAGCCCTTGATCTGGCGCGCGCCAACGCCGCAGCGGCTGACGTGGCGGCGTGGTTTGTGCGTGGTGACGGTGTCGCAAACATCAACGAACCGCTCGATGTCGTGGTGGCCAATCCGCCGTTCATCGCCGGCGATGGCGGCCGCACCTATCGCGACGGTGGAGATCTGCACGGCGCCCAGGTCTCACTGGACTGGACGCTCGCCGCTGCGGGAAAGCTTGCCCCCTCAGGGCTGATGCTGCTCTACACCGGCAGCGCCATTGTCGCAGGCGAAGATCTGTTTCGCGCGGCGCTTTTCGCGGCGTTGCCAGCTGAGCGCTTCGCCATCGATTACCATGAACTCGACCCCGACATCTTTGGAGGTCAGCTGTCCGCGCCGGCCTATCGCGACGTAGAGCGCATCGCCGCCGTGGGCGTTCGGATCGAGCGGTGGACCACGTGACAAGGCGTCATCTGGCAAGCGCTCGTCAGCGTGCGTGACGCGCTCCGGACCCAGAGCGGGATCAGCGCGCGCCAATCTCGATAACGTCGACGCGGCGTTGATTCCAGCACTCCGCTAGACGTGCAACCGCGTCAGGCTCGGCCGAGACAGCCTTCCGTGCAGGTCGCGCTGAAGCGCTGAGCCCGGCCAGTGGCGCGCGACGTCAACGGCCGCGCGCCACGCCTTCAGGCTAGCGGCGCACGCGGGCGCGGGTTTCGAGATCGGTCAGCCGACGGTCGAGGTAGTTTTGCTCCTCGGCGGTCGGGCTGAGCCGGCGATAGGCCGCCGCGAGGCGGCTGAGGTCCTCCTGCTCAGTGCGAAGCTGCGTCTGGGCCGCCCTCGTCAGGCCGCTCGACGGCAAGGCGCGAGTGATAGCCTGCAGTCGCGTAGTGGGATCGACGGGCCGCGACGGCTGGGCGGCGACGTCCCCCACGCGCGCGTCGAGGGCGTCGAGGCGGGTCTCCAGGTCGTCCCGCTCTCGGGCGCTCAGCACACGGTCGCGCATATAGTCCGCTTCGAGGCGGACAACGGCGGCGTATTCTGTCTTCAGCTGGGTGCCCTGCGTACGGGTCAGGCGGCGCACGCGCACGCTCTCATCGACCCGCGCCTCGAAGTCCCGCCGGCCATCGGCCACGGAAGTCCCGCCAGAGACCCCGCCGCTGTAGCCGCCCTCGGCGACCACGCGGGTGAGGCTGTCGTAGCGATCGGTAAGCTCGGCGCGCTCTTGCGTTGTAAACCGACGATAGGCGCCGTAGCGGGCCTCCAAGTCGACAAGGGCGCGATAGTCGCTCTTGGCCTGATCGGCGGAGGATCGGCTCAGCGCGCCCGTCCTCGCATCGGCATCGACGCGCGCTTCGAACTGGCTTCGTTGCTGCGCCAGAGGGAAGCGGCCAAGCGTCCATTGGGTCTCGAGAGATGTTCCGCCGCCCGTGCGGCTGTCGCCGAATAGCGCTCCCAGGATGGCGTCGACGCGTTCCTGCTGAGGTGAGGATTGCGGGGTGGGCTGCTGCGCGGCGACGCTGGTCGCCCCAGCGGCCGCGATCGTGAGGATGACGGCGAATGCTCTCATAAATCCAAGCCTTGGCTGTTGCGGGAAAGGGTCAACGCCACGGCGCCGCGCAGGTTGCGAGCGGCGCGGCGCCCGCACACGAACCCGGAGCACAGCGGACCGCTCCCGCCCGCCGCGTTCAATCCGGCCTGCTCGCTCAATCGCTTGTCGGAAGACCTTCACAGTGGGGGGCGACTGCTTCTGCGCCGTGTCGGCGACAAGGCCAAGGTAGACCTTTTGGAGGATTAGTGGTGGAGCGCGGTGTCCTGCAGGCGAGCGGCAGTTGGTGTCGGAGAGTGCAGACGATGCCGTCGACGAACCCATATTTCGCCGCGCAGCGGACATGCTTCGGGACCAGACCCCGCTATCAACTTAGCAGGGTGGGTAACGGTCCTACGATGCATTCATCCGGCGCATAATCGCCCAGCGCGTGAACCGTGGACAAACTTAGCACCAAACGGTTTGGAGCGTTTCAGGGATGAGGGAGTTCAAAACAAGCGCCGCCGAGATTTAGTGACGCGCGACGCCCTTGTGTCACCCGACGGAGTATTGCATGCCCGACCTTCGCCTCATCGTTGTCGCGGGGGTCTCGGCCCTATCTTTGGCAGCGTGCTCGCGCCAGGATGTATCGAAAGACACACCGGGGTCACCTGAGGCCGCCGCCGCCGCCTCCGCCCCGGCCAACACCCCCGTGACCGCTCAACCGCGCGAGACACGAACGGTGCCAGTGGATGTCCAAGGCGTGACGGACGTCGGCGCGACAGTGCGCGTCAAGTCCGTCGATCTCGCGGAGGACGCCACCGTGCTGGATGTCAGCATCTCATTCGCCGGCAAGACGACCAACAACGTCAAGATGGCCACCAATCCGACCTATATCCAGCTGCCTAACGGCCAAAAGCTCATGCTCAAGGCTCCCGAGGGCAATCCGGATATGAACGTCGTCAACGGAGACACCATGAACGGCCGATTGGTCTTTATGGGCGCTGTGCCACGCGACGCCCAGCGTATCGCCGTCGTGTTCAATGAGGGCTCGAGCTCCGACAGCATCATCGGTCCGTTCCTGCGATTGGACGTGCCGCTGACTGCTCAAGCCGAGTCAGCCGGATGAGGGCGTTGGCCCTGTCTGTCGCCATACTGGCGGCGGCGCCCAGCGTGGTCAGCGCCGAGGTCAGGGTTCGATTGATGAAGGGTAGCGCCATTGGCATGGCCTCTACCTTTGATCGGGCTGGCGACGCCCCGCGCTCAACCTTCCAGAAGGCGGTCACCGACAGCGCGCTTACGAGCGTCTTCGTTGCTTCGGAGGTTGCGCCTGCCCGGATAGAAACCACCCGCGCGCTCCTGACCGAGCTGAACGCCCGCAGAAGCGATGGGACCATCGTCGTCGACCTGCCGGCCGACGTGTTGTTCGACTTCGACAAGGCGGTGATCCGGCCTGACGCCGAGCCGGCTTTGGATAAAGCCGCCGAGGTGCTGAAGAGCTATCCGACCGCTAAGGTCACCGTCAGCGGCCATACCGACGCCAAAGGCGATGACGCCTATAATGAAGCGCTTTCGATGCGCCGGGCCAAGGCGGTCGCTGATCGACTGGCAGGGCCTGGAGGTCGCAGCTTAGTAGCCGAAGGCTTCGGCGAAAAACAGCCTATCGCGCCCAACGCGCGCGCCGATGGCCGTGACGACCCCCAGGGTCGCCAGAAAAACCGGCGGGTTGAAATCCGTATCACGCCGGACGCTGGAGATTGAGATGGCTCTGATCCCTTGCCCCGCCTGCGCCCGCCAAGTGTCGGAAGCAGCGCCGACTTGCCCAGGTTGCGGCCACCCAATCGCCGCGCAGAGCAGTGCTTCATTCAAAGAGGCCCTGACGCGCCCAGAAGCCGTGAAGTCCGGCTTCACGGTGCTTGGTCTTTATGTCACCGCCCCGTGGATCGCACGCGTGCTGGCCTTGGTGCTTTTCGTTGGCCTAGCCGCGTGGGTCGTGGCGAATAAGTAGCGCGCAACGCTCTGGATCCGTCCGTCACCCAAGCGGTCGAGATGTTCGCCTATCGATATACGCCTTGGCTTCGGTTGGTCTCCACGCTTGATCTTCGGATCGAGCGCCGGGTGTGAGCTTCTTGGATTGTTGAGACTCTAAGTCATTGGTTGCCGGGAATCGGTTCGTCCCAGAACACCGAGATTTTCAAACTTCTAGCCACGGGTTGATTGCTCATTGCTGCGACAAGGTAGTCCGACGAATTAGAGACCATGGTTGATTGCGCGCCCTCTCCAGCACACCCCAGATGCAGACTCTGATCGTCGGAGCAGAGGCCGCGAGCGGCCGTCAGCTGGTCGCCAGAACTGTGCGACCTGATCCGACGCTGCGGCTGCGGAGATGAGGAGCGCCACCTCGCAGGCCACCTCCAGCCGCCGCGCGAGGTTTCCAATACCGATGCGGGCGACAAGGCAGGATCAACGTCGGCAGTACCGCTGAACGACGCCGCGGCGCGGCTTGCGCCGTCGGGACGTGCGATAGAGCAAGAGCGGGTCGATCAGCAGTGCCCGGCCGATCGCGCCACCGCGCCGGCTTACGGCGGCGAGCAGGCCATCGCGCAGGTCGCAATCGTCCGTGGCGCGCGCCAGGTCCGACAAGCGCTATCACCACGGGCGCAATTGCGGTGGCGCGCCGCGTAGTGTGGTCGGAACGGTGTCGGCGCTAGAGGTCGAACTCAGGGTTTCGGAGGCCGTCATAGGCGTTGTCCTGCCTCGGCGGCCCTCCTCATTTGACCTATCTGCGTCGTCGTCACGCAGCGACTGACCAGCAGTCTCCTTCATGAAGCAAAGCGCAATCATCCCGATGATGCAGGCGGCGATCATGTAGTAGGCGGGAAACATGGCGTCCCCGGTCAAGCGTATCAGCCACGAGTTCATCGCCGGAGCCGTGCCGCCGAATATCGAGGTCGCCACATTGTAGGCGATCGCAAAGCCGGCGAAGCGGACGCTGGTTGGGAACATCGCAGGAAAGGTCGCCGAGATTGTCGCCAGTTGCGGGGCGTAGAGGAGGCCGAGGGCCGCAAAACCTACGATGGCGCCGAGCAGACCGGTCGCCATCAGGTGATAGAGCGGGATCACAAACAGGCAAAGACCCACCAGCGACACCCACCACAGCGGCTTGCGCCCAAAGCGATCGGACAACGCGCCGGCGAAGGGCAGCAACGCCATCATGAACAGCATGCCGATGATCGGCACGATCAGTGACTGCTGAGTGGTGAGGCCGAGCCTGCGTTCCAGATAGGTCGGCATGTAGCTCAGCAAAGTATAGTTGACGACGTTGAGGGCGATGACCAATCCGCTCATGATCAGGAGCGGACGCCAATGGCGCGCGAACAGGCGTTTTAGCCCGCCGGCCGCCGGGCGCGCGTCCGCCTGATTGGATTGCCGTTCGCGGAAGATGGGCGTGTCTTCCATCTTTGAACGTAAGTAGACGCCGATGAGGCCGAGCGGTCCGGCCACGAGGAAGGGAAGGCGCCAGCCCCAATCGTGCATCGCCTCCTGGCTCAGCAGCACCGAGAAGGTCAGCATCAACAGCGCGCCCAGCGAAAAGCCCGCCAAGGTTCCAAATTCCAGGAAGCTGCCGAAGAAACCGCGCCTGGCGTCCGGGGCGTACTCCGCCATGAAGGTGGCCGCCCCGCCATATTCGCCGCCCGTCGAAAAGCCCTGGATCATTCTCAGAACGACCAAGGTGAGCGGCGCCCAGAAGCCGATCTGCTCATAGGTCGGGATGAGGCCGACGCAAACCGTGGCGACCGCCATCATGATGATGGTGAGGGCAAGCACCGACTTGCGTCCAAAGCGGTCGCCCAGCGGCCCCCAGAAAAGTCCGCCTAGCGGCCGGATCAGAAACGAAATTGCGAAGGTGGCGAGCGCAAATAGTGTGGCTTCCGCCGCCTCTCCAGGAAAGAGCGCCGCGGCGATGTAGGTCACGCCGTAGGCGTAGATCCCATAGTCAAACCACTCGGTGGCGTTACCGATCGCGGACGCGGCCACTGCGCGTCGCAAGGTCGCCTTCGATGGGTCCCGTGCCTCGCTTGACGTCATCGCCCCCTCCTGAGCCATGCCCCCTTGCGGGGCGTCTGATCTGTTTTGGTCATTCGCGGCCCTCGCTGTGCGCATCCAGGGCGGCCGACATCGGTGTCGTGCGGGGCAGGCTCTGGAAGCCCTGCTGCAGTTCCTGCGGCACCGGCTGACTGCTCCAATGGCGCCACATCGCGAACGCCAAGCTGGCCAGGGCGCATGCGGTGAAGAACAGGAAGAGCCCTGGCGCGCCCATCATTGACATCGCCAGCCCTCCGGCGACCGGGCCGATGGCGGCTCCGAGCGAATAGATCATCACGAGGCCGCCGCTAGCGGCCACGCGCTGGTCGGCGCCGAGGTGATCGTTGGTGTGGGCGACGCACAGCGGATAGAGCGCAAAACAAAGGCCGCCGAACAGTCCGCCGAGCCCAAGCAGCGGGAGCTTCGCGTCGCCGCAGAGGGCGATGCCGGCGCCGACGACAGCGACTCCGGCGAAACTGATGGTGATCACCCTGCGCCGATCAAACTTGTCGGACAGCCAGCCCACTGGCCACTGTAGGGCGACGCCGCCGAAAATGACCGCGCTCATGAATGTCGCGGTGGCGGCCACATCGAGGCCCATCTGCCGCGCATAGACGGCGCCCAATCCATAGAAGCCGCCCATCATCACGCCGGTCGTGGCCGCGCCGGCGACTCCGAGCGGCGAGATGGCGAAGAGGTGGGGGATGGACAGCATCGGCGCCTCGCCAAAGGCGGGGCTAACGCCGCGTGTCAGAGCGACCGGAATGACGGCCAGGGAGATCAGGATCGAGGCGACCGCGAACGGCAGCGAAGGCTTGGCGTCGCCTATGTTGAGCAGGAACTGACCCAGGGCCTGCCCTGCGTAGAGCGCGATCATGTAGGCGGCGAGCACCGAGCCCCGCCGTCGAGGCTCAGCCCGTGCGTTGAGCCAACTCTCCAGGCAGACATAAACGCCAGCTACGCACAGCCCGTCGGCGAACCGCAGCGCGGCCCAAAAGATGGAGTGTTGCGCCAGGGCGTAGGCCAGGGTCGTGGCCGAAAGCAGGGAGACGAACGCCGCAAAGGCTCGAATGTGGCCTACCGACGAGATCACCAGGCCGGCCTTCAAGGCTCCGACGGCGAGGCCGGCGAAATATGCGGTGGCGACCGCGCCCACGACCACAGGGGGGTGACCCGTAGCCGTTAGGCGCACGCCAACAAGGGTGGACATGAAGCCTGCGCCCGCCATCATCACGAAGATGGAAAGCAGCAGGCTCCGGACCGGAGCAATGGCGCTCAGCATCCGCCGCCGCCCACCCGCCCAGGCCTCGAAAGTGACGGCGGCCTGTCCACACGGAAGGCTCGAGACCCTCGGGCGGCGCGCCGTCTCATGGTGTCGAAAGCCGCCTTGGCGATCACGAGATCGGAGACGCCAGATCGACGCTCACGCCGGCTCTTTGAGAAAGCGAGCCCGTTTGCGGGCGCAGGGCCGAGGCTGCGCGACGGGCGATGAAATCAGGGCGTGGAGGTTTTCCGCCGTAGGGCCTGACAAGCTGGTTGGCCATGGCGTTGAACACGATGAAGGCGTTCGCCCTCGGATAGGGCGTGATGTTGCCGTTTGACCCGTGCATCGTGTTGCAATCGAAGATGATAACCGAGCCCGCCGGTCCAGTCGGCGCGGTGATGCCACCGCGTTCAGCCAGCAGGGTGAGGCTGGCGCGGTCTGGCACCCCATACTCCTGGCGACGCAGCGATTGCCTGTAGTGATCGTCCGGCGTCTCCCCGACGCAGGCCACATAGGTGTTCTGAGATCCAGGCATCAGCATCAACGGGCCGTTGACCGCATGGTTGTCGGCCAGTTGGATCGACATCGACAGTGCGCGCATGCGCGGCATGCCATCCTCGACGTGCCAAGTCTCGAAGTCGGAGTGCCAGTAGAATTCCTTGCCGTCGAAGCCGGTTTTGTAGTTCAGCCGCGACTGATGCACATAGACGTCATCGCCCAGGAGATGCTGCGCCGTCGCGACCAGGCGCGCGTCACAGGTCAGGCGGGCGAACAGCGGGCTCTGTTCGTGGATTGCGAAGATCGAGCGGACCGCGCCCGACTCTGGCTCAGCGATCACCGTGTCCAGGTCCAGCTCGACCGGCAGATTCTGCAGACGATAGAGTTCGATCTGCAGGGCCTGGACCTCGTCGGGGGCGAAGAGGCCCTCGAGCACGAGGTAGCCGTGACGCTCGAACCCTTCGTGTTGCTCGCGGGTTAGGGGAGCATCCGAGCGCCAGGGCGCATGGGCGACAGGGTCGGCGCGCTGTAGCCACGCTGGCTCAGTCAGGACTCTTGACGGATAGGCGTCTGGTTGCATGGTCTGGCCGTTCAAACGGCTTCGGCTTCGAGCGGATAGGCGCCCGTTGCGTCATGCACCTCCAGGCCGTTGAGCGGCGGGTTGAAGGTGCAGGCCATGACCATTTCGGTCTCGCCCCTAAGAACGTGCCGATCGTGTTTGTCCAAGGCATACATCACGCCGGGTCTAATCGGGTGAACCTGGCCTGTGGCGAGATCCTCGATCGATCCCTGACCGCTGATGCAAAAAACCGACTCCAGATGGTTCTGGTAATGCATCGGCAATTCAGCGCCGGCGTAGATCGTGGTGATGTGGAAGGAGAAGCCCATGGCGTCGTCCTTCAGCAGCAGCCGTGTGCTCTCCCAACCTTTGGTGACGACGCGGCGGCGTGTGGTGATGGCTTCGTTTAAGTCGCGGACAATCATCTGGTTCTCCGTTTAGGCGCGGGGTTGGGCTGCGGCGTGCGTCGATGCGACGGCGACGGCGGCGGCCAGAATGTCGAGGCCGTGATCAAGATCGGCGTCTGAAATGGTGAGCGGGGCCAGTACCTTGACCACCTGATCTCGCGCCCCGCTGGTCTCGATCACCAGGCCCTGGGCGAATGCAGCCTGCACAATTCTCGACGAGACGTCCGCGCCGCCCACCTCCAGTCCGCGCATCATTCCTCGCCCTCTAACCCCGCTTGCAATCAGCCGATTGCGCGAGGCTATTTGCGAGAGCCGCTCTCCGAGATGTTCGCCTTTGCGCCGAACCTCGGCGGCGAAACTGTCATCGGCCCAGAAGGTGTCGAGCGCCGCGGCGGCGGTGATGAAGGCATGGCAGTTGCCGCGAAAGGTGCCGTTGTGCTCACCGGGCTTCCACACGTCATGTTCCGGCTTCATCAAGGTCAGAGCCATAGGCAAGCCAAGGCCAGACAGGGACTTGGCCATGGTGATGATGTCCGGCTTGATGCCTGCGCCTTCGAAACTGAAGAAGGTGCCGGTCCGGCCGCAACCGGCCTGGATGTCGTCGATGATTAGTAGGGCCTCGTGGCGGCGCGCTATGCGCTCGATCGCCCGCAGCCAGGCGCCTGAGGCCACGTTTAGACCTCCTTCGCCCTGCACGGTCTCCACAATGATGGCGGCGGGGCGGTCAACCCCGCTGGATGGGTCGGACAGCATCTGATCGAGTTGCGCGGCTGTGTCGGCGTCATCGCTGAAATAGCCGTCGAAGGCGGCGTGGGTGACGCCCAAGGCCGGCAGCCCGCCGCCGCCGCGATGGTGGGCGTTTCCCGTGGCGGCCAATGCTCCGAGCGTCACGCCATGGAAACCGTTGGTGAAGGCGATGACGTTCGTCCGCCCTGTGATCTTGCGCGCGAGCTTCAGCGCAGCTTCGACTGCGTTGGCGCCAGTCGGGCCAGTGAACTGGACGCGATAATTGAGCCCGCGGGGCCTGAGAATTCGGGCCTCGAACGCCTCGAGGAACTCGGCCTTGGCCACGCTGTGCATGTCCAGGCTGTGGGCGACGCCGTCGGCGGCCATATATTCGATGAGCCGGGCCTTCAGGGCGGGATGGTTGTGCCCGTAGTTCAGGGAGGCGCAGCCGCTGAGGAAGTCGAGATAGGCGCTGCCTGCATCGTCATAGAGCCACGATCCGCTCGCCCGGTTGAATACGGCCGGGAAGGTGCGGGAATAGGATCTAACCTTCGACTCGAGCCGGTCGAAGGTGGCGAAGGGGCGCGGCGTGCGTGCCGAGACGTCGGCGTCGTACATGAGGCCTCCAGGAAAGAGAATTTTGAAAGGTCAGGCCCAGGTTGGGGCGAATGGACCAATGGTGACGAGGTGTTCGGTGGCGTGACCGGACGAGAGATGTTGGCCTTCGATGAGCCACGGGACGTCAACGATCTCGGCGTCGAGGTGTCTGGCGAGGCTGGCGAACAAGGCCCAGGACGCGTGGTTGTCCGGCGTGATGGTCGTCGTCAGCCTTCGCACGGTCTGGCACGCGTCGCGGGCCAGCAATTCGATCAGCATTCGCCGCCCAAGCCCGCGCCCGCGTGCGGAAGCGGCCACGGCCACCTGCCAAATGAAGAGCGTGTCGGCCTGGTCAGGCGGGAGGTGGCCTGACACCCATCCCGCAAGCTCGCCGTCGATCGTCGCGACAACGCAGGTCTCGGCGAAGTGCGTGCATTGAAGGAGGTTGCAGTAGGCCGAATTGACGTCAAGCGGCGGGCTGGCGGCGATGAGCGCGTTCACTTGGAGCCCGTCGCGGACTGTGGGTGTTCGCAGGTTCAGGCGTCCTTCAGCGGGGATGGCGAGCCCCCCGCTCTCCGGCGCCCGCTGGCGTTCAGCGGTCTCCATGCGCCGCTTTTCGTTCGGTCATCGAAGCATGTCAACGCGTGGACTGGAGGTTTCACCCTCGAATTGACTCCAAACAGACCATATTTGCCAGAGGGTCTCTAGAGATGGCGAGCTTTCGGGATTAATATAATTCGGTATTCAAAATAAATTGAGCGTGGTCATAAGGGCGACTTGCGAGCGCCTTCTTCCTGAGGAACAAGGCGCAATTCCCTCATCATCGGGCGGTCGTTCACGCCATGGATTCTCGGGTCACCAGCGCTCTTATTGCGATCCGCCGGATCGTGCGCGCCGCCGAATTCGCAGCTCGCGACTTGTCGCGCACCGCAGGCCTCACGGCCTCGCAGATGGTTGTTTTGCAGATTATCGCGCAGCGGGGCGACGCCGGCGCCGGAGCCGGCGCCATCGCTGACGCAGCCAGGCTTAGCCAGGCCACGGTCACAGCCTTGTTGGACAAGCTGGAAGAGCGGGCTCTGGTCGTGCGTGGGCGCTCGGCGGAAGACCGGCGGCGTGTAGTCGTTGTGTTGACGGACGCTGGCCGACAGACGCTATCGACAACCCCGGACGTCCTGCAAAATCGCTTCGCTGCGGGGTTTGAACGCCTTGAGGACTGGGAGCAGGCGGGCGTGGTGTCGGCCCTGGAGCGGGTCGCCTTGTTGCTCAACGCCGGCGGGATCGACGCCAGTCCCATTCTCGATGTCGGGTCGCTGGATCGAACAGCTGATGATCCGGTAGGGCGACGCTGAGCGCGGGCGGACGAGACGATCGTTCGAGCCTGCAGGAGCGCATCTACAGGGCGCTCGGTGAGCCCCCGCCTCAGTCCATAGGCATTCGCCTTTGTCGCCTCGCGTCGTGGTCTGGCTCGAGGTTTCGCGAGCGCCTTCGAGGACGCTCGGCTGGATTGCGGTAGAAAATTTAGGAACTGTTTACCTAGCGCCCACACCCTGCGGCGATCAAATCCATTGAAATGTCGGGGGAATGGCCGTGGGAGCCAGGCGCTGTCGTGTGCTCATAAGTCGTATCATGGCCTGCCGAACCGGTCTGGTTGCTTTGCTCATGGTCCAGGCCTTGAGCTGGGTGTGCGTCACCGACGCCGTCGCCGACTCCGCCTTTAGCCCGAACAAGTTCGCCGCCATCGTGGTCGATGCTTCGAGCGGCGAAGTCTTTTATTCGCGGCAAGCTGCGGCAGTTCGATACCCAGCATCGCTGACCAAGGTGATGACGCTCTACTTGGCCTTCGACGCCCTCGATCGGGGCGAACTGAAGCTCACAGACAAGGTTGTTATTTCGCCGCGCGCCGCCGCGCGGCCGCCCTCCAAGCTGGGGCTCAGGTCGGGTGAATACCTCAGCGTCGCCGAAGCGCTAGATGTGCTTGTGGTCAAATCCGCCAATGATGTGGCTACTGCGCTTGCCGAGAAAATGGCGGGCAGCGAAGCGGCGTTTGCAAAGCAGATGACGGCCAAGGCGCGTCAGTTGGGGATGCAGAACACGACCTTCAGAAACGCCTCGGGCCTGCCCGACCCGCGGCATGTCAGCACGGCGCTTGATCTGGCGATCCTTGGGCACGCCCTGCTGCGCGATCATCCCAAGCGATATGCAATCTTTAAGCAGCAGGAGACTGTGTTTCGCGGGACGCGGATTCGCGGGCACAACGCCCTGCTCAGAACGCCGGGCGTTGATGGCATGAAGACCGGTTTTATCCGGGCGTCCGGCTTCAACCTGCTGACGTCCGGCGTCACCGATGGCCATCGCTTCATCGCGGTGGTGCTCGGAGCAAACACAGCATCAGCGCGTGATCGGTTCATGCGGCAGTTGCTTCGCGCAAGTTTCACATCCTTGGCCGTGCGTTTTGCCGGGGACACCTTGCCGGTCGCCACGCTTCTTGGCGCCAGAGATCCGCTTCCCCCGTCCAAGGAGGCGGTCAGCATCGCCAGAGCTTGGCCGGCGTCGACGGAACTCAGCGGCGCCTGCGGAGCCGATTGTTGGTCGATCCAGGTGGGGGCCTTTCGGTATCGCGACCAGGGCCGCCGGCTCCTTGCCGATCTTGCGGCGCGGTTTCCGCAGCGCTTCGCCCGCGCCTCGCAGCAAATCGTGCCCTCGGGGAATCTGCACCAAGCCAGGTTCGCCGGCTTCAGTGAGGTCGCCGCGCAACAAGCTTGTGAATTTGTGCGATCTCGGGCCGAGGCGTGCTTAGTCGTGCGCGTGACACACTAGCTGGCCGCGAGCGCCTCTGCCCTGCGGGAGGCTTGCCTCTTCGGGCGCCGAGTCACGTTTCGACCAGGTCGGTCCGCACCTTGGCCCGTCCCACGATAAGGCCGTCGTGCCACCTCAACAGATCAAAACCGGCGCGCGCTGCGCCCAAATGCTTTGGGGGTCAATCTGCTTGAGGCTGGCCGACTTGTCGGCCAGGGCCACTTCTCGTGAGATGATCAACAGGTCGAAGCCGCCGTTGCGCCGGTAGGCTCGCACCGCAGCAGCGGGGGTGGCGGCGCTCATCGCGAAGACGCCGGCCGAGTGCGGCCTCAGCTTCTCTCGCGCCCAAGTCAGTTTGCCGGCGGCCTCGGGACGTCCATCGTCCATGAGAACGAGATCCATCTCAAGTCCGCGCAGTGCAGGGTGAGCAGACACGAAATTGACCGCGCGCTTATGGAGCGGGTCGGCGTCGAGGATGATGAGCGCGCGCGAGATCGGCAAAAAGACCTGCGAAACGAGACAGATGGGACGGGTGGTTCCGCGGACGACGGGTTCCACATTCGAGCCCAACGCGCTGCGATCATCGGCCTCCCGCCCCCGTTTGCCCATGAGGATCAGCTCGGCGCTGGCCGACAGGTCGATGAGCGTCCGCGCGAATCGGCCCGCGGGCTCAAGGGCTGTGATCGCCTCGGCGCCTTCATGCTCCAGGCGTTCGCGAGCCCTGATAACTGGAGAGGCTTCGGACGTCTTTTCGGGGCCGGGCTTTCCGGGCTCTTCCACGTTGACCAGGACGATCGGCGACTGCGTCCGGCCAGAAAACCAGGCCGCGTAATCGCAGACCGCGCTCGCGTATCGTGACCTGTCGACACAGGCGAGCAGGGCGCCGGTCGGGGCAGTTGTTTGGCGGCTGGTCGCCGTCAAATGTCCTACTCCCGCCATTCGGCCAGGATCTTGCCATCTGCTCCATCCTCGAAGGCGATCCGGTCGAACTCAACGGCATAGAGGCAGATGGGCCGATGCGCGGTCGATTCGCTCCAACACCGTAGAGCGGTTGATCGATCAAAGCCCACCAGGCGACCTTGCAGCACGAGGTTGAAGCTGCGGGAGAGAGATGCGACATCGCCATCGGCAATTTTCTGGACGAACTCATAGGGGCGCTCGCCACGCTGGAGCGCGCGGGTCCCGCCGGTCATGAACAACCGGGCCAAGCCCAGGGTCGGCGCCGTCGGCGCGGTCGGCGTCGCCGGAATGGCGTCGTCGCGTCGCGGCGGGCAGGCTTCCGAGGCGCTCCAAGGGCGAGGAATCCAGAAACCCTCCACAGACTCGATCTGGTCCACGTCCGCTAGGCCCTGCACCAGCGGCAGCGTCTTCCAAGCCGCTGGTCGGGCCACAAGTCTCAGCGTCTTCTTGGTCGCATCGTATTCCGCGAACGCTTGGGCCCCACCAGGCGACACCTGCGCTCCATTGCAGCCGAACGGAATCTTAAGGCTAAAACGTCGGCCGATCAGCGCGTCCTTCACTTGTGTCTTGTCGCTTGATCGGTCGGCATAGGCGCCAGCCGCCTCATTGGCCGCGGCGATCAACTCCGTCCGGGAGAGTGGAGGGGGCGGTAGCGGGGCCAACGCTGCTGGCGGGGCCTGAACGGGCGGCGGCGCCGGCGGCGGAGCGGGGGGCGCCTCGCGATCACGGGAAAACACCGCGAACGCGATGATCGCGCCCACGGCGGCGGCGATGACGATCGGCCCGATGAGGGCGAGTTTGCGGTCCCGTGACCTCAGTCTATTGTCTGGCATCGTCATAGCCTAGCAGATCGGCGCCGAGTGCTTACAATCCCCAACGGGTCAAAAACGGCGAGTTATCTAGGCGGGCGTCAAGCCCAAGCGCCCCAGGTGCGGCGGATCTGCGGATGACTCACCCGCAAATTGTCGCCTTACTGGTCCTCGTGGCTGTGGTCGCGGCGTTGATCTGGGGCAAGGTGCGTTCGGACATCGTCGCCTTGTCAGGCGCAGCCGTCCTGCTTGCGACGCAAACGATCAGGCCGGTAGAGGTGCAGGGCGCGTTTGCGAGTCCGGCCATTATCGCCTTGGCCTCGCTCTTTGTGATCGCCTACGCCATGGAGTTGTCGGGGCTGCTGGGCCTGCTTATCCGCGGCGCCGTCCGACTCTGCGCCCGGTTGGGCGCGCTCGGGGTTTGGATCGTTATTGGAATTTCCGGAGCCGCCTCGGCCTTCCTCAACAACACTCCGATCGTCGTTCTGGCTGCGCCGGTGGTTCGAGATGTCGCCGATTCCATGGGGCTCTCGCCCAAGCGGTTCCTTATCCCTCTGTCCTATGTGACCATTTTGGGCGGCGCCTGCACCCTGATCGGCACGTCCACCAACCTGCTCGTCAACGACATGGCGCGAAACGCCGGTCAGCCGGGTTTTGGAATGTTCGAGGCCACGCCGGTCGCGCTGATCGTGGCGGTCGTGGGCGGGCTCTACCTATTGCTGTTCGGTGGTCGGCTACTCACGCAGGAGGATGATCACGTCGTTGGAGAGGCTCCGCTCAAGGCCAAGTCGGCCACGGGCGACGACCCTGATATTTTTCCGCTCGACCGCCCTTTCAAGCCCCTGCAAGCCTTCGCGTCGTTGGGGGTGTTTGTGCTTGTCGTTCTCGTTGCGGCCTTGGGGATCACTCCAATCGCAGCATCCGCCTTCTCCGGAGCGGTGGCCCTGGTCCTGATGCGAGTGATCAGCGCTGAGGATGCCTACAAGGGATTGCGGCCCGAAATCCTGTTGCTCATCGCCGGGATGGTCGTGATCGGCCTGTCGCTCGAAGTGACTGGATTGGCGGCGTTGGCGACCAACACGCTGGTGGGCTGGGTGAATTCACTTGGGCCGCTGCTCGCCCTGGCCCTGCTCTACGGCGTCACTCTTTTTCTCACTGAAATGCTCTCCAACGCCGCCGTGGCCGTGCTGTTGACGCCGGTGGCGGTGGCGCTCGCCGAAAGTTTGGGGGTCAATCCTCGCCCGTTCCTGGTCGCTATAATGATGGCCGCTAGCGCTGCTTTCGCTACGCCGTTCGGCTACCAGACCAATGTGTTGGTCTTCCAGTTGGGCCGATACTCCTACATGGACTTCGTGCGCATCGGCGTGCCGTTGAATCTGTTGACTTGGTTGGTCGGCGTAGCCGTCATTCCCCTCTTCTTTCCCTTTTAGGGCGGGGCTTGCGCCAAATCCTCACGTAATTGTCAGGCTTCGGCGGTGGCGCTAGCTTGCTGCTCGCGATAAGATGCGAGGTATCAAGAATATAGAAGTAATGCAGAAGGAGGGCTGTCTTGGAGACTGTTCTCGTTATTTGTGATGATCAGAATTATTCTTCTGAAATTCTGAGCAGGCTCTCGTTTGAGGGTATGAATTCTCTGGGTCCCGTTTCGACGGCTGGCATGGCGCTAGCGCTCGCAGCTCAGACAAAGCCGACGGTGGCGATTGTCGCCGGGACCCCCACGGGGCGACGAGGCGGCGCCGAACTGGCCAGCAAACTGTTGAGCGATTGGGGCGTCCACTCCTGGCTGATTGACGCCCAAGGGGGCGAAGCGTCGGAGCCTGCGATGGCTGATTGGTCGCCGCCGCCAGAGCAGTTGGACCGTCTACGCCGCGCGTTCGCCTAAGGCCAGCGCTGCCGCGAAGGCCAGCGGCTCGCGCCTATCCGAACGCTTCACGGCTTCCGACAGCTTTGGAAGCCCTGCCTGAAAGACATCGCCATCTCGGACTATCCGCTTGACCTTCGGGTGCTGCAGCCATGGCTGCAGGCCCTAATTGGCCTTGGGCTTTTGGCCCTAGTCGCCTTCCTGGCGAACCTCATCGTCAAACTTGTCATCCTGCGTCTCTTCCGGCGAATTGTGAGCGCCTGGGGGCACGTCAATGGCGAATTGCTAACCCCAATCACCGACAGGCTGGCCAATATCATCCCGGCGATCGTGGTCGCCCGCGGAATAGGCGCCGTCCCCTATCTGCCTGAGGCCCTCGTCACGGTGTCGCGCAATGTGGCGAGCGCCTTTATCGTCATGACGCTCGCCTTGGCGATCGGCGCCGCCCTCAATCTGCTCAATGTACGTTACCAGCAGCGTCCTGACGCCGCTCTGCGACCGATTAAGGGCTACGTGCAGGTGGTCAAGATTCTGATCTATGCGGGTGCGACAATCCTGGTCGCGGCCGCTCTGATGGAGCAATCACCGCTGCTTTTGCTGTCGGGGCTGGGCGCGATGGCGGCGGTGCTGATGCTGGTCTTCAAAGACACTATCCTGTCTCTGGTGGCGTCGGTGCAATTGACGTCGAACGACATGTTGCGCGTCGGAGACTGGATCGAGATGCCCCAGCTCAACGCCGACGGCGATGTGATCGACATCGCTCTGCATACGGTCAAGGTGCAGAACTGGGACAAGACAATCACCACCATCCCGACCCACCGGCTGATCACCGAGTCCTACAAGAACTGGCGAGGGATGTTCGACACCGGCGGTCGGCGGATCAAACGCGCCCTGCGGATCGACCAGACCAGCGTCCGGTTTCTCTCTCCCGAGGAGCGCGCGACGCTTAAGAGGTTCACGCTGATTGATGAGTATCTTGATCGCAAACAGGTCGAGCTCGAACGCAGCAACGCCGCGTTGGTCGAGGCAGGGTGCGACCAAGTCAACACCCGTCGGGTGACCAACATCGGCACCTTCCGGGCCTATGTCCTGGCCTATCTGAAATCCCATACCGCGATCGCCCAGCACATGACCCTGCTGGTTCGCCAGTTGGAACCTGGTCCGCAAGGTCTGCCTCTGGAAATCTACGCGTTCACCAACACGACGGCCTGGGCGGACTACGAGGCGATACAGGCCGACATCTTCGATCACCTGATCGCAATTCTTCCAGAGTTTGGTCTGCAGCTTTTCCAAGATCCCGGCGGCCAGGACATTGCCCGATTGATATCAGAAGAGCGCTTGCGGCAGGCGGCATGACGCTGGCCTATAGGCTGTGCCACGCAAATTCGTCCAATACGCTGCTGATGGAGGGCTCCGCCCATTGGACGAACTGCGGCTGACATGAACTGCAACGGACAAAAGCCTGTGCTGTCAGCGCCCAAGGGCAATGATCGACGTCCAACTGCAACACGGCTGAACTAGGCTGCTCTTCCGATAACCTTCATTAGGCGATGCTATGATCTGCGTCAAAGCAAGGCGCTGGCTCTGTCACGGCCATAATTATTGACCAGTGGTTGCTGTCTGGGAATCCGTCAAAATTGTGGCCGCGGTGCGCCTTGCACGACGTTCTCCGCGAGCGTCGCAACGCCGCGGAAATTGTGCTGCCCGCCCTCCCCTAGGTCGTTCCGCGATCTTCCCGGCGCCCTCGTCACAGCGCTTGGTCTCATCGGCCATTCCCACCCTCTTCGACGCCAGCGCCGCGCATCAGATCGCCAATGGTGACGCCCCCCAGCCGGCAGGTCGCAACGACGCGGTCATAGGAACGTCGGCCGGCGGTACAGACGACGTGGCGGTCCTTCACGATGCGTTCGAGCGTGGCCTTCCCATCCCGGCCGCCAGGCGCGTTGATCTCAGGGCCGTAGAAATCAGCAACGCGGACCTCGACAAGGTTCTCGGGCGCCCGGCCGCCCACGGCGACGCACAGGCTGTCGGCGTCGCCCACGTAGGTTACCGGGCCGCTAAAGGTCTTTCCCTTCCCCAGATAAGAAGGCATCGGGCCACGGTCTGGGATCGCCTTACATGGGTCAGCCAAGGCTGGCGACGCGAGCAGAACAAAAAAGGTGGCCATTACGCTGGGATTCACTGAGCGGCTCCTTCAGCCGAAATTGTGGATGGCAGACGGCCAGATCCGGCCTTAGCTTCACAGTTATCGAACCGATTACTCGGACCGTTTGGTGGTGCTCGCTTTCAACGGCTGAGCCCGCACTTGCCCGATCAGCGCCAGTTGGAGACATTGGCTCGCTTCCGACAATCGGACCTATGAGCACATCTTCATAGCGAGCCCCACGACCGTTCCTAGGCATCCTGGCAGCAAGCGGACAGGAAACTCCCTCCCCCTGTCGAGCCGGCCCCGCGGCAATGCGTCATCCCAGCCTCAACAAGAGCACCCGGCGGACTCAAGGTCCTATGGCGACGCTCTAAATCCTCTGCCGAAGGCGGATCTGCCGGCCTGCACGCCAAGCCAGCCAAGCGGCCGGCAACATGCCGATCGCCGAGAACACGATCGGGGCCCAGGGGGTGGCGCTGGAGAACAGCAGGCCTGCGACCATCGGACCGGCAACCCTAGCGGCCGATCCGGCGGCGTTGTTGGCGCCGAGGATAGCGCCTTGCCGCCCGGGTGGCGCAGCCTGCGAGATGAGGGCGCTGGTGGCCGGCTGCGTCAGCGTGTGGCCCGCGACGGCGAGCGTCATCGCGACGACACAGAGCCAGATCCAAGGCGAAACCGCCTGCACGAGCAAGAACGTACCTGTCGTCAGTAGACCGCCAACAATGGTGGGTACGGCCCCCAGTCGTCGGACAATCGCACCCGAGAGGAAACTCTGGCTAAGGGCGGCGGCGACGCCCGTCACGCCCATGACAAACCCGATTTCCTTGGGACCCCAGCCGAAGCGCGCCTCCCCCCATAGGCCGAAGATCGCCCACATGGCGGAGAAAGAGGCGAAGCCCGTAAAGGTCATCGCGATCAACCGACGGAGCACGTCGTCAGACCACGCTTCCTTGAGGGAGGCCAGCGGCCCTGGGCGGACCTGGTGTGCGACATCGTTTTGAACGCTCTCGCGAACGAACGCGAGCACCCCTGCCGTAGCGACCACGCACAATGCTGCGGCCACCAGCAGCGGTGGCTGGAAGCCCGCAGCGCCAAGCTCAGGCCGCGCCAGGACGCCGCCTAGCCAGGGACCGACAACGAAGCCAACGCCGAACGCGCCGCCCACCAGTCCCAGCCGGCCCGCCAGCCGTTCCGACGGCGTCACGTCGACGATGTACCCCTGGATGGTCGAGATGTTGCCGCTGAAGAATCCCGCAAAGGCCCTGACAAGGATTGCGACGCCGATGGTGGGTGCGTAGGCCAGCGCCACATAGCCTGCCGCAGACGCCAGGATCGTGATGAGGAGCACAGGCCGCCGCCCAATCCGGTCCGAAAGCCGTCCCCAGGTGAGCTCTCCTAGGAACTGTCCAGCGGAGAAGCTCGCAAACATCAGCGTCACCTGCCAGGGCGAGGCGTCGAAGACACTGGCGTAGAAGGGCAGCAGCGGGATCACCACGCCGAAGCCGATCAAGCTCACAAAGACAATGAGCAGCAGTACCGGCACAGCAAGGCGCGTGTCCGGCGGGCGTTGAGCGCGACTAGGAGCCATAGGAGCCCTTAGCGCCAGAGGGCGCCTATAGCGACCCGGCATTTCCTCGGTGTCATGCCACGGGCGGACCCTTCCGCAAGCCTTGCAGACGAACTCAGGTCCCAGTCGGGAGCACGGCTGTCGCGTCGCCGCTTGACCTAAGGCGGCATTTGGCTCGCGGCGCGCAGACAACAGCTGGCTCCTGCGATGGAGCGCCGTGGGGCCGGGTCATTGTGACTGTTACGGGCATGTCGCTCGCCGCGCGGCAGGAAGCAGTCTCGTTTGAAGGCCTGATTGCGAGCACGTCGCGTTGGGCCGAACGCGACCCGTTGCAGACATTCAAAGCTATGTCCTAAGCTGAGCTATGGATAGCAAGCGCCGCTGGCTATGGGTTTTCCTCGCGGCCCTGCCCGTAGCGCTGTGCGTCACACAGTGCACTTCCGTCGTCGGCTGTTGGGGCGACCGCGCCTACGCTGAGGGCCAACACTTCGGCTTCACGATTGGCATGAACCGCCAAGCGGCGGCTGACATCATTGCAGCAACCTACGATGTCGCCGATGTCAGCGTTTGGAGTGGCGACAACAACCTTGTGTCTATCGAGACGCTCAGCCAGCTGAAGGCGCTACTCTCGCCCCGTTAACAGTGGCGCTTCGGCGGTAGGCATCGTTTATACTGTGCGTGGGATCGGAACGTCGTGCTGGTCTTCCATGGCGAGCGCCTACTGACCATCAAAGATGAGCATTCCATCACCCTGCCTTAAGGGCTAATTGCCGCTCGATTTTCAACAGAAGCGGGGTGTAGTGAAGCTAGATCGGCAGAGTTCCAGTTTCCACCAGCGCAGCCGATCGGCGCGTCCTCTTACGGGCAAGTCCCCTGCTCCGCCTTCCAACGACAGCTCGGCGCCAAAAGCGGACTCTGGCTTACGGCCGGCAAGCGGACATTCGCACTAAGTCGAGGCCGGGCTCGCCCGGCCTCAGAGAGGATTCAATAGGATCCGGTTTTTGGCGCGCTGTATGTCTTAGGTGGCTTGTAGCTGTAGTCTGGCGACTTCGTGCCGGCCTTGCCGGAGTACGGGTTCACGTTAGGCTTGGTTGAATAGTTGTCGATGTTTGTGCCGTTCGGATTCGTCGCTCGAGTGGGCGCCACATAGGTCCCGTTAGATTTGACATAACCCTTCACGGAATGACTTTGCTGGGCCGATACAGCGCTCGCTGATGCAAGCAGGCCGGCCAAGGCGAGAGATAAAACCTTCATCGGATTTCTCCTTGAGTTCACAGCGGCGGTCCAATGTTCCGCCACCGCATTGTGGCCCGCAGCAAGGCGCCGTCCTCCGCCAAAGGCTACTTCGGCTTGTGGCAGTGGTAGTCGCCAGTTTGGCTGTTGGTGTGACAGCCATAGGCGTCGGTGCCGCCGGAATGGCTTTTCACCGTCTTGGACACCGGTTGCGGCGCGGAGACTTTCGGTGATGGGGTGGGCTGGGTCTTGGGCGGCGGCTCATGCGCGAACGCACTGGACGCAGACACCGCAATAGCTAAGGCGATCAAAACTCTCATGCTTAGTTCCCCCATCGGCGGATGGCCGACCTCCCCATTAACCGCAGAAAGCCGCAACATAACAACTATTCCGTCGACGGGCCGGTGACAGCTCCAATGGTTGTATTGTCCAGAGCTTGAACCGCGCTCTGGTATCGCCCATGCGTGACGATGCGCTCCTCTATGAGTGTCGCACCGATGCAACATTGTACTTGCCCTCCGCTCTGACAGGATGGCCGGTTCAATGTGGGACGCTGCATGGAGCTTTGGGCCTATGCCGGCCCCCCCTAAGCTCCATCAAGCCTGGCGCCAGCAGTTCACACCCGCATATTACCGATTGCCGCGCCTCTAAGCGGAAGCGGGTGCATTTCAGTCGGCTGGGCACCAGGAGCGGAAGTACACCTCCCTCCGGATATCGGACCTTATTCGTCACTTCGCCACGGCTCACTTCCCAACCGCCGTCAGTGCGGAGCGCGTAACTTCGCGCTCGCGAGCGCGGACTTCATGTGGGCGAATTCTACGACCTGCTCGGCGACTGTCTTGAGCTGCAGCGTGTCCTTGAGGTTGAGGCAGGAGCCGACGCCGTCGAACAACGGCGCGCCCGCGTTGAGCGTAGCGCCGAAAGGCGTGGGCCAGCCTCGAAGGGCGTGAACAATCGCGCGGAGCGTCATCAGACTGGTCCCCCCAGCCTGCGAGCCGCCAGCGGTCACGATCATGCCGACAGGCTTGTTCGACAGATAAAGACCCTGGTCGTCTCGGCCGAGTTCCAAAGTATCGAGGGCGTTCTTGATCACCCCCGATATCGAGCCGTGATAGCCAGGCGTCGCGATGATGACCCCGTCTGCCTGGGCGATCGCTTCAACGAGCTCGCGCTGTTCCGGGGTCGGTCCGCCTGGCCGCGGGTCGAAAATGGGGAGCTTCGCCAAGAAGTCGCCGCCTAGCAGCTGGACCTCTGCGCCCGCGGCCTCAGCTGCTTGCAACGCGACAGACAGGGCTCGCTCGGTCGTTGATCCGGCACGCGTGGTTCCGCCAATGCCCAGGACCTTTGGATGACCCCAAGGTGGAGAACGATCAACGGGCGGCTGGTCCTCGACGAGGTGACGAGTGGTCATATTCTGGTCCCTGCCATTTTGGTCAATCAAGCTGAAGAACGTCGAAGGATCGGACGTCATCGCCGGCCGTCGGCGAGGCGCAGAGCGTCAGGATGTTGGCGCAGCCGCGCCATCGCCAGGCAGCCCAGCGCCGGGCCGAGCGCAAGCATCGTGAAGGCGCCAGGCCATCCGAACACGGAGGAAACCGGGGCCACCAACTGGATGCTCACCAGGGTGAGGAGAAAGCCGCCGCAGGTCTGCAGCGTCAGCATCGTGCCGACGGACTCCGGCTCGCTGAGCTCGGCGATGCTGGCGGAGAATTGGGCGGAGTCAGCGATGATGGTGACACCCCAGATGACGGCGACGACGGTGACGATCCATGGCGGCGCGCCCAGCAGCCAACCCATTATGGCCGCACATGCGCCGCTCGCGGCCATCGAACCGATTGTCACGGTCGTACGCCCCCATCGATCGGCGCAGATCCCGCCAAGCCAGGCGCCCAGGGAGCCCGCGGCGATGGCGCCGAAGGTGACGATCTCGGCGAGCATGCGGGGGTCTGCGACCTCAGAATGTCGAAAGCTCTGCGCCAGGAACACCGCGAGCCATGTCCACATGGCGTAGAGTTCCCACATGTGTCCGAGGTAGCCGAGATTGGCGAGCCGCAGCGCTGGGACCCGCCAGGCCTGGGCCACACGCCCGGCTTGCACCCGCACCGACCGGGGTACATTGGGCCCCACGCCAGCCCACAGGATGACGACGCCGCCAAACGCCGCCAGGCCGGCCGCAGCCAGGTAGATCACCCGCCAGTCGAGGTCGCCGAACGCAGCCAGGATGTGGGGGCTGGCCGATCCCAGAGTCAGGGCGCCGACCAGCAGGCCGACGAGCAGTCCCAGATCCCCGGACGCCCAGGTCGCCGCCAGGCGCATGCCGATCGGGTAGACGCCAGCCAACGCCATGCCTGTCAGGAAGCGAAGGGCAAGGATGCTCGGGCCTGCCGGCGGCAGGGCCGCCAAAGCCGCCGAGGCCGCTGCGGCCACCAGCGCTGAGACCATGAAGATGCGACGGGGATCGAAGCGATCCGGCAGACCCGAGAGCGCGCTGGCCAGGGTGCCCAGCACAAAGCCGGCCTGCACGGCGCTCGTCAGCAGAGCCGCCTCGAAGTCGGAGAGCGGTGTGCTCCGCGCCAGGCTTGAGGCCGCAGCCGCCGAGGCGAACCACACCGCCATGGCTGCGACCTGCGCGATGAGGAGAACGCCGATCGACGGCCACTTGTCCTCGAGGCCGCCGCGCCAAGCTCGCAAATCAGTGGCTGTTCCGTGGCCGCCCGAGCTGGGCGTGTCGGCCTCTTCTTCCCTCAACTGGTATCTCCCCATCCGCGGGCCGCGGCGCCAGCCGCCGGTTAGGCTTCGGCCGCCGCTGTCACTGGCTTGCGCGACGGCGCGTGGCGGCCGGATGGGTCTCCTCCAGGCGAGGCCCGCGCCCAAAGAGCTTCTCGCGGTAGGTTCCCGCAGCGTATTCCTTCTTGAAGGACCCACGCCGCTGGAGCTCGGGGATGAGGTGATCGACCACGTCGCTGAAGGTTTCGGGCATCACGACATAGGCGAGGTTGAAGCCGTCAAGATCGGCTTCCGCAGCCCAGGCCTCGAGTTCGTCGGCGACCTTCTTGGCTCCCCCCACCAGGACCGGGCCGCCGCCGCCAAGCCCCACCGACCGGCCAATGCTGTCTACGTCCACATGCTCGCTGGGGCCGCCACGGGTAAAAGCGGCCGCCGCGCCTTGGATCGCGTTGCTGCTCGCCGCGTTGGCGGCCACGAGCTCTGGCTTGGAGAAGTCGATGCCTGTCCACCCGCCCATCAAGGCCAGGGCGCCGGGCGCGCTCACATACTGCTTGTAGTCTTCGAACTTGGCTTCCGCCTCCTCGTCGGTAGCGGCTGTGATCACCGTCACCAGCCCGAAGACGAGCAGGTCGGACGGCGCGCGACCGGACTCTGCGGCGAGCGCGCGAAGTTTCGCGACGTCGGTCGCCGTCTTGCTTCGCGAGTGGCCGCCAACGAATACGCATTCCGCGTGCTTGGCGGCGAACGCCGTGCCCTTTGATGACGAGCCGGCCTGGTAGAGCACCGGCGTGCGCTGCGGCGAGGGTTCGCAGAGGTGGACACCATCCACCTTGAAGTACTCGCCGTCATGGCTGACCCGATGGACCTTGCCGGGTTCGGTGAAGACGCCGGCCTGATGATCGCGACGAACTGCGTCGTCCTCCCAGCTTCCTTCCCAGAAGCTGTACTGGATATCCATGAACTCCTCGGCGATGTCGTATCGGGTGTCGTGCGCCACCTGTTGGCCACGACCCGCGCCCTTGGCCCCGCTGTCCAGGTAACCGGTCACAATGTTCCACCCGATCCGCCCATCGGTCAGATGGTCGAGCGTGGACATCCGTCGTGCGAACGGCAGGGGCGGTTCATGCGAAAGATTGACCGTGACGGCGAAGGCCAGGTTCTCAGTCACCTGCGCCATCGGCGGGATGATCAGCAGCGGATCATTGGTCGGAACCTGCACCGCCTCTCGCAGGGCGGTGTCCGGGCTGCCGCCGTACACGTCGTACACACCGACCACGTCAGCCAGGAACAGGCCGTCGAACTTTCCCCGTTCGAGCAGGCGGGCAAGCTCGACCCAGTGATTCAGGCGCCAGTACTCCGCCGAGCGATCGCGAGGGTGACGCCAAAGACCTTGGGATTGATGTCCCACGCAGTTCATCGCGAAGGCGTTGAGTCGAAGTTCGCGAGCCATGTTTCCTCCTGGGCTTTCGCGAACGTTATGCTCGTTGACCAATATTGGTCAAGCGACCAAAATAAGCGTTATGAGCCGCCTGAGTTTCCAAGAGCACGCGCTCGGCGCATCGGCGAACGCGGGCAAACTTGAGGTCAAACCCGTCGACGAGGTGGAAGCGGGACGTGCTAGCCTGGAGCCGACCCGGCCGGCTAAGGACAAGAAAGACCTATGATTGGCGCATCCCGCCTGCGGACCCGTAAGGGCTCGGGCATGTATCAGACAGGTCGAGATCGAGTGATCCAGATCCTGGACACGGCGCTCGAGATTCTCATCGAAGATGGGTACCAAGCCCTAACGCTTCGCGAGGTTGCACGGCGCTGCAACATCCAGATCGGGGCAGTCAGTTATTACTACAAGAGCCGCAGCGACTTGATGCTGGACGTGATCAACCACGTCCTCGTCCCCTATGCGGACAACATCAATTCCATTCTTCATGAGCCGGGCCTGACCGCAGAACAGAAGCTCGAACGCTTTATCCGGCTGCTCCTGGACGATATCCAGACCAAGAAGACGACACGGCTGTTTCCGCACCTCTGGGTGCTCGCCAACCACGATCCGCTCATCGCGAAGGTGGTGGACAGCATCTACATCCTTGAACGTCGAACGCTCACCCAGCTATTCGCCGAGATAAACCCGCTCCTCTCCGCCCAAGAGCGCGAGACGCTGGCCGTCTTTGTTTCGGCGTCAGTCGCGGGCGGGACCATGTTCGTTGGTTTTGAGAAGCCTTGGGCGACTGAGCTGCCGCTCTACAGCGCTATCGCCTGCCGCGCTCTGGTCGAACTTGTGAAGACGATCACACCGGACCAACTGCGTACCTACGGCTGGTCGCCTGAAGACAGCGCGCCCGTCTGGAAGACGCCCACGCTCCTCAACCCTGAAGAGCTTCAGACGGTACTCGAAGAGGCCGAGACAACAGATGCTCCGTGAAGGGCCCGAGAGGCGGTTGCCAAGGGGTGTGGCGAGAATGACGGCTACCGGCCGGAAGGGGCCGAGTGCCGCGAGCCTGTAGCTCACTGCCTGGAAGCGGACCCGGACGAGGTCTCAAACAAGCCCAAAGCGGTCGCTCTGGAGAGGTGCCGGATGGCGCGTCGCACTCTGGCGTAGGTGCGCAGAATCGGTAGGGCAGGATCACTACGCCTACGCCATTGCCCTCTAAAGTGCGCCTTCGCGGACTCCCTCACGGCGGACCTTCTGAACGGCCGCTAAGGATGGGCAACGCACGGCAGGGCGTTATCAGCCGTTGCGCGCGTCGAGCTCCTTTGCGATCGAATTCTCGCCGAAGGCCCGACACTCTACGAAGATTTTGAACTAGCCGATCCGACCACCCAGGACTGGCGCCCCCAGGTGCGCGATCGAGATATTTGGCTGCGGATGGCAGCACTGCGACGAGCAGGCGTCCTACCTCCTTCGGGCGCCAATGAGCTAGATGAGATAGCTAAACGGCATTCCTTTATCGCTGGCGATTTCGACGAGCAGGACCTTTTCGGCTCATACTCCACTGGCGTGCGATTTGTGTCGGGCGATGCGAACCTCCTGAAAGAAGCAGAGACAGATAGGCGATCATAAGGTTCGCTTGCGCCGAATTCAGCTTGAGGCCACAGCGCGACGCCTAGAGGTCGCCGAACCCCTTACCCTCCACCGCCAGTCGCTCCAGCAGCTCCGCGGGCTTCATGACCGGCCCAAGTTGAGCTTCGAAGCCGCGCAAGGTCTCGACCACTTTCATCAGGCCGACTCGATCAGCATAGAACATGGGGCCCCCTTTATCGGTCGGCCAGCGGAAGCCGTGCACCCAGACCACATCGATGTCTGAGGCCCGGATCGCCTTGCCTTCCTCCAGGATGCGCGCGCCTTCGTTGATCATCGGATAGATCAGTCGCGCGAGGATCTCGTCGTCGCCAATCTTGCGCTGCGCCAAGCCCTTTTTGGCCGCGAAATCGGCGATGATCTTCTCGACCGCCGGGGCCGGATGCGGGTTCCTGTCGACGTCGTAGTCGTAGTAGCCCGCGCCCGTCTTCTGTCCGCGCCGATCCATTTCGCAAAGAACGTCGCGCAGGCTCTCGCCTTTTGACCGTTCGGCGTTCCAGCCAATGTCGAGGCCGGAGAGGTCGCTCATCGCAAACGGCCCCATGCGGAACCCGAACTCGCGGAGCACACGGTCCACGTCCCAGGGCATCGCGCCTTCCAAGATCAGCAGGTTGGCCTGATCCTGGCGTGGGAACAGCATCCGGTTGCCGACGAACCCCGGACCGACACCGACCACCGCGCCGATCTTGCCGATCTTTCGGGCGACCGCCATCGCCGTAGCGACCACTTCCTTGGAAGTCTTCTCGCCACGCACGACCTCGCACAGCGCCATCACATTGGCCGGCGAGAAGAAGTGCATGCCCACCACGGCTTCGGGACGGGCGGTCGCCGAGGCGATTTCGTCGACATCGAGATAGGACGTGTTGGTGGCCAAGATCGCACCGGGCTTGGCGATGCGGTCCAACTCACTGAAGATCTGCTTCTTCAGCCCCATGTCCTCGAACACCGCCTCGATGATCAGATCGCAGTCGCTGAGCGCTTCGAGCGACAAGGCGCCCGTCAGCCGGCCCATGCGGACCCCGACCTCTTTCATGGGGAAGCGGCCGCGCTTGGCGGAGTTTTCGTAGTTCCGCCGCACCACGCCCAGGCCGCGATCGAGGGCCTCGGCCTTGGTCTCGACGATCATGACCGCCATGCCGGCGTTGACGAAGTTCATCGCGATCCCACCGCCCATGGTGCCGGCGCCGATGATCCCGACCTTGGCGACGTCAAGGATCGAGGTGTCGGCGGCGATGTCTGGGATCACCCAGCAATCCTGCTCAGCCTTGGCGAGGTAGGCGTCAGCGGCCAGCGCATTCAGGTCGGTCATGGTGTCAAGCTTTCGAAAAACGATAGGTCACTGAGCAGGCTTGGGGCGCAGGTCCGGACCCCAGGTTTGGACCGGTGGATTGGCGGCGTTGACCAGCACATCTGACTGGCGGCGCATGAGGTCCTGCCAGACGTCGCCATTGAAGACGTAGAAGCGGTTTTCCTTCATGGCCGACAGCGTCGCCTCGGCAATGTCCCGCGCGGGCACGCCCCTGCCCTGGAACGCTTCGGAGCCCGTCACATGCGCCGGGTCATTCCACTCGCGGTCGCTCCAGGGCTGGTCGCCCTCAGGACGATTGCGGTTGGACTTGTGGATCTGGGTGTCGACCATGCCCGGGCAGACCACCGAGACGCCGACTTTGGTGTTCCAGGCAATTAGCTCTGAATAGAGCGACTGACTGATCGAAAGCGCAGCGGCCTTGGACGAACAATAGGGGGAGTGTTCACCCGTGCCGTTGAAAGACGCGAGTGAGGCGGTGTTCACCACATGGGCGGGCTCGCCCTGCTCGATCAACAGCGGAACGAACGCCTTGATCCCGTGCACAATGCCCCAGAAGTTCACGTCATAGACCCAGCGCCAGTCGTCGAGCGACATCTTCCAGATCGGTCCGGTGATGGAGACCCCGGCATTGTTGACCAACACGTGGACCTTGCCGAATGCGGCGTAGCTCGCCTGGGCCAGAGCCTCCACAGAGGCGAACTTCGAGACATCAGTAAGGACGCCGACCGCCTCGAACCCTCGCGCTCGCAGGGCGGCCACCGACCGATCCAGGGCGTCTTGCTGGATATCGGCGATGACCAGCTTCATGCCTTCGGCCCCAAAGACCTCAGCCATGGCCAAGCCAATGCCGCTCGCGCCGCCGGTGATGACGGCGACCTTGCCATTTAGATCTTCCACGACCTAAGCCCTCAAATTCACAGGTGTTTTTTGAACCAATCGAGGGCCATTTGGCGCGCCTCGACCAGATGCTCGTCGTAAACCTTGTAGTGCGTGCACGGGAAGGTGCGCCGCTCGGTGGTCACCCCGTTCGCCTTGACGATCTCGAAGGCCGCCCCGCCCTGCAGCGCAGGCGCGTTGTATTCCTCGAACTCGGCGTCGATGAACAGGATCGGGGCCCGGATCTTCTGGGCGTAGTCCAGCGGCGCATGGCCAAGCTGCCGAGCGATATCAGGCGTGCCGCGCAGGCCGGGCGCACCGTCGACGCCCTGCGGCACCGGGGGATTAAGGACGCCTCGCGCCTTGTCGGACTGCCGCTGAAGGGCAAGGGCGCTATACCACTCCTCGCGGGGGTGACCGTAGCCGCCGATCTGGGCGACCACGGCCTTCACGCGAGGGTCCATGCCCGCGGCGCAGGTTACGTGACCGCCCCCGTAGCTGGAGCCCCAGAGCCCCACACGGGCCGGATCGACCCCTTGCTCGGCGACAAGCCAGGCAAAGCAGTTGCGAACATCCGCCAATTGGTCGACCGGGTCCACGACCTCGCGCAGCACCCGCATGTGCTGTGTCTGCACACCGCCCTCGGTCAACATCGGGGTATCCGTCGCCGCGATCATGCGGCCATCGGAGCCGCCCCAGCCGCGATAGTCGAAGGCCAGCACCACGAACCCCTCGGCGGCGAACGCCCTGCCGTAAAGCTCAATCAGATGCTCTTTCAGCCCGCCCCAACCATGGGCGAGGACGATCGCCGGCAGAGCCGCGGCGCCACCCTTGGGCCGTAGAATTTCAGCGGCCAGCCGTGAGCCTTCACTCCAGATCGTGATCGACTTCTGCTCGATTTCGTGACCCACGCGACCTCCCTGTCGGCTTGCCCGGCATACGATAGACAAGTCGAATTTGATTGCAAACCACGCACTCAAAAATATTCCGAAACACAAATATATGGCCTGTGCGAAACGGCTTGGGGTTGATAGGAAAAATACCAGTTCATCAATTCAAGCCTTCCGGAGACCTGGTTTTGCGCCAAGCTGTTATCGTGTCCACCGCCCGCACTCCTATTGGCCGGGCCTTCCGCGGCGCCTTCAACGACACCCAGGCGCAAGCCTTGGGCGGGCACGCGATCGCCGAGGCCGTCAAGCGGGCCGGAATTGATCCCGGTGAGATCGACGACGTGGTGATGGGATGCGCGCTGCCGCAAGGCACGACCGGCTTCAACACCGCCCGCCAGGCGGCCCTGCGGGCCGGCCTGCCCGACACGGTGGCTGGTCAAACCATCGACCGTCAGTGCTCCTCGGGACTGATGGCAATCGCTACCGCCGCCAAGCAGATTATCGTTGATGGGATGACCGTCGCTGTGGGCGGCGGGGTCGAGTCGATCTCACTGGTCCAGGGCCAGCACATGAACAACTACCGCGCTGGCGATCCGGAACTCGTCCGCAGCACGCCAGGGCTCTACATCCCGATGCTGGAGACCGCCGAACTCGTGGCCGAGCGCTACGGCGTGAGCCGCCAGGCCCAGGATGAGTACGCCCTGCAGTCACAGCAGCGCACCGCCGCGGCGCAGGCCGAGGGACGCATGAACGCCGAGATCGCGCCGATCACCACCACGATGATCGTCGTCGACAAGGCCACCGGCGAGCAGTCGAAGCGCGAGATCACCATCTCGGCCGACGAGGGCAACCGCCCGTCGACCACCCTGGCCGACCTTCAGAAGCTGGCCCCGGTGTTCAAGGGCGGCCCCTTCGTGAAGGAAGGCAAGTTTGTCACCGCCGGGAACGCCAGCCAGCTTTCAGACGGCGCGGCGGCGGTCGTTCTCATGGAAGCTGGCGAAGCCGAACGGCGCGGCCTTCAAGCGCTGGGCGCCTATCGCGGCATGGCGGTGGCCGGCTGCAAGCCGGAGGAAATGGGTATCGGCCCCGTCTTCGCAGTTCCCAAGCTGCTGAAGCAGGCAGGCCTGAGCATCGACGACATCGGCATCTGGGAGCTGAACGAGGCCTTCGCCAGCCAAGTCCTCTACTGCCGCGACACGCTGGGGATTCCGAATGAGCGCCTGAACGTCTCGGGCGGCGCCATCTCCATTGGCCACCCCTACGGCATGACTGGCGCCCGCTCCACGGGGCACGTGCTGATCGAAGGCAAGCGCCGCGGCGCCAAGTACGGCGTGGTCACCATGTGCGTGGGCGGCGGCATGGGCGCTGCGGGCCTTTTCGAAATCTTCTGAGACGGCCGCGCCGAGACGCCATCGCCTTGAAACTCCCCGAACGGCGCGGGCCGCAGCATCCGGCCCGATCTGCAAGCCGTTCGCACCTGAAAGGGCCGCGCCGAGGCGCGGCCCTCTTTTTATAAGGGAGCCAGCAGGCCTTCAAAGAATGGCCGCACGTAAAGATCAGCAGCCTGACCGTACGTCATGCCCGGCGTCCAGAAATGCAGCTCGGCGGCGGCGTTGATCATGGCCGTCAGCATCTGGGCGGCGATGTTGACATCTACCGGACGGATCGACCCGTCGGCGACGCCGTCACATATCAGCGCTGCGAAGCGATCGGAAACGCTGTTGAATTTGGCCACGATCTGCGGCTGGATCGATTCCGGAGCCGTGGTCAGCGCCGAAGTCCGCAGCAACGGCGAATTACCGGAGGTTTGGCACTCAACGAGCGCCACAGCGGCGGTGGCGAGCGCCTGTAGGCCGTTCGCCGAGGCGCTCTCGGCCTGGCGAATGGCCCGACGCATGATCTGGAAGGTGCGCTCAAAGCACGCGACCACCAGCTCATCCTTGGTTTCGTGGTGATAGTAGAAGGCGCCCTTGGTGAGGTTCAACCGGGCGGAAATCTTGTCGATGGACGCGCCGAGATAGCCCTCCTCGTTGATGAGGTGGGTTGCGGCGCGCAGGAACATTTCACCAGCATCGCCCTCCCCTTCCGGATTGAGCGAGGTGAGCGGCAACGGATTCCACAGCGCGCCTGGCGCGCGCAATCCGTCGACCAGGATCGATGTTGATCGCTCCCAGGCCCGCCCATAGTCCTGGGGGTCCAAGCCCTGCAGCCAAACGACATTCCAGAAGGCTTGTGAAAGCAGCAGATGGCTGCGGGCGTTTTTCGCCAAACGGCTGAGCCCGGCTGTCTCGGGCGCGTCGAAAAGCTGCCGTCCATGCCTGAACATGTCGACATAGGCGACGTTGACCGTCTCGCGATTGAGCGCCCGGACATCGTTGAACACCGCGATATCGTCGGCCTGGCCGGTCACGACCTGATAGCGGAAATCGAAATAGGCCTTGCTGAACGCCGCTATGCGCTCGCGTGCGCTAGCGTGCTCTTCGCCAGCCCGCGCAAATTCGCGGTAGCGGGCGATACCAAGCTGGAAGCAAGCCTCCGCCAGCTCCTCTTTGTTCTTGAAATAGTAGATGACCCCGGTCGGCACGATGCCGAGCTGGGTGGCGACGTCGGCCAGGGTCATCCCGCGCACGCCTTTGCGGTTCATGGCCTGGACCGCGGAAGACACGATGTCCTTCTTGCGGCGCTCGAAACGGGCGCTGGGTGGTCGGGTCATGCGGGATTGAAATCTCGGGGTGGCGGCAGCGCTCCCACCGTCATAGAGGCTGCCACCCGCCCGCTCAACCGACGCTTACGGCAGGCGCATAAGCATCGCGCAGTTCCCGTTTCAACACCTTGCCGATGTGGCTGCGCGGCAGTTGATCGACCAG
>NZ_JAUXXE010000067.1 GCF_030681155.1 Phenylobacterium sp. | reverse complement strand
GGATGGTGGATGTCGAGATAGACCGCGGCCGAACCGCGGCGCAGCGAGCCCTGGCTGATGGCGAGGGTGAGCGAGTCCATCACGCGGATGAAGGGGATGATGCCGCTGGTCTGGCCCGCGCCCTTCACCTTTTCGCCGATGGAGCGCACGCCGCCCCAGTAGGTGCCGATGCCGCCACCGTTCGAGGCCAGGGCCACGTTCTCGTTCCAAACGCTCTGGATGCCTTCGAGGCTGTCGCCGACGGCGTTCAGGAAGCAGGAAATCGGCAGGCCGCGACCGGCGCCGCCGTTCGAGAGCACCGGAGTGGCCGGCATGAACCAGAGGTTGGAGATGTAGTCGTAGATGCGTTGGGCGTGGTCGGCGTCGTCGGCATAGGCCGTGGCGACGCGCGCGAACATGTCCTGGTAGCTCTCGCCGGCCAGCAGGTAGCGGTCTTCCAGGGTGGTCTTGCCGAAGTCGGTCAGCAGCGCGTCGCGCGAGCGATCGACCTCGACCTTGCGGACGAGCTGCAGCTGCGGTCGATCGGACCGCTCAGACGCCGCCTGGGTCGCTTCCGAAACCGTCCGCATTACCGCTTCGCCGCTGCTCATGACCCAAAACCCATATCTATCAGACGTTTCTGTCCGGGACACCGCCCGGCCGCTTCCATCGCTATATCTAGTGGCAGCCCCGCCCCCGATACGCATCATATGGGGCCATGAAGGCTAATGACTCGTCAACGGGGATGAGCGTTCGTCCCCATGAGTTTTTCTTTAACGAGAGGTTAACAGCCATCTTGACTGGTTGCTGCGCTTGAGTTTTCCACAGGCCGCCTCCCGCTGCGGAAGGGTTCGCTCACGCGGATGTGAATACCTGCGGCAGGCGAACTCGCGAGTCGTTCTCACTTGCCCACGGATCGTCCCCACCCTATCCACACCGCCGTCACTGGGGAGTAGCCGCCCGTAGCTCCAACGG
Organism: Phenylobacterium sp.; assembly: GCF_030681155.1. GTDB lineage: Bacteria > Pseudomonadota > Alphaproteobacteria > Caulobacterales > Caulobacteraceae > Phenylobacterium. The sequence goes on along the minus strand of NZ_JAUXXE010000067.1, from coordinate 6,589 downwards.
GGGATGCGTCAACAAACTTGCAAACGGCCTTTTGGCTCGCTGCATGGCGCATTCGGCGACGCGCATTCAGGCGAAGTGGACTCCGGTTCGCCGCCCGGAAGGCGCGTCATCAAAAGTCTTGGTCACGTGCTCCGCACGAGACCGGGTGCTTGGCGAGACCTTTGGCTTTCGTGCGTCGGTCCATAGCGGGGTCGGCGGCGCGGAAGGCCATTGGTATGTCTCGACCCCGCCCGGACGCATGCTCTCGATGGAAGCCTTCCTCGTCTCTACCGGCCTCGTGGCCGTCGCCGAAATTGGCGACAAGACTCAGCTGCTGGCGATTCTGCTCGCCGCACGGTTCCGCAAGCCGGCCCCTATCATTCTAGGCATCCTGGTCGCGACCATGGCCAACCACGCCCTGGCCGCAATGGTCGGCGTGGCCGCCGGCCAGTTCCTGAACGGCCCGTGGATGAAGTGGGTGCTGGGCCTGGCCTTCATCGCCTTCGCCGGCTGGGCGCTGATTCCCGACAAGTTCGAAGATGGCGACGCACCGCGCGAGAAGGCCGGCGCCTCGATCTTCATCACCACCCTGGTGGCGTTCTTCTTCGTGGAGATGGGCGACAAGACCCAGGTCGCGACCGTGGCCCTGGCCGCCAAGTTCGACCAGGTGCTGCTGGTCGCCGCCGGCACCACACTGGGCATGATGATCGCCAACGTCCCGGCGGTGCTGATCGGCGAGGCCGCGGCCACGCGCCTGCCGCTGAAGTATATTCGCTGGGCCGCCGCCGCTTCGTTCGCGGCGATCGGCGTCTGGATTCTGATCGCCGGCTAAGGCTTTCGGCCGAGGTGGACTTGCGCCGCCTCGGCCGAGAGATCTCCTGCTAGCTGAAGCCCTCGGCCGTGACAGTGAGGAACCTGGCTTACCGGTCCGGCTGCGTTTGGGCGTCAGCGGCCCGCCGATGATCGGTGAAGTCGGCGGCGCGGCGGGCGCGTTCTTCGGCATAGGCCTCGCTCGGTTGGCCGCGCATGTCGGTCCAGGCGACGAGACCGCCGCAGGCGGGGCATTTCCCGTCGAGCTCGAGCTCCGAGCCGCAAGCGCGGTGGAACATCCGGGTCGCCGGTTGCTCACTCTGCGGCTTGCACCACTGCTCGCCCCAGGTTCTCAGGGCCAGGATGACCGGCATCAAATGGCGGCCCTTCGGCGTCAGTCGATATTCGTGACGCGGCGGGCGTTCGGAATAAGGATGACGCTCGACCAGGCCGTCAGCTTCCAGGCGCTTGAGGCGCGCGGCGAGCATCTGGCTGGTCGCGCCCGTCTGGGCCTGCAGGTCCTGGAAGCGGCTCTGCCCCAGCAGCAGCTCACGCACGATCAGTATGGACCAACGGTCGCCGACCAGGCCGGTCGAGTGCGCGATCGGACATAGCGTGTCGTCGTCTGCGTCGTTTCCAGAAGCGCTCATTCGCCCAATCCTCCTCCGTCTCACACCCTACCGCGGTGGTCCGTATTTTCTCAGTGAGCGGCACTATGAATTTCAGATCCACCTTGTCCACCTCTCAACGAGAAAGATGACGCAGGCGTCATTTTTGAGTCGCTTTGATTTTGGAAGTCGCTATCGTTTTGCCACACCCTGGGACAAGGGGCAGGAGGAAACCTCATGGCCGACGGCGCGCACGACCCCAAAGCTCTGCGAGCGAGCATCGGAATCTCCCACGCCGACGAGCGGCGGATCGCGGTGGAATTGTCGCCGGCGGTGGCGTGGCCGACCCTGGCCCTGGCGGCGGCGCTGCCCATCGCCCTGCTCACCGTCGTGTGGCTGGGCCTGACCCGGACGCTGCCCTTGTGGATCTGCACGCCGGTGCTGGCGATCATTTCCTACGCCCACTACACGCTGGTCCACGAAGCCATCCACGGGAACGTGGTCGCCAGCCCCAAGAGCGCGGCCTGGATCAACACGGTCGTCGGCTGGATCGGCGCGCTGGGCATGGGCAGCGGCTGGCCCGCCCTGCAGCGCACCCACGTGCTGCATCACTCGCACACCAATACCGAGCGCGACCCGGACATCTTCGTGAAGGGCACCTTCGTCCAGTTGCTCAGGAAATGGACGATCTCTGCTCCCATGTCGCTGATGCCGATCTTCGTCGTGCGGTTCATCAACCCGGAGCGTTACAAGCGGTTGGGAACGATCCTGAGCCCTGCCGAAATCGCCCAGGTGTCGGCCGTCGCCCTGTTCACCCTGGCGCTGCTGGTCGTTGCGATCGCCACAGGCCATGTCGCCGACTGGCTGATGTTGTGGTTCCTGCCGACCCGCATCGCAATCCTGATGCTGAACATCCTGTTCCAATGGCTGCCGCACCACCCGTTCGACCACACCGAGCGCTATCTGAACACCCGCGCCAGTCTATGGGCCGGCGGCACGTTCCTGACGCTCCAGCAGAACCTGCACCTGGTGCATCACCTGTGGCCAAGCGTGCCCTTCTACAACTATGCCCGGCTCTTCAACCGGCTTCGGCCCGTGCTGAAAGCTGAGGGCTCGCGCATCGAGGGCCTGATGGTCGGCGCCCGGCGGCGGACGGTCGCAGACTGAAATCGCCGGCGATGGACGCGAGCGCCCGGGACGCGGACTTCATTTTCCGGCGCCGGTAGCGAGGTCCATATACTGACTGAATTGCTGATCGGCCCATTGGCCGCCTTCGGCGATTGCAAGGCGTTCGGCCTCGGACACTTGGCTGATGGTCCGCGCATGCGCCCAAATCGGCCCGGCCCAAGCCCCGCGCTCAGACCTCACCGCATAGGCGTATACGCCTGGCGCCAGAGGGGCTGCGGTGGCGTTCGGGCGACGGAGAAATCCGGCGACCAGGTACTCCCCACCGGGCTTGAAGCGAACGTAGTAAGCGTTTGGCGCGCCGGTTTCCCCCCTCTGCGGATCGATGGGCAAGGTCACGTGCGTTCCGAGTTCGGCGCGCAGCGCTGCCAACAGATCGGCTGACCTGGCCGCCGGCGGCTCCTGCCCCAGGGGATTTCCACGCGGTGCAAGCTCCCGTTCGGCCTTAGGTGCGCCGACCAGCACCGTAAAGGGGCCATCGAGCTTCGAGGCGCCCGGCCCTTCAAACGGCGAGTGACCGGTCTTGTCCTGATAGACCTCGATCAACTCGGCGATCTTATGAACGTCGTTGATCCGCTTGGCGTCCGCCGCAGTTTGGAAACGAGCCTCACCATCAGCATAGGTCTTGGACAACCACCACGCGGCGCCCGCCGCACTAGCGACCACCACAACGGCCGTCGCGATAGCGACCTTGTATTTCAGCTTCATATTGTAGCCCCCCCCGCTCGGAAGCTAGACCGTGGACGGTGCGCCAAGCAACGCCGACGGTCGGAGGAGCCCTAGAACGTCGCGGTCGTCGGGTTGGGGCCGATGCGGCCGTCGGCTTGATGGAGAGCGGCGATGGCCGCCAGGTCCTCGGCGTCGAGCTTGAAGCCGAACACGTCGAAGTTCTCGGCGATCCGGCTGGGCGTCACCGATTTCGGGATCACGATGAGGCCGCTGTCGAGGTGCCAGCGGATGATCACCTGGGCCGCGGTGCGGCCGTGCTTGGCGGCGAGTGCGGCGATCGCGGGATCAGACAGCAGCTGGCCTTGGCCGAGCGGGCTCCAGGACTCGGTTTTGATTCCGCGCTCAGCGTGAGCGGTTCGCAGGGCGGTCTGCTGGAAGCGGGGATGGAGCTCGATCTGGTTCAGCACCGGGGTCACGCCGGTCTCGCTGATGATCCGGTCCAGGTGTTCGACCTCGAAATTTGAGACGCCGATGGAGCGGACCTGGCCCATTTCCTGGGCCTTGATCAACGCCCGCCAGGTGTCGAGGTAGAGGCCGCGGTTCGGCGCGGGCCAATGGATGAGGCAAAGGTCGATCTGCTCCAGTTGAAGGCGCTTGAGGCTGGCCTCAATGGCGCGCAGGGCGCTGTCGTAGCCCTGGTGATCGTTCCACACCTTGGTGGTGATGAAGACCTCGTCCCGCGCCAGACCGGAGGCGAGCAGCCCCTCGCCTACGCCCTTTTCGTTCTGGTAGGCGGCGGCGGTGTCGATGTGGCGGTAGCCCGTCTTGAGGGCCGCCCCTACCACGCTGGCCGCCTCGTCATTGGGGGTCTGCCAGACCCCGAGACCAAGCTGGGGAATGGCGGCGCCGTCGCTTAGCTCTACCCGCGGCTGATCGGTCATTCGCAACTCCGGCGCCTATGGTTGGGGCGGACCTTCACTTCGGGGCCCCGCCGACGGTTCGCAAGGGCGCCGCAGGCTGGGGGTGCCTGAAAGTGTGGGTCAGTGGGCGACAAGCGGCCAGAAGTGGGCGATCAAGGGCGCGCCGAGGACCAGGACCAGCACCGTCAGCGGCGCCCCGAGCTTTGCATAGTCGCCGAACTTGTAGCCGCCTGGGCCCATGACCAGGGTGTTGCACTGGTGCCCGATGGGGGTGAGAAAGTCGCTGGCCGCGCCGACCGCCACCGCCATCAGGAAGGGATCGGGGTTGAGGCCCAGCTTGCCGGCCAGGCTGGCGCCCACTGGCGCGACGATCAGCACGGTGGCGGCGTTGTTCAGGAAGGGCGTGGCGGCCATGGCGACGGCCATGATCGAGACCAGCGCGATCATCGGCGGCTGATCGCGGAAGATCATCGACAGCCAGGAGCCGATCAGGTCTGCGCCGCCGGTCGTCTGGATCGCCTCCGAAACCGGGATCATCGCGGCGATCAGCACGATCAGCGGCCCGTCGATGGCGGCGTAGGCCTCGCGCATCCGGATCGAGCCGGCCATGATCATCAGCACCGCCGCGCCGAAGAAGGCGATGGCGACCGGCACGAGCTGGAAGGCGACCAGCACCATGGCCGCCGCCAAGATGAGGGCCGGGGTCAGGGTGTGCCGGATGCCGCCAAGGCGCACCTCACGCTCGGCCAGCGGCAGCAGGCCCAGGGTCGACAGCGCGCCGGGCAGGCTGCGCTCGCCGCCCTGCAGCACAAGCATGTCGCCAGCGCGAAGGCGGACCCGGCTGATGTGCTGCTTGAGGCTGTAGCCCGAGCGGCTGACCGCGAGCAGGTTTATTCCGTGCAGGCCATAGAGGTCGCTCTGCTGGGCCGAGCGTCCGATCAGCGTCGATTCGGCCGAGACCACCGCCTCGACGACGCGGGCTTCCTCGGTCGGCTCCTCCATGGCGACGGGCCGGTCCGAACGCATCAGGCGCAGCTTGGAGCGGGTGATCAGCTCGTCCAGGGCCTGGGGCTCGCCCTGCAGCAGCAGCACGTCGCCCGGCAGGATCTTGAGATTGGGGTGAGGCCGAGCGCGCCGGCGGCCCTTGCGCAGCAGCAGCATCACCTGGGCCTCGCCATGGGCCAGGGCGTGGAGATCGGCGACGCGGTTTTTGACCAGCGACCAGTCCTCGGGCGCCTCGACCTCGGTGAAATAGGCGTTGGCAGCCAAGGCGGCGTCGATATTGGCGGTCGGCGCGCGGTCGGTCGGCAAGATCTTGTAGGCGAAGGCCAGGAACACCAGACCGATCACGGCCAGGGCCAGGCCGACCGGCGTGTAGTCGTACATGCCGAACGGCTTGCCGAGGATCTCCTCGCGCACCTGGGAGACGATGATGTTGGGCGCGGTGCCGACCAGGGTGACGATGCCGCCCAGCATGGCGCCGAAGGCCATCGGCATGAGCAGGCGCGAGGGCGAGGAGCCAGTTCGACGCGACAGCTGCAGCGCCACCGGCATCAGAATCGCCAAGGCGCCGACATTCTTGGTGGCGGTCGAGAGCAGGGTGACGGCCGCGGTCAGGACGGGGACCTGGCTGCGCTCGCTCTTCAGATAGGGGATCAACGGGCGCAGCGCCGCCTCGACGATGCCGGACTTGGCGAAGGCGGCGCTGACGATCAGGGCCGCGCCGATGATGATGGTGATGTCGTTGGAGAGGCCGTCAAAGGCGCTCTTGGCCGGAACGACGCCGACGGCCACCCCCGCCAGCAGGGCGCAGAGCGCGATCACGTCGTAGCGAAACCGCCCCCAAATGAAGGCGGCGATGGTCAGGCCGATAAGCCCGAAGGCCAGCCCCTGCTGCAGCGTCATTGTAGCCCCGGCCCTAGTGGAGCCTTCACAACGCAAGACCGCGGTGAAGGCTGCGCCACAAAGCAAAAGAGCCCGGCCTTTCGGCCGGGCTCTCCGCTAGATCGGCTTAGCGCCGAAGATCGATATCTTAGAAGTTGATGTCGATCGTCGAACGGCGGTTCAGCGGTTCTTTCACGCCATCCGGGGTCGGAACGGCGAGATCGGTTTCACCCTTCCAATCCACTTGCAGCGTGGACTGACCAACGCCCAGACCAACCAGCGCATCGGCGGTGGCCTTAGCGCGGCGTTCCGAGAGACGCATGTTGTAGTCAGCCGGGCCCGACGTATCGGTGTGGCCGACCACGATCACGCGGGTCGCATTGCCGCTCGTCGCGTAGGTCGCAGCTTCCTGAACCACCGCCTGGGCTTCCGGCGTCAGGACGTACTGATCGAACGGGAAGTAGACGACGAATTGCTTAGCCTCGGCAGCAGCCGGAGGCGGCGGCGGCGGGGGCGGAGGAGGCGGCGGGGGCG
>NZ_JAUXXE010000057.1 GCF_030681155.1 Phenylobacterium sp. | reverse complement strand
CGCCCGATTTCGCCCAGGTGTCGAACTCATGGAACATCGCATCGAGCACGGCGAAGTAGCGATCCTTACCGGCGCAGCGGGCGACCATGAAGCCCGCTGCGGCGACCTCGTTCGGAGGCGTCAGGATTTCGCGGAAGGTGTAATGCACCTTGCCGCTGTCGATGTACTTCTTCCGGAAAGCTGGGAAGACCTCGTTGTTGAAGTGCGCGCAGTGCACGCAACTCAGCGACGCATATTCCACCATCTGCACCTTGGCCTTGGGATTGCCCAAGGTCATTTCGCCAGGACTAGGTGCGGCGGTCGCCGAACCGGCCGCGAACATCAGGACGCCTAGTGCGGCGACGAGAGCGACACGGCGGTTCGGCTGAGCCATGGCTTACTTCGAGGCTTCGGCGACGGCGGCGTCGAGTTCGGCGAGCGAGACCTCGCCCTCCTTCACCTTCTTGCCGTTGATCACGAAGGTCGGGGTCGCATTGATCTTGTCGACCTTGATGGCCTTTTCGACGCGCTCGTTGAGGGCCTTCAGCGCCGCTTCATCGGTGATGCAGGCGTTGAACTGCTCTTCGGTCAGGCCCGCCGATTGGGCGATGCGCAGCAGCACGCCGCGCATGTCGCCGGTCGTGAACATTTCCTGCTGGGCATGGAAGATCGCGTCGGTGACGTTGAAGTACTTGTCCTTGCCGGCGCAGCGCGCGGTCAGGAAGCCGGCGGCGGCGACCTCGTTCGGAGGGGTCAGGAATTCCTTGAAGGTGTAGTGCACCTTGCCGGTGTCGATGTACTTCGCCTTGAACGCCGGGAAGACGTCATTGTTGAACGTGCCGCAGTGGCTGCAGGTGAGGGACGCGTACTCCACCATCTTCACCTTAGCGTTCGGATCGCCCAGGGTCATGTCGGCGGTGTCGACGGTTCCAGCGCCCTTCGAGCAGCCGGCGAGGGCGAGCGCGCCCAGGGCGGCGACGACAAGCAGGCGACGGTTGAAGTTCGGCATTTGCACCTCTGCGGAAGTCCGAATGAAAGAGTAAAGCGCGATTCCCGCCGGCAGGAACGTGCGGCGGCGTCTAAAGTCAACCGGCGTGGCGGCGTAGGACGCCTCGACCCAAGCTTAGCAATGCGGTTTTCAGAGGGCCGTCCGGGGCGTCAGCCAGGCTTTTCGCCAGTTCGGCTTCCTGGGCGGCGTCCAGCGGAGCCGTTCGCCGCCGGGGCGGTTTGGTCGCAGGACCGGTCAGGTTTCTAAGCGGCCCCTGAACGATGCGGAGCTTGTTCACCGTTCCAGAGCCCAGGAACAGGTTCACCCGCGCGACGATCTCCGGCGCCTGATGCTGGATCAGGGCGGCCGAAGCGCCGGCGACGCGGATCTCCAGCGCCGAGGGGCCGCCGCCGCGTGGCTTGGTGAGCTTCACCGGCTCGGTCCGCTTGGCGATCTCAGCCCCGACGATCTCGCGCCAGCGGGCCTGGAGGGCGCCGGGGCCCTGGCCGAACTTCTCGTCCAGGTCCTTCAGCAGTCGGCGCAGACCGCGGCCGGCGACCGGCGGCGGGCGGTGCTGCGGCCGCGTGCGCTTGCGCGACAGTATGGCGGCGGCTTCCGCGGCTGTGGGAAGAGGACGAGGCATCGCCTCACCATACATCAAGGCTCCCCGCCGAGGCGAGGATCGGGTAGCGAGATCCGGTGACCCCAGAAACACTCCGCGCCAAACTGCTTGCCTGGTACGACGCCGGCGCCCGTGACCTCGCCTGGCGGGTCGGCCCGGCCGACAATCGCGCCGGGGTGCGGGCCGATCCCTACCGGGTCTGGCTGTCCGAAGTGATGCTGCAGCAAACCACCGTGCCGCACGCCACACCTTACTTCCTGAAGTTCACCGCCCGCTGGCCGACGGTGGCGGATCTGGCCGCCGAGGAGGATGGCGAGGTGATGGCCGCCTGGGCGGGCCTTGGCTACTACGCCCGCGCTCGCAACCTGCTGGCCTGCGCGCGTGCCGTGGCCGGTGAGCATGGCGGCGTATTCCCCGATACCGAAGAAGGACTGCGGGCGTTGCCGGGGCTTGGTCCCTATACCGCGGCGGCAGTGTCGGCGATCGCCTTCGACCGGCCGTCCAATGTGGTCGATGGCAATGTCGAGCGCGTGATGTCGCGGCTGTTCGCCGTCGAACAGGCGCTTCCGGACGCCAAGGTCGAACTGAAGCGATTGGCCGGGGCGCTTGTGCGGGATGAGCGTCCCGGCGACTGGGCCCAGGCGCTGATGGACCTAGGCGCCACGGTCTGCCGCCCGAAGGGCCCGCTTTGCGATCGTTGCCCGGTGGCGGAGTTCTGCGCGGGCCTGGCTGGCGGCGAGCCCGAAACCTATCCGCGCAAGGCCGCCAAGATCGCCCGGCCGCATCGCAATGGCGTGGCCTATATTCTAACGCGCGGAAATGAAGTGGCCCTGATCCGCCGTCCCCCCAAGGGGTTGCTGGGTGGCATGCTGGCCCTGCCGACGAGCGACTGGCGCGCCACCGGCTGGGACGACGAGGAAGCCATGGCCGCCGCGCCGGTCGGCGCTCAGTGGCGGCCGGTGGGCGAGGTTGAGCATGTCTTCACCCATTTCAGCCTGACCCTGCGGCTGTTGCGGGCCGAGGGCGACGCCGATGGTTTTATCTGGACTCCGCGTGTCGGTCTGGACGCCTTGCCGAGCGTGTTCCTGAAAGCCGCGAGGGCCGGGCTGAGCAACCTGCTCTAGGCCAGCCCATACACCTCGTCATCCTAGGCATAAGACCTAGGAGGACGAGCTAGTGGTTTGCGGCCCTAGGCCGATGGCATCGCCGAGCGAATCTTCGAGCGCAGCACATCGATGGGGGCCAGGCCCTTGTCGGATTTGAAGTGCCAATAGGTCCAGCCGTTACAGGCTGGGGCCGATTGCACCATGGCGCCAACCTTGTGGATCGAACCGGACAGCTCGCCGACCACCAGGCTGCCGTCGGCGCGGACGCGGGCGGCGTGGGCGCCCTTGGAGCAATAGAGCGTGTCGCCCGGGCTCAGCAGGCCCGCTTCCAGCACCTGGCCGAAGGGCACGCGGGGCTCGGACTTTTTGGATCCGGTCACTTCCAGATCGCCCGGCGCCATCGGAATGACCTTCGAGATCCGCTCGCGTGCGAGCTTCACGTATTTTTCGTCCTGCTCCAGGCCGATATAGCGGCGGCCCAGGCGCTTGGCGGCCGCGCCGGTGGTGCCGGTGCCGAAGAACGGGTCGAGGATCACGTCGCCGGGCTTGGTCGAGGCCAGGATCAGGCGGTGCAGCAGAGCTTCGGGCTTCTGGGTCGGGTGCGCCTTGACGCCGTTCTCGTCCTTCAGCCGCTCCTCGCCGGTGCACAGCGGGAAGGTCCAGTCCGAGCGCATCTGCACGTCGTCATTGGCCATCTTCATGGCGTCGTAGTTGAAGGTGTAGCGGCGCGAGCCGCGGCCCTTGGCCGCCCAGATCAGGGTCTCGTGCGCATTGGTGAACCGGGTGCCCTTGAAGTTCGGCATCGGGTTGGCCTTGCGCCAGACGATGTCGTTGAGCAGCCAGAACCCGAGGTCCTGCAGGGTGGCGCCGACCCGGAAGATGTTGTGATAGCTGCCGATGACCCAAAGCGCGCCGTCATCCTTCAGGACCCGGCGGCACTCGGTCAGCCATTCGCGAGTGAACTTGTCGTAGGCCGCAAAGCTCTCGAACTGGTCCCAGTGATCATCGACCGCATCGACCTTGGAATTGTCCGGGCGCAGCAGGTCGCCGCCAAGCTGGAGGTTGTAGGGGGGATCGGCGAAAACGAGGTCGACCGATTTCTCGGGCAGCTTCCTCAGTTCCTCGATGCAGTCCCCGTGAATGATGGTGTCGGTCGAAACGCCCATGTCACTAACCTCGATGTCCGGAGTCAGAATCCTGAGTCATCGTGGTGAAGGGGGAGTTGAAAAACGTGGTTAGCGAAAGGTAAATCGTGCGCGAACCGCACAAATACGGCGCGGCGCCCGTCCTGTTCGCCTGAAACCTCCGGCGGCGACCCGGCCAGCCTTGCCAAGCGAATCGCAATGAGGTTGCCCTGCAGGATGACGCAGGCGCTCCTCATCGTCGACGTCCAACCGAGTTTTTCGCCGCCGTCTGAACTGGTGCGCGATATTCGGCGCGGTCCTTGGCCACCCTGACGAACTGCGGATCGCCTGACCCACGCCTAGGCCGGGTCGAGAAGCCTTGGACCTGCGCCTTCCCGCGCCAGCTCGTCGCGCGGGTTGCGTAGAGGGCAGGCTTCGAGCGAGAGGCAGCCGCAGCCGATGCAGCCGTCGAGCTGGTCACGCAGTTTGGTCAGCCGGGCGATGCGGGCGTCGAGCTCGTCCTTCCAGGCCGCCGACATTCTATTCCAATCCTGCGCGGTGGGTGGACGGCCTTCGGGCAGGGTGGCCAGCGCTTCACCGATCACAGTCAAGGGGACCCCGGTGCGCTGGGCCACCTTGATCACCGCGATCCGGCGCAGCACGCCGCGAGGGTAGCGGCGCTGATTGCCCGCGCTGCGCCAGCTTTGGATCAAGCCCTTGGATTCGTAGAAGTGAATGGTCGAGACCGGCACGCCGCTGCGGGTGGCGACCTCGCCGACGGAGAGGTCTGGGACCATCGTCCGGGGCCGGTTGGCGTTCGTGATCATCACTGCTTGACCTCAACCATAGTTGAGGTTTTACAACTCCGGCTCCTTGGATGGCAAAGGCTTAAGGAGCGCACCCATGCCGGCGATCGAAAAAGATCGATACTTCACGATCCTGATGGATTTCGAGGTCGAGCCCGATCAGCAGCAAGCGCTGATCGACGGCATCGCCGAGCAGGTCGAGCTCTATTTTCGGCACGATCCAGCTTTTGTCTCGATCAGCTTCCACGCCAGCGAGGACGGACGGCGTGTCGTCAACTACGCCCAATGGCGATCGCGCCAAGCCTGGGCTTGGGCGCCCACGGGTCCTGACGCGCCGGCCTCGGCCGCTATTCGCGCGGTCTTGGATCGCTGTGGCGGCCGGAGGGTCGGCCTGGACTTCTTTAGCGTCGCTGGCGTGGTCGAAGCGGCCGCCGCCTAGGCGGGGCCTCGCCATCTGACCGACGCCCCATGAGGGTGGACGTCGGCCAGCACGCGTTCCTCACCGCCGGGCCAGCGGGTCAGGCGAATTTCCATGCCGGCCACGTTCTCCGGCGGCGGCTCCATGCGCAGCCAGGCGAGCGGCGCCTGGGCGGTGGCTCGGGCGCCGAGATGCTCGATGGTCTTGCGCAGGGCGGTCTGGCTTTCGGCTGGCATGTATTGCCAGAAGACCGAATGGTAGATGACGGTCGCTGCGCCGGGCGACGGACCGGCCGTTCTCTCGGTCCACGCCACGGCGTCGGCGGTCTCGACCGTAGTCCCCATCGCCAAGGCGAGGTCGACGGCGGCGCGTAGCCGGTCCAGCCGTTCAAACTGGTCGGGCCAGACGTAGGCAAGCAGTCGGCGGCGCTGGACCGGATCGGTCAGATCGACTGGCCGACGGTCGCAGGCCCCGCGCTCGATGACCGCGATCTCGGCGTTCAGCGGCGGCAGCGGGCCGGACCAATCGGTCGGCAGTTGCACGGGGCTTTCCGGACCCCAGGCTGCATCGCCGAGGCTGTAGCTGTATTTGTCCCAGGAGAGATTCAGCCCCGCACTCGCGGCGATCTCGAAGCAGCGGAGCGGTAGGCCAGTTTCCTGGGCGATGGTCAGAAAGCCGCCGAGCAGGCAGGCCGACCGCCGGACCTCGTTGGTTTGCGGCTCATGCTGCATGAAGGCGGCGAGTTGCGCTTCGCGTTCAACGATCGCGCGGGCGGCTTCACGCCAGGCGATCTGCGCGTCGGCGGTTTGACCGGGGCGAGGATAGGCGGCGCTCAGGGCCGGGTCTTCGCCGCTCAGCACCCTGTCATGCAGGGCGCCCAGCAGCCGCAACGGCACGGCGGCCGCCATGATCGCCTTGGGATCGGCATTCGCCCAAGGGGCCAGCAACGGAGCCACCGCGCCCCCGGCCTCGAGGTCGGCCGCGGCGCAGTTCAGCAATTCGGCATGAAACGCCGAGCCGAGATAGGCGCAGGCCTTGGATTGGAGAAGCAGGGCGTGGACCAGATCGTTGCTCATGCCCAACAAACCTACGCCGGGCGGGGAGGGTCAATCTTGATTCAAACCGTCAATCGGCGATCAGTTCGCCACGTTCGATCAGCAGCAGGCGCACCGGCTCCCAACTGCGCCGATGGATCGCACAGGGGCCAAGAGTCCGCAGCGCCTCGACATGGACCTGGGCGTGATAGCCCTTGTGAGCCGCAAAGCCGTAGCCAGGATAGACCGAGTCCATCTCGGTCATCAGGCGGTCGCGGGCGACCTTGGCCAGGATCGAGGCCGCGGCGATTGATGATGAGATCGCGTCGCCCTTGACCACAGTCTTGATCTCGCAGGGCAGCTTGAAGCGGTAGTTGCCGTCCACCAGGGCGAAGGCCGGGGTGATGGCCAGCGCCTCGACGGCGCGGCGCATGGCCAAGCCGGTGGCCTGGAGGATATTGAGGTTTTCGATCTCCTCGACGGAGGCCAGGCCCACGCCCCAGGCCAGGGCCTTGTCCTTAATGTCCAGCTCCAGGGCCGCTCGGGCCTTGGCGGTGAGCTTCTTGGAGTCGTCCAGGCCTTCGGGCAGCCGGTTCGGGTCGAGGATGACCGCGCCGGCCGACACCGGGCCGGCCCAGGGGCCGCGTCCAGCCTCGTCCACGCCGCAGACGGGGCCAGGGCAGGCCATTTCCAGCATCATGTCAGGCATCAGCGGCCCATCCGCTTCACCTGGGCGTGCCGATGGCAGCAGGTCAGATGATCGTTCACAAAGCCGGTGGCCTGCATGAAGGCGTAGACGATGACTGGGCCGACGAACTTGTAGCCCTTGGCCTTCAGCGCCTTGGACATCTCCTCGGCGACGCGGGTCTGGGCCGGCACCTGGTCGATGCGCTCCCAGTTGTTCTGGATCACCTTGCCGTTGGTGAAGCTCCACATGAACTGGGACAGGTCCTCGCCTTTGTCGCGCATGTCGAGATAGATCCGCGCACCGTTGATGGCGGCGTCGATCTTGGCGTTGGAGCGGACGATGCCAGCGTCGGCCATCAGTCGGGCGCGATCCTCATCGCCGAACCTGGCGACGACGTCGGGATCGAAGTCGGCGAAGGCGGCGCGGAAAGCATCGCGCTTGCGCAGGATGGTGATCCAGGAGAGGCCCGCCTGGAACCCGTCCAGCACCAGCTTTTCCCAGAGCGCGCGCGAATCGTATTCGGGCACGCCCCATTCGGTGTCGTGATAGGCCTCATAAAGCGGGTCGCCGGCCATGCCGCGCCACCCGCAACGAATCGGATCGTCGGTCATGGGGTCGAGTTTTGGCGCTCGGGCCGGCCCCTATCAAGCGGAGCCTGCTGCATGGCGTTCGAGAGCTTCCAACTGTCGCGCATCGATACGGGTGAGGCGACGCTGCGAGTTCGTCATGGCGGGGCCGGTCCGCCGCTGCTTTTGCTGCACGGCTATCCCGAGACCCACATGATGTGGGGCAAGATCGCCGACGAGCTAGCGCGTGACTTCACCGTGGTCGCGCCCGACCTGCGCGGCTACGGCGAAAGCTCCAAGCCGGTGACGACCGAGGATCACGAGCCCTATTCGAAACGCGCCATGGCCCGCGATGTCGTCGCCCTGATGGCCGGTCTGGGGTTCGAGAGCTTCAATGTCGCCGGCCACGACCGGGGCGGGCGGGTCGCCTATCGCCTGGCGCTGGATCGGCCCGAGGTGGTTCGCAAGGTCTCGGTCTTGGACATCATCCCGACCGCCGATGTCTGGCGCTTGGCCGACCGGCGGTTCGCGCTGGGCTACTGGCACTGGTCGTTCCTGGCCCAGGCCCATCCGTTTCCTGAGCATTTCATCGCCGCCGACCCGGTGCACTTCGCCTTCCGCATCGCGTCCGGCGCTTCATTCTTCGAACCCCACGCCTATGCAGACTATGTGAACGCGCTGGGCGATCCGGCGGTCATCCATGCCATGTGCGAGGACTACCGTGCCGGCGCCCGCTACGACGTCGCCGCCGACGAGGCCGATCGTGGGGTGCGCAGGATCACCGCGCCGCTGCAGGTGCTGTGGGGCTCAAAGGGGGCGGTCGGGAACTGGTACGACCCTCTGGCGATCTGGCGCGACTGGGCCGACGACGTCACTGGCCAGGCCATAGACGCCGGGCATTTCATTCCCGAGGAACGGCCCGCCGAGACCCTGGCTGCGCTGCGGGCGTTCTTCCTCAGCTAACCCAAAAGGTCGTCATCCTCGACCGAAGCGTAGCGGAGTGTCGGGGATCCATACGCGCGGCCCTCTCCTGCAGGACCACGGGAGGCAGTGTCTATGCATGGCCGGGACAAAGCCCGGCCATGACGATTCAGGTAGGGGGCGGATCGCCGGCGGCGCCGATCCAGTCGGGGCGTTCGGTCCGGACACTGACGCCATCGGCCGTGAGGTCGCCTTCGACCACCCGGTCCAATCGCACCAGAGCAATGGCTTGGCCCTCGATTCCTGAGAGCACCTCGCCAGCGCGGCGCTCGCCGTTCAGCAGCTCTGATCCCGAAGCGGGCGCCGGACCATCGAAGCGGATCGGCAGCATGCGGTTCTTGATCTGACCGCGACGCTTCATGCGCGAGGTCGTCTCCTGGCCGACAAAGCAGCCCTTCTTGAAGTCGATGCCATTCAGCAGGTCGAAATTGGCCTCGATCGGATAGGTCTTCTCGACTCCCCAATCGGCGGGACCGGGCACGCCCAGCGCCAGCCGGTGGGCGTCATACTCGGCTTCAGCCACATTCGGGGCGGCGTCGACGCCGTAGCCGCGCCAGCCGAGGTCGGCCAATCGTGGGTCGGCGATCCAGCCGGCGCCGGGATCGGCGCCGAACGCGGCGAACACAGGCGTATCATCCGCGGAAATCTGCACCTTGGCCCGGAGGCGATACATGGTCAGGCGCATGATCAGCGCGTCGCGATGTGTGGTTTCCACGTCGATCCAGGCGCCGTCGTCGCGGCCGACGACGAACAGATCGAACAAAAGCCGTCCCTGCGGGTTCAGCAGAGCAGCGAACCGGGCTTCTTCCGAAGCCAAGGTCTCAACGTCCTGGGTCAGCAGTCCCTGCAGGAAGCTTCGCCAATCCTCACCGGATACCGCGATGAGCGCTCGGCTGGTGAGGGCGGCGATGGAGGGATTTGTCGTCATGGTTCAGCAGTTAAGGGCTCGGCGGGTGGAGCGCCAGCGGCAGGAGCCCTATAGAGAGACGATGGCGCACGGGTCCTTCCCGATTCTGTTCATTACCGCGACCCGGATCGGGGACGCGGTTCTCTCCTCCGGCCTGATCCGCCGGTTGTTGGAAGAGATCCCCCATGCCCGGTTTACGATCGTCGCCGGCCCGGCCGCGGCGCCGTTGTTCGCCGACATGCCGAACTTGGATCGGGTCATTGTTTTCGAGAAATCCAAGAACGGCGGCCACTGGCTGAAGCTTTGGCGACAGGTGCGTCAGCGCAAGTGGGGTCTGGTCGTCGATCTGCGCGGCTCGGCGATCTCTCAGTTCCTGAAGCGCGAACGCCGCGCGGTGTTCAAGCGCAGCCCTGGCGCGCCGGTCCACAAGGTGGTCGAGGCCGCAAGGCTGCTAAAGATCGAGGGCGAGCCGCCCGCGCCGTATCTGTTTACGTCGGAGGCGACAGAGGCCTACGCCCGCGAGCTGACCGCCGGCCAGGGGCCGATCTTGGCGCTGGCGCCGGCCGCCAACTGGGGCGGCAAGACCTGGCCGGTCGAGCGTTTCGCCCAGGTCGCCGCGCAATTGCTGGACGGGCCGCTTGCCGGTGGTCGGCTGATGCTGCTGGGCGGCCCCGATGACATGCAGGCGATCTCCGCCCTGCGCAGCGTGATCCCGCGCGAGCGGACGATCGACTTGGCCGGCAAGGTAGAATTGCTGGCGGCCTATGCCTGCCTGAAACATGCGCGGCTGTTCATCGGCAACGATTCGGGCTTGATGCACCTGGCCGCTGCGGCGGGCACGCCGACCATCGGCCTGTTCGGGCCTTCGGACGATCAACTCTATGCGCCCTGGGGCCCGAACACTCGCGTGGTGCGTGGCCCGCGCAGCTTCGAACAGATCCGGGCGGTTGACCCAGGGCTTTCGCAGGCGCTCTGTCACATGATGGACCTACCGGTGGAGACGGTGACCGCCGCCGCCAAGGACCTGCTCGCCAAAATCCAGACCTAACTCAAGACCCAGGACGACACATGCCCGAGACCTTCGACCTCATCATCAGGGGTGGCGAGGTGGTGAACCACGCCGGCCGCGGGTTCGCCGATGTGGGCGTGCGTGACGGAAAGATCGTTGAGATCGGGGACCTGTCGCAGGCCTCGGCCGGCGAAGTCTTCGACGCCAAGGGCCTGACCGTCCTGCCCGGTGTCATCGACACCCAGGTCCACTTCCGCGAGCCCGGCCTGGAGTGGAAGGAAGACCTGGAGACCGGCTCGCGCGCCGCGGTCCTGGGGGGCGTCGTGACCGTGTTCGAAATGCCGAACACCGAGCCGACCACCACCGATCCGGATTCGCTGACCGACAAGCTCGCCCGCGCCAATCACCGCATGCACTGCGACCACGCCTTTTATGTCGGCGGGACCCACGAGAATGCGCCGTTCCTGGGCGAGCTGGAGCGCCTGCCCGGCTGCTGCGGCATCAAGGTGTTCATGGGCGCCTCGACCGGCAGCCTGCTGGTTCAGGACGACGAAGGCATCGAGCAGGTCCTGCGCCATGTGAACCGCCGCGCGGCTTTCCACTCTGAGGACGAGTACCGCCTGGCCGAGCGCCGGCCGCTGGCCCGCACCGGCGACTGGACCAGCCACGAGGAGGTGCGCGACGCCGCCTCGGCGCTGGAATCCACCCATCGCCTGGTCCGCATCGCTAAGGCGCTGGGCAAGCGCATCCACGTGCTGCACGTCACCACGGCCGAGGAGATGACCTTCCTGGCCCATCACAAGGACGTCGCCACCGTCGAGGTGACGCCCCAGCACCTGACCTTGACCGCGCCCGAGGCCTATGAGCGGCTGAAGGGCTACGCCCAGATGAACCCGCCGATCCGCAACGCCTATCACCAGGCTGGCCTGTGGCATGGCATCGCCGCCGGCATCGCCGACGTGCTCGGCTCCGATCACGCTCCGCATACCAAGGAAGAAAAGGCGCGGCCCTATCCGGCGTCGCCCTCGGGCATGCCCGGCGTACAGACCCTGGTTCCGGTGATGCTGACCCATGTGGCCGAGGGACGCCTGTCCCTGGAGCGCTTCGTGGATCTGACCAGCCATGGCGCGAACCGGGTGTTCGGCATGGCCGACAAGGGCCGGCTGGCGGTCGGCAACGACGCCGACATCACCATCGTCGACCTCAAGGCCCGCCGCATCATCAGCCATGAGGACATGGCCAGCCGGGTCGGCTGGACCCCGTTCGACGGCTTCGAGGCCAAGGGTTGGCCAGTGGCCACGATCATCCGCGGCCGGGTGGTCATGCGCGACGACGAGATCGTGGCGCCGAGCCTCGGCGAGCCGGTCCGCTTCTCCGAAACGCTGGGCGGCTAAGCTCTCCCCTGGTTGGGGAAGATCTTGGCGCGGGTGCGCCGAACGTGACAGGCTCGGTCACATAGTGCGGGGGAGTAGATGTCGCGATCGGGCGACAGTGTTGAGTTCAGCGGGCTGGGCCTGGCCTTTGTTCAGAGCATCGAGCCGCGCGGCTTCCTCGGGCTGAGCCTGAGGCATGGCCTGTTGAATCTCGCCACCCTGACGGCGCACCGGTTCTGGGGGCAGAGCAAGGTGCGGCGGCGCATATGGGGCTCGATGGGTCTCTATGGCGAGCCGCTGACCTATGTCGGCGGCGGCCGCGAGCTTTTCGTTGGTTTCGTGTTGAAGGTTCTGACCATCGGCGGGCCGTTGCTCGCCGCTGTTCTGGCGGTGCAGGCCTGGGGGCCGCTGCAGGGCGGGTTGGTCGCGGTCGCAGCCTGGTTGACCATCGCCTTTGTCGAGGGCCTCGGCCGGTTCGGAGCCTTCCTCTACACGGCCAGCCGGACCGAGTGGCGGGGCGTCCACTTCGAGCTGCATGGATCGCCGCTGGAGTTCGCGCTCGCCCACATGAAGGACGCATCGCTGACCTTGGCGACGTTCGGATGGTGGCTTCCGGTCGCTCATCGGCGACAGGCTGGCAGCCTTTGGGGCGGCCTGACCTTCATGGGCCAGCGGCTGGGTTTCGACATGGCGGCCTCACGACGGCGCCATGTCTACAGCGCCTTTGCGATCGGCTGGTTCGGAACAGTGATGATGCTGCTGTTCGTGGGCGGGATCCTGCTGGGCCTCACCTCCGGGGTGGTGCTGGACCTGGTGTCGGCGAGCGTGGCGGAGGTGATTGGGCTCTTCGCCTTGGGGCTGGCGCTGCTTGTAAGCCTGGCGGCCGTCTGGGCGCCCTATCAAGCCGCGCGTTGGAGCTCGACCGCCGCGGGCCTTGGCTTTTCCTTGCCGATCTGTTGGTGGGGAATGGCGGGCCTGAACGCCGGCAACGCGACGCTGCGCTTGGTGTCGCTGGGCATCCTTGGCCCCTATGTGCAGGCCAGGACGAGCGCCTTCATGCTGCAACGGCTCAGCGGGACGCTCTGGCTGGGATAATTTCCAGGACGCCTGTCGACTCGCGACCTACTGGCGCGTCTACCTTTCGACGCGGAAGTCGCGTTACGAAAATGAGGGCGAGCGCCATGCAGTACATGCTGTTGATCTATGAGCCGGAAGACATCTACGAGGGTCCCGCGGGTGAGGCCCTGCTCGTCGATGTGGTCGCCAAGTATACGGCTCTTTCGGAGGAAATGGCGGCCAACGGCGTCCTGCGCGGCGGCGACGGCCTGCAGCCCAGCGCCACGACGGTCAAGACCTTGGTCGGAGGCGGCCAGAGCCTGCACGACGGGCCCTTCGCCGAGACCCGCGAACACCTGGGCGGCTACTTCATTATCGATGTTCCAGATCTCGACGCCGCGTTGGCCTACGCCCGCAGGGTGCCGGTCGCCGAGGGCGGAATGGTCGAGGTCCGCCCCATCGCGATCTACTGATGACGGATGCCGGCCAGGCCATCGCCGCGGCCCGGTCTCAGGTCGTCGCGGCTTTGGCCGCGCGCTTGCGCGATCTCGACCAGGCCGAGGAGGCCTTCGCCGAGGCTTGCGCGGCGGCGATCCCGGCCTGGCGGCGCGACCCGCCGCGCGATCCGGCCGCATGGCTCTGGCGCGCGGCGCTTCGCAACGCCTTCGACGCCAAGCGCCGCCTCGCCGTCAGGACGCGCGCCGTCCATGACGAGCGACCGCCGGCGCCGACGCCGGAGGATGAATTGCTCGCCGCCGACGCGCCCATACCTGATGAACGGATGCGGCTGATCTTCGTCTGCTGCCATCCGGCCGTAGGACCGGAGGCTCGCGCGGCCCTGACGCTGAAGGTCGTCTGCGGCCTGTCGACCGAGCGTCTGGCGCGGGCGTTCCTGGTGGCCGAACCGGCCATGCTGCAGCGGATCACGCGAGCCAAGCGCAAGATACGTGACGCCGGAGTCTCATTCGAAGTCCCCGCCCGGGATGCTTGGAACGAGCGGCTGGAGGCGGTGCTGGCCACGCTCGAGATCGCCTACGCCCAAGCCTATCAGGACGCCGGCCTCACGGAAGACGCCGCGCCGTTCGCCGAAGAGGTGCTGCGGCTCTCAGGGCAGCTGGCTGAGCTTATGCCCCGCGAACCGGAGGTTCTGGGGCTGGCCGCCCTGGTTCGCTATGCCGAGGCTCGGCGCCCGGCGCGGCTGGACGAAGGCGGCGCCATGATCCCCCCATCACTTCAGGACGTGCTGCTTTGGCGCGCGGACCTGATCGCCGAGGGCGTGCGCCTGCTCGATAACGCCGCGCGACATGGCGAGCCTGGCCCGCGCCAACTGATGGCCGCCATTCATGGCGCGCACCTGTCGCGGCGGGAAACCGGGGTGACGCCTTGGGCCGACATCGTCTCGCTCTACGATGGGCTGATGCACTTCCGGCCCGACCCGGTGACCGCCGTCAATCGCGCTGTGGCGGTCGGGGAGGCGCGGGGGATGCGCGAGGGGCTGGCGGCGCTGGAGGCGGTTCCGGGCGGCGGGCGGCTTGCGGCCTGGCTTCCATATCAAGCCGCGCGCGCGGCGCTCTGCGAGGGGGCGGGCCTGGCCGCCGACGCCGCCAGCGCCTATCGCGCCGCCTTGTCGCTGAAGCCGGCGCCGGCCGAACGCCTCTATCTCGAACGCAGACTGGCGGGGCTGGCGCTGTCCCGCTAAGGCTAGGACATGGACGCTAAGATCCGACTTTCCGACGCCCCGTTCCGCGACGCGCGCTACGCGCCCCGGCAGCTGCAAGTGGAGGAAAGGCCGGGCGGTGAGCGGGTGCTGACCAACCCGACCGCGTTCTCCACCAATTTCACCATCGTCACCCAGGCGCTTGACCGCTGGGCCGCCGAGGCGCCGGCGCGGACATGGCTGGCTGAACGCTCGGGCGAAGGCTGGCGGACGGTTTCCTTCGCCGAGGCCCGCGAGGCGGTTCGCGCCATCGCCGGGGGCCTGCGCGAACTGGGTGTCGTCGGCGCCCGGCCGTTGCTGATCCTGGCCCGCAACGGCGTCGATCATGCGCTGGTGAAATATGCGGCGATGAGCCAGGGCATGCCCGTGGCGCCCGTGTCGCCGCAGTACGGCCTGCCCGGCGCCAACCTTGCCCGGCTGGCCCACGCCGTCGAGGTGCTGAACCCGTCGGCGATCTACACCGAGGACGCGGCCCTGTTCAGCGAGGCGCTGGAAGCGCCGTTCCTGGCCGGCCTGCCGGTCATCGCCGGCAAGAATGCGCGGCCGGTCGACGTGCCGCTGGAGCGGTTGGCGCGGGCGGGCGCCGTCGATGCCGCCGCTCGCCCCGACGATCACGCCAAGTACCTCCTGACCTCAGGTTCCACCGGCTTGCCCAAGGCGGTGATCTGCCTGCACCGGAACATCGCGATCAACTCGGCCCAGATCGCCGCCTGCTTCGCCGACGACGAGCCGCCGGTGATGGTGAATTCCGCCCCGTGGAGCCATAGCCTGGGCGCCAACTCGATCCTGCACATGGCGCTGCATCGCGGCGGCACGGTCTATATCGACGCCGGTCAGCCGGTCGCGGGCCGGTTCGCCGAGACGGTCCGGAACCTGAAGGAGGTTTCGACCACCTACCACAACATGGTCCCTGCTGGCTGGATGCTGCTGGCTGGTGAGCTGGAGCGTGACCCGGATCTGGCGCGCACCTTCTTTTCTCGCGTGCGCGTGCTGCAATATGGCGGCGCCTCGCTGGGCCAGGACATTTCCGACCGCATCCAGGCCGTGGCGATGGCCACGGTCGGCGAGAAGATCAGCTTCGCCTCGGGCTATGGCGCCACCGAGACCGGCCCGACCGCCTGCAACGTCCACTGGCCGAACGAGCGCATGGGCCTGATCGGCCTGCCGGTGCCGGGTACGTCGGTGAAGCTCATTCCGGCCGCGGGCAAGCTCGAGTTCCGGGTGAAGGGGCCGCAGGTCACAGCGGGATATCTGGGGCGGCCGGAGCTTTCAGCCGAGAGCTTCGACGAGGAAGGCTTCTACCGCCTGGGTGACGCGGCCCGGTTCGTGGAGCCGGCCGAGCCGGCGCAAGGCATGGCCTTCGACGGCCGTATCTCCGAGAATTTCAAGCTGGCCAGCGGCACCTTCGTGGGCGTCGGCGACCTGCGCGTGAAGGCGGTCTCGGCCGTGGGCGACGCGGTCACGGACGCGGTGGTCTGCGGCGAGGGCCGCGAAGGGGTGGGGCTGCTGTTCTATCCCAACCCGACCATGTCGCCGCAGGAGGTCGTGGTCGCGGTGCGCATGGGGATGGAGCGCTTCAACGCCCAGGCCAAGGGCGCCGGCGGCCGTATCAGCCGCGCCCTTGTGCTGGACAGCCCGCCCGACGCGGGCGCCGGCGAGATCACCGACAAGGGCTACATCGCCCAATCGCTGGCCCGCTCGCGACGCGCCGAGGCGGTCGAGCGGCTGTTTTCCGATCCTGTTTCATTTGACGTGATGGTGTTCTGACATGAACGGCGCTGACGCTCTGATCGAGACCCTGGTGGCCAACGAGGTCACCGCCTGCTTCGCCAATCCGGGCACCAGCGAGATGCAGTTCGTCAGCGCGCTGGACCGTCAACCGGCCATGCGCCCGGTGCTCTGCCTGTTCGAGGGCGTGGCGACCGGCGCGGCCGACGGCTATGGCCGCATGACCGACAAGCCGGCCTGCACCCTGCTGCATCTTGGCCCCGGCTACGGCAACGGCCTGGCTAATCTCCACAACGCTCGGCGCGCCTTCACGCCGATCATCAACGTGATCGGCGACCACGCCACCTATCACCGCCAGTACGACGCCCCGCTCAACTCCGACATCCCGACCATCGTCGGTCCCAACTCGATCTGGGTGAAGTCGGCCGATACCCCCGACAGTGTCGCGGCCATCGCGGCCGAGGCGGTGAGCGCCAGCTACGGCCCGCCCGGCGGTCCGGTCAGTCTGATCCTGCCGGCCGACTCGGCATGGCTGCCGGCTTCGACCAAGCCGGTGGTCGCCAATGTTCCGGTGCGCGCCGCACCGACGGGCGAGGCGGTGGATGTTGTGGCCAAGGCGATACGGGCAGCCGCCAAGCCCGTGCTGCTGCTGGGTAGCCAGGCGACGCGCGCCGAGGCCCTGGTCCAGGCCAGCCGTCTGGCCGCCGCCGGCTTCCGCGTCCTGACCGACACCTTCATCGCCCGCCAACCGCGGGGAGCCGGCGTTTTCCAGCCCGGCCGCATGCAGTATTTCGGCGAGGCGGCCCTCGCCGATCTGCAGGGCGTGGACCTGATGGTCTATGTTGGCACGGTGACGCCGGTTGCTTTCTTCGCCTATCCCGACCGGCCGAGCGTCCTGGTTCCCGAGGGCTGTGAAACCCTGACGCTTTCGACCCGGCAGGAAGACTCGGTCGCCGGCCTCGCGGCGCTGGCCGACGCCTTGGGCGCGCCAGCCTCAGGGCCGGTGCAACCGCTGAAGGTTGCTGACGCCTCGCCAACCGGCCCGCTGACCCCGCAGGCCGCTGGCGTCTCCATCGCGCGCTATCTGCCGGAGGGGGCGATCATCTGCGATGACTCGGTCACCTCGGGCGGTGGTGTGGCCGTGCCTTGCGCGACGGCCAAGCCACATGACGTCCTGGCCCTCACCGGCGGCGCCATCGGCATCGGTGGGCCTTTGGCTATTGGCGCGGCCGTGGCCAAGCCTGACAGCAAGGTCGTCTCGCTGAACGGCGACGGCTCGGCAATGTATACGGTCCAGAGCCTCTGGACGATGGCGCGCGAGAAGTTGGACGTGACGGTGGTGGTGTTCGCCAACCACAGCTACCGCATCCTCAATATCGAGATGGGACGGACCGGCTCTGGTAATCCGGGTCCTTCGGCCTCCAAGCTTCTCGACCTCGGCGACCCCAAGATCGATTGGGTGTCGGTCGCCAAGGGCCTGGGCTTGCCCGCGGTGCGGTGCGAAACCGCCGAGGAATTCGACGTCGCTTTCGCTCGCGCCATGGCCGAGCCAGGCCCAAAGTTCATCGAGGCCGCAATCTAATCCGGTTGCAGTTGCGAAGTATTTTTGCACTGCAGCGTTGATTTTTTGTGCGTCGCAGCATAGATTGTTTCCAGCGAAAGGAAGCGATCATGCTGTTTGCCGATTTTGAGAATGTCGAAGGCCAACTGGCCACCTATCGGGTTGTGAATGCCTTTATGGGCAAGATTCTGGCTCGACTGCGCGGCTTCAACGACGGCCACTTGACCTCGTCCCACGCCTAAGCCCGGTCAGCCCGCGGGCTGACGCCGGAATGAGAAAAGGCCCGCAGGGAAACCTGCGGGCCTTTCGGTTTGTGCGCCGCTAGACGATGGTCGCCTTCTCAAGCTTGGCTTCGATCCCGCGCTCCAGCTCGTCCATCGTCGAAAAGAAGCTCGCCTCGAGATCCACGTCGTAGAGACGAGCCAAGGTCATCACGCTCCACAGGCAGTCGGCCAATTCGTGGGCCAGTTTGTTCTGGGCGTCGGGGATGTCGCGCACACCCTCCTTGGCCTGCACCAGCTTGGCCAGGTCTCCCACATCGCCGACAAAACCGAGGGCGACCTCTTCAGCGCTCCAGGCACGTCCATGCCGGAGCGTCTCAAGCTGGGCGTAGAGTTGGCGCACCCGCCAGGCTCGCTCGGAAAGGTCCTTGAACCCTGACATCGTGCTCCCTTCCAGATTTGGAGAAGCCTAGAGCGACAAGCGCCCACGAAAAAGGCCCGGGGTCGCCCCCGGGCCTTCGTCGTTCTTGCTAGGCCGTGTCGCTTAGACGTTGCCGGGCAGCTTGCAATCCTTCGAGAAGGCGCAGCCGGTCGTGGTCAGCGGGGTCAGGTCAGCCGAGTACTCGATGATGTAGCCCTTCAGGCCGTCCGAGCAGGCCACTTCCATGTAGGTCGTGCCCTTGGCGGTCTTGCCGATGATGCGGCTGTTGGAGACCGTGCACTCGTTCTTGCCGAGCTTCTTCAGGTCCGCCGTGACCAGCGCCAAGCCAACTTCCGGCTTGGTGAAGGAGCAGCGATAGCCGGCGATCGGGGCGCGAGCGCAGTCATAGACGATCGGCTTGTCGTTCGGGCCGCCGAAGACGCCGACGCCGCCGTCCGGACGGTTGGAGCAGGCCATCTCGACGATGTCCTTGCCGGCCGGGCCGGGGAAGGGCGCGTACTTCGAGACGTCGCAGTTGAAGCCGGCGGCTTTGGCCAGCTTGGTGTAGAGGCCGTTCTGCTCGGTCACCGCTTCCTTGGCGTCGGTGAGCGTGCAGCCGCCCATGACAGTCGAGGCCTTGGCGCATTCATAGGTCTGCGACAGCTTGCCGTTGTCGACGCGGAACATGAAGCCCTTGCCGTCGGCGCAGGCGGCTTCGAAGAAGCTGGAGCCCGACTGCGACTGACCGATGTACTTGCGGTCCTTCACAACGCAGGCGTTGCCGGCTTGAGCGGCGAGGCCGTCGACCACCGCCAGACGCGAAGCGGCGTCGCGCAGGGTGCACTTAATGTTGCTCTGCGCATTGTCGTAGAGCATGCAATCGGTGGCTTCGACCGGCTTGGCCGCGTCCATCGGAGCGCTGGTCTTCAGGATGAAGCCCTGGGCGCTGCCGGCGCAGGCGACTTCGATATAGGTCGCCGAGGCGCTTTGGCCGACGCCGCGAACCTGTTCGGGGGTGCACTGAATCTTCGCGGCTGCGATGAGCGGCGCCAGATCCGACTTCGGATCGGCGTTGCCGGGCAGCTTGCAGCCCAGGCTCGACGGCGAGCCGTCGGCTTGCGGGTTGTTCGCCTCGATGCAGGTGAACGAGGTCGTGGCGCTGCCGACAACCGACGACAGGATGAAGCCGACGCCTTGGTCGCAGTCGATCTCGTAGAAATTGGTCGAGGTCTTCGCCTTCTTGTCATCGACCTTGCCGACGAAGCGGGCGTCGCTGACGTTGCAGGCGATTCCAGCGGCCTTCGCCAGGGCGGGGGCCTCGGCCATCCCCTGGGTGCGCGCCTTCTCAGTAATTTCCTCGGCCTTCTTAGGCGCTGAGGTGGCCGCGGGCGCCAAGGCCAGCAAGGCCAAAGTGGCGGCCAGCCCGGTAATGAATGGCCTCATGGGTTTAAAACTCCTGGGTGGTTCCCTAAGGGCGGACATAAGCCTCTGACGGCTCTATGGGTCAAGTTCGTCGTGAACAGCGTCTGAACCAAGGCGACGGTTGCGTGCAATGCGGGTTTGCTCCCGCCGTTCGCACGTCCGAAAATGGGCGCCGACGACAAGCAGGAGGCAGTTTTGCGCGACGGATTTGAAGAGGCCTACGAGCAGGCTCCGCGACCCAAGCTGACCTATCCCTTTGAACATGGGCCTGGAACTGGCGAGGCCATCGACATCGCGCCAGGCGTTAAGTGGCTGCGGATGCCGCTCGGTGGATCCCTTGCCTTCATCAATGTGTGGGCCATCGAGGAAGAGGGCGGGTGGGCGATCGTCGACACCGGCATGGGCGGCCCCGACACCCAGCAGGCCTGGCGAAAGGCCTTCGCCGAATCGCTGGGCAACCGCCCGGTGACGCGCGTCTTCGTGACGCACATGCATCCGGACCATATCGGCATGGCGGGATGGCTGACGCGGAAATTCCAATGCCGGCTGTGGATCACGCGGCTGGAGTTCCTGATGTGCCGCTCGTTGGCGGCCGACACCGGCCGCGAGGCGCCGGCCGACGCCCTCGACTTCTACCGGGCCGCCGGGTGGGACGAAGAGGCGCTGGAAAACTACCGCGCCAAGTTCGGCGGCTTTGGCCGCGGCCTGCATGCGCTGCCCGACAGCTTCCATCGCCTGAACGACGGCGACGAGATCGAGATCGGCGGGCGGACTTGGCAGGTCGTGGTTGGGGCCGGGCACTCGCCGGAACACGCCTGCCTGTGGTGCCCGGAGTTGAAGCTGTTCATTTCCGGCGACCAGGTGCTGCCCAAGATTTCCTCGAATGTCTCGGTCTTCCCGACCGAGCCGGACGGCGATCCGTTGACCGAATGGCTGACCACCTTAGAGGCCATCAAGGGCCGGGTGCCTGACGATGTGCTGGTGCTGCCGGCCCACAATGCGCCGTTCCACGGGCTGCACGCCCGGATCGACCACCTGATCGGCGGCCATGAGCGCGGCCTGACGCGGCTGCGAAAGCTGATCGCCGAGCCCAAGCGGGCGGTCGATGTTTTCCCGGTGCTGTTCCGGCGCAAGATCGACGAGTGGGTGCTGGGCATGGCCACCGGCGAAAGCCTGGCGCACCTCAATTGCCTGATGACGCGCGGTGAAGCTCTCAAGACCACCGATTCCGACGGCGTCGTCTGGTACAGGGCCAGCGCCTAGGTATACGCTGTAAGTATTAGGGAGCGCATTTTTATGTCCGATCACATTCTCATCGAAAAGTCCGGCGGCGTGCTGACGCTGACCATGAACCGTCCGGACAAGAAGAACGCGCTCACACGCGCCATGTACCAGTCGCTGGGCGACGCCATCGACCAGGCGGCCTTCGACAAGGACGTCCGCTGCATCCTGATCCAGGCCAACGGCGACATGTTCACGGCCGGCAACGACCTGGCCGATTTCGCGGCGGTCAATGCCGGCGAAGCCAACGCCAGCGAGGCCCGTCGCGGCGGCAATCCGCTGTTGGCCGCTCTGGCCCGCGCCAAGACCCCGCTGATCGCCGCCGTCAATGGCCGCGCGGTCGGCGTCGGCGTGACCATGCTGCTGCATTGCGACCTGGTCTATGTTTCGGAAGAGACCCTGCTGACCACGCCGTTCGTGAACCTGGCCCTGGTGCCGGAAGCGGCCTCCAGCATCACCCTGCCCAGCCGTATCGGCCACACTCGCGCCTTTGCGATGTTCGTGCTGGGCGAGGCAGTCGACGCCAAGAAGGCCGTGGACTGGGGGATCGCCAACGAGGCCGTTCCGCTCGACCAGCTCCGAGCCAAGGCCCGCGCGGCGGCCGAGGCGGTGGCGGCGCGTCCGCCCGCCGCCGTGACCATCACCAAGGCTCTGATGCGCGACGAAGCCGCCATCGCCGCGCGCATGGACGAAGAGGGCGTGCACTTCGCCGCCCAGCTCAAGTCCCCGGAAGCCAAGGAAGCCTTCGCCGCCTTCGCCGAGAAGCGCGCGCCGGACTTCGGAAAGGTCGCCTGACCCATGATCAAATCCCGCTTCGAAGCCTTCACCCCGGCCCGCATCGTCGTGAACAACTACGACCTTGAGGGCTGGAACATCATCGTGACAGGCGGCGCCAGCGGCATCGGGGTGGAGACAGCCCGGGCCCTGGCCGGAGCGGGAGCCGACGTCATGCTGGCGGTCCGCGACCGCGTGGCGGGCGAACGGGTCGCCGCCGAGATCAACCAAAGCATCGGCGCGGACCGGGTGCTGGCCGGGACGCTGGACCTGGCCAGCCTGGGGTCTGTGGGCTCTTTCGTGGACGCCTGGGGCGACCAGCCGCTGGACGTGCTGATCAACAACGCCGGGGTCATGGCCACGCCGCTGCTGCACACCGCCGAAGACCTGGAGCTGCAGATCGGCACCAACCACTTCGGCCACTTCGCCCTGACCATGGGGCTGACGCGGGCCTTGATGAACGCCTCCGAAGAGGACCGGCTGGCGCGTGTCGTGCAGCTCTCGTCGATCGGGCACCGCCGCAGCGGCATCAACTGGGACGACATCCACTACCGCACCCGGCCCTACGACAAGTGGGAAGCCTATGGTCAGTCCAAGACCGCCAACTCGTTGTTCGCGGTGGGATATTCGGCGCGCTTCGAAGAGCATGGCGTGACCGCCAACGCCGTCATGCCCGGCGGAATCATGACCCCGCTGCAGCGCTATCTTCCCAAGGAGGAGATGGTGGCCATGGGCTGGATGGATGACGAAGGCAATGTCCGCGAAGGCTTCAAGACCACCGAGCAGGGCGCCTCGACGAGCGTCTGGGCGGCGGTCGGCGAGGAGCTTGAGGGGATCGGCGGCCTCTACCTCGAGGACTGCCACGAGGCCGCGCCCTGGACCAAGGAAGACCCGGTTCACGGGGTGATGCCGCACGCGCTCGATCCGGAAGCCGCCGAGCGGCTCTGGGCGATTTCCGAAGAGACCACGGGGTTGAGTTCATGAGCCTGCAAGGCAAGACGCTGTTCGTCACCGGCGCCAGCCGCGGCATTGGCCTGGCCATCGCGCTGCGGGCCGCCCGTGACGGCGCCAATATCGCTATCGCGGCCAAGACCGCCGAGCCGCACAAGCATCTGCCGGGCACGATCTACACGGCGGCCGAGGAAATTGAGAAGGCCGGCGGCAAGGCCTTGCCCTTGGTCGTCGATGTGCGGGACGAGGCCAGCGTCTATGCGGCGGTGGAGAAGACCGTCGCCACTTTCGGCGGGATCGATATCTGCGTGAACAACGCCTCGGCGATCCAGATGACCGGGACGCTCGCCACCGACATGAAGCGCTACGACCTGATGAACCAGGTCAATGCGCGCGGCACGTTCCTGACCTCCAAGGCCTGCATCCCGCACCTGAAGAACGCCGCCAATCCGCATGTTCTGATGCTGTCGCCGCCGCTCGACATGAGCCCGCGCTGGTTCGAAGGCCACACGGCCTACACCATGGCCAAGTTCGGCATGAGCATGTGCGTCCTGGGCATGGCCGCCGAATTCAAGAGCGACGGCATCGCCTTCAACGCGCTCTGGCCCCGTACGGGGATAGCCACCGCGGCGATCCAGTTCGCCCTGGCGGGCGAAGAGGGCATGAAGCAGTGCCGCACGCCGGACATTATGGCCGACGCAGCATACGCCATCTTCAACAAGCCGAGTCGCGAGTTCACAGGCAACTTCCTGATCGACGACAGCTTCCTCTATGCGGAGGGAGAACGCGACTTCGACAAGTACCGCGTCGATCCGACCACCCGGTTGATGCCCGACTTCTTCGTGCCGGCCGACTCCGTCCCGCCGCCCGGCGTCGTCATCGGATGAGCGTGACGATACGGGAGGCGACGCCCGCTGACGCGTCGCTAATCTACGGCTTCATCCGCGCCCTGGCCAAGTATGAGAAGCTGCTCGACCAGGTCGAGGCGAGCGAGGCTGATCTCGCCGGGCATCTGTTCTGCGAGACGCCGCGGCTGTTCTGCGACATCGCCGAGGGCGACGGGAAGCCGGTGGGCTTCGCGATCTGGTTCTACAACTACTCGACCTTCAAGGGCCGGCACGGGATCTATCTGGAAGACCTGTTCGTGGTTCCGGAAGCCCGCGGCCTCGGCGCCGGCAAAGCTCTGCTGCGCGCCTTGGCCAAGCGCTGCGTGGCCCAGGGACTGGCGCGGTTGGAGTGGTCGGTCCTGGACTGGAACGCGCCCTCGATCGCCTTCTACGATTCGCTGGGCGCCGAGGCGTTGAACGAGTGGATCACCCGTCGGATGACCGGCGAGCCGCTGAAGGCCCTGGCCGCAGGCTAAAGCTTGAGGCCGAGCCTGGGACCGATCCAGGTCATGAGCAGATAGAGGCCGATGGTCAGGCCGCAGCCGAGCGCCAGCGCGGTCCAAAAGGGCGTGCCGCGCCGCAGCAGGGCGGGGATCAGCAGGAACATCGGCAGTGACGGCAGTACGAACCAGAAGGTGGCCTCGGCGTGGGCCGCCATCCGTTGGGCGTCGCCAGTGTCGCGCCATAGCCAGATCATGCCGAGGATCGACACGAGGGGCAGGGAGGCGACCAGCGCCCCAAAGCCGGGGCTGCGCTTGGCGATCTCCGAGATCGCCGCGATGATTGCGCCCGACAGCAGCGCCTTGATGATCAGATAGGCCAACTAGATTCCCCCAATTCGCCGCCAGCTTGCCGCGCGCCACGCCAAGCGGTCGAGGGGAAAGGTCAGGTCGCCTCCGAGATCGCCAAGTGAAGGTTGGTATGCAGCAGTTCGTCGGCCAGGGCGCCGTCCGGAACCGCGCGGGCCAGCATCAGGGCGCCGACCATGCGGGTGACGATCCCGAGGGCCTGCTCGCGACGGTCTGGGCTGGGCGGCAGGCGTTCCTCGACCGAGGCGATCATCTGTTCGACCCCGGATGCGAAGACTGTCTTAAGGTCATCGGATTGTCGGCCGACGTCACCGCCCAGGGCGGCGGCGGGACAGCTTTTGCCCGGCGCTATGCGTGCGGCCGGCGAGAGGTAATAGCTCAGCATTTCGGGCAGGTCGCGGGCGCGTTCGCGGCGCTCGGCCATGGTCTTGAACGCGCTGTCCACCGCCTCGGCCGCCAGCACGTCCTTGGACTTGAAGTGGTTGTAGAAGCCGCCGTGGGTGAAGCCGGCGGCCTGGGTCAGATCGCTGACGCTCACCCCGTCGAAGCCGCGCTCGCGGAACAGCGTCGCGGCGGCGCCGACGATCCGTTCGCGGTTCTCCTCGGCCTGGGCCTTGCTGATCTTCATGGGTTTGCCTCTTGACGATCTGTCGGACTCAATGATGATGATCGTCATTGTTGAAGTCAAGGCGGCGCCAATGCCCGCCGTACAAGGGAGCTGTTTGATGCCGCTTTGGAAAATCTATCACCCGGTTGGGGCGTTCAGCGCCGAGCAGAAGAAGGGCCTGTCCGAGGCGATCACCGCGCTCTACAGCCGCCTGCCCAAATTCTATGTGGGCGTCGTGTTCCAGGAGGTCGCGGCGGAGTCGTTCTATGTCGGAGGCGAACCAGCGGACAATTTCGTGCGGATCTGGGTGGACCACATCGCCCGAACCCTGCCGACCGCCGAGGCGCGGACCTGGTGGATCGGCGCGTGCGACGCAGCCCTAGCGCCCTACATCCGTGATCGTGGGTTCGCGTGGGAATTCCACATCGACGAGACCTCGTACGAGCTCTGGTCGATCGGGGGGCACCGCCCGCCGCTGCCGAATACCGAGGACGAGAAGCGCTGGCTCGCCGAGAACAAGCCCAGCCCGGTGTCCGAACCGGCCTAAGGTCGATCAGACAGAGATGTCGATGATCATCGGCCTGGCGGGTTCGTTGCGTTTCGCCGCGACGGTGGCTTCGGCCTTGAGGGCTTCTTCCATGGCTTCCTTCACCCGCCGGGCCACCTCTCCTTCGACGGCCGCCACATCGGTCGTGCCGTCGCGCTCGGCCATGACCTCGGCGCGGATCTTTTCCTTCAGCTTCTCGAGCTTTTGCTCCTGCGCCCAGGCGTAGATACCCTTGTCGCGGATCTGCTCGAGGTCCGATTGCTGGCGGACCTTGGCGGCCTCGGCCTTCTGGGCGGCGAGTTCGGCGGCGCTAGGCTGAGTCGATTTTGCCGAGTCGGATTTGCCCACCTGGCCGAGAGCGGCCAGCGGATCGGTCGCCAGAAGGCTGTTGGCCAGGGTGGATTTGCCGACTTGCATGCGATGGCTCCTCTAGTCGGCTAGACTGAAGCAAAGGTCGGGCCAACCGACATTGGATCACCTGGGGAGGAGATCATTATGAGCGCACCGCCGAAAACCGTCCTGGTCGCGACGCCGGAGGAAGAGGCCGCTATCCGCCAGGCGGTCCGCACTGCCGAGGGGCGGGTGGTCGCCGGCCCCGAGCACGTGGAGGGCCTGGCGGCCCTGTTGGCGGACCCCCGCGTTTCCGATCCGATCTATGATCTGCCTCGCCCGATCACCACCGAAAGCGTCGCCCGCTGGGTGGCTGAGAGCGAAGCGCTACGGCAGGCCGGCGAGTGTGTGCTGGCCGTGAACCTGGACGAGGCCGGCGAGGTCGTCGGCTACTCACGCTTCACGGTCTGGCCCGATCGCTCCTCGGCCGAGATCGCCGGGGCGACTCGCGCCGATCGTCAGAACAGCGGCCAGGGCCGGCTCGGCGTGGCGCGTTCGATCGCCTGGATGTTCGAGACGCTGGGGGTGCGATTGATCGGACTCACCGCGGCCCTGGACAATGTCCGCTCGGCGGCCGCCATCGACGGGGCTGGGTTCCAGCGGATGGGCGAGCGCGAAAGCGTGCGTCCCGACGGTTCGATCCGTCGTTCGATCTACTGGGAGCTCAGCCGCGATCAGTGGACGCGGCTCCACCGCCTTTAGATACGAAAACGGCGGCGACCCCGAGGGATCGCCGCCGCCTTTGTCGTCACCAATAGGTGTCGGGTCTTAGCCGGCCTTCGCAGGTTCGGCCGCGCCTTGGCTGGCGAGAGCCGGACGCGAGAGCGGGAAGAACTTGTCGGCCATGGCGGGCATGGCTTCCGACAGGATCGTATCGACGCTCCAGCCCGATTCCTTGGTCTCGGTCGCGATCGGACGGGGTTGGCTGTAGAGGGTGATCGTCTCGCCCGAGGCGCCGAAGACCTGGCCCGAAATGTGGGCCGCGGCCGGGGTCACCAGGGCCACCGACAGGCGGGCCGGCTGGTCGGCGCGGATTTTCTCGGCCATCACCGCGCGGCGGGCCGCTGCGGCTTCGTCCTTCACCGGGACCGATTGGGTCATACGGGTCCAGGCGACCGGCGCCAGGCAGTTCGAACGGACGTTGTTGCGGGCGCCTTCCATGGCGATGATCCGCGAGAGGCCGGCGATGCCCATCTTGGCCGCGCCGTAATTGGCCTGGCCGATGTTGCCCAGCAGCCCCGAGGTCGAGGTGAAGAACATGTAGGCGCCGTCGTTCTGTTCACGGAACAGCTCGATCGTGGCGCGAGCCACGTTGAACGAGCCGCGCATGTGGACGGCGATGACGGAGTCCCATTCGGCTTCGGTCATCTTGTGGAACATCACGTCGCGCAGGATGCCGGCGGGGTTGATCACCGCGTGCAGGCCGCCGAATTCCTTCTTGGCCTGTTCGACCATGCCGTAGACGGCGTCGAGGTCGGTGACGCTGTCGGAGTTGGAGACCGCTTCGCCGCCAGCGGCGCGGATTTCCTGGGCGACCTGCTCGGCCGGACCCGCCGAACCTTCGTCCCCGCCGGCCAGACCGCCGCCGAGATCGTTGACGACAACCTTCGCGCCTTCTTGCGCCGCGATCAGCGCGCAGTCACGGCCAATGCCGTTGCCGCCTCCGGTAACCAATACAACCTTGCCTGAAAGAGCAGCCATGAACCTATCTCCCTAAAAGAATACCGTGTTTGTTATTCGAGCCGGTCGGCCTTGCGCAAGGCGGGAAAGAGTTTGGCCCACGTGCCGGTGACGATCAACGCACCCACCCCGCCGAATATCGCCGCGCCCACCGGGCCGAAGAACCGCGCCACGACACCGCTTTCGAACTCGCCCAGCTCGTTGGACGCGCCGATGAACAACGACGAGACCGCCGCCACCCGGCCGCGCATCTGGTCGGGGGTGACGATCTGGATCAAGGTCTGGCGGACATAGACGCTCAGCATGTCGGCCCCGCCCAGCACCGCCAGGGCGAACACCGAAAGCGGCAGGGATTTCGATAGGCCAAAGACGATGGTGGCCGCGCCGAACACCGCCACGCCGGCGAACATGATCAGGCCCGCATGGCGGCGGATCGGGTAGCTGGCCAGGACAACCGCCACCAAGGTCGCGCCGATGGCCGGGCCGGCGCGCAACAGGCCAAAGCCCTCCGGGCCGACATGCAGCACATCGCGGGCGAAAACCGGCAGCAGGGCGGTCGCGCCGCCTAGCAGGACCGCAAACATATCGAGCGAAATGGCCCCGAACACGATCTTGTTGGTCCAGGTGTAGACCAGCCCCTCCTTGATCAGCGCCCATCGCGAGCCAGCCTGGACCACGGGCTGGGTGTTGCCCTTGATCAGGAACACGCAGACCGCCGCCACCAGGTAGAGGCAGGTGGTGACGCTGTAGGACAGGCCGGCCGAATGGGTCAGCAGCAGCCCGCCGATGGCTGGCCCGATGATCGACCCGCCCTGCCAGGCCAGCGAGTTCCAGGCGATGGCGCGCGGCAGCAGGCTCTTGGGAACCAGCATCGGGCCAAGCGCGGTGGAGGAGGGGCCCATAAAGGCGCGGCTGGCCCCGAACAGCATCGACAGCACCAGCAGCAGCGGGATCGAGGCGAAGTGGAAGATCGCGGCGGACGCGAGGATGACTGCGGTGGTGATTTCACCGGCGTAGCAGAGCAGCAGAACCTTGCGCCGGTCGTGCCGGTCGGCGGTCTCGCCGGCGAACGGCGACAGCAGCAACACCGGGATGAAGGCGGCCAGCCCTATCATGCCGACATAGAAGGCCGACTGCTTCACATCCATGGTCTCGCGGGCCACGGCGTACATCTGCCAGCCGAGCGCCACGCTCTGGATCTGCACGCCAAGGGTCGCGGCGACCCGGGCGATCCAGAATTTCACATAGTCGGTTCGCTTGAGGAGCTCGCGGATGGAGACGGGCTGATCGGGCTCTTGCGCGGTGGCGTCTGTCATCGGAACTCTGAAATGGAGGCGGGGCAACTTGACGCGCCGGGGCTCGCCTCGCAACGCGCGATTGACGCGGGGCTGTCATGGCCTTATCGCCGCTCACTCTTACGTGAACGAACGGGACGACGTCCATGCGACGCCAGCGACGAACCGAGCGCGCCAGCCGCGCCAACTGAGCCTCCGTCCCGTAGTGCGTCACACGTGCGGCGACGGACCCGTTAGTTCACGTCGTTCGTAAAGCCACCGATGATCGCTCCCGCCGAACAGGCCCTCTCCTTCACCCACGAACAACCCCAGGACGCAGACGCCATCGAGGCGCTGCTGGATCACGCCTTTGGACCGGGGCGCTTCACCAAGGTCTCAGAGCGTGTGCGGGAGTTCGCGGAGTTCCGCCCCGACATGTCGTTCTGCGCCTGGGATGGCGCTCGCCTGGTTGGTTCTGTCCGCATGTGGGCGGTTCATGTCGGTGGTCGGCCGGTGATCTTCCTGGGGCCGCTCGCGGTCCTGGCCGAGGGCCGCAAGTTCGGGACCGGCGGTGAACTGGTGCAGCGCGCCAGCGCCGCCGCCCAGGCCGCCGGCTATCCCGTGCTGCTGGTGGGCGACCAACCTTACTTCGGCCGGTTCGGATATTCCGTCGACGCCGCCAAGGATGTTCGCCTGCCCGGTCCGGTCGACCAGCGCCGGGTGCTGGTGCTGGGGGCGAGCGATCTGGCGGGGCCTGTCACCGCCTGATTGCGCCCTAAGGCGCCGCTTGACCCTGCGTCGCCATTGAGGCGAGGCGTCGAGAGTCCTACCTTGTCCCTCATGGGAGACAACTCAGTACGATCTGGCCTCGATGGTGTTATCGCCGCGGCCAAGGCGCAGGCGCCCGGCCGCGGTTTGCCGCCGGTGCATCTGTGGAATCCGGCCCATTGCGGCGAAATCGACATCGTCATCCGCAAGGACGGACTGTGGTTCCACGAAGGCTCGCCGATCGGCCGCGAGGCCTTGGTGCGGCTGTTTTCCACCGTCCTGCGCAAGGATCCCGACGGCTTCCATCTGGTGACGCCGGTCGAGAAGATGAAGATCACCGTCGAGGACGCGCCCTTCATCGCCACCCGCGTTGACCGCGAGGGCGAGGCGCTGAAGTTCCTGACCAATGTCGGCGACGAGGTCGAGGCGGGACCCGAGAACGAGATTCGAATCGAAATGGACGCGGCGACTGGCGAGCCGCGCCCCTATCTGCACGTCCGGCGGGGCCTAGACGCGCTCATCGCTCGTCCGGTCTTCTACGAGTTGGTGGAGATGGCGCAGGAGCGCGAGACCCCGGAGGGGCCGCGCCTGGGCGTTGAGTCCAACGGCGTCTGGTTCCCCGTCGGGCCGGCCGGGGCGCACCGCCTGTGAGTCCGACCGCGCCGACCGGCGAACTGCGGGCCTGGATCGAACATCACCTGGATCCGCTTGAGGAGGGGCAGTCCTCCGAGGGCGCGTCCGACTTCGATCTTGGCGCCAATGCCTTTCCGAACGAACCTGTCGAGCTGACGCCGGCGGCCGTGCTGGTCGGGCTGATCGAGCGCGAGTACGGCTTTTCGGTGCTGCTCACCCGCCGGGCCGACACCCTGCGCCGTCACACCGGCCAGATCGCCCTGCCGGGCGGTCGTTGTGATCCTGGCGAAACCATCTGGCAGACGGCCCTGCGCGAGGCGCACGAAGAGGTGGGGCTGGCGCCCGACTATGTCTCGCTCGCGGGCCTGTCCTCGCCCTACCGCACGGGAACCGGGTTCCTGGTGACGCCGGTGGTGGGGTTCATCCAGCCGGGCTTTGCGCTGCAAGCCAATCCGGCCGAGGTGGCCGATATCTTCGAGACGCCCTTCGGCTTCCTGATGGATCCGGCCAATCACGAACAGCATGAGCGCCAGGCGCCGACTGGCGAGACTCGCCGGTTCTACGCCATGACCCATGAGGACCGTTTCATCTGGGGCGCGACGGCCGGAATGCTGCGCGCGCTTTATGACCGCCTCTACGGGGCGGCGGTCGCCTAGGATGCTCATATTCCGCCTCCTGTTGATCGCGGTCCCGTTCATCGCCTGGTTCATCTGGCGCGAGGTCGCCCGGCGCACCGGGCGGCCGATGGGAGCCACGCCCTGGGTCTGGCTGGTGGCCGCCGCCGGCCTGCTGTTCGGGCTCTCGTTGATGGCGAGCGCGTTGTTCCATGACGACAACCGCGAGGACACCTATGTCCCCGCAGAGGTGACTTCGGGCGGTCGCGTGACGCCCGGCCATTTTGAAAAGAAGGCGCCCTCGAAGTGACGCACAGCATTGGCCAAAAGCCCTGGATGAAGATCGCCGCCCCGGTGTTTGACGCGCTGGAGGCCAAGGGCGGTCCCGGCTGCGCCCGGTTCGTCGGCGGCTGCGTGCGCAACGCGCTCATCGGTCAGCCGGTGGGCGACCTGGACATCGCCACCAGCCTCACGCCCGATCAGGTGACGCAAGCCTTGGTCGCGGCGGGCCTGAAGGCGGTGCCGACCGGGATCGACCACGGGACCATCACGGCGGTGGCGGGCGGACAGCCCTTTGAGATCACCACCTTGCGCCGCGACGTCGCCACCGATGGCCGCCGAGCGGTGGTGGCCTTCACCCAAGATTGGAGCGAGGACGCCCAGCGTCGCGATTTCAACCTGAACGCCGTCTATTGCGACCGCGAGGGCAATCTGTTCGACCCCACCGGCCAGGGCGTGGCCGATGCGCAGGCCGGCCGAATCGTCTTCGTCGGCGACGCCGCAACTCGGATCGAGGAAGACTCGCTGCGCATCCTGCGGTTCTTCCGGTTCCTGGCCTGGTACGGCAAGGGAGAGCCCGACGCCGCGGCGGTGGCGGCCTGCGCCGCTGGCAAGGGGCTGTTGAAGAACCTCGCGGCCGAGCGGGTGGCCAAGGAGCTGCTGAAGCTGCTGGCCGCCTATGACCCGCGTCCAGCGCTCACCCTGATGGCCCAGACCGGGGTGCTCGCTGAGTTGCTGCCGGCCGCTCAGGACCTGAGCGCCTTCAACGCGATGATCGAGTTCGAGGTCGATCAGCTTTTCACCAATGATCCGATCCTGCGGCTGGCGACCCTGATCCCCAATGACCAGATCGGCGCCGGCAAGGCGGCCGAGGCTCTGCGACTTTCCAACGACCAGAAGGAGCGGCTGGTCCAGGCGATGGGCAAGACCCCGCGCATCACCTCCTGGATGAGCCCGCGTGAAAGCCGCCGGGCGGTCTATCAGATCGGCGTCGCGACCTTCTCCGACCGCATCAAGCTGGCCTGGGCCAATGCCGGCCGTACAGGCGCGACCCATCAATGGCGCGGTCTGCTGGCCCTGGCCGAAAGCTGGACCCCGCCGGCCTTCCCGCTGACCGGCGAGGACGTGATCAAGTCCGGAGTGCCCAAGGGCCCGATGGTCGGTCAGGTCCTGCGCGAGGTCGAGGAATGGTGGATCGACCACGA
Organism: Phenylobacterium sp.; assembly: GCF_030681155.1. Classification (GTDB taxonomy): domain Bacteria; phylum Pseudomonadota; class Alphaproteobacteria; order Caulobacterales; family Caulobacteraceae; genus Phenylobacterium. Next base: position 65,956 of record NZ_JAUXXE010000057.1, on the reverse strand, counting down.
CTTCATCGACGACAAGTTCTCGGCCATCGAGAAGCTGAAGGCCGTGGCGCAAGGCATGGCGTATTGAGCGTGGGGCAGGGCCGCATGAAACTCGGCATCCTGGAAACCGGCGAGCCACCGGCCGGCGTGAAGGAACGGTTCGGCGACTATCCGTCGATGTTCCGCAGGCTGTTCGGCGAGGACGCTTACGACTACTCGACCTTTGACGTGGCGGGCGGGGCTCTGCCCGGCGCGGTCGAGGGCTGTGGAGCCTATGTGGTCACCGGGTCTTCCGCAGGCGTCTATGACGCTCTGCCCTGGATCGATCCGCTGAAAGACTTCCTGCGCAGCGCGAAGGGGCAGGTTCCGCTGATCGGCGTCTGTTTTGGTCACCAGATCATGGCCGAGGCGTTCGGCGGCAAGGTGATCCAGTCTCCCAAGGGTTGGGGCGTCGGCCTGCATCGCTATCGGATCGAGGAGGCTCAGGCCTGGATGGATGCGGCCGAGCCGGTCGCCGTGCCCGCTTCGCATCAGGACCAGGTCGTCGAACTGCCGCCGGGCGCGCGTGTGATCGGCGGCAATGACTTCTGCCCGATGGGAATGCTCGACTATGGCTCGGACCGCGCCATCTCGCTGCAACTGCACCCGGAGTTCGATCCGGCCTACGCCAAGGCGCTGATCGAGAACCGGCGCGGCAGCCGCTACACCGACGAACAGGCCGACAAGGCCGTCATGAGCTACGAGCAGCCTGATGATCGCCTAAGGGTTGGCGCTTGGCTGCAGCGGTTCTTGGAAAGCGCCTAGAGGGCGCCGCCGCCCAGTTACGCCCAGCTAACCATCGGCGGCATGGACGACAGGATCGTGTCGATATTGCCGCCGGCCTTCAGGCCGAACATCGTGCCGCGGTCGTAGAGCAGGTTGAACTCGACATAGCGGCCGCGGCGCAGAAGCTGCTCGCGGCGGTCCTGTTCTGTCCAGGGCTCGCTCATTCGGTGGCGCACGATCTTGGGATAGACATCGAGGAACGCCTCGCCGACGGCGCGGGTGAAGGCGAAGTCCTTTTCGAAGTCTCCGGAGTCGTGGCGGTCGTAGAAAATACCGCCGACGCCGCGCGTCTCGTTCCGATGCGGCAGGAAGAAATACTCGTCGCACCAGGCGCGATATTTCTCATGCCAATCAGGATCATAGGCGTCGCACGCGGCCTTCATCGCCGCATGGAACAGCACGGCGTCGTCAGCCTCCTGGCTGCGCTGTTCGTCGACCATCGGCGTCAGGTCGGCGCCGCCCCCGAACCAGCTCACGGCGGTCGAGAGGAAGCGGGTGTTCATGTGCACGGTCGGCACGCGCGGCGAGCGCGGGTGGACGATCAGGCTGATGCTGGCCGAGACGTAGGACGGATCCTTGTCCGCGCCGGGCATCTGGGCCGCCATCTCCGGCGAGAACCGGCTGGTCGCCGCGGAGGTGTGAACGGCGGCCTTTTCGAACAGCCGGCCCGTGAAGTGGCCGCCAATACCGCCGCCGACCCCGGTCTCACGGGTCCACGGGCGCATGTCGAAGCGGCCAGCCGGTTCCGGATAGAGGTCGGCGGGGGCCTCGTCCTCGAGCCGCTCCAGCTCCGCGATGATGCGCAGCTGCAGGGCCTCGAACCATTCCTTGGTGCGCGCGCGGCGCTCTTCGATCTCAGGCGGCAAGGTCGTCATACCGGTGCCTTAGGAAATTGCCCCGTCTGGCGCAACGCCTCCGAGAGCCCAATCGCGGCCGAAACGGTCACGTTCAGCGAACGGCGGCCCGCCATCAGCGGAATGAACACCCGCGCGTCGGAGGCCTCATGAACCTCTTCCGGGACCCCAACGCTCTCCCGGCCGAACAGCAATATGTCGTCTGGGCGGAAGGCGAAGCCGTGCAAAGGCGTCGCAGCCTTCGTACTGAACAATACAATTCGTCCGGAGCGGCTGGCGTGAAATTCGGCCCATCCGGGATGGCGCACAACGTCGGCCGGTTCGCCGTAATCCATTGCTGCGCGCCGGATAGCCTTGTCCGAGAGGGGGAATCCACAGGGCTCAATGACGTGCACTGGGACCCCCATACAGGCCCCGAGACGAAGAGCCGCCCCAAGGTTTTGCGGAATGTCCGGTTGAAAAAGCGCGAGCAGCATTCTAAGCGGTCCAGCCACGGGATGAGCCGGGGCGTGGGGCGAATCGCGGAAGGTGGGTTGCGAACAGCAATCCGCAACTCTTCCGAGGGTTTCGTCGCTGCTCCAGCGTTGTTGTTCCGACTGGCCTTACCAGAACGTCTGGCAGGGTCGAAGGCGGGATTGCTCCGGTTTTCCGGTGTGATCCGAAGGGTCGCGGTCCTTGCGGCCCCAAACGAAGGGTAGCTTTAAGGTGGCCGACACCGTCGTGGGCGCAAATCCCGATACGCATGCCGCGGGCGACGACCCGAACCGGCGTGATTTTATTCATATCGCAGCGGCCGTCGCGGCCGGTGGCGCCGTCGCGAGTCTCGCTTGGCCGTTCATCGATCAGATGAATCCGTCGGGCGATACGCTGGCGCTCGCCTCGGTCGAGTTTGACCTGACCAAGGTCGAACTGGGTCAGCAGGTCGTGATCAAGTGGCGGGGCAAGCCGCTGTTCATCCGCAAGCGCACTGGCGCCGAGATCGCTGCGGCGATCAAGGACGACACCGCTGATCTGCGCGACCCGCAGACGGACGAAGAGCGTCACAAGCCTGGCAAGGCCGAATGGCTGGTCGTGATCGGCACCTGCACGCACCTGGGCTGCGTGCCCACGTTCGGCGGTGGCGACTTCGGCGGCTGGTTCTGCCCTTGCCACGGCTCGCACTACGACACCTCGGGCCGTATCCGTAAGGGACCGGCTCCGAAGAACCTCGCGGTGCCCGACTACGCCTTCCTCTCCGACACCAAGGTCAAGGTGGGCTAAGACCGATGAGCGGACATTCAAACTACGAACCCAAGACCGGCATCGAGCGTTGGCTCGACGTCCGTCTGCCTGTCGTGCGCCTCGCGTACGACAGCATCATTGATTTCCCGACCCCGAAGAACCTGAACTACTGGTGGACCTTCGGCGGCATCCTGGCGGTCTGCCTGGGCATCCAGCTGGTCACCGGCATCGTGCTGGCCATGCACTACGTGCCGCACGTCGACCACGCCTTCGCCTCGGTCGAGCGCATCATGCGTGACGTCAACTACGGTTGGCTGATCCGCTACATGCACGCCAACGGCGCTTCGATGTTCTTCATCGCCGTCTACATCCACATGTTCCGCGGCCTCTACTACGGGTCCTACAAGGCCCCCCGCGAAGTGCTGTGGATCCTGGGCTGCGTGATCTATCTCCTGATGATGGCCACGGCCTTCATGGGCTACGTCCTGCCCTGGGGTCAGATGAGCTTCCACGGCGCCGTCGTCATCACCAACCTGTTCGGCGCCCTGCCGATCGTCGGTGAAGCGATCACGACCTGGCTGTGGGGCGGCTTCGCCGTCGACAACCCGACCCTGAACCGCTTCTTCTCGCTGCACTTCCTGCTGCCGTTCATGATCGCTGGCGTCGTTGGCCTGCACATCTGGGCGCTGCACGTGCCGGGGAACAACAACCCGACCGGCGTTAACGTGAAGTCGAAAGAGGACACCGTTCCCTTCCACCCGTACTACACGGTGAAGGACGGGTTCGCGATCGTGGTCTTCATGATCATGTTCGCCACCTTCGTGTTCTATAACCCGAACGCGCTTGGCCACGCCGACAACTACATCCCGGCCAACCCGCTGGTGACCCCCGCTCACATCGTTCCGGAATGGTACTTCCTGCCGTTCTACGCGATCCTGCGCGCGGTTCCCGACAAGCTGGGCGGCGTGATCCTGATGTTCGGCGCCATCGCGGTGATGTTCGTCCTGCCTTGGCTCGACACGTCCAAGGTGCGCTCGATGCGCTACCGTCCGACCGCGAAGCTGTACTTCTTCATCTTCGTGCTGGCCTGCCTGATCCTCGGCTATTGCGGTGGCAAGCTGCCCGACGATCACGTCATCCCGGGCCTGTCGACCTTCACCCTGATCGATGCGGATCTGAACAGCTTCGTCTGGCTGTCCCGTTTCGCCGCGCTCTACTACTTCGCGTACTTCCTCGTCGTCCTGCCGGTCCTGGGCCTCACCGAGACCCCGCTGCCGCAGCCGGAATCGATCAGTGCGCCTGTGCTTTCGCATCCCGCCAACGCGCCCGCCGGCGCCGCGGCTTCGCCTGAAAAGAGGGGTTGAGCCTAAGATGCTGCGTAAAGGTATCGCGCTCGCGGCGTTTGGGCTGGCTATCTTGGCTGCCCCCGCCGCCCTCGCCGCTGGCGGCGCCGCCCCGGTGAAGCATGTCGAGTTCAGCTTCGAAGGTCCGTTCGGCAAGTTCGATCAGGCCCAGCTGCAACGCGGCTACAAGGTTTATCGGGAGGTCTGCTCGGCCTGCCACTCGATGAACCTGATGAGCTTCCGCAACCTCGGCCAGAAGGGCGGTCCGTTCTTCGATCCGAAATATCCGAACCCGAACGACAACCCGTATGTGAAGTCGATCGCCAAGGACTATCAGATCAAGGACATCGACTCCGAAACCGGCGACGTCATTGAACGTCCCGGCACCTCGGCCGATCGTTTCCCGTCGCCGTTCCCGAACGAACCGGCTGCCCGGGCGTCCAATGGCGGCGCCATGCCGCCGGACCTCTCGGTGATGGCCAAGGCTCGTCACCATGGGCCGCAGTACATCTACTCGCTGCTGACCGGTTATCAGGATCCGCCCGCGGGCCTGAAGGTGGGCGTCGGCCAGCACTACAACCCCTTCATGGCCGGTGACGTCACCTCGTCCTGGTCGGGTCCGCACGACAAGGTGCCGCCCGGCGGCTTCATCGCCATGGCCCCGCCGCTCGCGGCTGGCCAGGTGACCTTCGACGACGGCACCAAGTCGACGTTGGAACAGCAAGCCAAGGACGTCTCCGCCTTCCTCACCTGGGCTTCCGAGCCCAAGATGCAGGAACGCAAGGCGTTCGGCATGGCCGCCATGATCTATCTGCTGATCTTCGCCGGCCTGCTCTATGTGAGCTACCGCAAGATCTGGAAGAACGTCGCCCACTAGGGCCGCCTTCCATCCGAGACGACGAAGGCCCCGGACTTGTCCGGGGCCTTTTTCGTTGGCGGCTAGCCGCCGGCGGGGCGAAGGAGCAACCGTCCTTGCGGGAAGTCGAACCGCAGTCGCCAGCGGGCGAGCAGCGGCGCGCCGATGACGCCTGTCACGGCGGTGTCGTCCTGAACCAGGCCGCCGTCCAGGTTTTCGAACAGCTCCCCGCCGAACGAGGCCGCCCGCAGTTTGGCCCGGATGGCGCCGTAGGGTAGGAGTTCCTGCGGCTTGGCGGCGCCCGGCGCGCTGGCCAGGCCAGTCTCGATCCGCACCGCCGTATCGGCTCCGGTGGCGATGACAAAGTCTCCGGCCCGCGAGACCGCGCCGTCGGAAACGGCGGCCTGTGCGGTGGCGATCCCGGCGCCGCGCTTCAGTCGCAAGACGGTCTTGGCGTCGAACGCCGGCGCCTTCCCGCGCGGATAGATCGCGACCCTGCAGGGCTCGAAGCTGACATCGACCACATAGGCCGCCAGCAGGTCCGCCCCGATCACCCCGGCGATGGGCGTCGGGAAGGCCCAGGTACGCGCGTCCAGATCGGCGACGCTGAAGGCCTGACCCTGCAGCGAAAGGCCTGCGATCCGCACCGGCCCATGGAGAGAGGTCTCGGTCAGGCCTGCGCCCTGGGCCTTGGTCTCGTGCAACAGGGTTCTTGGCGCGCCCGTGTCGAGGATGTAGTCGCCCGCCAGGCCGTCGATTGAGGCCGGCGCCACGATGACCCCTTGTTCGTACCAGCAGGCGGTCTCGCCGGCCCACGCCGCCTGTCCTGACGCCAGGATGGCCAGCAGGACGCTTGATGCTAGGGATGCGGGCTTCATGGCGTCCAGGGCTGTGTTCTTGCGCTCAGCATAGCCAAGCCGTCGCCCCTCGGCGATAAGTTGAAGATATGGACCTGACCAAGCTGATCCGCACCATTCCGGACTATCCGAAGCCGGGCGTGATGTTCCGCGATATCTCGACCTTGCTGGGCGATGCGCGCGGTTTCCGCCGCGCGGTCGATGAGCTGGTCCAGCCCCTGGCCGGCCTCAAGGTCGACAAGGTGGCCGGGATCGAGGCCCGCGGCTTCATCCTCGGGGGCGCGGTCGCTCACCAGCTATCGGCCGGCTTCGTGCCGCTGCGGAAGAAGGGGAAGCTGCCGCACAAGACGGTGGCCGTGGAATACGCGCTGGAATACGGCTCCGACGTCATCGAAATGCATGTGGACGCCCTCAACCCCGGCGATCGCGTGCTGTTGATCGACGACCTGATCGCGACTGGCGGCACGGCCTTGGCGGCGACCCATCTGCTGCGCCAGGTCGGCGCCGACATCATCGGCGCGGCCTTCGTGATCGATCTGCCCGAGCTTGGCGGCGCGCAGCGCCTTCGCGATGCAGGCGTGGCGGTTTCTGTCCTCGCGACCTTCGAAGGTCACTGATGGGACTTATCGCGGCTCAAACCATCGGATAAGTGCGGGGCATGGCTTTCACGCGCGCGTGGCGCGATTTCAAACGTATGCAGGACGTCGCCGTAGGTGCGGCCGCGCTGATTTACGTCGGGGCGGTGCTTCACGCCTTTCAGGTGCTGCCCGGCGGCAGCGAGCTGATCATCCAGCGGACCTTGATCTGGCCTGGGCTGATCATGTTCCTCTCGCTGACGCTGCCGTTGCTGGTCCCTTTCCTCAAGCGGCTGCTCGCTCGCTATGTCTGGCTGAGCTACCAGGCGGGGTTTGGCCAGACCGCGATCTCGGTGCTGACCGGCGTGGGCCTGCTCGCCGTGGCGGCGGGGTTCATCTACTGGCAGGTCTGGGCGGTCGGTCACGGCGGCCGCTATCCCGCCGGGGTGTTCTCCGGCTACGCCGCCGGCATCGGCATACTGGCGGCCCAGGCCGTACTGGTGCGGGCGCTGGAAACCGTGCCTGACGTTCGCAAGCAGATCGAAGAGCCGAACGACCCTACCGAGACCGCCTAAGACGCAGTGTTGGTAGCCCATCTTCGTCAAGCTCAGTCGCGACCTCCGCGAAGGCGAGCTTGTCGAGAATTCGGCGCGACGCGGCGTTGGATGGGTCGATGGTAGCGTCGATAGCCAAGGTGGGGTTCGCCTCGACCAGCGCGCGCGCGGCCTCGGTTGCGAAGCCCTGGCCCCAGTACTGACGGCCAAAGCCGTAGATCAATTCCACAAGCGCCTCGTCTGTCCGCCAGACAAGGCCGGCCCAGCCGATCAGACTATCGGTGTCACAGTGAACCACGGCGCGACTGCCGAAGCCGGTCTCGGGAAGACTCCGCGCGGCGTTGGCGATCCATTCCGCGGTCGAGGCCCGGCTTAGCGGCGCGCCGTCGCCAACGAAGGTCATCACCGACGGATCGCTTGTGATCGCGGACAAGGCGTCGAGATCGTCGTGCTTCAACGGCCGCAGCCGCAGCCGTAGGGTCTCGATCACGTCGACGCTCATCTACATCGAGCTCCGACCACCGCCGTTGTTGGAGAACAGGGCGAGGGTCCGCAGGCGGGCGAGGCGGGCGCTGTCGGCGTGGTAGTCCGTGCGGCGATCGGAGAAGAAGCCGTGGCCGGCCTCGTAGAGGTGCACGGGCACGTCTGGATGCGCCTCGCGGATTTCCTCCACGCGCTCGAGCGGGATCGAGGCGTCGGTCTTTCCGAAGTGAAGGATGATCGGGACCTTCGGCGTCTCGTCCTTCAGCTCGGTGATCCGCCGGCCGTAGAAGGCCGAGGCGGCCGAGAGGCCGGTGCAGCGGCAGGCCGCCAACCAGGCCGCCGCGCCGCCCCAGCAGAAGCCGGTGACGAAAACCGGCCCTGAGAGGGCGTCTATGGCCCCTTGGGTGTCTCCGGTCACTTGGTCCCAAGGCGTCTCTTGAGAGTAGCGCACGCCCTGCGCTACGGCTTCCTGGCCGTAATCGGCGGCGAAGCCGGGCTCCAGCCGATCATAGTAGGCGGGCGCGATGGTTTCGTAGCCATCCTCGGCGAAGCGGTCGGCCAGTTCGCGGATGTGGTCTGTGACGCCAAAGATCTCCTGGATCAGCACCAGCCCGCCGCGCCGGGCGTCGGTCGGCTTGGCGTGATAGGCCGAGAGCTCGAAGGCATCGAAGCTGCTCTTCAGAGTGATGGTCTCGCCCATGTTCAGGCGGCCTCGAACAGCTCGCGCGTCCGGGCTCGCGCCAGGTCGGCGGCCTCCTCGGCATAGCGCTCTGGGCTCTCATTGTTGAAGCCGTGGCCCGCGCCTTCGTAGATGTAGACCGGGACATCGGGGTGGTGTTCGTGGACCGCGGCCTCCACCTCGTCGGCCTTGATGCCGGGATCGGTGTGACCCAGGTGGATGATGGTCGGGCAGAGCGGCTTCAGGGCGGCGTTGGCCTGCACCAGGCTGCCGTAGTAGCTTGAGGCGGCCGCGATGCCTTCCAGCTTGCCGGCGGTCAGCCAAGTCAGTGACCCACCGTAGCAATAGCCGACGACGAAGACCTTCCCACGCGCGGCCAGGAAATCGCGGCACGCGGCGATATCGCCCAGCGCCTGGTCCAGCGGTGTGGCGCGCGCATGAGCTACCCCTGCCGTCAGCCCCTCGGGATCATGACCGGCGGTGAAGCCACGCTCGCGGCGGTCGTAGAGGGAAGGGGCGATGGCCTCGTAGCCGGCCTTGGCCCAGCGCTCGACATCGGCGCGGATGTGGCGGTCGATGCCGAAGATCTCTTGCAACACGATCACGCCGCCCTTGCGCGGGGTGAAGGCCTGCTCGTGATAGGCCGAAAACTCGAAGCCGTCCGCGCCCCGAAGGGTGATCGTCTCGCCCATGCGTCTCTCCCGTTTGTGGCGGGGAGCTAAGCAGAGATCGCAGCGGCGCCCAACGGAGATAGCCGGGCGCCGCTCATAGAAATCCTCCCGCTGGGAGGCGGCGGCGTTAAACGTTGAAGCGGAAGTTCAGCACGTCGCCGTCCTGGACGACATACTCCTTGCCTTCCTGGCGGAATTTCCCGGCTTCCCGGGCGCCGGCTTCGCCCTTGAAGCGCACATAGTCTTCGTAGGCGATGGTTTCGGCGCGGATGAAGCCCTTCTCGAAGTCGGTGTGGATCACGCCGGCGGCCTGCGGGGCGGTGTCGCCCTTGTGGATCGTCCAGGCGCGGGCCTCTTTCGGACCGACGGTGAAGTAGGTCTGCAGGCCCAGCAGGTGATAGGCCTCGCGGATCAGCTTGTTCAGGCCCGGCTCGGCCAGGCCCAGGGTCTCCAGGAATTCGGTCCGTTCGGCCGGGTCCAGCATGGCGATCTCGCTCTCGATCTGGGCGGAGATGGCCACGTGGTCTGCGCCATCGCGCTTGGCGCGCTCGGCCACCAGGTTCGACATTTCGTTGCCGTCGGCGGCGGAGCCTTCGTCGACATTGGAGACGTAGAGGGCGGGCTTGGAGGTCAAAAGCTGCAGCATCTGCCAGGCCTTGGCGTCCTCGGCGGAGATCTCGGCCTTGCGGGCGGGGCGGCCAGCGTTCAGTTCCTTCAGCGCCGTCTGAACCAGCTTCAGCGTCAGCGCGCTTTCCTTGTCGCCGGTCTTGGCGCGCTTCTCCAGATTGGGGACCCGCTTCTCCAGGCTCTCCAGGTCGGCCAGCATCAGCTCGGTCTCGATGGTCTCGAGATCGGCGAGGGGATCAACCTTGCCTTCGACGTGGGTGATGTCGTCGTCGATGAAGCAGCGGGCCACGAACGCCACGGCGTCGCAGTCGCGGATATTGGCCAGGAACTGGTTGCCGAGGCCCTCGCCCTTGGACGCGCCGCGCACCAGGCCGGCGATGTCCACGAAGTTCATCCGCGCGGGGATGATTTCCTTGGACGGGATGATGGCGGCCAGGGCGTCCAGACGCGGCTCGGGCACCGCCACGTCGCCGGTGTTGGGCTCGATGGTGCAGAACGGATAGTTGGCGGCCTGGGCCGCCGCCGTTTGAGTGAGCGCGTTGAACAGGGTCGATTTGCCGACGTTCGGCAGACCGACGATGGCGACTTTAAGGGCCATGTCGTCCTCTAGGATTGGGTCGGCGCCGGTTTAGCGGACGCGGGAGAAAATGTCGTCAGGCCAGTCAGCCACGGCCCTGCGGGATGTCGCTCTTGTCGGCCGGGGCCAGGCGCATGACCTCGGTTTGGTACTTCTCGTCCTCGCCGGCGGCCAATAGGGGCGCGGCGTCGGCGACGGCGGCCAGCAGATCGGCGACCCACTGCTGGTCGACCTTGTGGAAGTCCGACAGCACGTGGCCCTGCACGCGGTCCTTGTGCCCAGGATGGCCCACGCCAAGCCGCGCGCGGCGAAAGTCGGGGCCAATATGGGCGGTGAGGGAGCGGACGCCGTTGTTGCCCGCCGCGCCACCGCCCGTCTTCATGCGGAAGCGGCCAGGCGCCATGTCGATCTCGTCGTAGAACAGCACGAGGTCGGCGGGCTTGAGCTTGTAGAACTTGAGCGCTTCGGCCACGGCGCGGCCAGTCTCATTGTAGAAGGTCTGGGGCTTCAGGATCAGGGCGCGGACCGCGCCGTCCGGCGTCTCGATCTCCCCCTCGCGAACGAGGGAGGAGAAACGAGAGCGTTCGGGACCGAAGCGCCAGCGGCGCCCGATCTCGTCAACGGCCATGAAGCCGATGTTGTGCCGGTTGCCCGCATGGCGGGCTCCCGGATTTCCTTGGCCCGATAGGACAAGCATACGATCTCCCCGCGAAGAAGAGATCGCTTTGCTTACTCGCTGGTCGAGGAAGCGGCGGCGGCCGCATCGTCAGCCGCGGCGTCGGCCGAGGCGGACGCCGAAGAGCCGGCCAGGGTGGCGACGACGAAGTCGCGGTCCAGGGAGGCGACGACGCCCTTGGGCAGTTCGAAGGCCGACATACGGATGGTGTCGCCAATGTCCAGGCCGGTCAGGTCGCAGACCAGCTCTTCCGGAATGGCGTCGGCCGGGCAGGACAGTTCAACGTCGTGACGGACGATGTTCAGCGTGCCGCCCTTCTTGAGGCCGGGCGAGGCTTCATGATTCTTGAAGTGCACCGGCACGGCGATCTTGATCAGCTGGTGCTCGTCGACGCGGAACAGGTCGAAGTGCACCGGCACGTCGGTGACCGGGTCCATGTCGATCGCCTTGGCGATGACCGGCTGGGTTTCGTCGCCGTACTTCAGGGTCACCAGGTGGCCCAGCAGCTTGCCGGTGTAGAGCGCCTTACGGAACTCGTTCGACTTCACGGCGACGGCCACGGGATCCTTGTCACCGCCGTACAGCACGCCGGGGACCAGGCCCGCGCGGCGGGTTTCACGCGCGCCACCGGTACCAGTGCGTTCGCGGACTTCAACGTTCAGGATGATATCGGCCATGGCCTTGCCTCAAAACGAAGCCGCCGCGCGATAACCCGCGCGGCGACGGAACGACCCCTTTGGGCCGAAAGGTGCGCGTAGATACACAAAACCCAGGCCCGTGGCAACGGGCGCAGGCGATGAATTGTACCTACTTCTTGGCGGCCTTCTTCGCCGGCTTCTTGACTGGCGTCACGGTGTAGGTGGCGTCGGGTCGAACCTTCGGCACGAACTTGTACTCGTAAGGCTCAGGCTGACCGGAGGCTTTGATCACGCAACGGGCCGTATCCATCATGGCGTGCTGGCCGAGGCAGAAGATGTCCTCGTAGTGCGGCTTGGAGACTGCCAGGCACTGATAGAGGTTCAACTTGGCCAGGTTGGTGCACGAGGCGATGTTCGGCTCGACCATCAGGGCGTTGAGCGTCTCGATGTTGGTCTCGTTGCCGTAGCCGAGAATGGCGAGGGCGGCGATCGAGAGGCTGCGAATCACCACCGGCGTGAACGGCGGGGTGGCGGGGGCGCCGGTCAGGCCGAGGGTCTGACCGCCGGTCGCGGCCTGCTGAAGGCGCGAAGTCTCGGCCAGATCGCCAACCAGCGGCGTAGCGCTGAGGGACTTGGCCTGGGACAGGCGCAGGTCGCGGCTGGCCACGTCGGCTTTGGACCAGGACTGGCGCTGAATGTCGTAGGCCGACTGCTTCACGGTCTTGCCGGCTTCGTAGAACGAGGCGCCGTCTGCGCCGAGCGCATTGACCACCAGGCCTGCAGCGCTGCTGGAGCCTTGGATCCCGACCACATAGGCAGGGTCCTTCATGATGGCGTAGGCGATTTCCTGGCGTTGCGCCGGGCTGCCCGCATATTGCCGCACGCCAGCCACGAAGGCCGGATCTTGCAGCGCGACGATCGCGCCATAGGCGATCGCGCCTTGCAGGAACTGCTTCGGTTCGTAGGAAACGCCGACCTTCAGGGCCTGGGCGATATCCGGGCCAGCGGCGAAGGCCGGGGTGATCTTCGAGGCCCTGTCCATGTAGTAGCGATAGGCGCTGGCCTGTTCGATCAGCTTCGGCGCGAGAGCGATGGGCGGCGGAGGCGGTGGCGCCGACTTTGGCGCGGGCGGCTCGGCGCAAGCGGTCAGTATGGCTGCGAGTGCGATAGCGGAGGCCGTCAGGCCCGCGCGAGAAGCGGAAATCATCCTGCGCCTTCCCCAATTAAATAGGCACGAATCATAGCGCCTTGAACGGGCGAGAATGTGACCGTGTATCCTTAACGGGAATTCACCAAGCTTGACCGTGAGGCGGTCAAGCTTGTGGATCAGTCGAACAGTTTGGAGACTGATTCTTCATTGGCGATACGGCGGATAGCCTCGCCCAACAGCTTGTCGCAGCTCACATAACGGATCTTGCCGCCGTCGCCGGCCCGCTCGGGGGCTGGGATGGAGTCGGTCATGACCAACTCCTTAAGGACCGAGCTGTTCACGCGCTCGACCGCGGCGCCGGACATCACGCCGTGGGTCACATAGGCCGACACCTCCAGGGCGCCGCCATCAACCAGGGCCTGGGCCGCGTTGCACAGCGTGCCGCCGCCGTCGATCATGTCGTCGAACAGGATGCAGCGGCGACCGGCGACGTCGCCGATCACGTTAGCCACTTCGCTCTTGCCCGGTCCCGAGCGGCGCTTGTCGACGATCGCCAGTTCGGCATTCAGCCGGCTGGCGACGGCCAGGGCGCGAACCACCCCGCCGACGTCGGGCGAGACGATCATGATGTCCGAGGGGTTCTGGTAGTTTTCCTTGATGTCGGTCGCCAGCAGCGGCGCGGACAGCAGGTTGTCGGTGGGGATGTCGAAGAAGCCTTGGATCTGGCCGGAGTGCAGATCCATGGTCAGGACCCGGTCGGCGCCCGCGCGTTCGATCAGGTTGGCGACCAGCTTGGCCGAGATCGGGGTGCGCCCCCCGGTCTTCCGGTCCTGCCGGGCGTAGCCGAAGTAGGGCATGACGGCGGTGATCCGCTTGGCCGACGCGCGCTTCAGCGCATCGATGCAGACCAGCAGCTCCATCAGGTTGTCGTTGGCGGGGTAGTTCGTGGACTGAAGGATGAAGACGTCCTCGCCGCGGACGTTTTCGTCGATCGTCACCCAGACTTCATTGTCGGCGAAGCGTTTGACCTGGGCCCGCGTCAGCGGGAGATCCAGGTGGGAGGCCACAGCCTCGGCCAGCGCGCGGTTGGAGTTGCCGGCCAGCAGCTTCATCGGACCCTCGGGGGCAATGGTGTCGGTGTCGGCGGGCTTTTAGCAGGGCCATGGTCAGGGGCAAGGGCTCAGAGTCGCGGGCGCATGAATGACACGCCAACGCCTCGCGCCATGGCTACGCTTCGTTTAGGATGCGTCATGCCCAAAATCGGACTTCCGGCCTGGACTTGGCTCTCGCCCATCGTCGGCGCTCTCCTGCTGCTCGGCGCGAAACTCGGCGGGGCGTTCGACATAGCCCTGGCCGCCGGTTTGATCGCCTGCGTGCTCGCCGCTGTGCACCATGCCGAGGTCGTGGCTCACAAGATCGGCGAGCCCTACGGCACCCTTGTGCTGGCCGTCGCGGTGACGGTCATCGAGGTCGCGCTCATTGTCTCGCTGATGCTGTCGGGCGGCATGGCGGCTTCGGGGCTGGCGCGGGACACCGTGTTCGCCGCCATCATGATCATCTTGAACGGCTTGGTCGGCCTCTGCCTTCTGGTCGGCGGCGCGCGCCATCTTGAGCAGAAATTCGGCCAGGCCGGCGTCAGCGCAGCGCTCGCCACCCTGGCGGCCATGACGGTCTTGACCCTGGTGCTGCCGAACTACACCACCAGCACGCCGGGGCCGGTCTATTCCGGCAGCCAACTGGCCTTCGTCGGCCTGGTGTCGCTGGTGCTCTACGGGACCTTCGTGCTGGTGCAGACCGTGCGCCATCGGGACTACTTCCTTCCCACCGGACCAAAGGCGCACGACGAAGAGGCGCACGCGGCCCCGCCGACGACGCTCGACGCCTGGATCAGCCTCGGCCTGCTCGTTCTTTCATTGGTCACCGTCGTGCTGCTGGCCAAGTCGCTAGCGCCGACCATCGAGCAGGCGGTCGCCAACGCCGGTGCGCCCAAGGCCGTGGTCGGGGTGATCATCGCCGCCCTGGTGTTGGCGCCCGAAAGCCTGGCCGCGGTGCGCGCGGCCCGCGCCGACCGGCTTCAAACCAGCCTGAACCTGGCGCTTGGATCGGCCCTGGCCTCCATCGGCCTGACCATTCCGGTCGTGGCGGTGGTCTCGCTGGTGATGGATTGGCCGCTGTCGCTGGGCCTCGACGCCAAGGCCATGGTGCTGCTGATGCTCACCCTGATCGTCACGACCCTGTCCCTGGGCACCGGGCGGACCACGGTGCTGCAGGGCGTGGTCCATCTGCTGATCTTTGCGGTCTACCTGTTCACGACAGTCGTGCCCTAGGCGCGGCGGGCCTAGGTCAGGGCGATGGCCGACAGCAGGCGACCGAAGTCCGGCTCGCCGCGCTTGAACGCCCGGCGATTGGAGAAGAACAGGTCCTCCTCGGCGCAGGTGTCGCGGCCGATCCATTCGCAAGTCTCGACGCCGGCGCTGCGAAGGCGGTGCAGGACGAAGGCCGGGAGGTCGAACATCGCCTTGTCCGCCGTCTCCCCCGGCGTGAAGAACTGGGCGTTGCCAGGCGACTCCGCTGTGAAGCGTTCCAGGAATTCCAGTCCGATCTCATAGGAAGCGGGGCCGATGCACGGACCCACGACCGCGACGATGTCGGGGCGCCGCGCGCCCAGCGCGAGCATCTGGTCGAGAGTCGCCTCAGCGACCCCGGTCAGGGCGCCTTTCCAACCGGCGTGGGCGGCGGCCACGACCCCGGCCTTCGGGTCGGCGAACAGGATCGGCGCGCAGTCGGCCGCCAGGGCGCCACAGACGAGGCTCTGCCGGTTCGTCGCCACGCCATCGGCTTCCGGCCGGACGTCGCCCCACGGACCATCGGCGATTAGGGCGGTGGCTGAATGGATCTGGTAGGCGGTGTTCAGGGCCTCGGGGCCGACGCCGAAATAGGCCGCGGCGCGGCGCCGGTTCTCGGCGACGTCGGCTGGCGCATCGCCCGATCCCAGCCCGACATTCAGGCCTTCGTAGATGCCGGTCGAAACCCCGCCCTGGCGTGTGAAGAAGGCGTGCTGAACGCCCGCGAGATCGAGCAGGGGCGAGGTGATCACAGGCAGGTCGGTCAAGTTAGGCCCTCAAATCCGGGCGGAACGAAGCCCGGCGTATGGATGCAGGCGACCTTGAACAGCTCGCCCATCTGGTCGGGCGAGACTAGGCGCTCAAGTTGGCGTTCGATCTCGTCGCCGCGGTCAGGGCGGGCCGCGGCCAGAGCCTCGGCGCGGGCTCCGATCCCCAGCCGCACCAGGAACTCGCCTTGGGTCAGGATTTGCGCGGTGCCGGCGCCCTGGGCGTGGGCGGCGGCGAGGACGGCCGGGAAATCGGCGTGGACGGTGAGGTCGGCCTCGCCCGGCGACGCCAGCGGGCTTTCCTTCTGGTGCTTGCGCAAGGCTTGCAGGGTGTCGCCGAAGCCGGGCGTGGCGCGGCCGTAGTCGATCAACAGCGCCGCACCGCCGTCGGCGACGATCCGCGTGGCGAGTTCGACGCCCAAGGCCGCCTGGGCGGGAGCCTGTTCGAGGACGGCGCCGACTGGCCCCTCACGAGGTAGAGGCGGGGTGTGGGCGAGGCCGAAGGCGAGGTCGCCCGCCTCATCCAGCCCGACCATCCGTTCGGCCCAGCCGCGTTCGGTACGCATGAACTGGCGGGCGGGTAGGCAATCCAGCAACTCGTTGGCGACCAACAGGATGGGCGCGTCGCCCGGGACCTCGGCCAGCGAACCGGCCCAGGATATCCGATCGCCCAGGACCTGCCGCTGGCGATCGCGCAGCGGGGGCGACACCTCGACCAGCCAGACGTCCGCGGCGTCGGTGAATTCCGGCGATAGCCGCGCGGCGCGCAGCAGGTCGCTCATCAGGGTTCCGTCGCCAGGTCCCATCTCGATCAGCCGGAAGGGCGAGGGACGACCGAGCCGGTTCCAGCTCTCGACCGCCCAAAGGCCGATCAGCTCGCCGAACATCTGGCTGACCAGTGGCGCGGTGATGAAATCGCCGCCCGCGCCTAGGGCCGGACGCGTGGCGTAGTAGCCGAACTCAGGATCGTGCAGGCAGGCGTTCATATATTGCGCGACCGTCAGCGGCCCGCTGGCCCGGATTTGGGCCGTCAGGCGATCGCGCAGCGTCATGGGGTTTGCGGCTTGGCCGGCGGGGCGTCGGCCTCGGTGGCCAAAGGCTCGCGCAGGCCGCGCCAGATCAGCCAGGCGCCTCCGATGAACATCGGCGCGCTCAACATCATCCCCATGGTCAGTCCAAGCGGGAAGTTGGGGAGGTAGTTGTCGGGTTCGCGGAAGTTCTCGATGAAGGTGCGGAAGGTCGCATAGCCCAGCAGGAAGATGCCGGCGACGACGCCGCGTCGCTGAAGCAGCTTGGCCCCGTGCGTCGCCCAACGCAGGATCAGGAAGAGGACGAGGCCCTCCAGCGCCGCTTCATAGAGTTGGCTGGGGTGGCGCGGCATGATGCCGGCATGGGGAAAGACAAAGGCCCAGGGCACATCCGTCGGCCGGCCCCAAAGCTCGCCGTTGATGAAGTTGGCGATGCGGCCAAAGAACAGGCCGATCGGCGCGGCGGCGGTGATGGCGTCGCCGATCCGCAGGACGTCGATCTTGTTGACCCGGGTGAAGATGAAGACGGCGATCAGCACGCCGAGCGCCCCGCCGTGGAAGCTCATCCCGCCGTTCCAGACTTTCACCACCTCCAGAGGATCAGTGAAGATCAGCGACGGGGTATAGAAGAAGACGTGGCCGAGACGCCCGCCAAGGATGATGCCCAGCGTGATCCACAAGATCAGGTCGTCGACCTGGGGAATGGTGGCGGGCGCGCCGCGCGGCCCCCATAAGGCCTGATTCTTGATCAATCCCGCGACATAGCGCCACCCCACCAGGATGCCCGCCACATAGGCCAGGGCGTACCAGCGGATTGCAAAAGGCCCGATCTGTAAAAGGACCGGGTCGAAGTCGGGGAACGGCAAGGCTGATGTCTCCGAAAGCGTCGCTTGTGGGTTTAGACGAGAAGCCCTTCGCTTTCATCCCCTGGCGGGCCATATAGGAAGCTATGCAGACCCAGAATCCCTTCCTGGACGAATTCGCCAAGCTTACCAACGCCGCCATGGGCCTCGCCCAAACCGCGGGTGAAGAGGCGAAAGCGGCTTTTCGCGCCCAAGGCGACCGCTTCGCCGCCGACCTCGACCTGATCCGCCGCGATGAATTCGAGGCGTTGAAGCTGGAGATCGCGGCTCTGCGCGCAGAGCTTGAAACGCTCAAAACAGCGGCGCCGAAGAAGACCGCCAAAAAAGACTAGAGACAAACACGCGAATGTGGGTCGCCAAGGCGAAGAAGCCGGTGACGGACACAGCGCGAAGCAGCTTAATTTCAAGATCGCAGGCGATTCGGTGGCCCGCTCGGCCTCCACGCCCTCTGCGAAAGGACCGCCGGTCTTATGGACACGCCTCAGTCTGACGAAGACGTCCTGGTCACCCTGGATCCGCTTGACGTTGTCGAGCACGTTCTGACGGCCGAGAACCTTCAGTTCGACCGCACCGAGGATGGCGATCTCGCCTTCACCCTCGCCGGCGACTGGAAGGACTATGAGCTCTGGTTTGCGTGGCGGCCGGAAGCCGACTGCCTTCAGCTCTGCCTCTCGATCGATCAGCAGGTCACCACCGAGCAACGCCCCGCCGCGTTCGAACTGGTCTCGACGCTGAACCAGCGTGTCTGGCTTGGCCACTTCGAGGTCTGGGACGATGGCGAGATCATCTTCCGCCACGCCATGTCCCTGATGACCGGCGAGCGGCCGAGCCTCGCCCAGGCCGCGGCGATGATCGACGTGGCGATGGAGGCGGCTGACCGCTTCTATCCGGCTTTCGACTTCCTGGTGGGTGGCTCCAAGTCGCCCGCCGATGCGATCGCCGCCTGCATGTTCGAGACGGTCGGCGAGGCCTAGACTTTCGATGACGCCGATCTTGATGCTGGGCGCCGGCCGCATGGGCGGCGCGCTGATCGACGGGTGGCGCGCTGCGGGGGCCTTCCAGGCCTCCGAACTGCTGATCCGCGAGCCGAACGCCAACCCGACGGTGGAGGCTGCGGCGCAAGCCGGCGCTCTGATCAACCCGGCCGACGAGGTGCTGGCCCGCGCCAAGACCGTGCTGCTGGCGGTCAAGCCGCAGATCTGGCGTGAAGCGGCCGCCGAGGTCGCTCAACATCTGGCGCCCGACGCGGTGATCGTCTCGATCGCAGCAGGCGTGAAGTCGACCGATATTTCGCAGGCTTTTGGCGGGCGCTCCGTGGCGCGCGTCATGCCGACGACCGCTGTGGCGATCGGCCAGGGCACGACCAGTATCTATGCGGCGAGCTCCGAGGCGCGCGCCAGGGCGCATGCCCTGTTCGGCCCGGTGGGGACTGCTGTCGATCTGGCTGAAGAGGAACTGCTGCACGCGGCCACCGGCGTTTCCGGTTCGGCGCCTGCCTATCTCTACGCCTTCGTTGAGGCGCTGGAGGCGGCCGGCGCCGCGGCCGGCCTGCCGTCGGAAGACGCCTCGCGCTTGGCCCGCTCCACCATCACCGGGGCCGCGGCTCTGCTCGCCCGCAGTGGAGAAGAGCCGGCTGAGCTTCGCAAGCAAGTCACCTCGCCGGGCGGCACCACCCAGGCGGCGCTTGAGGTGCTGCTGGGGCAGGGCGGTTTGCCTGACCTGCTGCGCGATGCGGTGGCGGCCGCCGCGCGGCGGTCCAAGGAACTGGGCGGCTAGTCCAGCCAGCTCGTCATCTTCCGGTCGTCTGCAAGACGATCCGGGGAACCCAAGCGGCCCCTCCACATTTTGCGAAATCAGCGCGGGTCCCCTGGATCAGCCTGCGGCTGACCAGAGGATGACGACTGTGTGTGGCTAGCTCGACCGCTTCCAGGTCTGGGCCTGGCAGACGACGGTGATGCAGCCCTCCACCTTCAGCGTGCCGTCCGGATTGACGCTAATCTTGGAGCCGTATGTCTTGCCGCTGGACGGGTCGTAGATTTTTCCGCCGGCCCATTTGCCGGCTCCGGCCGGCTTGAAGTCCCGTATCATCGTCAGGCCGACGATCGGGCGGCCACGCATGGCCGCGTCAGGATTGTTCAAGTCCTTCATCGGTTGGCCGGCCTTGTCGTTCGGCGTCTTCATCCAGACGACAACGCCGCACATCTTGGCCTTGTCGCCGCCGCAGGGCGCGACGCGGACCTTGGCGGTGCCGGCCTGGACCAGCCAGGTGCCCTCGACCGGATCAGCCGCATAGGCCGTTGAACCCAGGGCCGCGAACGCCAAGGTGGCGGCGGCGAGATGTACCAGCTTCATGCGACTGTCTCCCTTTCTCTTCGGCAAGCTTTGCCGACGGCGTGTGAAGTCTCGATGAACGTTGCTATCCGGGCAGGCGGACTATAGCCCGCAGGCCGCGCTGCGGCGATCGGTCCAACGTGACGTCGCCGCCGTGGCTGCGCGCCACGTCACGGGCGATGGCCAGGCCGAGTCCTACGCCCTTGGCGTTCTGATTGCGGGATTCGTCGAGCCGGTTGAAGGCCTTGAAGGCGTCCTCGTAGCGGTCCGGCGGAATACCTGGCCCGTCGTCATCGACGATGATCTCCACCCCGCCGGCTAGGCGTGGAGAGGCGCTGACCTCAATGTTCTCGCCGTGGGCCGCTGCGTTCATCACCAGGTTCGACAGCGCCCGTTTCAACGCATTGGGGCGGACCTTGGCGATGAGCTCCGGGTCCACGGTCACATTGACCTTGGCGCCTGCCCGCAAGGCCCCCTGGCTGACTTCGTCGATCAGGGATCTCAGGCTGACGATTTCGACCGCCTCGCCGCCCTCGCCGCGCGCGAAGGCGAGGTACTCGTCGATCATGTGCTCCATCTCGGCCAAGTCGCGCTTCATCTCGGCGTTGCGCGGACTGGGCTCAGCCATCGCCAGTTCCAGCTTCAGGCGGGTCAGCGGCGTGCGCAGGTCGTGGCTGACAGAGGCCAGGAGGGCGGTCCGCTGGTCGATATGGCGTTGGATGCGCGACTTCATCGCCAGGAAGGCGTGGGCGGCCTGCCGGACTTCGCGTGCGCCGCTGGGCTTGAAGGCCGGGGCGTCGATTCCGCGCCCGAACGCGTCGGCGGCCGAGGCCAGCCGCTCGATGGTGCGGGTCTGGTTGCGGATGAACAGGATGGCGATGGCGGTCAGCAGGATGGTGGCCATGGCCATCCACAGCACGAAGATGTGGCCCTGAGTGGCGAAGGCCCGGTCGCGCGGCGCCAGGATGCGGATCACGCCCTGGTCGACCTTCACCCGGATGTCGACATAGGCGGGGTAGCGGGTGGTGTCGAACCAGAACGGTGCGTCCAACCGCTCTGACAGCGCCCGCTCCAGGGACCGGTCAACGACCGCGAAGGTGTTGGTGCGTCGGCGGGCGGGCAGTTCCTTGCCCGGCTGCAGGGCGATGGAAAGACTTAGTGATTTCTCGGCTCGGTCGGCCAGCTTGGCCATGGTGCTGGAGTTCGGTTCGTCCTCATAGCTTTCCACCGCCCAGGCGACTTCGCCCGCCAGCCCATCGGACAACCGACCCGTGACCGTCTGCCAATGGGCGTCGAAGAAGATCCAGGTTACGGCGATCTGCATCAGCGCCACCGGCAGCACGATGATCAGCAGCGAGCGGCCGAACAGCGAGGTCGGCAGGCTGCGCTTGATCAGCCGCTGCATATGGATCGGCTCAAGGAGGCGCGGGAATTTCATCAATCAGGCGCTAGCAGGTAGCCGACACCGCGAACGGTCTGCAGATAACGCGGGGCCTTTGGATCGCTCTCGATCTTCCGGCGCAGGCGGGTGACCTGGACATCGACGGCCCGTCCCGACGGATCGACCGTCTCACGCGCCAGCTCCAACCGATCAACGGGCTCGTGCGGACTGCGGGCTAGGCGCTTCAACAGCGCGACCTCGGCCTCGGTCAGGCGGATGGGCGCGCCTTCGCGGCTAAGCTCGCCTCGCTCGATGTCGAACTGGCAAACCCCTAGCGAGATCGAGCCGTTCCCCGCCGCGGGCCTCGCATGCGAACGCCGGAGGATGGCTTCGATGCGCAACAGCAGTTCCTCGGGCTCGAACGGCTTGGGCAGGTAGTCGTCGGCCCCCCGTCGCAGGCCCTCGATGCGGTCCTCGGCCAGGCCTCGCGCCGTCAGCATGAGCACCGGGGTGCGACCGGCTGCGCCCTTGCGCTCGCGCAGCCACGCGGTCAGCGAAAAGCCGTCCTCGCCCGGCATCATCACGTCGAAGACCGCCAGGTCGAAATCCAGCGTCTCCATCAACTTGCGCGCCGCGGCCCCGCCGGGCGCGGCCGTCACGCGGAAGCCGTTGCGGCTGAGATATTCCTTCAGCAGGCTGCGGATGCGGTCGTCGTCGTCGACGACCAGCAGGTGACGCTCGGGAGTTTCGGCAACGGCCATCAGGCGCCTCCGCTTTTCATTCGCCCGCCGGCCAGCGCCGAAAGGATCTGCCTGGCGCCGGCCACGCCGTCCAAGCCGCCTACGCGATATGACCTGGCGAGCTGGCCGCGCAAGCGTTCGGATATCCGCTCTTCGAACGCCTGACCGGCCTCGGTAAGGCTGGCCGCGCGTCGGCGGCCGTCGAGATCGCCCGCGACCTTTTCGACCAGCCCCTTGGATTCCAGGTCGGTGAGAATGCGACTGGCGGCCTGCTTGGACAGACTGGTCAGGTGCGCGAGTTCCTGGACACCCACGCCCGGTCTGCGTTTCAACAAGAAGGCCGCGCGCCAATGAGATCGGCCAAGGCCAAGGCTTTCGGCGGCCAGACCAGCATCAACCCCGGCCCATAACGCAGCCTCCGCAAGCATCATCAATTCAAGCCCTGCGTCGAGCTCTTCGTCGCGCAGAATGAGCCTTGGATCTGCGGCGGCCATTACGTTTTGCAATCCATTTTATTTGACGCGGCCGGCTCGGGGGTCTGTAAGAGGGCCCTGTTGAAAGGAGCACTTTCCCTCATGTCTTTACTGCCCTTCGATGACCGCGACGGATGGATCTGGCTGGACGGCCAGTTCGTGCCCTGGCGCGAGGCGACGGTGCACGTACTGACCCACGGCCTCCATTACGCCTCGGCGGTGTTCGAAGGCGAGCGGATGTATGGGGGAGAGATCTACAAGCTGACCGAGCATACCGAGCGTCTGTTCAAGTCGGCCGAGATGCTCGACTTCGAAATCCCGTTCACGGTGGCCGAGATCGGCCAGGCCTGCAAGGACACCTGCGCCAAGAACGGCCTGACCGACGCCTATCTGCGTCCGATCGCCTGGCGCGGTTCGGAGATGATCGGGGTGTCGGCCCAACACACAAAGATCCACGTGGCGATCGCGGTGTGGGACTGGCCGAGCTACTTCAAGCCGGAAGAGCGCGCCAAGGGCATCCGCATGACTTGGGCGAAGTACAAGCGCCCGTCGCCGGAAACCGAGCCGGTTCACGCTAAGGCCACCGGCCTCTACATGATCTGCACGATCTCCAAGCACGCCGCCGAGAAGGCCGGCTACACCGACGCAATGATGCTCGATTATCGGGGCTACATCGCCGAGAGCACCGGTTCGAACGTGTTCTTCGTCAAGGACGGCGCGCTCCATACTCCGACCCCAGACTGCTTCCTGAACGGGATCACCCGCCAGTCGGTGATCGCGCTCGCCAAGAGCAAGGGCGTCGAGGTCATCGAACGCCACATCAAGCCGGAGGAGCTTGCGGGCTTCACCGAGTGCTTCGTCGTCGGCACCGCCGCCGAGGTCACGCCCGTGGCCGAGATCGGCGAATATACCTTCACCCCGGGCGAGCTCTCGCTCGGCCTGATGGATGACTATGCTCGCATGGTCCGTCGCGAGCTGGTCGCGGCCTAGAAGAACAGGGCCGCCTGTTCCGACGGGCGGCCTTTCTCATATTCAGTTTGAAAGTGGTTGGGGGGATTCGCCCCTCCGGCGCCTTTTGGCGTCGCCTTGCTTTTGGCGGTGGCGCCGACCCCAGGTCCGCCACGAATCCCCCCGCGCCGTCGCCCCCATCGCGTCGACACGGGGATTGATTGCCGCAAGCTCGACCGGAGGTCCAGGTGGACTTCCCGCTCCAGACAGAGACAAGTCGCCGCGCCGCCCGATCAAGCGAACGACGCGGCCTTTGCCGTTAAATCAACCAGGTGTCGGGACGGGGATAGGCCTCGCCTTGCGACAGATAGACCAGGCCGACGACGCAGCGGATCGCGAACCAAATCCCGACGACGCCCCAGATGAACAGGCCAAGCATCAGGAATGGAATGCCGACCAGCACCAGCGACAGCACCCCGCCGAATAGGACGAGGAGGCCGGCGATCACGAACCAGGCGATCGAGATCCAGAAGGTGCGGATCAGGAAGGTGTAGTGGGTCCGCATGCGCGGGCCGGCGGTGTCGCGGTTCATGTAGGCGATCACCAGGCCCACCAAGATGGTGAGCCCGTTGACCAGTCCCAACAGGTAAAGCCCATAGACCACGGCTGGCAGCGTGCGGTCTTCGGGCGTCACAACGGCGGTTTGGGTCTCGGTCAATTCAGTCTCCCAGTGAAAGGTCTGACTGAAATGTGGCCCCGATTGTCGCGATTGCCAGCTTAAATCGCGTTCATCCGCGTTTCGCGCTGGGCTTGCGATAGAGCCAGGGCAGCACCGCGGCGCCCAGAATGGCGACGAAGACCAGTCGGCAGGCCAGGGCGACCCCCAGCAGCCAAGCGCCCGCCAGTCCCGCCGCCAACAGGACGGCGATCGCGCCGATCGCCATCATGCCCATGATCCACAGCACCGCCTCGCCATTGGCGGTCGGCGGGCCGACGCCGCTTCCCGGGGCTAGATCGGCTACGCTATCCATGAACGCCTCGAACGAGGCGGTGTGATCCTCAGGCCGCAGGTGTTCGCCGTAGCTGAACGCCGGGATGGTCAGGCGGCGGCGGTGGAAGTGCAGGGTCGCGCCACGGCCCGCGCGGGTCACGCGGTTAAGCTGGGTCAGGGGAAAGCGGCGCACGCGCGAGCCCTTGCGCTCGACGACATCGCCATTTTCCAAGGTCCAGACGGTGGGCGCCTGGAACGGGGAGAGCCGGATCGTGTGCGAAATCGCCAAGGAATCAGCCGCGGACGACGGTGATCTCGACCCCGGCGGCGGCGGCGTGGGGCGCGAGCGCCAGGGGCTTTTCGACGCGGACCCGCGCGCGCATAACCCGGCCGTCGGCCAGGCAGGCGCGGGCCAGGCGTTCGGCGAAGTCCTCGACCAGCTGGATATGTCCTTCGGCCACAATGGCGCGGGCGGACTCGCCGATGGTCTCGTAGTTCACCGTGTCGGCCAGGCGCGAGGCGCCCGCGGTCGGAACGTCAAGCTCGACATCGACGACGAGCGGCTGGGCGCGGCCCTTCTCGTGGGCGTAGACGCCGATCTCTGCTTCGACCTTCAGGCCGGTGACGAAGATCTTGGTCATGACCACGCGCCCCTGAACTTCAGGAACCGGGACCTCGGACGAGTTGTCTTGCAGTGGGAGAACCAAGTGCGCTCCGTTGATGCTGGAAGCCGCTCAGGCCAGATGCTGCCCGGCGTCCACGGCGATCATCTGGCCGGTCACTGACGCGGCGTCAATGAGGTAGCGCAGCGCATGCCCGATCTCGGTCGGGTCGACGGGCCGTTTCAGCAGGGTGGTGGCGACCTCGTCGATGAAGTCGGCGTCCTGCTGGTGGATGGAGGGCAGGGTCGGCCCCGGGCCAATTCCGTTGACCCGAATACGCGGCGCCAATTCCTTGGCCAGCATCTGCGTCGCGGCCCAAAGCGCGCTCTTGGAGAGCGAATAGCTGAAGAAATGCGGCGAGGGCGCCAGCACCCGTTGGTCGAGGATGTTGACGATCAGGCCGTTGCGCGTTGGAGGCAGGCGCCGCGCGAAGGCCTGGGCCAGCACCAGCGGACTGCGCAGATTGGTTTCGAGATGCGCGTCCCACGAGGCGCGGTTCATGCTGGCGAAGGAGTCGTCCTCGAACACCGAGGCGCAGTTGACCAGCAGGGTGACGGGGCCAAGCTCGGACTCGACCTCGGCGACCAACGGTGCGGTGGCGCCTTCGTGGCGGAGGTCGCAGGCGTGGAGCGAAGCCTTGCGGCCGCGAGCGCGGACGTCGGCCGCGGCGGCCTCCGCGTCATCGTCGATGGTGCGGACGTGGATGGCGACATCAAAGCCCGCGTCGGCGGCGGCCAGCGTTAGGGCTCGCCCGATCCTGCGCGAACCCCCGGTGATGAGGGCCGCGCCACGCGAGGTGTCCGCCAAGGCGATCTTAGTCGAGACGGCCGAATTCGAAGTAGTTCAGTCCGCCGATCACGACGAGGAAGACGAGGATGGTCAGGATCGCGGTCATGAAGAAAGCTCCGGGTTCGTTCCTCGGGCTTTAGAGCGCGCGGGGCTGGTTCGCAAGGGGCGGACGCCGGCGACTGCGGAGCGTTCCTGACCGGCAGGCGCAGGCGGCGCTGGCGCGTAAGCCTATCGCGAACATTTGACGGCTTGGTCGGGCCGGGCTTCTGATGATCGCGGAACTCGAGCGCGCCTTCAGGCTTTGCCTTGTTACACGCAGCGGTCAGCAGGCGTGGAACGACAGGAGCAGCGTATGATCAAAGACCAAGCGTCCTTCGAGGCAGCCTTGCAGCGGGTCGCGGACTTGCTGGAGCACCCTCCGGCGCATGGTACGCCCGCCGATGAGAAATTCGTCGAGCTTCTCCACGACATCGAGAGCTATCAGCCGGAAATCGTGACAGCCCCGCCTGAGACCCCGATCGAACGCATCGGACATGAGGCCGAAGACCTGGTCACCAAAGCCGCCAACTTCCTAAGACAACGTCGCGAGCGCAGCGACCGCGAGAGCCTCATGAATTTCCCAAAGGACGGCAAGGGGATTGGCCCGACCACGGGCGTGTAGTTCTGACAGGGCGAGTTCGGCGGGCGGCTCCGGCCGCTGGAGATGAAGGCTGGTCGCGATTCTGCGCCGATGGCGGCCGAGCACTCTTGTCGAACCGTGTTCGGGCGGGCCAAGCTGAAAAGAAAAGCCCGAGGAAACCATGCCGCTCCAGCCCATCGCGCCCGGCGACTTCACCAAGGTCGCCGTCGGCATTGATCGACCCGAGGACGTGGTCGTAGCCAAGGACGGCCGGGTCTTTGCGTCCGACCACCAATGCGCAGTCGCTGAAATCCTGCCCGACGGGTCGTTCAAGCGTATGGGCCCCAAGGGCGGCGCGCCCAACGGGATCAATATGGATCGCCAGGGCCGCGTGCTGATCGCCAACTTCGGCATCTATGACCGCGAAGAGGGACCGCTGCAGCGGTTCGATCCGGCGACCGGCCAGCATGAAACCCTGGTGGCTGAGGTGGGCGGCAAGCGGCTGACTTCCGCCAATTATCCGGTCATGGACCGCGCGGGGAACATATGGTGCGCCAATTCCACCCATGCCGAGACCTGGCCTCAGGCGCTGGATGGTCGCGATGACGGCTTCATCTTCGTCCTGCGGCCGGACGGGTCATCCGAGATCGTCGCGGAGGGCCTGAGATTTCCGAACGGCATGGCGCTGTCCGCCGACGAGGCGTTTCTGTTCTGCGCCCAGACTAGCGGCGCGGACGTGATGCGGTTCGCGATCTTGCCCGGCGGCAAGCTTGGGCCGGGCGAACGCTATGGCCCAGCGCTCGGCAAGCTGCAGGAGCCGGGGGGCGCGCAGGTGGCGATGGCCGAACTTGGCTATACCGACGGCGTGGGCATGGACGCCGAGGGAAACCTCTGGGTTTGCCTGCCGGCCGCCAACAAGGTGGTCGCGATCACACCGGCGTTCGAGGTGATCACCGTCATCGACGATCCGTCCGGCGAGGTGGTCAATCATCCGACCAACATCACCTGGGGTGGGGCCGATTTGAGGGACCTTTACATCGGCTCGATCCGGGCAGGATATGTGCTGAAGGGCCGTAGCCCGGTTGCGGGACAGCCCCACGTGCACCAATTGGCATAGGCCTACCCAAGGGAAGCTGGGTATTGGGGCTTCCACAGTGATCATTGATCACTAAAATGCTTGTTTGAAGCCGTCGGGGGTTCTCGTCGGCGCGCCAAAAATCCAACGAACGCCTCCGGGAGGACGTCATGCGCGAATATCTTCAGTTCTATATCGATGGTCAGTGGGTCGATCCGGTCGAGCCCAAGACGCTCGACGTCATCAACCCGGCAACGGAAAAGGTCGCCGGCAAGATCTCCCTCGGCAGCGCCGCCGACGTGGACAAGGCCGTCCAGGCCGCCAAGAAGGCCTTCGTCACCTGGTCGCAGACCAGCCGTGAAGAGCGCCTCGATGTCCTGAACCGCATCATGGCTGAGTACCAGAAGCGCTTCGGCGATCTGGCCAACGCCGTCACCGAGGAAATGGGCGCCCCGGCCTCGCTCGCGCAACGCGCTCAGGTTCCGATCGGCATGGGCCATATCGGAACCGCCGCCGCCGTGTTGAAGGACTTCAAGTTCTCCGAAGACCGCGGCCCGACGATGATCGTCAAGGAGCCGATCGGCGTCTGCGGGTTCATCACCCCTTGGAACTGGCCGCTGAACCAGATCGTCTGCAAGGTGGCCCCGGCCATCGCGACCGGCTGCACCATGGTTCTGAAGCCTTCGGAAGTTGCGCCGTTCACCGGCCACATCTTCGCTGAGATCATGCATGCCGCCGGCGTGCCGGCCGGCGTGTTCAACCTCGTGCAGGGCGACGGCATCGGCGTCGGTGTGCCGCTGTCGAGCCACCCGGACGTGGACCTGATCTCGTTCACCGGTTCGACCCGCGCCGGCATCGAGGTGGCCAAGAACGCCGCTCCGACTGTCAAGCGCGTGGCCCAGGAACTGGGCGGCAAGAGCCCGAACATCGTGCTCGACGACGACGCCTTCGCCAAGGGCGTGGGCCGTGGCGTCGCCACCGTGATGACCAACTCGGGTCAATCCTGCAACGCCCCGACCCGCATGCTGGTCCCGACCAAGCGTATGGATGAAGCCATCGCCGTCGCCAAGGAAGCCGCCGCCCAGGTCACCGTCGGCGACCCGAACGGCAACAGCCAGCTCGGCCCGGTGGTTTCCGAGGTGCAGTTCAACAAGATCCAGAAGCTGATCCAAGCCGGCATCGACGAAGGCGCGACCCTGGTCGCCGGCGGCGTCGGCCGTCCGGAGGGCCTGGACGTCGGCTACTATGTGAAGCCGACCGTCTTCGCCAACGTCACCCCGGAAATGACCATCGCCAAGGAAGAGATCTTTGGTCCGGTGCTGTCGATCCTCGGCTACGAAAACGTCGATCAAGCCATCCAGATCGGCAACGACACCGAGTACGGCCTGGCCGCCTACGTCCAGGCTGCTGATCTCGCCAAGGCTCGCGAAGTGGCTTCCAAGCTGCGCGCCGGCCAGGTGTCGATCAATGGCGGCGGCGGGGATCTGATGGCTCCCTTCGGCGGCTACAAGATGAGCGGCAACGGGCGCGAGTGGGGCGATTTCGCCTTCAACGAGTTCCTCGAAGTCAAGGCGGTCCTCGGCTACGCGCCGAAGGAAGCTGCTGAATAACAACGACAAGATCCGCCCCTCGTAGGGTGGACTGATCGACAAGTGAGAGGGCGAGGGAGCTTAAGGCTTCTCTCGCCCGATCCTTGAAAGGGCTCTCGCAATCGCGGTGGCTCAGGGATGAGCGAACAGGAAAGGAGTCCCACATGGACCCCCACATCAAGGCGATGATCGACCAGGCCGAAGCCGCAGCAGCCGGCCAGCCGGCGCCGCCGCTGGACGCCATTCCGCCTGAGATGATCCGGGCCGGCTATCGCATGCAGCGCGCCGCCCAAAACCTGAACGCGCCCAAGGACGTCGAAGCCCGCGACCTGCAGGTCGATGGAGCCGACGGCCCCATTGGCGCGCGCCTCTATACGCCCGCCGGCGCGCCCGCGAAGACGCCGGGCCTCGTCTATTTCCATGGCGGCGGTTTCGCCATCGGCGACCTTGAAAGCCATGACGGCCATTGCCGGCGGCTGGCCAGCTTCGCGGGGATTCGCGTTCTGGCCGTCGATTACCGGCTCGCGCCCGAGCATCCGTTCCCGGCCGGCCACGACGACGCTCTGGCTTCGGTGAAGTGGGTGTTCGACCATGCCGCCGAGATCGGCTTCGACCCTGCGCGCATCGCGGTCGGCGGCTGCTCGGCCGGGGGCAATCTGGCCGCCTCGGTCTCCATCGATCTGAAGAACGATCCGAAGCGCAAGCTGGCGTTCCAATTACTGCTCTATCCGGGCATCTGGCCCGATGAGGAGACCCAATCGCGCAAGGACTTGGATGGTCCGATCCTGACCAAGGCGGCGATCGCCTGGTTCGACAAGTGCCTGGCGGTCGGCGACCATCCCCAAGCCGCCCGCGCCAATATCGGCGCAAAGGCTGACGTGGCTGGAACGCCTCCGGCCCTGGTGGTCACGGCCGGCTACGACCCGCTGAAGGACGAGGGCCGCGACTACGCCGCGCGCCTGAACGCCGCCGGGGTGAAGGCGAGCCATGTCGAGTACTCAGACTTGGTCCACGACTTCTATCTGATGGGCGACGTTTCGCCGGCCATCACGGCCGCGGCCAAGGAGACGGCGGCGGCTCTGAAGGCGGCGCTGGGTTAGGGACGCTCTCTCACCCGCCAGTTGGCCGGGAGCTCCCCAGCGGGGGAGCATCCGCGGCGTTCCAGCTCAGCAGCACCGTCCGGATCGCGCCGGTCAGGCGGGCGATTTCCTCGTCCGTCGTGACATAGGGCGGGGCGAGATAGACGACCTTGCCCATCGGGCGAATCCAGCAGCCTTGCTCGACGAAGGCCATGCAGAGCGGGCCGGTTTCCACCGGGTGATCGAACTCCACCACCCCGATGGCTCCGAGGGTGCGCACATCGACGACGCCAGGCGCCGCGCGGCAGGGCTCCAACCCCTCGGTCAGGGCTGCGTTGATCCGCGCCACATCGGCTTTCCAGGCCCCGGTCTCGAAAAGGTCGAGCGAGGCGTTGGCTGCCGCGCAGGCCAGCGGATTGCCCATATAGGTCGGGCCATGCATCAGCGCTGCGCCGGCGTCGTCGGACCAGAACGCGTCGAACACCGGCTTGCGCGCGATCGCGGCCGACAGCGGCAGGGTGCCGCCGGTGAGCGCCTTGGACAGCGTCACGATATCGGGGACGACACCCGAACCGGTGCAGGCGAAAAGATCGCCGGTCCGGCCGAAGCCGACGAAGATCTCATCGAAGATCAGCAGCACGCCGTGCTGGTCGGCCAGCCGCCGCAGCGTGCGCAGCACCTCATCGTCATGGAACAGCATGCCGCCGGCGCCCTGGACTCTGGGCTCGACGATGATCGCGGCGATCTCGGCGCCCTTCTGCGCCAGGGCCGCATCGAGCGCCGCCTCAGTGGCCGCATCGACCGGCAGATCGACCACGTGCTGGGCCGGCATCACGCCCGCGAACAGGCTGTGCATCCCCTCCTCGGGATCGCAGATGGTCATCGTGGCCAGGGTGTCGCCATGATAGCCGCCCCGGAAGCTGAGGAAGCGGTTCTTGCCCGCCACGCCCTGGTTGATCCAGAACTGCAGCGCCATCTTCATCGCGATCTCGACGGATACCGATCCGCTCTCGGCGAAGAACACATGATCGAGGTCGCCGGGCAGGATAGCGGCCAGCCGCGTGGCCAGACGGTAGGCCGGCTCATGGGCCAGTCCTCCGAACATCACGTGGGGCGCGCGGCCGAGTTGCTCGGTCACGGCCGCAGCGATGTGCGGATGGTTGTAGCCGTGAACCGCGGTCCACCAGGAGGCGATGCCGTCCACCAGTTCGCGGCCGTCCTCCAGGATGATCCGCGCGCCTTGGGTGCGGGCGACGGCCAGCGGTGGCGGGGCGGTCTTCATCTGGCAATAGGGCCGCCAGACATGGGCCGCGCCTGTGGTCATCCAGTCCGGCTGCTTGGTCATACGCACGCTCCCAACATCTCCCAGGCGGGAGGGAAGGCGGCTTTAACCCACGGCCAACCTCGTGCATACCGCCCGGCCATGATCGACAGTCTGACCGCGTTCGCCCAAACCAAGCTCACCGGCCTCGAGGCGCGTAGCCTCAAGCGCACCCTGGTTCCGACGCACCGGCTCGACGGTCTCTGGGTGGAGCGCAATGGGCGGCGGCTGCTGTCCTTTTCCTGTAACGACTACCTGAACCTCTCCCATCATCCGGCGGTGAAGGCCGCCGCCATCGCGGCCGTCGAGGCGCATGGCGTTGGGGCGGGCGCCTCGCGGCTGGTGACCGGCGATCACCCGATCTTCACCGAGCTGGAGTCGCGGCTGGCCGCCCTGAAGGGCGCTGAAGCGGCCTGCGTGTTCGGCTCCGGCTATCTCGCCAATTCCGGGATCATCCCAACGGTGGTGGGGCAGGGCGACCTGATCCTGATCGACGATCTGGCCCATGCCTGCATCTGGTCGGGGGCGCAGCTCTCAGGCGCCCGCATCGTCGCCTTCCGCCACAACGATGTCGCCGATCTCGCCGCCAAGCTCGCGGCCTATCGCGCCGAGGCCGGCCGCGCGTTGATCGCGACGGATGGCGTGTTCTCGATGGACGGCGACCTCGCCCCGCTGGATCAGATCAGCGCCCTGGCCCAGGCGCACGACGCCTGGCTATTGGTCGATGACGCCCACGGCCTGGGCGTTGTGGGGGAGGGGCGCGGCGCGGCGGCGATGTTCCCCGGCGCCAAGGTCGATCTAGCCATGGGCACCTTTTCGAAGGCCCTGGGCGGCTACGGCGCCTATGTCTGCGCCAGTCAGCCGGTGATCGATCTGCTGAAGACCCGTTCGCGCACCCTGGTCTACACGACCGGCTTGCCGCCAGCGAACGCCGCCGCGGCCCTGGCGGCGCTTGATGTCATCGCCTCCGATCCTGACCTGGTCGCCGCCCCGCTCGCCAAGGCCCGCCGCTTCACCCGCGCCGTCAATCTGCCCGACGCCACCAGCGCGGTGGTGCCGATCCTGATGGGCGAAGCTGACCGCACCCTGGCTGCCGCGCGCGACCTGGAGGCCCAGGGCTTCCTCGCCGTGGCGATCCGGCCGCCGACCGTGCCCGAGGGGACCGCCCGGCTGCGGCTGGCCTTCACCGCCGCTCATCCCGACGCCGAGATCGACCGGCTGGCGGCGGCGGTGCGCTTGGTGATGAACCCATGAGCCAGACCCTGTTTATCTCCGGCGCCCACACCGATGTGGGAAAGACCTATGTCGCCTGCGCCATCCTGCGCGCCACCCGCGCCAAGCGACTGAGGGTCGAGGCGCTCAAGCCCGTGGTCAGCGGCTTCGATCCGCAGGACTGGAGCCAGAGCGATCCCGGCCGGCTGCTAGCGGCGCTTGACCGGCCGCTGACGCTGGAGACGTTAGACGCGATCTCCCCGCTGCGCTTCGACGCGGCGCTGTCGCCGCCAATGGCCGCGAGATTGCAGGGCTATGACCTGCGCTTGGGCCAACTCACCGACTTCTGCCGAGCCGGGCTAGCGGCCAGCGCCGCCGATCTGACCCTAATCGAGGGCGTCGGCGGGGTAATGTCGCCGATTTCCGAGGACGCCACGGGGCTGGACCTGATGCTGGCGCTCGGCCTGCCGACCGTCCTGGTCGGCGGCTCCTATCTGGGGGCCATCAGCCACACCCTGACCGCCATCGAGACGCTACGCGCGCGGGGTCTGGCGATCCACGCCGTGGTGGTCAGCCAGAGCGCCGAGCCCGACGCGCCCGATTTCGTCCAGACTGTGGAAAGCGTCGCCGCCTTCGCCGGGGACCTGAAGGTGATCGCCGCGGCGCGGGGCGATGGGGACTGGGCCGCCCAGCTCGTCTAGATCACGCCCAGAGCGTCCCACATCGCCATGGCCAGGCCAAAGCCGCGCATATCGCCGGTGGTGGTCGGGGCCATCTTGTTCATGACGTAGGCGAAGCTGGTGCGGGCATCCATGTCGATGATCGCGATCGACCCGCCATAGCCGCCCCAGAAGATGGTGTTGGGGTTTGGCAATGGCGTGACGCCGCCCGCGAGCCCGAAGCCGAGGCCAAAGCGGGCCGGCATGCCCAGGATGAGATCCTGGCCCTCGACCTGCAGCTCCAGCGCCTTGCGGCAACCGGCCTCGGACAGGAAGCGGCGGCCCTTGGCGACGCCGCCATTGGCCAGGATGGCGTGGATTTCGGCCACCGACCGGGCGTTACCGGTTCCGCCGGCCGCCGGGATCTCGGCGCCGCGCCAGGCGCGGGTGCGGGTCTCGCTGACGTCGATGCCGGGGTTGTTCGACATGTTGGCCTGCAGCTCGGACTCGGCGCGATCGGCGATGGCCGAGCCGGGCGGCGGCGCGATCAGTTCCGCGACCCGGCCGTCCTCTGAGGCCGGCAAGCCGATGTGGAAGTCGGCCCCCAGCGGTTCGGCGATCTCCTCGCGGAACACCGTGCCCAGCGACTTGCCGGTGATGCGCCGGATGACCTCGCCGACCAGATAGCCCTGCGTCATGGCGTGATAGCCCGGCGCCGTTCCCGGCTCCCAATATGGCGCTTGGGCGGCGAGCAGGCTGGTGACCTTTTCCCAATCGTAGAGGTCGTCCTTGGTGATCGGCTCCTTCCAGCCCGAGAGCCCGGCGCTGTGGCTCATCAGGTGGCTGACCTTGACGTTTTCTTTCCCCGCCGCGGCGAATTCGGGCCAGTAGCGGGCGACGGGGGCGTCGAAGTCGAGCTCGCCGCGGTCGGCGACCAGCAGGGCGGTGAGGGCGGTCATTGTCTTGGTGGTCGAGTAGACGTTGACGATGGTGTCCTGTTCCCAGGGCCGGGTGCGGGCCTCGTCGGCGAACCCGCCCCAGATGTCGACCACCGTCTCGCCCTCGAGCGTGGCGCAGAAGGCCGCGCCTATATCACCGCCGCTGGCGAGGTTGGCGTCGAACGCCTCGCGCACCGGCGAGAACTTGTCGTGTACGAACCCGTCCGCTGTGTCGCGAGCCATGGCCTACGTTCCCTGTTCTTCTCGTTGCCGATACTTAGGACGAGAGACACGAGGCGATGCAAGCTTTCGCCTTAGCTAGTCGCTGGCCAGGTCGCGTTTGCGCTGGGCGATGCTCAGCACGATCATGCCGACCAGGGTGGAGACGACCGAGCCGACGATCACGCCCATGCGGACTTCGGTCTGGGCCAGGGTGTCGTTCGGATCGAAGGCCAAGCCGCCGATGAAGAGGCTCATGGTGAAGCCGACGCCGCAGAGCAGTGAGACGCCGTAGAGCTCCAGCCATTTCGCACCGGTGGGGCGCCGCGCGAGCTTCAGGCCGATGACCAGGGCCGCGACCCCGAAGATGCCGATTTGCTTGCCGACGAACAGGCCGAGCGCGATGCCCAGCGGCACTGGATTGAACAGGGTGGAGATCGACAGGCCCTGGAATGAAAACCCGGCCGCCGCGAAGGCGAACAGAGGCAGGATCAGGAAGGCCACATACGGGTGCAGGCTTTCCATGAAGTGCTTTAGCGGCCCCTCGTGTCCCGGCTTGCGCGGGTCGATCGGCACGGTCATCGCCGCAGCCACCCCGGCCAGCGAGGTGTTGACGCCGCTCTTGAGGCAGAAGGCCCAGGCCAGGGCGAAGCACGCTGCATAGAAGAGATAAGGCGCGGTCTTCCACTGGGACATCAGGGCCATCAGGCCGATCGCCGCGGCCGCGCCGCCCAGGGCGTAGAGATTGACGTCCGAGGTGAACAGAATCGCGATCAGGGCCACGGCGCCGAGATCGTCGGCGATGGCCAGGGTCAGCAGGAATATCCGCAAGGATGAAGGCAGTCGCGGCGCGGCGACGGCCAGGGCGGCGAGCGCGAAGGCGATGTCGGTCGCGGTCGGGGTCGGCCAGCCCTGCGGCGAGCCGTTCGCTCCGGCGTTGATCAACAGATAGACCAGGGCCGGCGCCGCCATGCCCCCGATAGCGGCCAGCACCGGCAGGGCCAGGCGCCGAGGGTTGGAAAGCTCGCCTCTCAGGATCTCGTGTTTGATCTCCAGCCCGACGACGAAGAAGAAGATCGCCATCAGCCCGTCCTTGATCCATTTGTAGACCGGCTTAACCTCGTGGAAGGGGCCGATCTGGACGGGGATCTCGTGCTTGATGAAGGCGAAGTAGTGCTCAGCCCAGGGCGAATTGGCGAGCAGGACGGCCGCCAGGGCCGCAGTCGTCAGGATCAGACCTGAAGCGCTTTCGGTCTTCAGGAAATCGAGGGTAATTCTGCGAGCCATGCTGCCGGTTAGCATGGCCTTGACCGCCTAACACGGCAATCGGGCGTTGTTGGCGTCGATGTGATCGCGTCGGCGCGCTTGCCGCCGGGCGGTCGGTGCTCCATCTGGAACCCATGCCCGTTTCCCCCGCCTATCGCCCCGATCCGCGTGTCCAGGAGTTGGGGGGCGAGTTCGCCGACCCGGTGGCCGCCGCAGACTTCCCGATGACCACCCTACGGTTCCGTAACGACCGGGCGGCGGCCAGCGTCGGGCTCGACACCCTCACCGACGCCGAGTGGATCTCGCACTTTGGCCGGTTCGCACCGTTGCCCGGCAACCTGCCTCAGCCCTTGGCCCAGCGGTATCACGGCCACCAGTTCCGCGTTTACAATCCCGACCTGGGCGATGGTCGCGGCTTCACCTTCGCCCAGATGCGGGAGACCGGTACCGACCGGCTGCTGGAACTCGGCACCAAGGGATCGGGCCAGACGCCCTGGTCGCGGGCCGGCGACGGGCGACTGACCCTCAAGGGCGGCGTGCGCGAGGTGCTGGCCACCGCCATGCTGGAGGCGCTGGGCGTACCAACCTCGCGCACCTTCTCCTTGATCGAAACCGGCGAGGAACTCGTCCGCGGCGACGAGCCCAGCCCGACGCGCTCAGCCGTGCTGGTGCGCCTCTCGCACAGTCATGTCCGTTTCGGCAGTTTCCAGCGCCATGCCTACTTTCAGAGCGCTGAGCGGATCGGCCAGCTCGTCGATCACGTGATCGAGCTCTACTATCCCGAACTGGCCGAGGCGCCGGATCGGGCGACCGCCCTGCTGGGCGCCGTGGCGGCCCGCGCCGCGCGGCTGACGGCGCGCTGGATGACTGCCGGTTTTGTCCACGGCGTGCTCAATACCGACAATATGAACATCACCGGCGAGAGCTTCGACTACGGCCCCTACCGGTTCCTGCCGCGCAACGATCCGAACTTCACCGCCGCCTATTTCGACACCTCGGGCCTCTACAGCTTCGGCCGCCAGCCTGAGACGGTGTTCTGGAACCTGCAACAGCTTGCCGGGACCTTCACCCTGGTCGCGCCGCAGGAGGGGTTGATCGAGGTCCTGAACAGTTTTGGCCCGGTTTACCGCGCGGAATTGGCGGCGGCGATGTTGGCGCGGCTGGGGCTCAAGAGCCAGTCGGAGGAGGCCGACGTGGCGCTGGCCAATGCGGCGTTCCGGGCGATCGCCGAAGGCGGGGACCGGCTGCGCTGGGAGCCGTTCTTCTTCGACTGGTTCACCGGCGATGAGACCCGCGCCCTGGCGAGCCTGCGAGGCGACATCTATGCCGGCGAGGCGTTTGCGAGCTTCCGCGAAATCCTGAAGACCTTCGAGCGCGACCGGCCCGAGCGACTGGGCGCAGCCTATTTCGAAGGCGCCGAGCCGCAGGAGCTGCTCTACGAAGAAATCGAGGCGATCTGGGCCGACATCGCCGAGCGCGACGACTGGGGCGCCATGCACGCCAAGCTCGCGTCGATCGAGACGGCGAGGCTGGCCTATCGACTAGGCTGAGGCGGGCTTTCGCGACGCCGTTTGCGCCAACACCACACCGCCTAGGGCGATCGCCGCACCGAGCGCCTGGACCGGACCCAGGGCCTCGGCGAACAGCAGCCAGCCCAGGACAGCGGCGACCACCGGCTGCACCAGCACCACGACCGAGGCGGTCGCCGCGGGGAGGCGGCCCAGGGCCCAGGCGATCGAGCCCTGGCCAGCGACGTGCATCACGCCAAGCGCGACCAGCGCGGCCCAGCCGCCGTTGGTGATCGGGAAAATGTCTTCGCCCAGGGCCAGGGCGGCGGCGAGCAGCAACGGGGCGCTGGCGACGCCCGACCAGAACATCACCCGCGTGGCGCCGACGCTGCGCCGGGCGGCGCTGATGGCCAGGAAGTAGAGCGCGTACCAGACCGCCGTGGTCAGGGCCAAGGCGTCGCCCAGCGGCGGGTTGGCGCCGGCCGCATGTTCGCCGCGGCCTATCGCCATCAGCCAGGCCCCGGCGACCGCCAATCCCACGGCGGCGACGAACAGCTTGGCCGGGCGTTGCTTGAGGAAGATCCAGGCGGCGGCAGTGACGACGACCGGCGTCAGATTGGTCAGCACCGTGGCGTTGGCCACCGAGGTGAAATGGATGCTGTAGTGCCAGAACCCGAGGTCGCAGGCGAAAGCCACGCCGGCCAGCAGGGCGAACTTCGACGGCCGTCCGACGCCGCCATCGGTCCGCATGGCGATCAGCGCCAGCAGCGGCATGGCGAAGGTCACCCGCCAGAAGCCGATGGCCGCCGGACCCGCATCGGCCAGCCGCACCAGGATCGGCGCCAGGCCGATGATCGCCGCACCGGCCACCAGGACAGCCAACGCCTTGGCGTGGCCGGTGTCGCGCACGGCTGTCACTTCAGTCAAAGCCCATCTCCCGCCGCAGGTCGCCCGGGGTCACGCCCCGCGCCCGCAGGTCTCTCAAAGTCTCGGCCTTGTCGCGCTTGGCGAACCGCTTGCCATCGGCGCCTGTAAGCAACCGGTGATGGCGATAGACGGGCGTCGGCAGGTTGAGCAAGGCCTGCAGCAGGCGTTGGACGTGGGTGGCCCCGAACAGGTCCTGGCCGCGGATCACATGGGTGACGCCTTGCAAGGCGTCATCGACCACGACGGCTAGATGATAGGCCATGCCGACATCCTTGCGCGCCAGCACGACGTCGCCGCCCAGGGTCGGGTCAGCGGTGATCAGGCCATGTTCGCCACTTGGGCCGTGACCTTCCTCGCGGAAATTAAGGGCGCGATCGCCAAGCGCGGCCTCCGCAGCGTCGAGCGACAGCCGCCAGGCGTAGGGCTCGCCGGCGGCCAGGCGCTCGGCTTCGTCATCGGCGGGCAGGGGGGCGCCACGCCAGGCGTCCATCGCCCCGTGCGGGGCGCGGCCGATATCCTCGGCGATCTCCTTGCGGGTGCGGAAGCAGCGATAGATCAGGCCGGACGCCGCCAACGCCGCGAGCGAGGCTTGATAGTCGTCCAGATGCTCCGATTGCCGCCGAACCGGCACGTCCCAGGCCAGGCCCAGCCAGGCCAAGTCCTCATGAATGGCGGCTTCGAACTCCGGCCGAGACCGGGTCGTGTCGATGTCCTCGATGCGCAGGATGAAGCGGCCGCCGGCGGCGCGAGCGGCTTCATGCGCGCTCAGGGCCGAGAATGCATGACCCCGGTGCAGGTAGCCGGTTGGCGAAGGGGCGAAGCGAGTGACGAACACCCGGAGACTTCTAGTCCGTGCGGGCGTGCCCGAAAATGCCCATATGTTCAAAGACGCCGCGCAGGAAGGCCTCCTCGCCGCCCATCGTGACCTTCAGGTGATCGAACTGCTTGAAGGCGACCATTTCGGCCAGGCCGTGCGCGGCGCACCAGGCCGCGGTGGTGGCGAGTTCCAGTTCGGTCTCGTCCAGCGGCGAGGCGCCGGCCTCGACCAGGGTGTCGCGGACCTGGCAATAGGCGCTGTCGTTGTCGGCGTGCAGGTGCTCGGGCAGGTTTTCCTTGTCGCGCGAGCAGTCGTACATCACGCGGTAGAGCGCCGGGTTGTCGCGGGCGAACTTCACATAGGCCACGCCGAGGGCGGTCAGCTTGTCGCGGACCGAGGTCTGCTTGGCGCGGGCGTCGGTCATCAGTTCGTTCAGAAGGTCCCAGCCCTCGTGGGCCACAGCGTCGAGCAGTTCGCCCTTGTCCTTGAAGTGGTGATAGGGAGCCGCCGGACTGACCCCGGCCTCGCGGGCGACCGCGCGCAACGACAGGGCCGTCGGGCCTTCGTTTTCCAGCAGCCGTCGAGCCGCATCGATCAACGCGCGGCGAAGATCGCCATGGTGATAGGGCCTGTTGTCGGCGGCTGCAGCTTCTCTCATGACGGCCACTCTAAATCTGAATCTGGACGCCGTAAAGATCATCTTGACGGCGTTTAGATCGGTGTTATCTTAACATCGTTCAAATAACAAACGCCCTCGCTCCCCCGAGGGTTTCAAACTGGAAGGTGTGTGTAATGTCTCTCGCTCGCTTAACCCGCTTCGAACGGCTTTTTGACCGGTTCGTCCCCGTCGCCCTGGTGGTGCTTAGCATCGGCCTGGCGGCCGCTACGGTGAGTGTCGGCGGCTAAGCCTCCGCCTCGGTAACGCTTGATTTCGAAAGGGGACCTCCATCGGGTCCCCTTTTTGTTGCGTGCAGCGGCCCATGCAATTTCGAATAGCTTACATCGTAAAATGTATCTGTACATCGTTTAGATGTGGGCATATCTAAGCATCGTCCAGATCGGACACAGCTTCGTCGAGGCGGGGCTTCAAACTAAACCGACAGGAACGAAACAATGTCTGCTCTCACCAATCTCGGCCGCTTCTTCGACACCAGCATCGCGGTGGTCTTCGTGCTCATCAGCTTGAGCCTGGCCGGCGCCACCGCCGTCGTCGGCGTCTAATGCCTGCAGCGTGCGTCCCGTCCGGGACTATTTTTCCCGGGCGGGGTGCTTGCGCTAGTCATGGAGCTGTCTCAAGTTCTGACCTATAATTCTCAGGTCACGGGAGTCTCCCACGCGGGCGATTCGCCGGATGCTCGGATCGCGAAAGGGGGCCTGTCTTCAGTCTCTACCCGCACCCCATAAGAGCAGCTCTGCTCTCCGGGAGGCCCGGCCATGCAGGTGCTTAGTCACCCGCCCTCCGGCTGGCCCTGCCTTGTGCTGAACGCGGACTTCCGTCCCCTCAGCTACTATCCGCTGTCCCTCTGGCCGTGGCAGGAGGTGATCAAGGCGGTGTTCCTTGATCGCGTCGATGTGGTCTCGACCTACGACCAGGAAGTCCACTCTCCGTCATTCGCCATGCGGCTTCCGAGCGTTGTTTCGCTGAAGCACTACGTGCCGCAAGATCGGCCGCCGGCCTTCACGCGCTTCAACCTGTTCCTGCGCGATTCCTTCTCCTGCCAGTACTGCACGGTAGGAGATGATCTGACCTTCGATCATGTCGTGCCGCGATCGCGCGGCGGCCGGACGACCTGGGAAAACATCGTCACGGCCTGCGCGCGGTGCAACCTGGCCAAGGGCGGGCGCACGCCGCACGAAGCGCACATGCACCCCTTCCACCAGCCGCGCCGCCCGACGGCCCATGAACTGCAGGATCGCGGCCGCAAGTTCCCGCCGCACCACCTGCACAAGAGCTGGCTCGACTACCTCTATTGGGACATCGAGCTGGAGGCCTAGGGCTCGCCTATTTCGCGGGCAGGACTCGCATGGCCAGGACTTCGCGGTTGGGGCGGCTGATGCCGTACAGCACGCCGGGCTGGCTTTCATCCCAGTCGATGGCTTGGCCCTCGACGGGCACGCCGATGGTCCCGACATGGTCGAGCACCGGTCCGCCCTTGGGCAGGGTCAGGATGTAGAGCTCGGGGTGGTCATGGCCGGTGATATAGAGCCGGCCGTCCGGCCCCCAGCCGCCGCCTGACGAGCTCATCGGCTTGAAGCGTTCCAGGATGGACGGCGGGAAGCTCCAGCTTTGGGTCTTGCGCCACTGGTCGTCGAACCGCACCAGGGCGGTGTGACGGTGATCGCGCGGCGCCTCGCCGCCCTTGCCGTCATAGTTGGCGAACGCCGCCCACCAAGCGCCATCCTTGCGGTCGATCCAGGTGATCGAGCCGGTCCCGAGGCCCAGAGCCACGGTGCGAAGGTGGGTCATGGTCGCCGGATCGAAGAACTCCACCGAACTGGTCTGTGGGACCGCTGGGAAGTTGGAGCTGGCGCAAACCAGCTCCTTGCCGATGACTGCGCAGGAATTGATGTGGGGGTAGCGGGCAGGGTCGCCCCTCCACTCGGCCACCTTCATCCCGGTTTTCTTGTCGTAC
Organism: Phenylobacterium sp.; assembly: GCF_030681155.1. Taxonomy (GTDB): domain Bacteria; phylum Pseudomonadota; class Alphaproteobacteria; order Caulobacterales; family Caulobacteraceae; genus Phenylobacterium. The sequence continues at coordinate 24,211 of NZ_JAUXXE010000057.1, read as the reverse complement.
TTGGCGATGGTGGAGTTGGCGACGGCGTAGACGTGGTCGCGATCCACGGCCACGCCTTGGCGCGCTTCGGGGGCCGAGTAGCGGCGCAGCACTTCGGCCGAACGCGAGGGGGCGGTCGCCTCCTGGGCGTAGGCGGCCGAGGCGACGAGCGCCCCGGCCAGCACCAGATACCTGATCATTGCTGTCGTCCTCAGAAGTTCAACGCTGCGCCGACCCAATAGGTGCGGCCGTAGTTGGCCCACTCTTGCAGGTAGCGGCGGCCGGGACCGGTGACTTCCTGGCGGCCAGTGTTCGAAAGGTTCTGGCCCTCCACGAAGACGGTCAGGTTGTCGTTGAAGCGCCAGGAGACGCTGGCGTCGAACAGGTGGCGGCCCTTCCAGTACTGGTCGGAGTTCGGGTTGGCGTCGTTGATCGTTTCGAGCTGCCCGCCGATGTAGTTGTGCGAGACCCGGGCCTCGAACGGACCGCGCTGGTAGTAGATCGACTCGTTCGTCGTAATCTCAGGCTGCTGGTACAGGCCGGTGACCCGCGGCCCGGCCGAGGTCAGGAACGTGAACTCGGTGTCCAGCCAGGTGATGTTGCCGTTGAAGCCGAAGCCGTCGAAGGGCTCGGGCAGGAAGGTGAAGGCCTGCTGCACGGCGAATTCCACGCCGCGGATCTTGGCCGACTCGGCGTTGCGCGGGGTGGAGACCAGGACGCTTTCCGGGCCGCGTCCGACGTCCAGCGTCTGGGTCGAGGACAGGGTGAAGATCTCGTTCTCGATCTCCTTGGAGAACACCGCCAGCGAGACCATGCCGTCGCGCGGATAGTATTCCACCGACAGGTCGAGGCCCCGGCTTTCGCGGGCCTTCAGGTTGGGGTTGCCGCGCGAAAGCGTCGCCTGGCTGCCATCGAAGCTGAGGTTCTCGGTGGCGGCGAGCGAGTCATAGTCCGGGCGGCCGATGGTGTTGGTCCAGGCCGCGCGAACGACTAGGTCCTGCATCGGCTTCCATTCCAGGTGCAGGCTGGGCATCCAGTTGCCGTAGGAACCTGAGTTGCTGACCGGGGTCAGCACGCCGCCGGCGCTGCGCACGGCGTCGGACTCGACCTCGGTGCGCTCATAGCGCAGGCCGCCAAGCAGGGTGAAATCGCCCCACGCGTAGCTCGCCTGGGCATAGGCGGCGTAGATGTCTTCCTTGACCTCATAGTCGCCGGTCGGGGCGGCGACGCTGGTGACGAACCGGCCCCGATTGGCGTTGAAGAAGGCCATGGCCTGGCTGGCGTCGATGCGCGGCGACAGCAGGTAGCGGCCGGCGATCAGTTCGCTAGGACCCGGCTTATCGACCTCGGCCAGGGTGTAGACGAAGCCCGATCCGGCCCGATAGTTGGTCTGGCTGGAGTTGAACTCGCGCTTGGTGCTGCGCAGCAGCCCGCCGAACTTGGCCTTCAGGTTGCGATCGTCCGCGCCTTGGTCGAAGGCGAGATCGAAACGCATTTGGCCGGTCTTTTCTGCCGCCTCGGTCAGCGAGTCGCGGTGCTGTTGCAGCACCAAATTGGCCGGGTTACGCGCCGCGGCGTCGTTTACCGACGTGAAGACCGGGAACAGCGGATTGGTGGTGTGGTAGTTGAAGGCGTAACTTCCGGCCTGGGCGTCGACCGTGCGGAACTCCACCGAGTGGTTTGGCACCTCAAGCGCGGCCTGCGAGTAGACGAGGTCGCCGGACGCGGTCCACTGCGGGGCGAAGTCCCAGGAAAATTCCGTCCGCGCCAAGCTGATCTCGCGCTTGGTGATCGGCTGGTTCAGTTGAACGACGCCGCGGCCACGGGCGAAGAAGCCGCTGGTCGGGGTCTGGTTCGCCACATTGCCCAGCGGCTCGACGCGGTACTCGATCCGCTCCTCGTCGTCCTCCATGCGCGCAAACAGGCCCGAGGCCTCCCAACGGAAGGTGTCGGTCGGGCGGTATTCGATTTTGGCGTTCACGCCGCTGCGCTGCTTGGTGTTGTTGTACCAGAACAGGCGGCTGTAGGTCGGAACCTGGATGCCGTTGCCGGTGGGGGCGCCGGAGGCCACGGGCGCGCCGGCGGCGGTGTATTCCCGCACCGACGGGCTCTGTGATTCCACCTGCGGGATGTCGTAGTCGAGCTGCTCGTGCGAGGCGCCGATCACCACGCCCCACTGGTCCTGGTCGCCGAAGGTCATGCCGGTGGCGAAGGCCAGGCGATAGGAGGGCTTGTCATTGCGCACCCCGCCGCTGCGCTCGTAGTCGCCATAGGACGCCATGCCGTTGAAGAAGGGCCGGCCCATATCGAATGCGCTGCGAGTGGTGACGTTGATGACGCCGCCGATGGCGTTGCCGTCGTGTTCGGGCGTGACCGTCTTGATCACTTCCAGCCGGCCGGCCATCACCGAGGGCACGATATCCATCGGAACGGTGCGGCCGCTTTCATCGACCGAGGCGACGAGGGCGCCGTCGATGGTCGTGCGGTTGTAGGTCGAGCGTAGACCGCGGATGACCGGGAAGCGCGGCTCGCCCTGATCTTCCATCACCGAGATCCCGGGAATGCGGCGCAGGGCGGCGGCGGTATTGTGGTCTGGCAGTTTGCCGATGTCGTCGGCGGACACGACGTCGGCGACGACGAAGGTCTCGCGCTTCACGGCGATGGCGGCGCGTTGAGCCTCGCGCGCGCCGGTGACGACGATCTCGTCGACAGCGCCGTCATCGGCGGCGAGCTCGTCGGCCATCGCATGGCCGGAGAGCGCAGTGGTGGCGAGCAGGAAGGCGGCGCAACCGCGCGCGCGATAACCGAAAGACATAGGCAAACCCCCGAGCAAACTGAGATCGGGGGAGTAGGAAGCCTGCGCGACGATGCGGTGACTGCGCGATGACGGGATTACGAAACACCCCGGTCGGCGGATCTAGTCCTGGCGGGCTATCAGCACGAGCGCCAGCAGCGCCTGGCTCGCGAAAATCGCCACGAGGATGTTGGCGAAGGGCTGCTTGCGGGTCTTGTGGCGGAAGGTCTGTTGGGCCAGCACCGAGCCGAGGCCGCCGCCGATGGCCGCCAGGCCGAGCAGGGTTTTCTCAGGAATACGCCGCGCGCCAGCCATGGCGCAGCGCTTGTCCCAGCCGAACGCCGCGAAGGCGGCGAGGTTGACGGCGGCGAAGTAGGCGAGGGCGAGCGCCACCTTGGGCTCAGCGCGCCTCGCGCCACATGGCCCACATCTGTGGGGAGTCGGGCTGGGGCCTCAGCACCTCCATCACCTCGAACCCATGCCGCCGATAGAGCGACAGGTTGGCGGGGCTGGAGGATTCCAGATAGGCGGGCAGGCCCTTTTCATCGACGCGCGCCAGGCCATGGGCCAGCAGACGCGATCCAACGCCCAGCCCCTGCGCCTGCGGCGTCACGCCGAGGAACCAGAGATAGGCGTGAGGCGGGCTCGTAGGGTGGTGCTTCTCCATCACCGCGCGCATCGACGACATCCGTGACAGACGCGAGAGGCCAGTGGCCTGGAGGATGTGGGGAAGCGTCCGCAGACTTTGCAGGAACGGCGTGGGCCCTAGGCTCTCAGATGGCAGCCAGACCGCGGCCGCGCCCCCGGTGGCCGGCCGGAACACTTCGCCGTCGGCCAAGGCGACAGCGACCAGCAGGTTGAACAGTTTCAGCCGCGCCGCGTCGTGCAGTGCATCGGCCCGCAGGAACCAGTTGAAGATCGGGTCGGTCGAGAAGGCGGCGGAAAGATCGCTCGCCACCGCCGCCGCGTCCGCTCGGCCGGCGACGACCGGGGCGTCCGCGCCCCTGCGCAGGGCGGTGATCTCTTCGTCGGTCACAGTTTTTCGCTGATCTTGATGGCCGCCTTGCAGCCGGCGCGGATCACCGCGGACAGGAGCGGATAGCCGGGCGCGTCGCGAGCGCCTTCCTCGACGGCGTGATCGCGGTGGGCCAGTTCCTCGTCGCGGAATTTGGAAAGCTCGGCGGCGAGCTCAGGATCGCGGCCCTCAAGCTCGGCGATCTGGCTGGCGTAGTGTTGCTCGATCACGTTCTCGACCGCCTCGGTGCAGGCATGCGCGGCTTTCTCGCCTAGCAGGGCGGTGCCGGCCCCCAGGGTGAAGGCCGCGGCGCGCCACAGCGGCGTCATGACCGTCGGACGTACCTGATGCTCGTTCAGAAGTTGGTCGAAGCGAGCCAGGTGGACCGCCTCGTGTCCTTCCATCTCTTCGAGTTGGCCGGCGATGCGCTCATGGCCCTTGGACGCGCCCAGCACCGCGCGTTGCCCGCGATAGATGTGGACGGCGCCGAGCTCTCCAGCGTGGTCGACACGCAGGATCTCAGCAAGGCGGGCGCTGACGGCTCCGACGCCGGGGCGGGACGGGATGGGTTTCTCGCTCACGACGCTCTCCGTTCATGGCGTACAGCCAGCAGGCTGAGGATGGTCAGCTTCAACGACACCAGCGCGTTCCAGCCGGCCATGGATAAGCCCAGGAAGACCCAGGCGGCCTTGTCGCAGGCCGGCGGCTTGATCTTGGCGCCTTGCAACAGGTCAGCCATCTGGCCTGCGTTCACTGATCCGGCGCCGCCAGAGCAGGCGGTGGGCCCGGGCCACCACTTCCATTCTGCGCCGGCATGATAGACCGCGACGCCGACACCCACGGCGAAGATCAGCGCCAGGGCGCCGTCAAAGGCCGCGCGCCAGCGTTCGCCGCCGCGCATGCGCACCACGAACATCCCAGCCAGCGCCACCCAGGCCGCGACCCAATAGACCTCCCGCGCACGCAGGCAGAGCGCGCAGGGGGCTAGGCCGCCAATGGTCTCGAACCCGTGGGCGATAGCCAGCATCAGCAGCGAAGAGATCAACGCCCAAAGACGCCAGCGTTGCAGGAACGGTCGGAGGAATGCGCTCATTGTGTCGGATAAGACCCCAAAAGCTTGGCCGGCCCAAGGGGCTTCAGGTGAGCATTTTCAACGCGACCACCAGGCCCACCAGGGCGACGATGCCCAGGGTGCCGTAGAGGGCGATACGCTTCTCGAATTCCTTCAGCATGGCGGGGCCGAAGTATTTCAGGATCGCCGCCACGGCGAAGAAGCGGAAGCCGCGGGTCAGGACCGAGGCCCAGATGAAGGTGATGAGCGAAAACTGCGCCAGGCCGGCGGTGATGGTCACCAGCTTATAGGGGATCGGCGTGGCGCCCTTGATCAGGATCACCCAGAGACCCCAGTCGGCGAACCACTTCTCGAAGGCCGCCTTGCCGTCCGCATGGCCGATGACGCTGAGCAGCCACATCCCGACCGGCTCGAGATAGAAGCCGATGGCGTAGCCGAGCAGGCCGCCAAGCACCGAGGCGGCCGTGCAGATGCCGGCATAGACGAAGGCCCGGTCCGGCCGCGCCAAGACCATCGGCGCCAGCATCACGTCGGGCGGGATCGGGAAGAAGGAGCTCTCGGCGAAAGAGACCGCCGCCAGGGCTTTCGAGGCGTGCCGTGAGCCGGCCAAGCCCATGACCCAGTCGTAGGTTTTGCGAAACATGGCGATCCGAGGAGAAGGTTGAGGTCTGTGCTAGCAGCGATGGCGGGGCTTGTCTCTCCCGCCAGCATTGCGCCTGCGTCAATCAGGCCAGGTGCTGGGGTTGCGCTGCGGCGCCGGGTGGAGAACAACGCCGCGCGAAGCCAACAGGTGCGACTGCTCCCCTATGACCACACAAGCCCAAGCCGCCCAGAAATGGGCCATCGTCGTCCATGGCGGCGCCGGAACGATCGATCGCGGTCAACTCCGTCCGGAGCAGGAAGCGGCCTATCGCGCGGCGCTCGCCAAGGTGGTCGAGGCCGGAGCGACCGTCCTGGACCAGGGCGGTTCGGCCTTGGATGCCGTCGAGACGGCCATCCACCTGCTGGAAGAAGACCCGCTGTTCAACTCGGCGCGTGGCGCGGTGTTCACCGCCGAGGGCCGCATCGAACTCGACGCCTCGATCATGGATGGGGCGAGCCTAGCCGCCGGCGCGGTCGCCGGGGTCACCCGCACCCGAAGTCCGCTGTCCTTGGCGCGGGCGGTGATGGAGAGGTCGCCCCACGTCATGATGGTGGGCGCGGGCGCCGATGCGTTCTCCGCGAGCCAGGGCCTGGAGCAGGTCGATCCAAGCTATTTCGCCACCCACCGCCGCTGGCGTAGCCTCGAGAACTATTTGAAGGCCCATGACCTGCCGGTTCCCGCAAAGCCGCCCGGCTTGGAGCGTCCCGATCCAGCGAACGGCTTGGCGCATGACGAGGGCAAGCACGGAACGGTCGGCGTCGTGGCGCTGGACCTCAATGGCGACGTGGCGGCCGGAACCTCGACGGGCGGCACGACGGGCAAGCAATGGGGCCGGGTGGGAGATTCTCCGATCATTGGGGCAGGCACCTATGCCTCGAATGCGGCCTGCGCGGTCTCGGCCACGGGCGCTGGCGAGTACTTCATTCGGTTGACCGTGGCCCGGGACATCGCGGCCCTGGTCGAACTGAAGGGCATGAGCCTGCAGGCGGCGGCGGACGAGGTGGTGCAGAACAAGCTCACCGCGCTGGGCGGCGACGGCGGGATCATCGCCGTGGCGCCGGATGGCCAGGTCGCCTGGAGCTTCAACACCTCGGGCATGTATCGCGCTCGCGCCGCCAAGGGAGAGGCGACGAGCATAGGCATCTACAAGGACGAGCCGTAAGATCGCCCATGGCCCACATTGATCGACAAGCCGACCTAACCGAAGCCGCCGAGGAGGAAATGGAGCGCGCCTGCGCTCTGGGCCGTCGGGACATGGCCGCCTGCACGCCCTGGGGCGACACCTATGAGGGCTATACGCCGGCCGGGCGCGATGTCTGCTTCGAGCGCAATTATTTGTGGGTTGGTGAACCGGGCGGAGACATCTGCGTCGAGGTCGTGGTCTATTTCGCTGAGGCTTATGAAAAAGGCGTGCGTCTGACACGCGTCATCCGCCGGGAGGAATGAATGAAGCTCGCATCGCTCAAGGGCGGCCGGGATGGCCGTCTCGTCGTGGTCTCAAATGACCTGGCCTGGTGTGCCGATGCGAGTTCCATAGCCCCGACATTACAGGCCGCGCTGGACAACTGGGACGACCTGGAGCCCCTGCTGCGCGGCCTGGCCGAAAGCCTTGAGCATGGCGCCGTGCCGCGTGAGCGCTTCCACGAGCACGACGCAGCCAGTCCATTGCCGCGCGCCTATCAGTGGGCCGACGGCTCGGCCTATGTGAACCACGTGGCCCTGGTGCGCAAAGCGCGCGCCGCCGACATGCCCGCCAGCTTCTGGACCGATCCGCTGATGTACCAGGGCGGTTCCGACGGCTTCCTCGGTCCGCGCGATCCGATCCCGCTCGCCGACGAAGCCTGGGGCTGTGACCTGGAGGCAGAGGTGGCGGTGGTGACGGGAGACGTGCCGATGGGCGCCAGCCGCGAGCAAGCCCTGGCCTCGATCCGCCTCGTGATGCTGTCCAACGACGTATCGCTGCGGAACCTGATCCCCGGAGAGATCGCCAAGAATTTCGGCTTCTTCCAGTCCAAGCCGGCCTCGTCCTTCTCGCCGGTGGCGGTGACGCCCGATGCGCTTGGCGAGGCGTGGAAGGACGGAAAACTGCACGGTCCCGTCGAGGTGGAATTGAACAGCCAGCCGCTTGGCCAGGCCGACGCCGGCGTCGATATGACCTTCGATTTCGGAACCCTGATCGCCCATGCCGCCAAGACCCGCGCCCTGTCGGCGGGATCGATCATCGGCTCCGGCACGGTGTCGAATCGAGGCGCGGACGGAGGTCCAGGAAAATCGGTCCAGGATGGCGGCGCGGGCTATTCTTGCCTGGCTGAGTTGCGGACTGTGGAAGCGCTCGCTCAAGGGGCGCCCAAAACGCCCTTCCTCAAGGCTGGCGACAAGGTTCGCATTGAGATGCGTGACGCGCGGAGGCACTCCATCTTTGGAGCCATCGAGCAGGAAGTCGCCCCCGCGTGAGCCAGTTGTCCATGCTGTCACAGACTGAGGCCGCGCAAGGCGGGCTGAAGCTGGACGATTATCTGCCCTATCGGCTTTCGGTGGCGTCGAACGCTGTGAGCGGTCTGATCGCGCGGGCCTATGAGGACCGCTTCGGCCTCTCGGTGCCGCAATGGCGGTTGATCTGCGTGCTCGCCGAGGATGGCGGCACGACGCAGCGCGGTATCGTCGAGCGAACGGGCATGGACAAGGTGACGGTCAGCCGAGCCGCCCGCGGCCTGTCCAATCGCCGCCTGATCGAACGGTCAGATCATCACGCAGATGGCCGCTCGCACGTGCTGGATCTCAGCCGGGAGGGCGCGCGACTGCATGCGGAGATCGCGCCCCTGGCCTTGGCCTATGAGGCGGCTTTAATCGCGGGGCTTGCACCGGCCGATGTGGCTCTGCTCAAACGGTTGTTGAACCGGCTGCAAGGCGCGGCCGATGCGCTGGGCGGCGGGGCCTTGGCGTAGGCGCTCGCGAGGCGCTAGTGCGCCGTCGCCAGCTTGAGGCCCCAGCGGTGCGAGCCTTCGCCGAACCGCAGATGGAAGCCGTAGGTCGCGCGGCGTGCTTCGTCTCGCCAGGTCTCTTCGAACGAGACGATCATCGCGTTTTCGAGATCCTCGGGGATGTTCTTGACGTCCACGCCGATGTCGCGGGCGACATTGGCGATGACGTCGCGGCGATGCGCTTCGCCGCCGAAGAACAGCAAGGTCTCGCGGATGCGTTCGACGAGGTGTTCGCTCGTCGGACGCGGGGCCGCCTTGCGGCGTGATTGCTTAAGAGCTCGGTCCATTCTAGTCCCCACCCAATGTTGAGACGCTATGACTCTCCAGTTTAGCGGGTGGTTAATGGGGATGCTTAATATCAGCTTTAGGTTGAAGCGGCGCTAACCGCCTCCGAGCGCCACGGCCGTGTGGTAGACGATGAACGAGGCGGTGTAGGCCAACGCGACCATGTAGACGAACATGATCACCGGCCAGCGCCAGCTGTTGGTCTCGCGCTTCACGACGCCCAAGGTGGGCGCGCACTGCGGGGCGAACACATACCAGGCCAGGAACGACAGGCCAGTGGCCAGCGACCAATGGTTGGCCAGGGCGGTGCCCAGGGCGCCGACATTGTTCTCCGCATCGCCGATGGCGTAGACGGTCCCGAGCGCGGCCACCGCCACCTCGCGCGCCGCCATGCCGGGGACCAGCGCGATCGACATCTGCCAATTGAAGCCGATGGGGGCGAGCAGCGGCTGGATCGCGTGGCCGATCATGCCGGCGAAGCTGTAGTCGATGGCTGGCTGGGTGGCGCCTTCCGGCGGATAGGGGAAGGTCGAGAGCACCCAGATCAGGATCATCATCGGCAGGATGATGCGGCCTGCGCGGTTGAGGAAGATCTTGGCCCGCACCAGCAGATTGCGCAGCACGCTCTTTGGTTCAGGCATCTTGTACGTCGGCAGCTCCATCAGGAACGGCTCGACCGTGCCGCGCCAGAAGACCCGGCGGATCACGAACGAGATCGCCAGGGCGCTGAGGATGCCGGAGGCGTAGAGGCCGAACATCACCAGGCCTTGCAGACTGGCGAAACCCCAGACGCGCTCGTTGGGAATGAAGGCCCCGATGATCAGGGTGTAGACGGGAATCCGTGCCGAACAGGTCATCAGCGGCGCGACCAGTATCGTGGTCAGCCGGTCTTCCTTGGAGTCGATCACCCGCGTCGACATGATGCCGGGGATGGCGCAGGCGAAGGACGACAGCAGCGGGATGAAGGCGCGGCCGTGCAGGCCGGCGCCGCCCATGATGCGGTCCATCAGGAAGGCCGCGCGGGCCATGTAGCCCAGGTCTTCCAGCAGGATAATGAAGAAGAACAGGACCAGGATCTGGGGCAGGAACACCAGGACGCTGCCGACCCCGGCGATTATCCCGTCGGATATCAGGCTTCGCAGAAGGTCGTTGGAGACATAGGCGCCGACGAACTGGCCGAGCGCGCCGAAGATCGCCTCGATCCCGTCCATCGCCGGCGTCGCCCAGGTGAAGACCGCTTGGAACATGACGAACAGGAGGCCGAGCAGGATGGCCAGGCCGCCGACCGGATGCAGCAGCACCTTGTCGATCTTGCCGGTCCAGGTGTCGGGATGCTCGGGCGGGCGAACATAGGTGCGCACCAGGCGTTGGGCTTCGGCGTGGGCCTGGCGGATTTCGGCGGCGTTGGGTTCGCGCCAGGTGTTCTCGCCGACCAGCTGACCCGCGGCGGCCAAGGCGTCGACCTGGGCCACCAGGTCCTCGATCCCGCGCTTGCGGGTAGCGACGGTCGTGACGATCGGGGCGCCGATCTCGCGGCTCAGGCCTTCCAGATCGATCCGCAGGCCCTGGCGTTGGGCGATGTCGTACATGTTGAGCGCCAGCACCATCGGGCGTCCGACCTGCTTCAGCTCCATGGCCAGTCGCAGGACCAGTCGCAGGTTGGTGGCGTCGGCCACGCAGACCACTACGTCAGGCGGGGTCTCGCCCTCCAGCCGGCCCAGCACGGCGTCGCGGGTCACCGCCTCGTCGGGGCTGCGGGCGCGCAGCGAATAGGTGCCCGGCAGGTCGAGGACGTACAGGTTCCGCCCGGCGGCCGAGGTGATCATGCCTTCCTTGCGCTCGACCGTGACGCCGGCGTAGTTGGCGACCTTCTGGCGCGAGCCGGTGAGGGCGTTGAAGAGAGCGGTCTTGCCGGAGTTGGGGTTGCCGACCAGGGCGACGCGGGCCGACGTCAGGGTCTCGCTCACGTCTTGGCTCCATCCAGCAGAATATAGATATCTTCGGCGTCGCGGCGGCGCAGGGCCACGCGCATGTCGTCCAGGCGCACGGCGATCGGATCGCGGCGAATGGCGCCTTCATGAATCACCTGGATGCGTGCGCCTTCGACGAAGCCGAACTCCAGCAACCGGCGCTGTAGTTCCTCGAGATTGACGCCGTGGTTGTCCGGCGAGCTCTCCGCGCGGACATCGACGATCGTTCCGACATCGCCCAGGGACGCCTCGCTCAGGCGCACGATGGCGCCCTCAACCGGGGGGGCCTCGGCCGCCGGCCGGGTCGAGATGTCGTTCATGGGAGATCCTTGACGCGCACTATTTGCGAACGATTATCATTCTGGGGGCGGCGCGTCGAGGGGCGAGCGGACAAAGCTCAACCTAAGGCCACGCTTTTTGGCCTGTAAAATCATCGTGTCAGCAGGATAGCGGCGTGCGTTCGTGAGAAACTGCAACGCGAGCGGTGTGGTGCCCCCTCCCGGACTCGAACCGGGATGCCTTTCAGCGCGGCATTTTGAGTGCCGTGTGTCTACCAATTCCACCAAAGGGGCGTGAGCGACCATCTACGTCAGAGCTGGGCTGCGATCAACGGAGCATCTTCGCCAACCTGCATCCTTTGCGACAGATAGGCGCCGGCGCGGGCCGATATCGCCGAAGAATCAGGTGCGCGCGTGTCGTGGTCCTCGGCTTCAGCGCCCGCGAACATCGGCCCCCTTGGATTCGACGGGCGAGCGGCCGCCGGTCAGATCGGCCAGGATCGGGCAATCGGGACGGTCGTCCCCGGCGCAGCAGTGCGACAGATGGCGCAGGGTGTCGGCCATGGTCTGCATCTCGGCAATCCTGGCGTCGAGTTCGTTCACGTGCTTTTCGGCGATGGCCTTCACCTCGCGACTCGGGCGCTCGCGGTCGCGCCACAGCGACAGCAACTGGGTGATCTCCGGCATCGAGAAACCTAGCGAGCGGGCGCGGCGGATGAAGCGCAGTTCGTTGACCTCGCGCTCGTCGAACTCGCGATAGTTGGACTCCGTTCGGCTGGCCGGGCGCACCAGGCCAATCTCGTCGTAATAGCGGATCATCTTGGTGGAGACGCCCGAGGCCTTCGAAGCTTGACCGATGTTCATCTCGTCCTCCTAGGAATGGGCCGCGAACGGCGGGCGGAAGGTCTTCAGGCGCAGGGCGTTGGTGAGCACGCTGACGCTGGATAGCGCCATCGCCCCGGCCGCGAACATCGGCGACAGCAGGATCCCGAAGGCCGGATAGAGCAGGCCCGCGGCCACCGGGATCAAGACGACGTTGTACCCAAACGCCCAGATCAGGTTCTGGCGGATGTTGTTCAAGACCGCGCGGCTCAGCGACATGGCGGTGGCGACGGCACGCAGGTCGCCGCGCATCAGCACGATGTCGGCGCTCTCGATGGCGACGTCGGTGCCCGCGCCCATGGCGATGCCGATGTCTGCCGAGGCGAGGGCAGGGGCGTCGTTCACACCGTCGCCGACAAAGGCGATGGGGCCATAGCGTTTGCGAAGGCCTTGGACCGCCTCGACCTTACCGTCGGGCAGCACCTCGGCGACCACCTCGTCGAGCCCCAGCGACTTGGCGACTGCGCGGGCGGTGGCGGCGTTGTCGCCGGTGATCATGACCACCTTCAGCCCCATGGCGTGCAGGGCGTCCAGCGCCTCCTTGGTGGTGGGCTTGATCGGGTCGGCGACGGCGATGATCGCCGCTAGCTTGCCGTCGATGGCGGCGTAGAGCGGGCTCTTGGCCTCGGCGCCCAAGCGGGCGGCGGTCTCTTGGAAGATCGCGACGTCCAGGCCGAGCTTGCGCATGTAGCGGTCGGCGCCGACCTGGACCCTGCGGCCGCCGACCAAGGCTTGCGCGCCGAAGCCGGGGACCGCTTCGAAGGCGTCCGGCGAGGCCACGGTCAGGCCCCTGGTCTTGGCTTCCTCGACGATGGCCTCGGCGATCGGGTGTTCGGAGCGCGTCTCAACGCCGGCGACTAGGCTCAGGACCTCAGCCTCATCGAAGCCATCGGCGGTCTGCAAATCGGTCAGGGCCGGACGGCCCAGCGTCAAGGTGCCGGTCTTGTCGAAGGCCACGACCTTGACGTCGCGTAGGCCTTGCAAGGCTTCACCCCGCCGGAACAGAACGCCGAGCTCGGCGGCCTTGCCGGTCCCGACCATGATTGAGGTCGGTGTCGCCAGTCCCATGGCGCAGGGGCAGGCGATGATCAGCACGGCCACGGCGTTGACCAGGGCGAACGCGAGCGCCGGGCTCGGCCCCAGCAGCCACCAGGCGGCGAAGGTCAGCAGGGCGGCGGCGATGACGGCGGGCACGAACCAGCCGGTCACCTTGTCTACAAGCGCCTGGATCGGCAGCTTGGCGCCCTGAGCGGTTTCGACCATGCGGACGATCTGGGCCAGCATGGTTTCGGCGCCGACCTTGGTGGCGCGGAAGCGGAAGGCCCCGGTCTTGTTCACCGTGCCGCCGACGACGGTCGCGCCGACAGACTTCTCGACTGGAATGGGCTCGCCGGTGATCATCGATTCATCGACGAAGGAGGCGCCTTCCACGACCTCGCCGTCGACGGCGATGCGCTCGCCCGGACGAACCGCGAGGATGTCGCCGGCGACGACCTCGGCGATGGCGATCTCCTGCTCTTCACCCTCGCGTACCACTCGGGCGGTCTTGGCCTGCAGGGTCATCAGCCGCTTGATGGCTTCGCTGGTACGGCCCTTGGCCTGGGCCTCGAACAAGCGGCCCAGCAGGATTAGGGTCACAATGACGGCGGCGGCTTCGTAATAGACGTGGTCCGCGCCGGCCGGCAGCAATTGCGGCGCGAAGGTCGCCACCGCCGAATAGGCGAAGGCCGCGCTGGTCCCGAGGACGACCAGCGAGTTCATGTCCGGCGTGCGGCGGATCAAATTGGGAACGCCCTTGCGGAAGAACCGCAGGCCGGGGCCGAACAGCACCAGGGCCGCCAGCACGAAGCTCGCCAGCCGCCAGGGCTGCTCGCCGATGGTCGCTTCCAGCCAGTGGTGGACGCCCGGAATGAAGTGACGGCCCATCTCGACCAGGAACAGAGGCAGGGTGCCGGCCGCGGCGACCATGGCCGCGCGCTTCAGGGCGGTGATTTCCGCTTGCCTTGCCTCGGCCTCGCGGTCGGCCATGTCGGGCGTCGCCTCGCCGACCGGCTCGGCCTGGTAGCCCGCCTGTTCCACCGCAGCGATCAGCGCGGGCAACTCGGCGGCGCCGGCCAGGGCGCTGACATGGGCGCGCTCGGTCGCCAGATTGACCTCGGCGGAGAGGACGCCCGGCACGGTCTTCAGCGCCCGCTCCACCCGGCCGACGCAGCTCGCGCAGGTCATGCCGCCGATCTTAAGGTCGACTTCACGGGCCAGCGGCTCATAGCCGGCCTTGCGGATGGCCTCGACCACCGCCTCTGTATTGCCGTCGCCATTGAATTCCACATGGGCACGTTCCGCGGCGAGATTTACGCTCGCCTTGGCGACGCCCGGCACCGCCGCGATAGCTTTTTCGACCCGGCCAACACAGCTCGCGCAGGTCATTCCTAGCACCGGAATTTCCAGCGGTTTCAATATGATGTCGGACATCGGCAGGGCCTCCTAAGCGGTAACGCCCAGCCTAGATGGACTTTCCCATCATGGGAGGGTCAAGGCCCAAACATCTTTCCCGAGAGAGGTTGACCTTCCCATGATGGGAAACCGTATCCCTGCAGCAAGTGAAGTCAGAACAGGAGAAGTCGATGCTTCGTTTTCAGGTCCAGGGCATGACGTGCGGCCACTGCGTCCAGTCCGTCACCAAGGCGGTGCAGGCGGTCGAAGCCAAGGCGCAGGTGCAGGTTGATCTGGCCAGTAAGAGCGTCAGCGTCGAGGGTAGCGACCGCAAGGACGCGATCGCCGAGGCGATCCGGGCCGCGGGCTATGAGGTGCTCGCGGCCTAGCCCAGCTTCCGCCAGGCGATACCTTTGATCACATTGTCGCGGCCGAGCGTGAACAGGCGCTTCATGCTGGCGGCGTCGAAGTTCAGGCTGCCGCTCTCGGCGTCGCTCGGGACCATGGTGATCTCGAAGTCGAGGTCGTTGCGTTCGGCGAAGGCCCGGCTGGCGGCGATGTGGGTTCGCGCTGTCGACTTCATCATGCTGTCGAAGGTGCGCGCCAGGATCGCCGTCACTCGTCCTCGGGTGACGGCGAAGGCCGGGTCGAGCTGGCCGTTGACGATCACATGAACCCGGCCCTTGAGCGCGCGCCCGTCTGGCGCCTCCCAAAAGAACATGCCCTCGGGGATCGACACGAACGGCGCCGTGACGGCGCCGTCGACGTGCATTTCGCGAATGGGGCTCAATCCGGTGTCGTCGAGCGGGATCATCACCGGCGGGAACACTCCAGGGATCGAGCTTGAGGCCACCAGTACATCCCGAAACAGCGCCAGCGCTTTGGGCGTTCGGCGGGTGGCGATGGCCCCCATGTCCCAGATCACCGTCTGCTGGGTGTCGAGGTTGGTGGTGACGATCAGCGGCCGCCGACCCTTGGCGTGCTCTGCCGCGATCTCCCGCAACATCGCCGGAGTGACATAGGCCTCCACCAACTGGCGCAGGCGATTGGGGCTGAAGAGGCTGGAGGAGAACAGTAGGCCAAGGCCCCGCCTTTGCAGGATGTCGCTGGCCTTGCCGCCGGCATAGGCGGCGGTGAGTTGGCCGTCCCAGGCCGGTCCCAGGAAGGCGAAGGGCGCGATCAGCGCACCGGTGCTGACGCCGGTGACCACCGCGAAGGTGGGGCGAGCGCCGGTGTTCGTCCAACCGACCATGACGCCGGCGCCATAGGCGCCGTCCGCGCCGCCGCCGGAAATGGCCAGGATGTCGAACTGTTGGGCGCCGCTTTTCTCAAGTTCAGCCCTCGCCTTGGCGGTGAAGGCGAGCGCGGCTTGCGGATCGTCGGCGTTGAAGCGGATGTCCGAGCCTTGGCCCAGGGCGGCGCGCTCGGCCTCGGCGACGGTGAAGTCCTCGCGCGAAAACGAGGCGCAACCCGCAAGCTGTGACCCCATCAGGACGAAGGCCGCCAGCAGACCAAGTACGCGCGACATCCACTCCAACTCCGGCCAGCCCCCGCTGGAGCTTAGCGCACTTCGCCTGCAAAAACCGCAGGCTGCATTCGCGAAAGCCGCAAGGCCGGCGCGAACGCCTGGCCTCAGGGCAGCAGGATCGCCTGGGCGATCATGCCGAGCCCGACGATGCTGACCAGCCAGGCCAGCGAACGCACGTGACGCACGCCCCAGGCATAGAGCGGCACATAGGCCACGCGCGCCCAGAAGTAGATTTGCGCGCCGAGCGCAGTGATCTCGCTCTCCTTGCCGGCCACGTGGGCGATCAGCACAGCGCCAAGGAACAGCGGCAGGGTCTCGAAGAGGTTGTCCTGAGCGCGCTTGAGCCGTTCGGCCCGGGCGCTCAACGGCGGCATCTCGCCATCGCGGGGGCCGGTGTTCCACTTGAGCCCGTACTGGCCGGTCCGGGCGATATCGAACAGCAGTATTTGCGCAAACGCCAGGACCAGGGTCCAGGCCGCCATCATCAGTCCGATCGTCATCGCCGATTCCCCCATTGGTGAGCAGTTTGGGGGAGGTTGAGGCGATTACGTCACGTTAGGCCAGTCTTTCTGACGCAGGTACGCGCACCCTATGGCGTGGGCGTGCCGACCCCTCTAAGCGAGGGACCCGAAGGAGAGCGCCTTGTCCGCCGAAGCCCCAGCCCACGCCGTCCTGCAGCGCAATGGCCTGGGTATCCTCCTGCGGGTGGCGGCCATGGCCTGCATGGCGGGGCTCGCGGCGCTGGTGAAGGCCTGCGCCGAGCGCGGCGCGCCGGTGCTGGAGATCATCTTCTTCCGTAACGCCTTCGCCTTCGTGCCGGTGCTCTTCTATATCTCGCGCACCAGCAGCTTCTCGATTTTGAAGACCAGCCGCCCAGGCGGTCACGCGACGCGGGCCACCGTTGGCCTGGTCGGCATGGTTTGTGGGTTCACTGCGGTCTCGATGCTGCCGCTGACCGAATCCACGGCGCTGTCGTTCGCCGCGCCGTTGTTCATGACAGCGCTATCGGCGCCGATCCTCAAGGAACGGGTCGGGATCCATCGCTGGGGGGCGGTGATCGTTGGCTTCATCGGCGTGCTGATCATGATCCGGCCCGATCCCAACCATATGGCGACGCTGGGCACGGTGTTTGGCCTAGCTGGCGCCCTGGGGGCGGCCGGCGCGATGATCGCCATCCGGGAGATCGGCCGCACTGAGCCGGGCCCGACCATCGTCTTCTATTTCACCTTGGCGGGAATGTTGCTGGGCCTGGCCAGCCTGCCGTTCGGCGGCTGGGTCATTCCTGACATGACGACGTTGGTGATGCTGGTCTGCACCGGTCTGGTCGGCGGGACCGGGCAACTTCTGCTGACCGAGGCATTGCGCCGGGCGCCCGTCGCGGTCGTCGCGCCCTTTGACTACACTCAGCTCATCTGGGCCTGCATCCTGGGCTACGCGTTCTGGGATGAAATTCCCCGCACCGCGACCGTGATCGGGGCGCTGGTCGTTGCGGCCAGCGGGCTTTACATTTTGCTTCGCGAGACGCGCCGGTTTCGCATCGGCAAGGCGAGCTGAAAAAGGGCGTTGACGCCTATTGACGCATACTGTGATCGTCAGCCCGCATGTCGCTGGTTTCACTATGACATCGATGCGCCCTAGGGTAGCGGCGGACCTCGACCCGAGCTGAGCGATCGCTTGAACGAAACTGCGTCTTCCTCGCCTCGACGCGCGCCGGGCCTCCACGTCCGGCTGGTGGCTCTGGTGCTGGCCGTCCTCATCCCGGCGCTGATCGCCGGCGGCCTGTTGATATGGACGGTCTACAACCAGCAGCGAAATTTTGTCGAACGCCAGATGGCCGAGACCGCGCGCGCCCTCTCCCTGGTGGTCGACCGCGAGATCGGGCAGCGAGAGGTCTTGCTGGAGGTCCTCGCTGCGTCGCCCTACCTCAAGACCGAAGACTGGGCCGCGTTCGACGCTCAGGCGCGTGAGGCCACCGCCGATTCCGGCGCCTGGATAGTGGTTTTCGGGGCCGACGGGCTGCAGAAGGTGAACACCCGCCTGCCTGCGGGCGCACCGCTGCCGAACGGCGCGCGTCGCGCCTCGGGTCTTAGCTGGACGAAGACCGAGAGTGGGCGGATGCAGGTTTCGAACCTGTTCCACGCCTCGGTGGCCAAGGAAGCGATAATTTCCTTCAATATCCCGGTGGAGCGGCCTGGGGCGCCGCCGCTGATCCTGGCGGCCGGAGCTACGGCGGAATCCTTTGGGCAGGTCTGGATCGACCAGAATTTCCCCCAGACCTGGACCGGCTCGATCATCGACGCCACGGGCCTGATCGTCGCCCGGAACCGAAACCCAGGGGAGATGGTGGGCAAGTCGGCCTCGCCGACCATGCGCGGCCACTTCGCGCGGGCTCGTTCAGGCGTGGCCAGCACCCGGACCCTGGATGGCGTGCCCAGCCTCACCGCCTGGAGCACGTCGCCGGGGTATGGCTGGTCGTTCGTGGTCGCCGTGCCGTTGTCGGAGATCGCCGGCCAGGCGCGCCAATCACTCTTGTGGGGCATGGGCCTGGGACTATGTGTTCTGGGATTTGGCGCGGTCCTGGCGATCTATGCGGCGCGCAGCTTGGCCCGCCCCGTCGAGCGTCTGGCGGACGCCGCCCTGGCCTGGACCGAGAGCCCGCCGCCGGCGCCGTTCCCAACGGGAACAAAGGAAATCGACGCCCTGGCCGCCGCGCTCCGCGAAGCCGGCGCCAAGGTGGCGGCTCAACGCGCTGAGTTGCTCAATCTGAACGCCTCGCTCGAAGCCCGTGTCACCGAGCGAACCCAGGAGTTGGCCGAGGCGATGGAAAGTCTCGCCCAAGCGCAAAAGATGGAGGCGATCGGCCGGCTGACGGGCGGGGTGGCCCATGACTTCAACAACCTCCTGATGGCGGTGTTGGGCAATCTCGACCTGCTGTCGCGCCGGCTCAGCGACCCCAAGCATGTGCGCTATCTGGAACAGGCGCGCGCGGCCGGCGAACGAGGCGCAAAGCTGACGGGACAACTCCTGGCCTTCTCCCGCCGCCAACGGCTGGAGGTGAAGGCCATGGATATCGGCCAGGCGGTCGAAGCGGCCGCCGCCTTGCTGCGGCCGACCATCGGCGGCGCCCACCGGCTGGAGGTCGCGGTGGCGCCTGATCTGTGGCCGGCGCTGGGCGATGCGACGCAGGTCGAGCTGATGGTGGTCAATCTCTCGCTCAACGCTCGGGACGCGATGACTTCAGGCGGCGTGGTGAGCATCTCGGCCACCAATGTGACGGTCGCGGCGGGCGGTCGTCGCGCCGAGGGACCCGCGGCCGGCGACTACGTGATGATCGCGGTGACCGACACTGGGGAAGGCATGACCCCTGATGTGGTCTCCCGAGTGTTTGAGCCCTTCTTTACGACCAAGCCGCTGGGAAAGGGGTCGGGCCTTGGTTTGCCGCAGGTTCTAGGGCTGGCCAAGCAGCTCGGCGGCGGGGTCGAGATCGACACCGCGCCGGATCAGGGCTCCACGGTCAGGGTCTATCTGCCGCGCGCCGAGGCGTTCGACGTTGTCGAGCCAAGCATGGACATCGCTCCGGACAGCGCGGCCTTGAAGGGGCTGAGGGTGTTGCTGGTCGATGACGATGTCGGAGTGCGTACGGTGACCGCCCAGATGTTGAAGGACCTCGGCTGCCGCGTCACCTTGGCGGAGAGTGGAGAGCAGGCCCTGGACCGCATGCGCGAGGATCCGGACCTTGAGGCGGCTCTGGTGGACTTTGCGATGCCTGGTCTTAGCGGGGGCGAGACCGCGGCCGGCTTGCGTTGGGAGCGGGCCGACTTCCCAGTGGTGATCATGACCGGCTATGCGGATCTTGAAGAACTCGCTGAGACCTGGGCCGGGCCGGTCATGCACAAGCCGTTCAACATGGCCGACCTTGCTCGCGAAATGGTCCGCGCGATTTTGAAATAGTCGCTTGAAAACAGCGCCTTGATATCGAATTTCTGCAGCAAGCTGTCATTGACAGAACGCCGTTCTGGGCGGACTCTTGGACTGAAGGTCGGACCCGCGCCGGCTCCTTCGCCGGCTGTGGCGTCCGACGGACACAGGAGGCCCGGCCATGTTCAAGCTGTTGATGGCGACAAGCGTTGCAATCCTGACCTGCGCGGCCGCAGGTTCAGCTGAGGGCGCGGTGACGGTGTTTGGCGGCGGTCTCGCCCAGGGCTGCTCCAAAGCGGCCATGAACGGAGAGGACGACGTCAAGTTTCAGGAAGTCTGCACCCTGGCGCTGGATACCGAGGCCATGGCCCCGCGAGATCGGGCGGGGACCTACGTCAATCGCGGCGTGCTGAAGCTGCGGCGGACGTCCTACTCCGACGCCGCCCGCGACTTCGATGAGGCGGTCCGACTGCAGCCCGACATGGGCGAGGCCTATGTGAATCGCGGCGCGGCCTCCATCGGTCAAAAGCGCTATGCCGACAGCCTGCCCGACATCAACAAGGCCTTGGAACTCGGGATCACCGAGCCGGAGAAAGCCTACTTCAACCGCGCCCTGGCCTATGAGGGGCTGGACGACGCCAAGTCTGCCTATTTCGACTACCAGAAGGCGGTCGAGATGGCCCCGGCATGGGGTGCCCCGCGCGAGCAGCTCACCCGCTTTTCGGTTTCGACCCGCTAGGGAGCTTTTGGCCCAGGCTGCGCGTTCCCAGACTATGACACGGCTCATCCAAGTCCTGGCTCTACTGACAATATCCCCGCCCTCGGCGGCCCTGGCCCAGGTCGATCACCGAGCGGCCATGTACGAGCTGGATCTGTCTGCCCAGCAGATGCAGCAGCAACAGCGCGCGGTCGCGCTGGAAAATCAGCTGAACTCGCTGGATGCCAGGATGCAGACCGAGCAAAGGCTGCGCGATGTCGACACCATGCGCACGCGGCCCAGCCTGACCCTGCCCGCAAAGGCGCCCCCCGCTGCCGACCAAGTCAGCATGAGCGGTTTCGCCCAGATGCCCGACGATATGCTGGCCACCTCCAGCGCCCGCGTGCGTGAGGCTTCGCAAAACAGACGCTGACAGCGAAGCTGTTCGGCCGCATCCTGCGCCCCGCTTGTGCGTTGAGCGTGGGCGCTTCGGGAGGACCAGGGCATGCGTTGGCAGGGCGGCCGCAGGGGCGGCAATATTGAGGACCGTCGCGGCGTCAGCGCCGCCGGTGTGGGCGGCGTCGGCATGGTCGGCGTCATCATCGCTTTGGTCGGCTACTTCGTCTTCGGTATCGATCCCTCGACCACCATGTCGGTCGTTGAGGGCGGCGCGCAGCAAACCCAGCAACAGGAAGGCGTGCGCGGCACGACCGCCGACGAGGGCGGTCAGTTCGTCGACGTCATCGAGCAATCGACCACCGACGTCTGGACCCCGATCTTCGCCCAGGCGGGGCAGCGCTATCAGCGGCCGGCGTCAATCGTCATCTATGATCAGGCGACCGGAACCGGCTGCGGCATGGGTCAGTCGGCCATGGGGCCGTTCTATTGCCCGGCCGATCAGAAAGTCTATCTGGACCTGGCCTTCTGGCAGGAGCTCGAGACCCGGTTCGGCGCCAAGGGCGAGGCGGCTCGCGCCTATGTCATCGCCCACGAGATCGGTCACCACGTCCAGCATCTGACCGGCCAGACCGCTCAGGTCGAACGCGGCGCGCGCGGCGCCGATAGCTCGGCGGTGCGGCTGGAACTGCAAGCAGACTGCTATGCCGGCGTCTGGGTCGCGCACGCACCGAAGGTTTCCGGTGGCGAGGTCTCGCTCGACCCGGCCGACATCGAGGACGGCATGCGGGCCGCCGCCGCGGTCGGCGACGACGCAATCCAGAAGCAATCCCAGGGCCGGGTCATGCCCGACGCCTTCACCCACGGCACCAGCGAACAGCGCATGCGCTGGTTCCGGATCGGCCTCGAAAGCGGCAATCCCGGCGCGTGCGACACCTTCAAGGCGCGCCGCCTGTAAAGCGTCTCAGGCCGGCAGCGGCTCCAGGCCCAGGCAGACCGCCACGCAGCGGCGAGCCAGGGTTTCGCTGGAATCAATGAAGGGCAGGCGGGTCACGCCGGCCTCGACCACCAGCGGCACTTCGGTGCAGCCGGCGATAATGGTTTCCGCGCCGCCGGCAGCCAGATCGGCGGTCAGGGCCGCCATTTCCGCTCGGACCTCGCGGCTCCTATCGCCGCCCTTGATCTTCTGGACCAGGTCCATGAACACCGCCTGGCGATCAGGCTCGAGCGTCACCAGTCCCATGCCCTGGGCGGCGAGGTATTCGCGATAGAGCTTCAGGGCGGTTCGCGAGCCGAGCACGCCTGCGCGCCGCGCGCCGGTGTCGCGGGCTGCGACCGATGCGGTGGTGATCATGTCGATCAACGGCAGGCCCGACGAGCGGCTGATCAGGTCGGCATAGGTGTGGGCGGTGTTGCAGGCGATAGCCATGACCTGCGCCCCGGCGCCCTGCAGCGCGCCGGCCATCTCAGCCAGCACCGGACCCGGCTTAGCCAGCGGGTCGTTGAAATCCGGCACCTGCGGGTTGATGTCGACGATGGTGCGGATGTGGTCCTGTTCGCGATTGGTCGGCGTCAGGGCCTGAAGTTTGGCGAGGAAATCGACCGTCGCCGCCGGACCCATGCCGCCAAGAACGCCCAGGATCAATGTCACGCCAAGCGCCTTTCAGTGTGGTCGACCGCAGTTCGCCGCCTGACTAGCACGTCGCCCCGGCCAGCGGCGAGCCCCGGCCTTTCGCCTAGGGCTTAACCTTTGGCGGCAGGGCGGCGATCTGATCAGGCGTCAGTTTGGTGATCTCCTTGATGATGCAAGGCGATGCGCCGACATTCCCCAGCTTGACCTTCAAATTGAGGTCGATCGGGCGACAGATGAGATCCGTGCCGCCGAACGGCTCCATGATCAGCGGGTCGCTGGTGGTCGTGCCGGCCAGGCAGGCGCCGGACATGTCCAGGCGGTAGACGTCGCGTAGGCCGACGCTGAAATATAGGGTCCGGTCGTCGGCCTTGGTGTGGCCCCGGATCTGGCTCATGCGGAAACACTGCGAGCCGGTCGCCGGCTTGGCTTGATCGGCGGCCAGCGCCGGCAGGGCGCAGGCGGCCAGGGCGAGGGCCGAGGTGATGACGAGCAGGCGTTTCATGACGGTTCTCCTGATGGGCCGAACTATGCGCGCATTTTGCGCCCGGATGGCGGCGCTTTCCATCGGCTTCATTCACGCCTAAGACTCGTGCTTGTCCTCGGGGGGCCGCGCATAGGCGGCTGAGAGGCGGGCGAGCCCGCGACCCGTAGAACCTGATCCGGGTCATGCCGGCGAAGGGAAGGCGTTTCGGGTGCGGTTCTGCGCCCGGATTCCCGTTCGCCCGGCATAGCCTTTTTGGCCTAGAGGAGCCGTGCCGGTGAATATCCAGACGCCTATCAAAGACGCCATTCCGACCGGCGAACGTCCGGGTTCGCGCAAGGTCTACCAACCGGGCGTGCTGTGGCCCGACATCCGCGTGCCGTTCCGCGAAGTGTCGGTGCATCCCTCGGCTAACGAGCCGCCGGTGACGATCTATGATCCGTCCGGCCCCTACACCGACCCCAATGCGACGATCGACATCGACAAGGGCCTGGCCCGCACCCGCGAGCCCTGGGTGGTGTCGCGCGGCGACGTCGAGATCGTCGAAAACCCCCGCGAGGTGAAGCCTGAAGACAACGGCTTCGCCAAGGGCGAACACCTGGCGCCGCAGTTCAGCGCTCCGCGCCGTATCTATCGCGCCAAGGCCGGCGCCGCCGTTACCCAGCTTGAATATGCTCGTCGCGGGATCATCACCCCGGAGATGGAATATGTCGCCATCCGCGAGAACCTGCGTCGCCAGGAGAATGATGGCGCGATCCGCGACGGCGAGGACTTCGGCGCTTCGATCCCCGACTTCGTGACCCCGGAATTCGTTCGTGACGAGGTGGCGCGGGGCCGCGCGATCATCCCGGCCAACATCAACCACACCGAACTTGAGCCGATGGCGATCGGCCGGAACTTCCTGGTCAAGATCAACGCCAACATCGGCAATTCGGCGGTGCTGTCGACCGTCGCCGACGAGGTCGACAAGATGGTGTGGTCGACCCGCTGGGGCGCCGACACGGTCATGGACCTGTCGACCGGCCGCAACATCCACAACATCCGCGACTGGATCATCCGTAACAGCCCGGTTCCGATCGGCACGGTGCCGATCTACCAGGCCCTCGAAAAGGTCAACGGCGTCGCCGAGGACCTGAACTGGGAAGTCTTCCGCGACACCCTGATCGAGCAGGCGGAACAGGGCGTGGACTACTTCACCATCCACTCCGGCGTGCTGCTGCGCTATG
>NZ_JAUXXE010000047.1 GCF_030681155.1 Phenylobacterium sp. | reverse complement strand
CGTCGCCATCGACTCCATCTTCGATATGCGCACGTTGTTCGACGGCATCCCGCTCGACAAGATGAGCGTGTCGATGACCATGAACGGGGCGGTGCTGCCGATCCTGGCGCTCTACATCGTCGCCGCCGAGGAACAGGGCGTGCCGGCCGCCAAGCTCTCGGGCACCATCCAGAACGACATCCTCAAGGAGTTCCTGGTCCGGAACACCTACATCTATCCGCCTACGCCTTCGATGCGGATAATTTCAGACATCTTTTCATATACTTCGCGCGAAATGCCGAAGTTCAACTCGATCTCCATCAGCGGCTATCACATCCAGGAAGCCGGCGCGACGCTCGACCTGGAGCTCGCCTACACCCTGGCCGACGGCATCGAGTATGTCCGCGCCGGGGTCGCCGCCGGCATGAGCGTCGACCAGTTCGCCCCGCGCCTGTCGTTCTTCTGGAACGCGGGCATGAACGCCTTCATGGAAATCGCCAAGCAACGCGCTGGCCGCCTGCTCTGGGCCAAGCTCATGAAGGAGGAGTTCGCCCCCCAGGACGCCCGCTCGCTCAGTCTGCGCGCCCACACCCAGACCAGCGGCTGGAGCCTCGCGGCCCACGACGTCTACAACAACGTGCCCCGCACGCTGGTCGAGGCGATCGCCGCGACCGGCGGCCAGACCCAGAGCCTGCACACCAACTCGCTGGACGAGGCCCTGGCCCTGCCCACCGACTTTTCCGCCCGCATCGCGCGCAACACCCAACTCTTCCTGCAGCTCGAAAGCGGCCAGACGCGAGTGGTCGATCCCTGGGGCGGCTCGTACTATGTCGAGCGCCTAACGGCTGACCTAGCCGCCCGCGCCCTGGAGCACATCGCCGAGGTCGAGGCCTTGGGCGGCATGACCAAGGCCATCGAGGAAGGCCTGCCCAAGCGCCGTATCGAGGAGGCCTCGGCCCGCACCCAGGCGCGCATCGACGCCGGCCGCCAAAGCCTGATCGGGGTCAACCGCTATCGCCCCGAAGGCGCCGACGAGATCCCGATGCTGAAGGTGGACAACAGCGCCGTCCGCGAACGCCAGCTTGAGAAACTCGCTCGCCTGCGGGCCGAGCGTAACCCTCAGGACGTGGAGGCCGCCCTTACCGCCCTGACCAATGGCGCGCGCGGGAACGGCAACCTGCTGGAGCTGTCGGTGAACGCCGCCCGCGCCAAGGCCACGGTGGGCGAGATCAGCCTAGCGCTGGAAAAGGTCTTCAACCGCCACGCCGCCGAGGCCTTCGCGGTGACCGGCGTCTATCTGCGCGAGGCCGGGACCACGCCACAGGCCGAGCGAGCCAAGGCGATGACGGGGGCCTTCGTTCAGGCCGACGGCCGCAAGCCTCGGGTGCTGGTCGCCAAGATGGGCCAGGACGGCCATGACCGCGGCCAAAAGGTCATAGCCTCGGGCTTCGCCGATCTCGGCTTCGAGGTCGATATCGGCAACCTCTTCCAGACCCCCGCCGAGGCCGCCGCCCAGGCGGTCAAGGAAGGCGTCCATGTGGTCGGCGCCAGCTCCCTGGCCGCCGGTCACCTGACCCTGGTGCCCGAACTGAAGGATGAGTTGGCCAAGCTCGGCCGCTCCGACATCCTGGTGGTGGTCGGCGGGGTGATCCCGCCTGAGGACTTCCAAGCCCTGAGGGACGCCGGCGTCGCGGCCATTTTCACCCCCGGCACGGTGATCCCCGAGGCCGCCATCGAGGTGATGGAACGACTGAACGAGCAGATGGGCTACGCCCAGTTGGAAAAGGCCTAGCGGCTCAACCCGACCCGATCAGGATCAGATTGCCCTCGCTGTCGCGAAGCAGGGCGTAGCGCTCGCCAGGAGCCCAGGGCGCGTCGATCGGCTCTTGGTCGAATACCACGCCTCTGGCGATGAGAACGCCATAGGCGGCGTCGACATCCTCCACGACGATGTTGATGCTTGGCTGCTCGCCAGGCTCCTCACCAGCCCGGCGCTCAAACAGGACGCGCGTCGGCGAGCCGGGGATCTCGAACTCGATCCAGCGCCAGCCGCTTCCGTACTGCTGGTCGGTCGCCAAGGTCAGGCCGATCACATCGCGATAGAAGGCCAGGGCGCGGTCCTGATTGGTGACCGGCAGACCCGAAAACTTGACGTGCTTGAACATCTCACCTCCAGGCCGGCGGCTCCGGCGTTTCAGACGCGAATGCGGCTTTCCTTCTTGGCTCTGGGCTTGAGCTTGTCGCCTCGGTACCAACTGGCCGGCAGTTCGGACGGGCCGTGCCGAGCCTCGATATCCTTCTGCAACGCCTTGGCGGCCAGGAGGTGGCCGGGGAACAGCATGTCGACCGTCCAGCTCACCACCGGGATCGCCGAGGCCGCTGAGTCAAAGGCGATATAGGCCGCCATCCGCGTCAGGGTTCCCAGGGAAGCTCCGGCCGCCGCGCCATGCATCATCAGCAAGCCGCCAGCGCCGACGCTATACACTGTGCTGGCGATGGGCACCCAGGCCAGCACGCCGTCCAGGCCGATGCCAAACGGACCGACGCCGATCAAACGGTCCGAAAGCACCTTGATGCGTTCGGCCGAGCGCCACGCGCTATGAGCTTTTTCCCGATCGTCCGCCATCACGCCAAAACGCCGCCGCCGGTAGAAGGCTCCACCTTAGCCCCAAAGCTCACGCGGCGTAGGGTGAATTAGCGATCCATCGTACTGCAAACCGGGCTCTCGGTCCTTCGCCAGCAGCAAGGGGCCGTCGAGATCGACGACGTCGGCGCCTTGGGCGATGATCATCGCCGGAGCCATGGCCAGCGAGGTCGCCACCATGCAGCCGACCATGACCTCAAGCCGCAGCATCCGAGCCTCTGCAACCACAGCCAGCGCCTCGGTCAGCCCACCGGCCTTGTCCAACTTCACGTTCACCGCGCCATATCGCCGCGCACAGACCGCAAGTTCGGCGCGCGTGTGCAGGCTCTCGTCGGCGCAAAGCCGAACCGGGCTTTGATAGCCTTCAAGCGCGTCGTCTTCGCCGGCCTTCAGCGGCTGCTCGATCATCTTCACATCCAGGCGCGCGAATTCCGGCGCAAGGCGCCTCAGGTCCTCGAACTCCAACCCCTCATTGGCGTCGACCACCAGCCGGACCTTGGGCGCGGCTTCCCGCACGGCGATCACCCGGTCGAGGTCGTCGCGGCCGCCGATCTTGAGCTTCAGGAACGGTCGCCGCGTCGCAGCGCGAGCGGCCTGCGCCATGGCCTGCGGGGTATCGAGGCTGATCGTGTAGGACGTCTTGACCGGGTCTAGCCGGCTACGGCCCGCCGTCTGCCAGGCCGGCACGCCGGAGAGCTTGGCCTCCAAGTCCCAAAGTGCGCAGTCCAAGGCGTTGCGGGCCGCGCTCGCCGGCGCCGCGTCTTGCAGCGCCAGACGCGAAAGACCGCCTTCGACCTGATCCCTCAGCCCTTCGATCAGCGCGACCTCGCCAGCCATGGTCTGGCCAAAACGGCCATAGGGCACGGCCTCGCCTCTGCCGACCGTCCCGCCCTGCGCGATCTCGACCACCAGGACGTGAGCCTCGGTCTTGGCGCCCCGCGCGATCACGAAGGCGCTGGCCAGCGGCCAACGCTCCTCGCGAACGGTCAGGCTTCTCCTCAAGCCAGGTCGCCGGCCGCCGCGTCGAACAGCAGGTAGGTTCGACCGGCCTCCGAGGTCAGCAACGCCTCGACCATGCGGCCGTCACGGTCGCGTTCGACGGCGTCCTGCAGCAGGTCATGATAGCGGCTTAGATACTGGACCACCTGGCGCTTCAGGCCATCGTCAGTGAACAACCGGCGGGCCAGGCGACGGGTCGCCGCCGGGGCCAGCTTCCTCACAACGGTTCGCGCGCCATCGGCGTCCTGCGCGTGCAAGATCACGGCGATCTCGTGCAGGCGACCGCGCGGCAGCAGCGCCGATGGATCGATGCCCATGGCGCCGATCTCCGCCGCCAGGGCTTCCTCCAGCGGGGCATGCACTAGTTCAGGCTCGGCGCCCTCGGTGTCGTCGATCGACGACAGGAGGTCCTTCCAGGTCCAGCCCTCGCCACCCTGTTCCTCACCACGCCCGCCGGCCTGCCCAAAGACCGTGGAAAACTCCGCATCGGTCGCGGTCGGCGTCAGTCGCAAACGCGGACGGGACGGATCGCGCGGGACCGGGATCGGCTCGTTGAGTTCAAGCTCGGTTTCGAAGGCCGCTTTCGGCGGCGGTTCGGTGACCGGCTCGATGACTGGCTCTGGCGCGACCTCAGGCTCTGGAATGGGATCGAGCGCCGCGACAACCTCGGGCTCGACCTCGACGGCCTTGCGGGAGCTGCGCGCCGGACGCTCGCGCGGCGGGGCCAGCGGCGCCAGGTTCGCGGTGGTCGCGACCGTTCCCATCATGCGAACCGCTTCGCTCAACATTTCGTAGTTCCGACGCACCCGATCCTGGAACGCCTCGTCAATGGCCTGGGTCTCGTCGGCGGTGCGCCGAGCGTGATCCATCAGGTCGTCGATGCTGTCGGAAACCGCCTGGCGGACCTCCTCGGCCTGGCCACGCGCGGCGGCCGGCAGCCGGACCGCGCGATCCTCAATGGTCGCCAGCATGGCGGACAGTTCGTCCAGGGTCGCCCGGGCGGCCCTGGCTCCCTCGTCAAGCTTGCGGATCGTCGCCGAGCCCGCCTCATCGACCATACGGGCCGATTGTTCGATCAGCGCGCGAGCTTCCTCCAGCCGGGCCTCGAACACCTTGTTCGCCTGCTGGCCGGCTGTGAAAGCCGCCTCGGAGAGCTGGTCGACCTGATCGCGCGCGGTTTCCGCATGCCGCTCGGCAGCCTGGCGGGTGCGCTCGGCCGCGCCGGTCAGGGCGGCGATGGTGGTTTGGGTCTGCTCTTCCAGGCGCGCTCGCTCGGCTGCAGCCGCTCGCGACACCGCTTCCATCGAATGCAGGGTCGATTGGCCGAATTCGTCGCGCTCGGCCTTCGCTGAGTCCGCCATCTCGCGGAACTGGTCGGTGGCCTCGGCCATCAGTTGGCGAAGGGCTTCGCCGCCCTTCACCGCCCGGTCGCCCAGCTCGGCGGCCGACAGCCGAGCCTGGCCGATGAACTCGGCAAGTTGAGCCGCGTGGGTTTCGGCCTGCGCCGCGAAGCTCTCGTGATCGGCCCGCAGCGC
Organism: Phenylobacterium sp.; assembly: GCF_030681155.1. Taxonomy (GTDB): domain Bacteria; phylum Pseudomonadota; class Alphaproteobacteria; order Caulobacterales; family Caulobacteraceae; genus Phenylobacterium. The sequence continues at coordinate 6,744 of NZ_JAUXXE010000047.1, read as the reverse complement.
ATGGGCGACATTGACCAGGCCGGCGCGCTGCTCGGTCAGGCCGGTCTGCACCGACTTGATCTGGTCGGTGACGCCCAGGCCCGCTGTCTCCAGGCGGGCTATGTGCCGCGTCAGGTCATCGGCGGCGGTGCGCGCCACGTCGCTGGTCTCTCCGGCGGCGGCAGCGAGATCGGCCGCCCGCGCGGCCAAGGAGGCCTCGGCTTCACGCAATTGCGTCTCGGCCAGATCGGAGGCCTCGGCCACCATCTTGGCCTGCTGGGTGATCGCGTCGGTGACGGCCGTCGCCTGGGTGTCCAAGGTCTTGGCCAGGCCGCCCATTTCCGCGCGTTCGCGACCAAGGCTCTCGGTTAAGCCGCCGGCGGTGCGCACCGCATTGGCTGCGGCCTCCACCAGTTTTTCGCTCTCGGCGGCCAGGGCTTGTCGCAGCGCCAGGATGGTCTCGCGGGCCTCGCCCGCCGCAGCGCCGGCGCGGACGATCTCGTCACGCACCGCTTGAATGACGTCCGCGGTCTGAGCTCCGGCCGCCATGGCCGGCGTCACCATCTCATCGGCCAGCGCCTTGGCGCGCTGGGCCTCGACGCCCAGCTTCTGCCCCTGACGCACCATATAGGCGGCGAGCCAGACAAAGGCGGCCGGCCCCACGGCCAGCATCGCGAACACCAGCACGGCGAACGGCTCGAAATCAAACGGCGCGACCGCGCGCCGATAGCCCCACGCGAACGCGATCGGACCACAGGCCCAGAGGACCGAAACCACCAGGGCGATCATGTAGATCGGCCAGCCCGATGGCAGCGATTGGCTTCCGGGCCGCAGCGCTTCTGCGCGTTGAGCAAGGGGTTGTGCGGACGTCGCCATCGCCGCCTTAGCGGACGGCGAGACAGGCGCCGTAGGCGGCGCCGGCTTGGGCTCGAGGGTCAAATCCCCCACCGGCGGTGGTGCAAACGCGAAAGCATGGTCGTCCTCCCTGGCGGCGGCCTGGGCCGCGGCGCTCGAGAAGCTGCCTTCCTCCCCATCAAGGGATTGGAAATCAACTGGTTGGTGCCGCTTTTTGATCTTCATGGCCAGTCTGAAGCGGCCTTCCCATCCTGCGAGCGTGAATGAGCCGGTCTCATCCGCGCCTTCGCGCCAGTCGCAAGGATTACCGGCGAACTGGGGCGACGCAAAGCGCCATCAATGGGAATTTTCGCCAACCGCCGGACGGCAAGATCGGCGCCAACAAGAGGCGCGCTAGGCTTTCAACATCTTGGCGCGCGCTTCGGGACAATCCTCGCGAACCAGCTTGCCGGCTTTGCCCGCTCCGACGATGACTTTCGACGAGACCACGGTTGGGTATTTCTTGTTCATTGTCCGAGCCACCGTTCGCTCCGCGGGGACCGGCTCTTCCACCTTCTGGGCGTCGAGCGTCACGCCGAAGTGCGAATAGGCCGCGGCCGATGATGACACCACCACCGCTGCGACAATCTCGGTCAATGTCTGCATCGGAACTCTCCCGTACGTCCGATACGATTCCAGCGAGCGTCGTTATACGACGATGTCCGCAATTGGGCGACGCGTCTCAACATGAAATTTCGGTCATGTAACAATCACGCAGCGACGCGCAGAAATGAAGCTCCCTCGTGGGTGAGCAGCCACTGCTTTCGGTCCATTCCGCCGCCATACCCCGTCAGGCTGCCGTTCGAGCCGATCACCCGGTGGCACGGGACGACGACCCCCACGGGATTTGCGCCATTGGCCAGACCCACCGCCCGCATGGCCTTGGGCTTGCCGATGCGTTCGGCCAAGCGCCCGTAGCTGACCGTCTCGCCGACCGGGATCGTGCATAGCGCCGCCCAGACCGAGCGCTGGAACGCTGTCCCGCCGGTCCGCCACCTGATCTTGGCCAAGGCTCCAAGGTCGCCGGCGAAATAGGTCTCCAGTCCACTGCGGATCGCGTCCGGCGCGCGCCCTTCGCGCAGGGCTATCGGCGGGTTCTGTCGCCGCAGCAGCAGGTGCATCCGGTCCTCATGCGTCGTCCAGTCGAACGCCCGCAGGTATCCCTCATTGTCGGTGACCAGCAGCCCCTCCCCCACGGGCGTGGCGAGGCGGTCGAGGTAGAGCGTTTCAGGCGGCTTTGGCATGTTTGGCCTCCGAAGGGTTCTTGGGGTCCGCGGACCATAGATGCGAGGCGGCGTATGCACGCCATGGCCGCCAGCGCTCGGCCCGCGCTAGCAGTTCCGTCGGCGTCGGCCGCACACCGCCTGGCCCTTCGAGCGCCCGCATCAAGCCAATGTCTGCGCTGGGGAAGGCGTCCGGTTCGCGCAGCGCGCGCATGGCGATGTATTGGGCCGTCCACTCCCCGATCCCTGGCAGGGCCCGCAGCGCCGCCACGGCTTCGTCCAAACTGCGCCGGGTTCCGAACAGGTCAGGATCCGCAGCGGCTGCATTGGCCAAGCCAACCAGGGCGCGGCCACGCGCTCGCGGCATCGGCATGTTTTCGACATCGATCAGCGAGAGCTGTTCTGGCGTCGGGAAGAAATGCGTCAGCGCCAGCCTGCCCGCCGCCTCGTCCTCCAGCGGCGATCCGTGAGCGGCGGTGATCTTTCCTGCCAAGACGCGCGCCGCCTGAACCGTGATCTGTTGACCCAGCACCGCTCGCACCGACAGCTCGAAGCCATCCCAGGCGCCGGGCGCCCGCAGACCCGGGCGCGCCGCCACCAAGGGCGCGAGATCGGGATCTTCGCAAAGGTGCGCGGCGATCACGGCAGGGTCGGCGGCCAGATCGAACACCCTGCGCACCCGCGCGATCACCGCCGGCCAGACCTGAACCCTCGGGAACCGCAAGGTGGCCCTCAGATAGGGCCCATCTCCCGGCTCGATCATGATCACCCCGCGGGCCTCGCCGAGGGCCAGTGTCCGGGCGTATCGGCCGTCTCGGACGCTCTCGACGCCGGGAATAGCGCGGGCGGTGAGGAAGGCCAGCATCGCGTCCCAGTCATAGGGCGCGCGATACGGCAGGCGGATGGTCGCGGCGCCGCCGTCCCCCGCCGCGATTTCCGCCCCACCAAGCCGCCGCAACTTGGCCGGCGGACGGTCGAACAGTTGCTGAAAGGTCTCGTTAAACCGCCGCACGCTGCCAAAGCCCGCGGCCAGCGCCACCTCGGCCATCGGCATTCGGGTTTCATGCAGGAGTTGCTTGGCGAGCAGCACCCGCCGCGTCTGGGCCACCGCCACGGGTGAGGCGCCCACATGTTGCTGGAACAACCGACGAAGCTGGCGCTCGCCGACACCGAGCCGGCCGGCCAGCGTCTCCACATCGCCGGTGTCCATGGCGCCGGCCTCGATCAGGGCCATGGCCCGCGAGACAGTGTTGGAGGTCCCGCGCCAGGATCCGAGATCAGGCGAGGTCTCGGGCCGGCACCGCAGGCACGGCCGGAAACCAGCCTCCTGCGCCGCCGCCGCCGAGCGATAGAAGGTCATATTCTCGCGCTTTGGCGTGCGGGCCGGACAGATCGGCCGACAGTAAATCCCAGTGCTCTTCACGCCGCAGAAGATGCGCCCGTCGAACCGGGCGTCACGCATCTGAAAGGCGCGGTAGCAGGCGTCGTCATCCATATCCATGCTGGCGATGATCTGCTCCTGGACCGGCCATGTCTCGCGGTTTTCGGACGCGACCCGCAAAGCTTTCGCGGTTTTCGGACATCGCGGCCAAGTCCAGGCCATCACCGTGCCGGCGCCAATTTCCTCGTCCGCTTGTCAGTAAATCTCTATCGTCATCGCCGGTCGGGTCCCGTAAGCCATCGCTCAGGGCCAATCCGCGCGCCGCCCCCACACAGGCGGGCGGGTTCTTTCGTCATTAGTTTAGCAGGGTTCGGCCCCCGAGGTTCATGTGCAAGGTACAGCCCTGATGCAGGCCAAAGCGCCCGCGATCACTCCAGAGACCCTTACCCACCTGCAGCGCCTGGAGGCCGAGAGCATCCACATCATGCGCGAGGTCGTGGCCGAGGCTGAGCGTCCAGTGATGCTCTATTCGATCGGCAAGGACTCGGCCGTGATGCTGCATCTGGCGGCCAAGGCCTTCTATCCGTCCAAGCCGCCCTTCCCGCTGCTGCACGTCGATACGACCTGGAAGTTCCGGGCCATGTACGAAATGCGCGAGCGCATGGCCAAGGAGCTGGGCTTCGAGCTGCTGGTTCACAAGAACCCGGAAGCTGTCGAGCGGAACATCAATCCCTTCGACCACGGCTCGGCCCTGCACACCGACATCTGGAAGACCGAGGGCCTGAAGCAGGCGCTCGACAAGTACGGCTTCGACGCGGCCTTCGGCGGCGCTCGGCGCGATGAGGAAAAGTCCCGCGCCAAGGAGCGCATCTTCTCGTTCCGCTCGGCGCAGCACCGCTGGGATCCGAAGAACCAGCGGCCCGAGCTCTGGCATCTCTACAACGCGCGCAAGAACCACGGCGAAAGCGTCCGGGTGTTCCCGATCTCCAATTGTACCGAGCTGGACATCTGGCAATACATCCACCTGGAAAACATCCCCATCGTCCCGCTGTACTTCTCGGAAGTCCGGCCGGTGGTGGAGCGCGACGGCGCGCTGATCATGGTCGATGACGAGCGCATGCCGCTGCGCCCCGGCGAGACGCCGGAAATGAAGTCGGTCCGCTTCCGCACGCTCGGTTGCTATCCGCTGACCGGGGCGGTCGAAAGCACCGCCGCCACCCTGCCCGAGATCATCCAGGAGATGCTTCTCACCACCACATCTGAACGTCAGGGCCGCATGATCGACCACGACCAAGCCGCCTCGATGGAGAAGAAGAAGCAGGAGGGCTACTTCTGATGGCCCACCAATCCGACCTTATCGCCGATGACATCGAGGCCTACCTCAAGGCCCACGAACATAAGAGCCTGCTGCGGTTCCTGACCTGCGGCTCGGTGGACGACGGCAAGTCCACCCTGATCGGCCGGCTGCTCTACGACTCAAAGATGATCTTTGAAGACCAGCTTGCGGCCCTCGAGGCCGACAGCAAGAAGGTCGGCACCCAGGGCGGCGATATCGACTTCGCCCTGCTGGTCGATGGCTTGGCTGCCGAGCGCGAACAAGGCATCACCATCGACGTCGCCTATCGGTTCTTCTCGACCGACAAGCGAAAGTTCATCGTCGCCGACACCCCCGGCCACGAACAGTACACCCGCAACATGGTGACCGGCGCCTCGACCGCCGACGCCGCCATCATCCTGATCGACGCGCGCAAGGGCGTGCTGACCCAGACGCGCCGGCATTCCTATCTCGTCAGCCTGCTGGGCATCCGGCACGTCGTCCTGGCCATCAACAAGATGGACCTGGTCGGCTGGAGCCAGGACACCTTTGACACCATCCTGGCCGAGTACCGCGACTTCGCTGACCAGATCGGCATCAAGCAGTTCACCGCCATCCCGATGTCGGCGCTGAAGGGCGACAACATCACAGCCCACAGCGACGCCGCGCCCTGGTATGACGGCCCGGCGCTCCTGCCGCTGCTGGAAACCCTGCCGGTCGACGACGATCTGCGGGACAAGCCTTTCCGCATGCCGGTCCAGTGGGTCAACCGCCCCAACCTCGACTTCCGCGGCTTCTCGGGCCTCATCTCGTCGGGCACGATCCGCCCGGGCGACAAGATCAAGGCCCTGCCGTCGGGCCGCGAAAGCACGGTCGAACGCATCGTGACCTTCCGCGACGACCTCGACGTGGCCGTCGCCGGCCAATCGGTGACCTTGACCCTCACCGACGAGATCGACATCTCGCGCGGGGACGTGATCGCCGAGGCCGCGGCCCCGCCCCCGGTCGCCGATCAGTTCGAGGCGACGGTGGTGTGGATGGACGACGAGGCCATGCTGCCTGGCCGTCCGTACCTGCTGAAGCTCGGAACCCGCACGGTCTCAGCCCAGATCACCGAGCCCAAGTACAAGATCAATGTGAACACCCTGGAGCACCTGGCCGCCAAGCGGCTGGAGCTCAATGAGATCGGTGTCTGCAACCTGTCGCTGGACGCGCCGATCGCGTTCGACGCCTACACCGACAACCACGACCTGGGCGGCTTTATCCTGGTCGACCGGATCTCCAACCGGACGGTCGGCGCGGGCATGCTGCACTTCGCCCTGCGCCGCAGCCAAAACATCCACTGGCAGGCTCTGGACGTCGACAAGAACAGCCGTGCAGCGCTGAAGGGCCAACGCGGTCGCGTTGTCTGGCTGACCGGCCTTTCCGGCTCGGGCAAGTCGACCATCGCCAACCTGGTCGAGAAGCGTCTGCACGCCGACGGCCGCCATACCTATTTGCTGGATGGCGACAATGTCCGCCACGGCCTCAACAAGGATCTCGGCTTCACCGACGAGGACCGCGTCGAGAACATCCGCCGCGTGGCCGAGGTCTCCAAGCTGATGGTCGACGCCGGCCTGATCGTGCTGGTCTCGTTCATCTCGCCGTTCAGGGCCGAGCGCCGACTGGCGCGCGATCTCCAGGCCGAAGGCGATTTCGTCGAGGTCTATGTGAACACCCCGCTGGCCGTCGCAGAGCAACGCGACGTGAAGGGGCTCTACAAAAAGGCACGTGCTGGCGAGTTGAAGAACTTCACCGGTATCGACAGCCCGTACGAGCCGCCTGAAAACGCCGAGATCACCGTCGACACCACCGCGATGTCGGCGACGGAAGCGGCCGAGCGGATCGTCGCCTGGCTCGAAGGCGAACTCGACTACTCGATCTAAAGGATGGTGGACGGGGCTGTGGCCCCG
>NZ_JAUXXE010000043.1 GCF_030681155.1 Phenylobacterium sp. | reverse complement strand
GACGGGGACCCGGGTGAGGGTGGACGGCGGTGAGATCGCGTCTGGTCCTGGCGGATGGAAACACGTGATCTAGCGCGAAAGCTTCCGGAAACCCGTGGCGTGCAAGGATCTGTGAATGATCCGCCGCGCCGCCGCTTCAGTCGTCATCCTCCTCGCCATCGCTGGGCCGGTGCGGGCCTCTGAGAAGGCCGCGCCTGCGACCCCTAGTGGCCAGTATGTCGATCTGGCGCCTGTCGCCTTGCCGATCGTCGTCGAGGGGCAGTTGATCAACTATGTCTTCGTGTCTACGCGGCTCCAGCTCACAGCCTCTGCCGATGCCGCGAAATTGCGAGCTAAGGAGCCGTTCTTCCGCGACGCCCTGGTCCGCGCGGCCCACACGACGCCCTTTACAAACCCCAACGACTACACCGTCGTCGATGTCGCGCGCCTGCAGGCCGTGCTCCTGAGGGAGGCGACGGTCATCGCAGGCGGGAAGGGGGTCAAGGCGGCTGTCGTCATGTCACAGACCCCAAAGCGGCGCATGGGCCTGCCCAAGCCCCCAACCGCTCGCCCGTCGCCGCCGGTTCGGCCCTAGCCTGGAGCCTTGGTGCATTTGCGCCTTGTTCAACGCGGCGTTGCGCGTCCCGCCTTCTACTGGCAACGTCTCGATTATTAATAAGGAGCGCCGGGTTCACGGGGCTCCACCCAAGGGAAAAACGAACAGGGCCTGGAGCGTCGGGCACCGTCCATCCCGGGCGGCGGTTGGCGACTTCGTGCAATCGATAGGGGCGCTTAGAACATGAGTCTTACGCTTACGCTGGTGATCGCCGCCGGCTTGTTGGCGGTGCTCTACGGCATCGTTCAAACCGCATCGTTGTTACGTGCTTCGCCGGGTAACGCCCGGATGCAGGAGATCGCCGCGGCGATCCAGGAAGGTGCGCAGGCCTATCTGCGTCGTCAGTACACCGCCATCGCCATTGTCGGCGTCGTCATCCTCATCGCCGTCGCCGTCCTGATCGGGCCGCTGGCCGCCGCCGGATTCCTGGTCGGCTCGGTGCTGTCGGGTCTAGCCGGCTTCGTCGGCATGCTGATTTCGGTCCGGGCCAATGTCCGCACTGCTCAGGCCGCATCGGAAGGTCTGGCGCAGGGGCTGTCGCTTGCGTTCCGGTCCGGCGCGATCACCGGCATGCTCGTCGCCGGCTTCGCGCTGATCGGCGTGGCCGGCTACTACGCTGTGCTGACTGGTCCGCTAGGGCACGAGAACACCAGCCGCGAAGTGGTCGACTCGATGGTCGCCCTGGGCTTCGGGGATTCTCTGATCTCGATTTTCGCTCGTCTGGGCGGCGGCATCTTCACCAAGGGCGCTGACGTCGGCGGCGACATGGTCGGCAAGGTCGAGGCTGGCATCCCCGAAGACGACCCCCGCAACGCCGCCACCATCGCCGACAACGTCGGTGACAATGTCGGTGACTGCGCCGGCATGGCGGCCGACCTGTTCGAGACCTATGCGGTGACCACGGTCGCCACCATGGTTCTCGCCGCCATCTTCTTCCGCGACACCGACGTCGTGAGCAACATGATGCTGTTGCCGCTGGCGATTTGCGGGGTGTGCATCCTGACCTCGATCATCGGCACCTTCGCCGTGCGTCTGGGCAAGTCCAACAACATCATGGGCGCTCTCTACCAGGGCCTGATCGTCACCGGCATTCTGTCGGTGTTCGCGATCTACTGGGTCGTCCACCAACTCGTTCCCGGTCCGCTGACCGTCGGCGAGAAGACCTTCGACGCGATGAGCCTGTTCTGGTGCGGCATCGCCGGCCTCGTTGTCACCGCCCTGATTGTGGTGATCACCGAGTACTACACCGGCACCGGGTTCCGTCCGGTGAAGTCCGTGGCCAAGGCTTCGGTCTCGGGCCACGGGACTAACGTCATCCAGGGCCTGGCCATGTCGCTGGAATCCACCGCCGCGCCGGCGCTGGTCATCGTCGTCGGCATCATCGTCACCTACGGCCTGGCGGGTCTGTTCGGCATCGCCATCGCCACCACGGCCATGCTGTCGCTGGCGGGCTTCATTGTCGCGCTGGACGCCTTCGGTCCGGTCACTGACAACGCCGGCGGTATCGCAGAAATGGCCGGCCTGCCGCCGGAAGTTCGTGTGACCACCGACGCCTTGGACGCGGTCGGCAACACGACCAAGGCGGTCACCAAGGGCTATGCCATCGGCTCGGCGGGTCTGGGCGCTCTGGTGCTGTTCGCCGCCTACACCGAGGACCTGAAGTACTTCGCCGCCAACGCCGAACCGGGGTCGTTCTTCGACGGCCTGGGCGCGGTCGCCTTCGACCTTTCTAACCCTTACGTGGTGGTGGGCCTGTTGATAGGCGGGCTGCTGCCCTTCCTGTTCGGCGGGATGTCCATGACCGCCGTGGGGCGCGCGGCCGAGTCGGTCGTTGAGGAAGTCCGTCGTCAGTTCCGTGAGAACCCTGGCATCATGACCGGCGAGGTGAAGCCCGAATACGGCCGCGCCGTCGACATCCTCACCAAGGCGGCGATTAAAGAGATGATCGTACCGTCGCTGTTGCCGGTGTTCTCGCCGATCGTTCTGTTCATCATCATCAACATGATCGCCGGCAAGGTGAACGCCTTCGCCAGCCTGGGAGCCATGCTGATGGGGGTGATCGTCACCTGTTTGTTAGTCGCCATATCGATGACCTCCGGCGGCGGCGCCTGGGACAACGCCAAGAAGCTGATCGAGGAAGGTCACTATGGCGGGAAGGGATCGGAGGCCCACAAGGCCGCCGTCACCGGCGACACCGTCGGCGACCCCTATAAGGACACCGCCGGCCCGGCCGTGAACCCGATGATCAAGATCACCAACATCGTGGCTCTGCTGCTGCTGGCGGTTCTGGCCAAGGGCGTCGTCGGCTAGCCCGAAACGACCAAATACAAGAAGCCCCGGTGAACGCTCTCCGTGGCTTTTTTGATTCTGGTGGCAGGGTGCGCGCTAGCGCTGGTCTCCTGGACGGCTGCCAGGAACGCCTTCGTCCTGGTTGGGCAGCATGCCGCCGCGGCCGACGTTGCCCAGCAACTGTTCGAGGATGGTCAGCTCGCGGCCGCGCGTCGGGGTCTCGCGACCGTTGAAGGCGATGACCTTGCCGTCCTTGAGGGACATGGTGTCGACGCTCTTCACGACCTCGGTCTCCTTGTCGAACGTCACCGCCACGACATTGCGCGAGGTGATGACCGGGCGACGAAATGCGACGCGCTCCTTGATCTGGTCGATGTAGAACCAGACATTGGGGTCGAAAGTAGATGTGGCCGACGGCGAGCCTAGGCTGGCGCGAACGGTCGACTTGGTGTCAGTGCCGACCTTGACGTCCTTCGGATTGGCCTCAATGGCCTGGAACCCGGAGTAGGTCGTGATCGGCGCGCAAGCGGCCGCTGAGGTCAGGAGACCGGCGGCGATTGCGACATAGGCGACGCGGCGAAACATGTGCGAACCGGACCTGTTCAATTCTTCGAGGCTTTGACCTATCTCTCGCCGCCCCTTAGTTCAATGCCGCCTGTATCTGCGCCTGAGGGCGAAATCGAGGCCGATATGTTCCTAGACCGTTTCTTCCGTCCTCGCGTGACCCAAGCCATGGGGCAAAAACTCTATGTCGGAGTGGTCGCCCAGGCGCGGACTCCCGCCCTCTACGAGGCCTATGGCGTGCCCGACACCGTCGAGGGCCGATTCGAGCTCTACACCGTTCACGTCTTCCTGTTGCTGGACAGGTTGAGGGGGCAGGGCGCGCGGGCCAGCGAGACGTCCCAGAGCCTGTTCGACACCTATCTGAGTGCGCTTGACGACGCCCTGCGCGAGATGGGGGTCGGCGACCTTTCGGTCGGCAAGAAGATGCGCAAGCTGGGCGAGGCTTTTTATGGTCGGGTGAAATCGTATGAGTCGGCTTTTGCCGCCTTGCCGCAAACTGATCATCTGCAGGCGCTGCTGAGTCGCACCGTCTACGAGCAGGGCGGGGCCGAAAACGCGGCCAAGCTCGGCGAGTACGTTATTCGCCAGCGCGCCGCGTTGGCCGAACAGAAGCTGGACGCCCTGATGGACGGCCAAGTGGCCTGGAGCGCGGCGTGAGCGACTGGAAACACGTGATTCGGCTCGCCGATGTGGGGCGTGCGCCGGTCAGCGTCCGGCTGGAGCCAGACGCCGAGACCCGCGAGAAGCTGGCCAAGGAACTAAAGCTAGAGGCCCTGCCGGCGTTGAGCGGAAAGCTGAGCGTTCGGCCTTGGCTGGACGGTGCTGAAATCCTGGGGCGCTACTCCGCCCGGGTCGTGCAGATTTGCGGCGTCACCCTCGATCCGTTCGAGGAGGAGCTGGAAGGCGAGATCGCCATTCAGGTCGTGCCGCCGGGCAGCCCCCAAGCCCTGATCGAATCGGAAGGCAGCGAGATCAGTCTTGATTTGGACGCGCCAGATCCGCCGGACGTGCTGGAGAGCGATGAAATCGACCTAGCTCATTATCTGGTCGAGCAGCTGGTCCTGGACCTCGACCCGTTCCCCCGCAAGCCGGGGGTCGAGTTCGACTACAAGCCTGCCGTGACAGAAGAATCGCCTTTCGCCGTGCTCAAGCGGCTTAAGGACGACGGCGCTTGAACGACGCGCGGTTTCCATCGGCCTGTCGCGGTTGTACTTTGAGACTCTTCCAGCGTGACGCTGTGAGGGGTAAGGCGGCGCTGTGAGCAAGTCCCCGATCATTTCTATCGACGCCATGGGTGGCGACCACGGACCGTCCGTTGTGGTCCCCGGCGTTGTCCTGGCCGCGGCTGAAGCGCCCGGTCTCCGCTTTATGCTGCACGGGGACGAGGCGGCGATCTCGGCCGAGCTCGCCAAGCATCCTGTGCTTAAGGACCGAGTCGAGATCAGGCACGCCGACCGGGTCGTGGCCATGGACGAGAAGCCGGCCCAGGCGTTGCGCCGCGGCAAGGGCACCTCGATGTGGGCGACCCTGGAGGCGGTGAAGAGCGGTGATGCATCGGCGGCCGTCTCTGCAGGCAACACCGGCGCCTTGATGGCGATATCGCTGCTGATCCTGCGGATGAGCGTCGATGTTGATCGGCCGTGCCTGGTTGTCGGCTGGCCAGGCGTGCGGGGCACGACGACGGTGCTCGACGTCGGAGCGAACGTCGATTGCGACGCCGAGCGACTGGTCGAGTTCGCAATCCTTGGCGAGGCCTTCCACAGGGCCGCGCATGGCGTGGCCAAGCCGACCGTCGGCCTGCTCAACGTCGGGTCCGAAGACATGAAGGGCCATGAAGAGGTCCGTCAGGCTCACGCCATCCTGCGCGGCGGCCAGTTCGATCTGGACTATCGGGGTTTCGTGGAAGGCGACGAGCTCTTCCAGAACAAGGTTGATGTCGTCGTCACTGACGGCTTCACCGGCAATGTCGCGCTCAAGACCGCCGAAGGCGCGGCCAGATACATTGGCGGCGAGCTGAAAAGTGCGCTGATGAGTTCGCCGATTTCCAAGCTCGGCACCCTGCTGGCCCGGTCCGCACTCATGAAGTTCCAGGAGAAACTGAGCCCCGACGCCGCCGCGCCCTTGCTCGGCCTCAATGGCGTGGTGGTGAAGAGCCACGGCGGCGCCTCGGCCCGGGATTTCGCCGCCGCGATCCGCATGGCGTCGAAGTTGGCGCAAAGCGACTTCGCAGCGGAGATCGAACGGAATATGACGCGGCTTACCGCCGCGGTGGCCGAACATCAGCCGCCGGCCGTGGATGGAGCCGCCTGAGTGACGAAAGTTCTGCGTAGTGTTGTGACCGGCGTCGGGGGCTATCTGCCCGACGAGATCGTCACCAATGACGACTTGGCCAAGGTGGTCGACACCACTGATGAGTGGATCGTTGAACGCACCGGCATCCGCCAGCGCCATCGCGCGGCGGAAGGCCAGCCGGTTTCCGACCTGGCCGTCGAGGCCGCGCGCCGCGCGCTCGCCGCCGCCGGCAAGACGCCGGCCGATGTCGATCTGATTATTGTCGGGACCACGACGCCCGACCTGACCTTCCCGGCCACGGCGACCATCGTGCAGCGCAAGCTGGGATGCCCGGTCGGTATCGCCTTTGACGTCCAGGCGGTGTGCTCGGGCTTTGTCTATGCGCTGTCGACGGCTGACGGGTTTGTCGCCCGTGGTCGTTCAATATGCGCCCTGGTCATAGGCGCCGAGACTATCACGCGGTTGATGGACTGGACCGACCGGGGCACCTGCGTGCTGTTCGGCGACGGGGCCGGCGCTGTCGTGCTCGAGCCCGGCGAGGGCGATGGAACCACCGCCGATCGCGGCCTGCTCGGCTTCGCCCTGCGCGCGGATGGGACTAAGCAAGACCTGCTGTATGTCGATGGCGGCGTCTCGACGACCGGTCAGATCGGCCACCTGCGGATGCAGGGCAATCAGGTCTTCCGCCATGCGGTCGTGAACATCTCCGAGGCGATCGTCGCCGCGGCCGCCGACGCCGGCGTTGCAGTGGCGGACGTCGACTGGTTCATCCCACATCAGGCCAACCAGCGTATTCTTGAGGGCGTGGCCCGCCGGGTGGGCATTCACGAGTCGAAGGTCATCTCCACGGTAGCCGAGCACGCCAACACCTCGGCGGCTTCTATTCCCCTTGCCCTGGCCAAGGGCGTCGAGGATGGGCGCATCAAGCCGGGGCAGATGCTGCTGCTCGAAGCCATGGGCGGCGGTTTGACCTGGGGAGCGTGCGTTATTCGCCTATAGCTCACGCAACGTGAGGCCTGTTGCGCTTGCGTCTTGCCCTCAAGGGCGCGAGGTTGGCGCTTTAGACAACGAATCCCTTGAAGTCTTTGACCTGATGCGACAATCAGATCATGACGACATGTCGATCTCTTCAGTAACGGTGTTTTTTTCCGGGGTAGGGGCGTTCATGAAAGGCGCGACAGTTACGCGAGCCGATCTGTGTGAGGCGGTTCACGAGGAAGTGGGGCTGACCCGCCAGGATTGCTCGGAATTAGTTGAGCGGACCCTGGAGCTGATGGCTCAGGCCCTGGAGAAGGGTGAGCAGGTGAAGCTTTCCGGATTCGGCGTGTTCCAAGTGCGGGCGAAGCGCGCGCGCATGGGCCGCAATCCTAAGACTGGGGAACCTGCCGCGATCGAGCCGCGCCGGGTGATTGGCTTTCGCGCCTCCCAGGTCATGAAGGCGCGGGTGGACCGCGCCCTCGCTAAGTGAGGAAGGCGGCCTCGTGGCCAAAGGTCCTGAAGCATTTCGGACCATCTCGGAAGCAGCCGACGAGCTGAACGTGCCGCAGCACGTGCTGCGGTTCTGGGAGACGAAGTTCTCCTTCATTCGACCGATGAAGCGGGCCGGCGGACGCAGGTTCTACCGCCCGCAGGATATCGTCGTACTGCGCGGCGTTCGCACGCTGCTGCATGACGCTGGCTACACCATCAAGGGCGTGCAGAAGCTGCACAAGGACCAGGGGCTCAAGCGCCTGCTGGCGGCCGCCGACGGCGACGTCGGGCCCCGTCCCGAGGGCTTGGCGATCGACCTTGCCAACGGGGACCTCACGGAGGAGGGGCGTGAGCGCCTGCTCTTCGCCTTGGAAGACCTCCAGGTGGCCAAGCGTCGCCTGGACACACTGCTCGATAAGAACTGAAAGGCCCAGCCTTTCAGGGCGCGCTCGGCGAACCTCGCCAGGATCAGCGGCCAGCCGTAATCCGGCGCCATCTCCGCACGATAATCAGCCCCGGCCTCTCCGCACCGCTCGAACGCGTCGTGGGTCAACTGCACCTCGGTTCGACCTGACGGCGCGGGCGTAAAGGCGACTTCGATCTCGCTGGCCTGGGCCGGGTCGGGCTGAGACGTTCGGTCGTGTGCGATCTGCCAAAGGATTCGCAGGCGCGGAGGTGGTTCGACCTGCACAAGACCAATCTCGTGACAGTGGTAGCCAGACTTCATCCCCAGGGAAATCGAGGCCAGTCCCTCCGCCCCGGATTAGGTGTAAACGGCAGGCCGCTAGGCCCTAAAAGCGGCTGTGAACAAGGCGAACGCCTGATCTTGCGCCAAGGCGACGGTGACGGTTTCGTGGATCGGCGCGATGCTGCCGGCCATCACCTCACACCTTCCTTGAAATTCAGCTTGCCCGCCGGGCGCAAGCGGTTAGAAGGGCCGCCTTGCCGATGTCGGAGCGTGGCGCAGCCTGGTAGCGCACTTGACTGGGGGTCAAGGGGTCGCAGGTTCGAATCCTGTCGCTCCGACCATCGGCGGATTTCCCCAAAATATGAAAACGACCAGGCCGGGGCGACCGGCTGGGGTCGGGCCTGGGCTATTGGCGGCCGCGGTTCATCCATGAGATGAGCGGCAGGATCGGTATGCCCCAGGCAAGCCCGCCAATGCCGTAGAACGCCAACTGGGCGGCCCAGTGATCTGGCAACCGCTCACCGATCATCGTCAGGGCCCAGGCATAGGCGCCCAGGAAGACGACGATACCAATACCACCAATGAATTTCCGGACGCGCGCGCTCATGCCCCCAGCCTATAGGAGCGCAAGCGCGCGCCGTCACTAGACGCTAGCGTCGCTTCATCATCCCGAGCAGGAAGAGGAGCAGGATCGCGCCAAGCGTGGCGATAATGAAGCTGCCAATCCAGCCGCCGAAATTGATGCCCAGCAGGCCAGCAAGAAAGCCGCCAAGAAGGGCTCCGACAACGCCGACAATCAGATTGGTAAGTAGACCCTGGTCACGTTTCATCACTTTTTCAGCGACGAAACCGGCGGCTATGCCGATGACGATCCAGCCAATTATTCCTACACCTTGCATTGGGCAGCCCTCTGGTTGATCCCACTAACCAAATGCAATCAAGCTTAACCGGTTCCGTTCTTTCCCGGCATGGACCTCGCGGCCGATCTCCGATAGCGGATCGCCGTAAGAACGCCCTGATGAGTGCCCATTCAGAGTCATGACCTCGTTCCTTCGTTCAGATCGGTCTCGCCCGGTCGCGGTTTGGTTGTTCGTTGTCGCCGCTTTCGTGCTGGCCATGATTGTGGTGGGAGGCGCGACGCGCCTGACCGACTCCGGTCTTTCGATCACCGAATGGAAGCCCGTCACCGGCGCCTTGCCGCCGATGTCGGCTCAGGACTGGAACGATGAGTTCGCGCTCTACAAGGCAATCCCCCAGTACGCGCAGTTGAACCACGGCATGAGCCTGGAGCAGTTCAAGGCCATCTACTGGTGGGAATGGAGCCACCGATTGCTCGGCCGGCTGGTTGGGGCGGTTTTCGCCTTACCCTTCGCCTATTTCCTGCTCCGGCGCGAAATCCCGCGTCGGCTGATCGGCCGGTGCGTGGGTCTTTTCGCCTTGGGCGGCCTGCAAGGGGCCGTCGGTTGGTGGATGGTCGCCAGCGGCCTCTCTGAACGCGTCTCCGTGGCCCCTGAACGGCTGATGGTCCATCTCGGGCTGGCTTTCGCTCTGCTCGGCGCGCTGGTCTGGACCGCTCTGGACGCCTGGAATGGGGCTGCGCGCCAGGCCCTGCCAAGCCCTTGGTCGCGTGGCGCACTGGCGTTGGTAGGCCTGATCTTCTTCCAGATCCTGCTGGGCGCCCTGGTGGCGGGGACCGACGCTGGCTTTGTCTACAACGATTGGCCGCTGATGAACGGCTCACTGATCCCCAACGATTATGCGGGCGCGAACCTCTGGGCGACGGTCGCCCACAGCCAAGGGGCGGTCCAGCTGCACCACCGGCTGGGCGCCTATCTGTTGACGCTGATCGCCATCGCGATGATCTGGGCTGCAAGCCGCTCGCGCTATCTGACCTTCGACACACGGATGCTGGCGATCACGGTTGGCGGCTCCATCGTGCTGCAAGCGATCCTGGGCGTCATCACCCTGATCTTCGGTGTGCCCATTTGGCTTGGCATGGCCCACCAGATCGCAGCCGCCATCGTGCTGTCGCTGGCGGTCGCCCTGGCCTGGCGCGCGAGACGGCCGTAGCTAGCCGGTGGCTAGGCGCTCGCATGCGGTTGGACCTATGGCGGGCGTCGCCAACCGACGACGAATGAGATCGGCGCACTGCGTCGGGCTCAGGACGGCGGTATCGACTTCGAGATCGTAGACGCCGGGCCGGTGCACGGCGTCTTGCCACTGCCGGACGGGGGCGGGGATCGGGTCGTCTGGCGCGCCGGTCGTGTATTGGCCTTCGCGTCCCGGCTGCCCGGCATTGCGCCGCTGCATGATCACCTCGATCGAGCAAAGCACGCCGACCATCAGCACCGGCAGGCCCAGCAGTCTTCCGGCGCAGTCCTGTAGAACGCCGGGCGAGGACGGCTCCATTCCATAGTGGCCGACATCGACCACCACGTTCAGGCCTTGGCGGCTGTGCGCGGCGATGGAGTCGTAGAGGGCGGCGTAGAGGCGGGGCAGGAGGGCGGTGACTTCCGGTCGCTCGGCCAAAGGGCGCAGGCCGACGCCAGGCTGCAGCCGTGTCGGCGTCATATGCCTGGCGTGAACATCCACCCCGAGGTTCATCCAGGGACCTTCGAAGGTGTCCTGGATGACCGCGACAATGCTCGACTTGCCCGACCTGGGCGCGCCATTCAGCACGATGACCTGGCCCGGCGGTGTCATGCCTGGAACGTCGCCCACGGGCCGGTGATCGCCAGGGTGCAGCCAGGGCTGTAGATGTTCACGAACAGGGTCGAGCCGTCGGGTGAGAAGCAGGCGCCGGCCAACTCGGACGTGCCACGGGTCTTGGCGCCGTCCAGCATCTGAGCGTTGCGACCGAGCGTGTAGGTTTGCCCCTGTGGCGTGACGCCGCGCAGATAGTTTGTGCCGCCGATTTTGTCCTCGCACGCCACGATGTGTCCCCAGGGAGCGATGGCGATGTTGTCGGCCATTTCCATGAAGCGGATATCGGTCGGCTCGACAAAGAGTTGCAGGCGGCCGGGTTCATCGACTTCGCCGACCTGACCTTCGTGCGGGCTCGGGACATAGCGCAACACCTGCCCGTGGAACTTCGGGCCGCCGCTGGTGCAGGTGAAGTAGAGTTCGTCCTTGCCGAAGAAGATGCCTTCCCCACGGGCGAACCAGGACGCGCCGGCGGCCTTGCCCCGTTGGCGCAGGTCGTTGTTCGGGTTGTCGACGCCGTCGAGATCGATCCAGCGGACGCTCTTCCAGTCGCCCTGTTTCCAGGAAACCTCGTCCCAATTGCGCGGATCGCCGCCGTCGATGACCGCGAGCGCCTGGAGCCGGCCGCCCTCATGCAGGCGGCGGCGATTGTTGGGAAGGAAACGGTAGAAGAGGCCCTTACCGTCGATCTCGTCCTCGGTCATGTAGATGGCCCCGGTGCGCGGATCCACGGCGCAGGCCTCGTGCTTGAAGCGGCCCATGGCGGTGATCGGCGCCGGATCGGCCAGGCCGCGCAGGCGCGATGGGATCTCGAACACCCAGCCATGGTCCTTGCGGCTGGTTTGCCCGGCCTTGGTCGTCGTTTCTTCGCAGGTCAGCCAGGAGTTCCAGGGGGTGACGCCGCCAGCGCAGTTCACTGCGGTCCCGGCGAGGCTGAGATGCTGTGCCTTCAGTTCGCGGCTCTTGAGATCGTAGATCAGGGTCGAGGTTCCGCCGCCGAGGGGCAGGCCGGCCAGATCGGTGTCGTAGAGCCGGTCGGCGGCGACCTTGGGCGCCAGCAGCCGATCGGCGCCGTAGGCGGTGATCTGGAGGTCGCGAGGCGGCGGGCTGATTTCATGGTTGCGGACGAGGGCGACGCGGCCCCGGCCGGCCGGGAAGCAGCCCATGCCATCCATCTTGCCCGGCGTGATCAGGCCGTCGTCCATCCTGTCGCCGGCCTTGGAGATGACGCGGTAGGAGAAGCCTTCGGGTAGGTCGAAGATTTCGGCCGGATCGCGCCGCAAGGGCCCGTAGCCGGCGACTTGGCTGGCGTAGCCAGGGTTGGAATAGCCGTCTGGCCCCGTCGTGATCTGGGCATCGGCGAACCGCGATAGGCCTGAGAAGGCCGCAGTGGCGGCGGCGGTGCGGAGGAATTGGCGACGGGACGCGGTCATAACTCTTTCCAGCTTGGCTTTGGGGCGCTGGGGAGGACCATAGAAGCCGAAGCGCCATTTTGCGTGGTATCATAATACCGAAGTCGGGAAAGCCTTGCCACATAACGATTTGCGGCCTGTTCGTTGCGTTTGAGTGTTGACAGGTCGGCTGTGGCTGCTTACTAGCCGCCCCTTCGTCGGGACCGTTTCGTCCCGCTAACTTACGGACCCGTTCCCATGATGAAGACGACGGCTTCTTTGAAGCCCGCCGACGTCGAGAAGAAGTGGATCGTGATCGACGCAGAGAACGCCGTTGTCGGCCGTCTCGCCTCGTTCATCGCCATGCGTCTTCGCGGCAAGCACCGCCCTGACTACACCCCGCACGTCGATTGCGGCGACTTTGTCGTCGTGATCAACGCTGACAAGGTGAAGTTCACCGGCAAGAAGCTGACCGACAAAGTGTACTACTGGCACACCGGTCACCCGGGCGGCATCAAGGAACGCACCGCGGACAAGATCCTCGGCGGCAAGTATCCGGAACGCATCCTGGAAAAGGCCGTTGAGCGCATGCTGCCCAAGGAAAGCCCCTTGGCCCGTAAGCAAATGACCCACCTGCGTATCTACAATGTGGGTGAGCATCCGCACCAGGCGCAGAACCCCGAAGTCATCGCGTTCGCCGACCTGAACTCCAAGAACGTGCGGAGCAAGTAAGCCAGATGTCCGAGACTCAAGGTTTCGAGGCCCTGCAAAGCCTCTCGTCCAACCCCGACGTCGCTCCGGCCGAGCCGAAGATCGACGCTCTGGGCCGCGCCTATGCGACCGGCAAGCGTAAGAACGCCATCGCTCGCGTTTGGATTAAGCCCGGCAAGGGCACGATCACGATCAACGGTCGCGATCAGGAAGTCTATTTCGCGCGTCCCGTGCTGCGCATGATGATCGCTCAGCCGCTGCAGGTCACTGACCGCCTCGGCCAGTTCGACGTCATCGTCACGGTCGAAGGTTCGGGCCTGTCGGGTCAAGCCGGCGCGATCCGTCACGGCCTGTCCAAGGCTCTGACCTATTACGAACCGGCCCTGCGCCCGGTCCTGAAGCCGCACGGCTTCCTGACCCGCGACAGCCGCGTCGTTGAACGTAAGAAGTACGGCAAGGCGAAAGCCCGACGCAGCTTCCAGTTCTCGAAGCGCTAACCCGCTTACGCGAGCTCGCGTTTGGAGGGGCGCTTCGGGCAACCGAAGCGCCCTTTCTCATATCCGGTCGACAGTTTTCAGGACCCGCACCATGTCCCACACCGTGTTCATTGATGGCGAAGCCGGCACTACGGGTTTGCAGATCCGCGAGCGCCTGGAAGGCCGTAAGGATCTCGAGATCCTATCGATCGATCCGGCCAAGCGTAAGGACGCTGACGCACGGGCTGAGCTGCTGAACAGCGCCGATGCGGTGATCCTCTGCCTGCCCGACGATGCCTCCAAGGAAGCGGTCGGCCTTATCCAATCGAACCGCGTGCGGGTCATCGACGCCTCGACCGCCTACCGGACCGCCTCGGGCTGGACCTATGGCTTTGCCGAGATGGACCAGGATCAGCGCGCAGCCATCGCCTCGTCCACCCGGGTCAGCAATCCGGGCTGCTATCCCACCGGCTTCATTGGCTTGGTGCGCCCGTTGGTGGCGGCCGAGCTGATTCCGAGTGACTGGCCGCTGACGGTCAATGCGGTGTCCGGATATACGGGCGGCGGCAAGGGTCTGATCGCAGAGTTCGAGGCGCCGACGCCGCCGAACAGAAGCGACGCCTTCCGGATCTATGGCTTGCCGCTGCAGCACAAACACATTGGCGAGATGCAGGTCCATGGCGGCCTGGATCACGCGCCCCTGTTCGCCCCGGCCGTCGGCCGCTACGCCCAAGGCATGATCGTAGAGGTGCCGCTGCAACTGTGGGCGCTGCCCGCCAAGCCGCGGCCGGCCGAGCTGCGCGAAGCGCTGGCCAAGGCCTATGCGGGAGAAGCCTTCGTAGATGTCGCGAGCGCCGATGAATGCGCGGCCTTGCAGAAGGCCCGCGCGGGCGCCGCCGGCTATAACGCCGACCTGGATCCCGAGGCGTTGAACGGCACCAACCGCATGAAGCTCTATGTCTTCGGCAATGAAGAGCGCCATCAGGCGCGCCTGGTGGCCGTGCTCGACAACCTGGGCAAGGGCGCTTCGGGCGCTGCGGTGCAGAACCTGAACATCATGCTCGGCTTGCCGGAGGCCTCGGGCCTATGATCCTGCGCCGGGCGAGCACGGCGGACGCCGGGGTCTGCGCCCGGATTCAGCGGGAGGCGAACCGGGTGTCGCTTCCGTTCCTGCCGGCCCCGCCCGATCTCGACGACGCGGTGACGTTCTTCGAGACGAAGCTGTTGGTCGAGAACGAGGCGTGGCTGGCCGAGGAGGAGGGCGTGGCCGTTGGCTATGTTGCGTTCCATCCTGGCTGGCTGGAGCACCTTTATGTGCTGCCGGGCTATCAGGCGCGGGGAATTGGCCCGCAGCTGCTGGCCAAGGCTTTGGAGGACGGCGCGCCGCGGACGCTCTGGACCTTCCAGGCGAATTCACGTGCTCGACGATTCTACGAGGCGCGAGGGTGGAAGCTGGTCGAACTGACCGACGGCGCCGGCAACATGGAGAAAACGCCGGACGCTCTCTACGCCTGGACTGGCGGCTAAGCTTGCATCCGAAGCCCGAGAGGAATCGTATCTCAGGCATGGACAAGATTGATCGACGCACACTGTTGCTTGGTTCTGCGCTGGTCACGCTGCCGGCGGCGGCGCTGGCCGCTGATGATCCCTATGCCGGTTCGCCCTGGCGCCAGTTGACCGACGCCCAGTGGAAGGCGCGGCTGGACCTCGCGACCTACAACGTCCTGCGCCATGAGGCGACTGAGATGGCCGGCACCAGCCCGCTGAACAAGGAAAAGCGCCCAGGGACCTATGTCTGCGCAGGGTGCGGTCTGCCGCTGTTCAAGGCGTCCTGGAAGTTCGAGAGCGGAACCGGCTGGCCAAGCTTCTACACCGCCATCAAGGGAGCGATGCGCAAGAAGACCGATTACGCCATAGGCGTGCCGCGCACGGAGTACCATTGTGCGCGCTGCCTGGGGCACCAGGGCCACGTCTTCCCCGATGGCCCCCGTCCCACGGGGCTGCGTTACTGCAACAATGGCGATGCGCTGCGGTTCGTAGCCGCCTAGAGGCCAGGCCGCCCTCAATCGGTCGGTTCGCGATTGACTGCGACTGAACGGATCACTCAATTTGCAGCGACGAATAGGGAGAGCTGCATGCGCCGCTGGATCACTCACGCTGGGCGGACGCCTTGAGAATTTCTCGCGTTATTGCTGCGATCTACGGCTTTCTGTGCGTCGCCGCCTTGCTTCTGATCCCCGCCAGCCTTGGCGGCTGGTTCGGAATGGCGCGTGATCCATTGGCGGGCATCTACGCCATCGTACTGGGCGCGCCCTGGAGCTACATACTGAACTTCCTCCCGACCTTGGGGATCTGGTTCAATGTTGCGGCCGTGGCGCTGGGCATGGTGATGAATTTCCTGATTATTCTCGTCGCAGGGGACCTGCTCGCGCGGCTTCGGCGGGCCGTCCTCTAGTGGACTGGGGGTCGCCGTGAGGGGCGACATGATCGTCGAACTCAGCCTGGCGACAGCCATGGTGCTGGCGACCGTCACGATTCACGGAACGGGACTGATGATCCTGGGGCGGATGCTGGCGTCGCTGGATGAGCGCTGGGGCGCGGCCCAGATGAGCCCGCTGTCCTGGCATGGCTGGTTCGTCACCGTCGCAGTGGTGATGGGGCTCTTCCTGCTGCACGGTCTGGAGATCTGGCTCTACGCCCTGTTGTTCAGCAAGTTGGGCGCCGTGCCGGAATTTCGCGAGGCGGTCTATTTCTCCACCAGCAGCTACGGCTCCATCGGCTACGGCGACAGCGCCATAGCCGGACAATGGAAGCTGCTGGGAGCCATTGAGGGGATCAACGGCTCTATCTTGCTCGGTTGGTCGGTGGCCTTCTTCGTCACCGTGATGGCGCGAATGTTGCCGCCCCTGACACGTCGCTGAGCGCGGCCTAGGGCAGGGGCTTGGCCAAATCGAACTCGACGCGGAAGTGGCGATCGGGCCGGCGCAGTTCGTAGGCGAACAGCTTGCCCGGTTCGATCTCCATCGCCCAGACATTGGTCAGCGATACGGCGCGGTCCTCGCGCACAAACATCGCCTTTGACGCGGCGTCGACGGGGAACTCCTGGCGCGCGGCGGTTCCTGGCGTCGTGGTGTCGCCGCCGTACTGGCTGACGGCGTCCTCGGTGCCGTCAGGATGACGATGATCGTGCTTGAGGCGGAGGACGGTCGCAGTCTTCGTCACCACCCAGGTGCGGGACCGATCCTCGCCGACCTGGAAGGGAATTCGCACCTCGTCCTTCGTGCAGCTCTTGATCCGCATGGTCAGCGGCTTACCGGTGAAACTGGCGTCGGCGGGATCCGTGGTGACGACGCGTCCTTCAAAACTCTGGCCGCAAAGGGCCGAGAGACGCGAGAAAAACACCTGCTGGGCGGTCTCGGCATTGGCGGGCGCGGCGATCAGCAAGACCAGGGCGGCGAAGGGCAGGGCTCTCATTTCGTCTCCGGGGCCGGCGCGAGCGCGGCGCGTACGTGATCGACGGCGCGAAGTACGGCGCCGTTGTAGGTAAGCCCAAGGAGGCTCGCATGCGCCGCCTCGGGGACATTCTCGTAGTAGCCGGCGCGCGAAGCGCGTTCGGGGGCGCGGCGCGCGATGTTCCATTCGCCCATGCGCACGGCGTCGCCGGCGGTGATGACCGCCACCGGCCATTTGGGATCCAGGCTGACGGCCCCGGCCTGGGCCGATCCTTGGTCCCATACCAGCACTTCGGCGGCTGCGGTGCGGGCATGGCGACCAGTGACGAAGGCGTGCCGCTTTTCGGCCGCGCCCTGTGGCGGCAAGCCGATTCGATCACCCCAGTAGTAGGCGACGCGTGTGAGGCCCAGCGAGCCGGCGACGGCGGTGGCCCGCGCGACATTGCGCACCCGGCTAAGGAAGGGCTGGGCGCGCGGATCGCTGGTCATTTCTGGCGTTGTGGCTTCCAGCAGCACGAGGCCGGCGACCATATCGGGGTGCTGCCCAGCCAGAAGCCGGATGTGCTGCCCGCCCATGGAGTGCGCCATGAAGATGAAGGGGCCCTGTTCGCCTGACGCCTTGATGAGCTTGGCGAGGTCGGAGGCAATGGCCTCGCTGTCGCGGGGCTTCGGACCGGGGTCGGAGAAACCCATGCCCGCGCGATCATAGGCGCAGGATCGGACGCCTTTTTGGGTCAGGCCGTGTTGGATAGCGGCGAAGTCGGCGGCTAGGCCCCAGGCCCCAGCCTCCATCCAGACGACCGGCTTGTCGGTCTTTGGTCCTTCACAGACCAGCCGCAGCTTGCGCCCGCCGATATCGACAAAGCGCCCGCTGGGCTCGAAACGGCCTGACAAAGCCACAACGGCGAAACCCGCGCCGATCCATAGGGCCAGCAGGATCGCCAGCCCCGCGACTATCATCTTGATCATCTATCCCCCGGATCGGTCGCTTACGACTTCACCTTTACGTAGGAACCGGGCGCATCCTCGATTGGCTTGAATTTGCCATTGGCGGGGTCCCGGGCCGGAACCAGCCCGCCTGATTTCTCGCGCAGCCACGTCGCCCAGTGCGGCCACCAAGAGCCAGCCGTTTCGCTGGCCCCTTCCATCCATTGTTCGACAGAGGCGGGCAGGTCGGTATTGGTCCAGTGCTGGTACTTGTTGGCGACCGGAGCGTTGATGACGCCGGCGATGTGACCCGAGCCGGCCAGGGTGAAAGTCACAGGCCCGCCAAACAGACGTGCGCCGCGATAGACCGAACGCGCTGGAGCGATGTGGTCCTCCTTCGAGGACTGGACGTAGACCGGGGTCTTCACCGCGCCGAGGTCCAGCTTGACGTTGTCGAGGACCAGTTCGCCTTTCGAGAGCGCGTTCTCGCCGTAGAACTTGCGCAGGTAGAACATGTGCAGCGCCTTGGGCATGCGGGTCTGGTCGGAATTCCAGAACAGCAGGTCGAAAGGCTTGGGCTCCTTGCCCATCAGGTAGTTGTTCACGAAGAACGACCAGATCAGATCATTGGCGCGCAGCGAGTTGAAGGTCTCGGCCATGGCCTGGCCCGACAGGACGCCGCCTGCGGCGTCCATCTGCTTTTCGAGGTCAGAGAGCCAGTCGTCATTGGTGAAGAGCAGCAGGTCGCCCGCCTCGGCGAAGTCCTGCTGAGCGGCGAAGAAGGTGGCCGAAGCGATTCGCTTGTCGTTCTTGGCCGCCATATGAGCGAGCGTCGAGGAGAGCAGGGTGCCCCCAATGCAGTAACCGACGGTGTTGACGCGATCGACGCCGGCCTGCGCCATCACGGCGTCGGTGGCCGCATAGATGCCCTCAAGCATGTAGTCCTCGAAGGTCTTGGCGGCCATTTCGACGTCGGGATTGACCCACGAGGCGACGAAGACCGTGAAGCCCTGGTCAGCTAGCCAGCGGATCATCGAGTTCTCGGGCCGCAGGTCGAGGATGTAGAACTTGTTGATCCATGGCGGGAAGATCAGCAGCGGGATCTCGTGAACCTGCTCGGTCGTCGGGTTGAACTGGAGGAGCTGGAGCACCTCGTTCTGGAACACCACCTTGCCCGGCGCGGTGGCGACGTTCTCACCGATTTTGAACATCTGATAGTCGGTCTGGCTGATCGCCAGCTGACCGCCGCCGCGGGTCAAGTCGTCGGCGAAGTTCTCCATCCCCTTCAGCAGCGAGGCCCCCTGGGTCTGCATCGCCTCCCGCAGGGCCGCCGGATTGGAGACCAGGAAGTTCGAGGGGGAGAAGGCGTCGGTCAGCATCTTCATGAAGAATTCGACCCGGCGCTTGGCTATCGGATCGACGTCCTGAACCTGGGACACCAGCGAATTCAGCCAGTTGGAGGTCAGAAGGTAGGATTGCTTGATGACGTCGAAAACCGGGTTCTCGGCCCAGTCTGGATCGTTGAAGCGCTTGTCGCCCTTGTCAGGCCGCACCACCGGCTCAACGGCTTCTCCGCCGGCGCGGCGGGCGGCGGACTGCCAAAGTTCGAGGTACTGCTGGAAGAGATCGGCCTGCGCCCGGACCATGCGGTCAGGCTGCGAAGCCAGTCGCCCCATCACGTCGGTTAGGGCTGGGGCGACATGGAAGGGGTCCGGCTGCAGGGCGGCTGGGCGCTCGGCCTGGCGCAAGGCGGCCTCTGCGATCGCGCCCTGAGCGGTGAGGGCCGCGCGGGCCAAATTGGCCGAGAGCTTTTCCAACATGTCGCGCTGGTCGCCGGTCAGGCTTTCGAACGCTGGAGCGGCCTTTGACGCGGCCTCGGCCGGTCTCGGGTCCGCCGGCGGGGTTTCGACTTTATTCTCGGACTTCATGCCCTTGGAGGCAGCCTTGTCGGCGACCTTGGCCTTCTTCTTCGGTTTGGCCTTGGTCGGTGTCGACGGGTGTTCACTCATCGCTCAACTTCCTCCGGTACGCGCTTCCTTGGGGCTTTGCTGCGCTCGCGCTCTTTCGCCCGAAGCGATCATGACATAAGACCGGACGGGAAATGAACGCGCCGCTTCGACTTTTCGCAAAAGCGTCCTTCAAGACCTCCACGCGGGGGCTGATGCTCTGCGCCTGCGCCGGCCTGTTGCTGACCGGTTGCGCCAACTACAACCCGCTGGCGACAGCGCCGATCGATCCCACGTCGCCCGTCGCTGACGAGGTGGCGCGGCTGGGCCGGGCCGACGCGCCGTTCCCGACATTTGCAGACATTCCTCCTAAGCCCACCGATCAGCGCCCGATCGCGCAGTGGGGCAAGGAGGCGCGGCAGCTCGAGACAGCCGCTGCAGCGCTGGAGCGCCAGACCGCGCCCAACACCTGGACTCTGAACGGCACTGAGCGTTTCCAAGCGCGCGCCCTGGCCGAGGCCGGTCCGGCTGAGAGTGCGGCCTCGTCGACTGCGGCGACCGAAGCCTTCGCGCGGCAGCTCCGGGAGCGAGCTACCCCGCCTCCGTCGCCCAGGTAAGCGGCTGGCGGGGGCATAAATGACCTTGAACCTGCTTGGCGCGGCCCCGAACGGGGGCTATCCATGCGCGACTTCAGCTCCCAATCGCCGCACGGCCCGCGGCCCGAGCTCAAAATGACTCCCGAATTCCACCGTATTCGCCGCCTTCCGCCCTACGTCCTTGAGGAAGTGAACCGCATCAAGGCCCGCTTGCGAGCCGAGGGCGTCGACATCATCGACTTCGGCATGGGCAATCCCGACATGCCGACGCCCAAGCACATCGTCGACAAGCTGGTCGAGACCGCCCGCGACCCGAAGGCTGGCCGTTACTCCGCCTCGAAGGGCATTGTCGGCCTGCGCAAGGCGATGGCCGGCTACTACAAGAAGCGCTTTGGCGTGACCCTGAACCCCGACACCGAGGTGATCGCCACCCTGGGCTCGAAGGAAGGTTTCGCCAATCTGGCGCAGGCGCTGACCGCGCCCGGCGACGTGATCATCTGCCCGAACCCGGCCTATCCGATCCACGCCTACGGTTTCATCATGGCGGGCGGCGTCATCCGCCACGTGCCAGCTCATTCGCCGGAGGAGTATCTGGCGGGCGTCAGCCGGGCGATGAAGCACTCGGCCCCGCCGCCATCGGTGCTGATCTTGTCCTACCCGTCGAACCCGACCGCGCAGTGCGTGGACTTGGAGTTCTACAAGGACGCGATCGCGCTGGCGAAGAAGCACGACCTGCTGGTGATCTCCGACATCGCCTATTCGGAGATCTACTTCGACGACAACCCGCCGCCCTCGGTGCTTGAGGTCGAAGGCGCCAAGGACATCGCGGTCGAGGTGAACTCGCTGTCGAAGACCTACGCCATGGCGGGCTGGCGCGTCGGCATGGTGGTCGGCAACGAGCGTATCTGTTCGGCGCTGGCGCGGGTGAAGTCATATCTGGACTATGGAGCCTATACGCCGATCCAGGTGGCCGCCGCCGCGGCCCTGAACGGCCCGCAGGATTGCGTCGACGAGATTCGCGCGACCTACAAGGCCCGCCGCGACACGCTGGTCAGCTCGATGGAGCGCGCCGGCTGGGACATTCCCTCGCCGTCGGCTTCAATGTTCGCCTGGGCGCCGGTCCCCGAGAAGTTCAAGGAGGCCGGCTCGCTGCTGTTCTCAAAACTGCTGATCGAAGAAGCGGGCGTCGCGGTCGCGCCTGGCGTCGGCTTTGGCGAGTATGGCGAGGGCTATGTGCGGGTGGGGCTTGTGGAGAACGAGCACCGCATTCGCCAGGCCGCGCGCAACGTGAAGAAATTCCTGGCCAACGCCGACGAAATCCTGGCGCGGGCTCACAACAATCTGGCGGCGCAATGAGTAAGACTGAATGGCGGATCGGCGTCGCGGGCCTGGGTACGGTCGGCGGGGGACTGCTGAACTTCCTGTCCGACCACCCCGATTTCGCCCCGGCCGGCGGCCGCGCGATCGTCACTGGCGTTTCGGCGCGCTCGCGTTCGCGTCCGCGGCCGTTCGATATCTCGAACCTGTCGTGGTTCGACGACCCGGTGGCCCTGGCGCTGTCGCCTGACAACAACGTCTTCGTGGAACTGATCGGCGGCTCGGACGGCCCGGCCAAAGCCGCTGTCGAAGCGGCCCTGAACGCTGGCAAGCCGGTCGTCACGGCCAACAAGGCCCTGATCGCCGAGCACGGCGCCGAACTGGCGGCCTTGGCCGAATCCAAAGGCGTGCCGTTGCTGTTCGAAGCTGCGGTCATGGGCGGTACGCCGGCCGTGAAGGTGATGCGCGAAGCGCTGGTCGGCGATGAGATCAAGTCGGTCGCCGGCATCCTGAACGGCACCTGCAACTACATCCTGTCGGAAATGGACTCCGGGGGGCGGGCGTTCGCCGACGTCCTGGCCGAGGCTCAACGCCTGGGCTACGCCGAGACCGACCCGACCATGGACGTCGGCGGTTTCGATGCAGCCCACAAGATCTCGATCCTCGCGGCCTTGGCCTTCGGGTGCGCGCCCAACTACGCGGCGGCCGAGATCGAAGGCATCGACCAGGTGGCTCTGCTGGATATCAAGCTGGCCAAGGATCTCGGCTACAAGATCAAGCTGATCGCGTCGGCCGACCGCTCCGACGGCGGCGTGCTGGTGCGCGTCCATCCGACCCTGGTGGCGCAAAACCATCCCCTGGCCCAGGCCGGCGGCGCGCTGAACGCGCTCTTCATCGAAGGCACGCGGATCGGCCGGATCTATCTGCAAGGCCCCGGCGCGGGTTCGGCCCCGACCGCCGCGGCCGTCGCCGCCGACATCGCCGACGTCATGACCGGCGCGGTGCGCCCGGTTTTCCAGGCGCCGGCGGCTACTTTGAAAGCCTTTACGCCAATCGACCCGGCAAAGAGCATGAGCCGGGCCTATCTGCGCTTCCTCGTGAAGGACGAACCTGGTGTGATCGCGGCGGTCTCCGAGACCCTCGCCGAGGCCGGGGTGTCGATCGAGAGCTTCCTTCAGAAGCCTGTCGAGAACGCAGATGGGGTGCCGATCGTGCTTACCACGCATGCAGTCGCCGAATCCGTCCTCGTGGCGGCGATCGACCGCATCGCAAATCTGCCGTCAGTGCTCGATAGACCGCGCCTCTTGCGTATCGCGCGCATTTAAGAACCAAGAGATAGAGTGCGCCGACGAGGCGCCGGGAGAGACACATGAGTTCGGAAAATCTGGATCGCGGGCTGGTTCTGGACGCGGTCCGGGTGACAGAGATCGCCGCGATCGCTGCTTGGAAGTTGGTTGGACGTGGCGACGAGAAGGAGGCTGACCAAGCCGCCGTCGACGCGATGCGCACGGCGCTCATCGATCTCGACAGTGATGGCGAGATCGTCATCGGCGAGGGCGAGCGCGACGAAGCGCCGATGCTCTACATCGGCGAGAAGGTCGGCAGCGGCAAAGGTCCGGCGATCGACATCGCGCTCGACCCGCTGGAAGGCACGACCCTGACGGCAAAGGCCATGGCCAACGCCCTAGCCGTGATGGCTTGGGCGCCTAAGGGCACCATGCTGAATGCGCCCGACACCTATATGGACAAGATCGCCTGCGGGCCGGGCTATCCGGCCGGTGTGATCGACCTCGACAAGTCGCCGGCCGAGAACGTCAAGGCGCTGGCCGAGGCCAAGGACGTCGACGCCTCGGAAATCACGGTCTGCATTCTGGACCGTCCGCGTCACGCGGACCTGATCGCCAGCGTTCGTTCGGTGGGCGCGCGCGTCTATCTGATCACCGACGGCGACGTCGCCGGGGTGATGAACACCGCCGACCCGTCGACCGGCGTGGATCTCTATGTCGGGCAGGGCGGAGCGCCCGAGGGCGTGCTGGCTTGCGCCGCGCTCAAGTGCGTCGGCGGTCAGTTCCAGGGCCGCCTGGTGTTCCGCAACGCCGACGAAAAGGCCCGCGCGGCCCGCGTCGGCATCACCGACTTCGACAAGAAGTACGATCTGCACGAGATGGTGCGGGCCGACGCGATCTTCGCGGCGACCGGCGTCACCAACGGCGCTCTGTTGGACGGTGTGCAGTATGAAGACGGCTTTGTTCATACCCACACCTTGGTGATGAACTCGGCGACCCGCACCGTGCGCGAAGTGCGGATGAAGCGTCCCGTCTAAGCTATCCTTCGTGGCGGTTCCGACTCCGGCTAGGCTAGGCCAATGGCCGATGGAACCGCCTCCTTGGGATATCTAGGCGTCAGCCGCTCCTTGAGCGGGCGGCTGTGGCGCGAACGACCGGCGGACGCCGAGGTAGTTCGCCGCCACCAGCTCGGCCTCGGCCTGAGCGAACCGCTGGCGCGGGCCTTGGCCTCACGCGGCGTCAGCGCTGATGACGGCGCCGACTACCTCAACCCAACCCTCAAGGCGCTGTTTCCCGATCCGTCGAGTTTCGTAGACATGGATCTGGCCGCCAAGATTCTTATCGACGCCTTGGTCGCCGACCGCCCGATGACGGTCTTCGCCGACTATGACGTGGATGGCGCCTCCAGCGCCGCGCAACTGGTCCGGTGGTTTCGCACCCAGGGCAAGGAATTGCCCATCTATGTGCCCGATCGCCTGACCGAGGGCTATGGCCCGTCGCCGGCCGCGTTCAGCCGTATCCGCGAGTCGGGTGTCGAATTGGTGGTCACGGTCGACTGCGGCGCGGCGGCCTACGAGGCCCTGGCCTGCGCCAAGGAGATCGGTCTCGAGGTGGTGGTGATCGACCACCATTTGATGCGAGATGAAATTCCAGAGGTCGCCGCCCTGGTGAATCCGAACCGCCCGGGCTGTGGCTCGGGGCAGGGGGTTCTAGCCGCGGCGGGCGTCGCGTTCGTCCTGATGGCCGCGCTCAATCGCGAGGCGAGGGGACGTGGTCTGTTCCAGGATCGCCCAGAGCCCGATCTGCGCCAATGGCTGGACCTGGCGGCCATGGGCGCCATCTGCGACGTCACTCAGCTTGTCGGTTTCAATCGGGCGCTGACGACACAAGGCCTGAAGGTCATGTCGGCCTGGCGCAATCCCGGCCTGAAGGCTCTGCTAGACGTCGCCAAGGGATCTGGTCCGGCCAGCGTGTTCCACGCCGGCTTTATTCTAGGCCCCCGAATCAACGCCGGTGGACGGATCGGACGTTCCGACCTCGGCGCCCGGCTGCTGTCGACTGACGATCCTGAGGAGGCCGCCATGCTGGCCGCCGAACTGGACGGACTCAACGCCTCCCGCAAAGAGGTCGAGCGCGAGATTCTGGAAGAAGCGATCCGCATCGTCGAGCGTGAGAGCAACCAGGACGAGGCGGCGCTGACTATGGTCGCTGCTGACGGATGGCATCCTGGGGTCATCGGGATCGTCGCCAGCCGCTTGAAGGAACGCTATCGCAAGCCAGCGCTGGTCATAGGCGTCGATCGCGCGGCCAATATCGGCAAAGGCTCGGGGCGTTCCCAAACCGGGGTGAACCTGGGGCGCGCAGTCCAGGCGGCCTATGACGAGGGGTTGCTGCTGGCGGGAGGTGGACACGCCATGGCCGCTGGCCTCTCGGTGCGTCCCGATACGATCCCCGAACTAAGGGCCTTCCTGAACGAGCGCCTGGCCGACGAAGCCCAGGCCGCCGCCGAGCAGGACGGTCTCGACATCGATGCTCTGATCACCACGGGCGGAGCCGACAGAGGCCTCTACCAGTCGTTTCAGGCGCTGGCTCCGTTCGGTCCCGGCAATCCCGAGCCGATGTTCGCCGCCGCCAATGTGCGGGTAGAGCGCCCGATGGCGCTACGCGGGGGCCATGTCCGCGTGACACTGACGGATGGCTCGGGCGGACGGCTGAAGGCTGTCGCCTGGCGGGCAGAGGACACCGAGATGGGCCGGCGGCTGCTGAATGAAGGCGGCGCGATCCACGTGGCGGGCCGGTTGAAGCCGGACGATTGGCAGGGGCGCGAGAGCGTCGAACTCGAGATTGAAGACGTCGCCGATCCACGCCGAGTCGGTTGAGATCATTTGGCCGGCCAGTCTACGGCGATCTGCGCGGTTGAATTTGACGACATGGGACTTTACCGGCTGCGGGATCTTGCCGGGCCGATTCCGGCGCTTTCGTCCCTACCGAGACTTTTCCCTCAGTCTTTCGATGGCCTAGGCGGTGGCAAAACCAGGAAAAAGCGCGCGTTTGAGCACCGCTCACAGGCTGTGGCCGGACTTTTTAAAAAGGTTCAGCAAGGCGCTTGCCACCCTGCGGAATCGACAATATAGACACGCCTCTCGCGCACGCGGTCCCTTCGTCTATCGGTTAGGACGCCAGGTTTTCAACCTGGAGAGAGGGGTTCGACTCCCCTAGGGACTACCAGCGCGAGCCCCCCCAACACGACGTAAACGAGAGCAATTTCGATCAGTGCGCGCACTGGTTGGAAATTGCCCCATTGACGGCAGTAGCCCAACAAGAACAGTGTTATCGCTGGCTAGGTCCGGAAGGATCAGGGGGACCAGGCCAGAGGGGCATATGTCTGGTTACGAATTCGAGGGAATGGATCCGCACGAAGAGTCAGTGAGGATCAGCGGGCGCGTGAAGTGGTTCGACGCCGGCAAAGGATATGGCTTTATCGTACCTGACGACCCCCATCAAACGGGGCTCAAGGACGTATTGCTTCACGTCACCAGTCTTAGGAACTCTGGGCGCGAGAGCGCGCTGGAAGGCGCTGTGATCGTCTGTGACGTGATCCGCCGCCCGAAGGGCTGGCAGGTGGCCGAGGTCGTGGAGGTCGACGAGACGTCGGCTCCTGCGCCGTCGGATCGCCGACGACATGACGAGGGGCAAGGCGGCTTTCGTCGAGAACGCGACAGCTATGACAATGGCGGGTTCCAGGCTCGGCAGCCTCGAAGGCCGCTAACCGCCCGAGGGCCGCTCGAACGGGCCAAGGTGAAGTGGTTCAACCGCGCCAAGGGCTACGGTTTCGTAGTCCGTGACGGTGAGACCGGCGACATCTTCGTCCACATCGAAACCTTGCGACGATCCGGCATTGAGGACCTGCAACCTGGCGACGACGTCATGGTGCGGTTCGCTGAAGGTCCGAAAGGGCTTGTCGTGGCTGAGATCGAGTCTGTAGGTCTGGCTTAAGACCTAGCAACTCGGAGTTCTCCGGTGTCCAGCCTGACGGTGCCGCTGCGCGGCTTGATCGCGACCGTGGGCGCGCTTGCGCTGCTTGCGGCCTGTAGCGAGCGGCCATCTGCTCAACCAGCGCCCGCGGCGTCTCAGACGCCTGCGGCGGCCGCTAGCGCGCCGGCCAAGGCGCCGATCGGAGCGGTGGGGGAGGCTCCCGCCGGATTCGAGGCATTGGAGACGGTGACGCCGTCGGGCAGGACTCGTTTCTTTGTCGAGATCGCCGACAATGACGCCGAGCGCGAGCGGGGCTTGATGTTCCGCAAGTCGCTCGCGCCGGACCGCGGCATGCTGTTCGACTTCAAGACGCCTCGCGAGGTGGCGTTCTGGATGCGCAACACGCTTATCCCGCTCGACATCATCTACATCCAGGCTGACGGCACGGTGCTGTCGATCGCCCGGAATGCGACGCCGTTGTCGGAAGCGCCGATCCCCTCCGGCGGGGCGACGCTGGGAGTTCTGGAACTGGCCGGCGGGCGTTCGGCTGAAATCGGCCTGATGCCCGGCGACCGTATCGAGCATCGGATGTTCAAGCGTGATTGATCGCGACGTCGTGCCGCCGCCGCCCGAGGGATTCGTTGAATCGACCGGCCGGGGCGCGTTCTCCGGCCACAACGGCCCATATTTCCACCGGGCCGAGATGGGCGAACTAACCGAACAGGCCTTCTACGCCCTGCCGCGCCACGCCAACGGCC
Organism: Phenylobacterium sp.; assembly: GCF_030681155.1. Taxonomy (GTDB): domain Bacteria; phylum Pseudomonadota; class Alphaproteobacteria; order Caulobacterales; family Caulobacteraceae; genus Phenylobacterium. Next base: position 89,862 of record NZ_JAUXXE010000043.1, on the reverse strand, counting down.
TGGGACTGGTGCATGGGGGCATGCTGAGCGCGTTCCTTGACGGCCTGATGGGCGCGACGGTTTTTCGCGCCACCCGGCAGACCGCGGTCACCATCCACCTGTCCATCGACTTTCTGCACATGGGGCGGGTCGGCGACTGGGTGATGGGCGAGGGCAAGATCACCCGGGTCACCAAGGACGTGGCCTTCGTGGAGGCCCGCGCTCATGTTCGCGGCGTGGACGTCGTGCGGGCCACGGGGGTCTTCAAACTGATGCATAAACGCGCCTAATTGCTCCGAGCGCGTTTGTTCGTTTGCGATAAACGCCAAAGCCTTATATCGGAGCCCCTCGCCGGCGTTTTTCGGGGTGTAGCGCAGCCTGGTAGCGCATCTGGTTTGGGACCAGAGGGTCGGAGGTTCGAATCCTCTCGCCCCGACCAACGCCGGTCAGAATTGTTTGAGGGTCCGCATGCTCGCGCGCATCTATCGTCCAGCCAAGAACGCCATGCAGTCGGGCAAGGCTAAGACCAAGGACTGGGTGCTGGAATTCGAGCCTGCCTCGGCGCGTCGTTCGGACCCGCTGATGGGCTGGACCCTGACCAACGACATGGACGGGCAGATCCGCCTGGCCTTCGAGACCAAAGACGAAGCGGTCGCCTACGCCCAGGCCCACGGCATCGCCTTCCAGATTTCGGATCCGAAGCCGGCCAAGCGGATCATCAAGGCCTATGCCGACAACTTCGCCTTCGGCCGCAAGCAACCCTGGACGCACTAGTTCGTCGCCTCAGTCCGCTGAGTTAGAGTCGCGCCGGAGACGCCGCGGGGCCGATAGAGCGTGGTCTCTTGCGCCGAGCGCCGCACCGCCTTATCCCGCAACGACCGCTGAAACGCGCCCATAGCTCAACCGGATAGAGCATCCGCCTTCTAAGCGGACGGTTGCAGGTTCGAGTCCTGCTGGGCGCGCCAATCCCTCAATAACCGCCAATGATCGGCAAGATTTCGCCGGTGATGTAGCTGGAGCAGTGGGGCGAGGCGAGGAAGACGTAGGCTGGTGCGATCTCTTCGGGCTGGGCCGGGCGCTTCATCTTTGCCTGTGCGCCGAATTGGCTGACGTCGGGGGCCTGCTTGTCGGCCGGGTTCAGCGGGGTCCAGACAGGCCCGGGCGCGACGGCGTTGACCCGGATCCCCTTGGGGATCAGGTGGCCGGCCAAGGCGCGGGTGAAGGCATGGATGCCGCCCTTGGTCATCGAATAGTCCAGCAAGTCCTTGCTGCCATCGATCCCGGTGATCGATCCGGTCATCAGGATGGCGGACCCTGGCTTCATGTGCGGGACGGCGGCTTTGGCCAGGTAGAAATAGCCGTAGAGGTTGGTTTTCAAGGTCCGATCGAAGTGCTCGGCGGTGAGGTCCTCGAACGCTGGCACGTGTTCCTGGAAGGCGGCGTTGTTCACCAGTACGTCCAGCTTGCCGAAAGCTTCCAGGGTCTTCTGGACCGCAACCTCGGCAAAGGCGGGATCGGCGACGTCGCCTTTCAGCACGATGGCTCGGCGGCCCTCCAACTCGACGGCGGCCTTGGTGTCCTGGGCGTCGCGTTCTTCATCAAGATGGGCGATGATGATGTCAGCGCCTTCCCGGGCGAAGAGCACCGCCACGGCGCGGCCGATGCCCGAGTCGGCGCCGGTGATCAGGGCCACCTTGTCCTTCAGCTTTTCCGAACCCTTGTAGAACGGCGCGTCATACAGTGGCTGTGGGTCCAGCGCGGCCTCGAGACCCGGCTTCTGCTGGTGCTGCTCGGGGAAGGGTGGAGCGGGATACTCCCGGGCGCCGGCCTGCATCGCCGGCTGCTCGCCATCCTCCTTCTTGAACGAGCGCTGTTCCTTGGCGTCGATCTTCGACTGGATGTGGCGTTCGGCCTGAGCGGTCCGCTCGGCTTCCCTCGCGAACTCTGCTTCGGTTTGGGGCGGGGTCATGTGCTTCGCTCCTCTAGCGGTCGAGAGAAGGGCAATGATCGCCGGGCGGGGCGGGTTCCTAAGGCGAGGCTTGAGTTCGATCCCGAGGATGGCGATGGTCGCTCGGCGTTCGAGTCAGGTTCGGGGAAGCTTCATGATCGGTTTCAAGTTGAGCGCGCGGCGTTCACCGCCTTGGTGTTGGCCAGTGCGACGCCGGCGATGGCCGCGGGGCTGAGCACCCAGGAACAGAAGCTGGTCACGGTGGCGGGCCGCGAGGAGGCCCGGTCCCTGACGCTGCTGGAGACCCTGGTGAACATCAACAGCGGCACTTTGAACACGCCCGGCGTCGAAGAGGTGGGGCGCCTGATGCAGGCCGAGCTGCGCGAGCTGGGCTTCGAGGTTCGGTGGGTTCCGATGACGGACGTCGGACGGGCCGGCCACATTGTGGCGACACACATGGGCTCCGGTAAGGGCCGGAAGATGCTGCTGATCGGCCATCTGGATACGGTGTTCGAGCCGTCCAGCCCGTTCCAGAAATATGTGCGGCGCGGCGACATCGCCGAAGGGCCGGGGGTCAACGATATGAAGGGCGGCCTGGTGATCATGGTCGCGGCGCTGCGCGCCATGAAGGCGGCGGGAACGCTGAAGGACGCTGATATCACCATCGTGCTGACCGGCGACGAGGAGCGGGCCGGACGGCCGCTTTCGGTGTCGCGAGCTGAGCTGATCAAGGCCGCCAAGGCCAGCGATCTGGCCCTGGAGTTCGAAGGGCTCGCTCAGGAGAACGGCAAGGATATGGCCTCGATCGCGCGGCGATCGGCCACCGACTGGACCTTGAAGGTGACCGCGAAGTCGGGACACTCCTCAGGTATCTTCAATGAGAGCGTTGGATACGGCGCGGCCTACGAACTGGCGCGGATCGTCGACGGATTTCGCCGCGAGGCCCGCGAGGTCAATGCGACCTTCAATGTCGGCTACATGGCCTCCGGTGTGAGCGCGTCGGCCAATGCGACCGACACCGGTGCCGTGGCGAGCGGCAAGACCAACATCATTCCGGCCGAAGCCATTGCTCGGGGCGACCTACGGACGCTCTCTAACGCCCAGACCGAGAGCATCCGGGCCAAGATGCGGGCCGTGGTCGCCCAACCGCTGGCGGGGGCCGAGGCTAGCATCGCGTTCGAGGACGGCTATCCGGCGATGGCGCCCAGTGAGGCTTCGCGCAAGCTGCTGGTGACGCTGAACGAAGTGAATCGTGACCTGGGTCTGGAAGCCATGCCGGAACTCGATCCTCTGAAGCGCGGGGCCGGCGATATCGGCTTCGTCGGGGACATCGTGCCGGGCCTGATCGGGTTCGGAGCCGCCGGCCAAGGAGCGCACGCGCCCGGCGAGACGATGGAGTTGAAGAGTTTGGATCGTCAGACCAAGCGGGCGGCGCTGTTCATGAGCCGGATGGCGAAGCCCTAGGCGATCGCTTGGGCGTAGGCGTCCAGTCCGGCTCGCAGGTCGGCGATCAGTTCGTCCTCGTTCTCCAGGCCGATGTGCAGGCGCATCAGCGGGCCGGCGTAGTGGGGCGCGAACTTGCGCTTGCCGAGTTGCGGGTCACAGAGGATCGCCAGGCTCTCGAAGCCCCCCCAGGAGAAGCCGAGACCAAATAGCTGTAGGGCGTTCAGGAAGGCGTTGGCGCAGGCCTCCGATCCGGGCTTCAACACGAAGCCGAACAGGCCGCAGGCGCCGCTGTAGTCGCGAGCCCACAACTCGTGGCCCGCTGATCCGGGTAGGGCGGGGTGGATGACTTCGGCCACCTCGGGTTGCTCGGCCAGCCAAGCGGCGATCTTGAGCCCGACCTCGCCCTGACGGCGCAGGCGGGTTGGCAAGGTCCGCAGACCGCGGAGCATCTGGTAGGCGTCCTCAGCGGCGACGGCCCAGCCGAGATTGTGGACCCCGTCCTCTAACTGGCGAACGAGAGCGCGGTCATTGGCGGCGGCCGAGCCCATGAAGACGTCGGAGTGACCGCCGACATATTTGGTCAGGGCCTGGACACTGATGTCGACGCCGTGCGTCAGCGGCTTGAAAAGATAGCCCGCGCCCCAGGTATTGTCGGCCAGGGTGAGGATGCCGCGGGCCTTGGCCAGGCGCGCGATGGCGGCCAGGTCCTGCATTTCGAAGGTCAGCGAGCCGGGCGATTCCATGACGATCATGCGCGTCGCCGCGGTCGCGGACGCTACCAGATCTTCCGGCGCCAACAGGGGATCGTAGTAACGGACAGCGACGCCATAGCGCGCAAGGACCTGATCGCAGAAGCGCCGGGTCGGCTTGTAGATGTTGTCGACGACCAGCACCTCGTCGCCGGCCTTTAGGACAGCGAGCATGGCGCCGGTCAGGGCGGCCAAGCCTGAGGGATACAGACTGACGCCGGACGCGCCCTCCATTTCACCCAGGGCCGACTTCAAAGCGTCGTGCGCGGCAAGGCCGGCCCGGCCGTAGGTCAGGTAGGCGTCATCGTCGTAGAGCGCCTCGGCGCAGGGCAGCAGGACCGTCGATCCTCGCTGAATCGGCGGACCAACCGTCTTGACGAGATCGCCCGAGGTAACGCCGGCGCGGATTAGACGGGTTTCTTGAGACATGCGGGTTGACGGGCCGGAACGAACTGGAGCCAAAATCAACGGTCACTTAGGGCCTCAGCAGCTTAGCAATCAAGGAGGGCGGCCAATCTCTCGGCGCAGTATTTCTCGGCCAGGACCATGGATTTGTCTGGCCGCCGTCGTGGTGCTCAGCGGCTGCAGCAAGCCCAAGGAGGCGCCCGCGCCGCCGCCGCCGGCGCCAGCCCCCGTCACCGAACCCGCGCCGGGTGTCTACAAACCCAAGCCCAGCCCCACCTTGGCCGCGATCAAGGCGCGCGGATGGTTGTCCTGCGGCGTCAATCCGGGGCTCGCCGGCTTCGCCTACGCCGACGATCGGGGCGCGTGGCGCGGCTTCGATGTGGATATCTGCCGGGCGGTGGCCGCCGCGACGCTTGGCGACGCCAACGCCGTGCGGTTCACGCCGGTGACGGCGCCCGACCGCTTCACCGCGCTGCGGGCCGGCAAGATCGACATGCTCTCGCGCAATACCTCGCTGACCCTGTCGCGAGACGCCGGCGAGGGCGTCGATTTCCCGGCTATCACCTATTACGACGGCCAGGGGTTCCTTGCGCCCAAGGCCTTGGGGCTGGCCAGCGCCGACGAACTGAACGGCGCGCGGATCTGCGTCCAGAAGGGAACGGCCAGCGAGACCAATCTGGCCGATTATTTCCAGGCTCGCGGGTTGAAGCATCTGGCCGTGGTCGTGAAGGACACCAGCGAAGCGCTCGCGCGCTACCAGGCCGATGAGTGCGACGCCTTCACCGCCGACATGGGCGCCTTGGCCTCGGCGCGGTCGCTGCTGAACAGCCCGAACGCTCACGTGATCCTGCCGACGGTGATTTCCAAGGAGCCGTTGGGGCCGGTCGTTCGCCAGGACGACCCTGCCTGGGCCGACATCGTACGCTGGACAGTGGTTTCGCTCGTCGCGGCCGAGGAGCTGGGGGTGGACTCCAAGTCGGCGTCGCAGCTGGCCACGGCCACCACTGACCCACGCGTGAGGCGTCTGCTCGGCGTGCAGGACAATCTGGGCGGCGTGCTGGGGCTGAAGCCGGACTGGGCCTATCAGGTCATCACCCAGGTCGGGGCCTACGACGAGGTCTTCAACCGCAATCTGGGGGCCGGTTCGGCGCTCAAGCTGGCGCGAGGTCACAACGCGCTGTGGAGCGCTATCGAGCCCGGCCTGCTGTACGCGCCGCCGGTCCGCTAAGGGCCGGTTACGACGGGAGTGTCGGGCAAGCCGCCCCATTCTGTCCAAGAGCCGTCATAGACGGCGACGCGGTTGAGGCCGATCCGGGCGAGGGCCAGGGCCAGCACTGAAGCGGTGACGCCCGATCCGCAGCTGGTGACGACCGGCTTGGCGAGATTGACGCCAGCGGTCTTGAAGACCGCCTTGAGGTCGCGCGCGGACTTCAACGTGCCGTCTTCAGCGATCACGCCTTCCCATGGAACATTGGCGGCGCCGGGCATGTGGCCCGATCGCAGGCCGGCGCGCGGCTCGGGAGCTTCTCCGGTGAACCGGCTGGCCGCGCGGGCGTCGATAATGCGAGCTTCGCCTGAACTCAGCAGAGCGCGGACCTCGTCGGCGTCGCGAACCAGGGCGGCGTCGAACATCGGCGGAAGCTCAACCGCGCGCGGGAAAATTTCGCCGGGCTCGACCGGCCGACGTTCGGCCAGCCACTTCTTCAGCCCGCCGTCGAGCACGTGGACCTTCGGGTATCCCATCACCCGCAGGGTCCACCAGACACGAGCGGCCGAGCGGATCCCATGGGTGTCGTAGACCACGATGTCGGCCTCACGCGGCAGGCCCAGCGCGCCAGCGGCCCGCGCGAACGCTTCGGGCGTGGGGAGCATATGCGGCAGGTCGCTTGCTCGGTCGGCGATGGCGTCGATGTCGAAGAAGACCGCGCCCGGAATATGGACTTGGAGATACTCTTCATGCCCAGAGCGGCCCTCGGCCGGCATGAACCAGGTCCCATCGACCACCCGGATGTCAGGCGCCCGCAGGCGGTCGGCCAGCCAGGCGGTCGAGACGACGGGATCCATGCTTAAAGCCACTTCGGAACTGGGAAGCCGCGTTCCTTCAGGAACTCGGGATTGAAAATCTTGCTCTGATAGCGCGAGCCTTGGTCGCAGAGGACGGTGACTATGGTGTGCCCCGGACCCAGGTCCTTGGCCATCCGGATGGCTCCGGCCACATTGATGCCTGTCGAGCCGCCCATCACCAGCCCCTCGTGCTCGACCATTTCGTAGATGACGTTCAGCATCTCGACGTCGTCGATGCGATAGGCGTGATCGACCTTCAAACCTTCGAGATTGGCGGTGATCCGGCCTTGGCCGATGCCCTCGCTGATCGAGGTTCCTTCGGATTTCAACTCACCGTTCGCGTACCAGGAATAGAGCGAGGCGCCGTGGGGATCGGCCAGGCCGATCTTGATGTCCGACTTGCGGGCGCGGAGCGCCTCGGCGACGCCGGCCAGGGTGCCGCCGGATCCGACCGCGGAGATGAAGCCGTCCACCTTGCCGTTGGTCTGTTCCCAGATTTCGGGGCCTGTGGTTTCCACGTGGGCCTGGCGGTTGGCGACGTTGTCGAATTGGTTGGCCCAGACAGCGCCGGCCGGCTCCTTGGCGTTCAGCTCTTCGGCGAGACGCCCGGAATAGCGGACGTAGTTGTCGGGGTTGGAGTAGGGGACCGCATCGACCTCGACCAGTTCGGCGCCGAGCAGGCGGATCGCGTCCTTCTTCTCCTGGCTCTGAGTGCGCGGGATGACGATAGTCGTGCGATAGCCCGAGGCCGCAGCGACCATGGCCAGGCCAATTCCAGTGTTGCCGGCGGTGCCTTCGACGATCCGCCCGCCGGGGCGCAGCAACCCGCGTTTTTCGGCGTCGCGTATGATGTAGAGCGCCGCGCGGTCCTTGACGGACTGGCCCGGGTTCATGAACTCGGCCTTGCCGAGAATTTCACAGCCTGTGGCCTCGCTTGCACGGCGAAGGCGGATCAGGGGCGTGTTTCCGATTGCGTCCAGGACGCTCATAGCAACGGTCATGGCCGTCTACTTAAGTGGCGCAGCGGCTCAAGAACAGAGGCGATCAACCCTTGGCGAGGCTTAGCTGCACCACATTGGTTCGGCCGGTGCGGAAGCCGGCCTCGCAATAGCTGAGATAAAACCGCCAGAGTTTGCGGAAGCGCTCATCGAAGCCGAGCTGGGATATCTCACCCCAGGCGCCCTCGAAGCGCCGGCCCCACTCGGCCAGGGTGTCGGCGTAATCCTCGCCAAACCTGCTGATGCCGGTCCAGTGCAGGCCCACCTGATCAGTGATGGGTTTCAGACGCTCTTCCGAGGGGAGCATGCCGCCAGGGAAGATGTACTTCTGGATGAAGTCGGCCCGGCGTCGGTAGCCTTCGAAGAATTCGTCGCGAATGGTGATGATCTGAAGGCCGGCGCGCCCGCCAGGCGCCAGGACGTCCCGAATCTTGTTGAAATAAGCCGGCCAGTAGCGCTCGCCCACAGCTTCGAACATCTCGATCGAAGCCACGCGGTCGAAGCTGCCCTGGACGTCGCGATAGTCGATCATCCGGATATCGGCCCGTTCCGCGAGGCCCTGGTCGAACATGCGCTTACGAGCGAAGTCGAACTGCTCCTTGGATATGGTGATCCCGGTGACGGTCGCGCCGACCTCCTTGGCCGCGAATTCGGCGAAACCACCCCAGCCGCAACCGATCTCCAAGACGCTATGGCCTGAGGCTAAGCCCATGCCTTGGGCCAGGGCGCGGTACTTGTTCGTCTGGGCTTGATCAAGAGGTTGCCCAGGCTGTTCATACCGGGCTGAAGAGTAGGTCATCGTCGTATCAAGCCAACGCGAGTAGAACGCGTTGCCGAGGTCGTAGTGGGCGTGGATGTTCTTGCGCGATCCCTTGCGCGTATTAGCGTTCAGCCGGTGGCCCACAAAGTTGACGGCGCGAGCGACTGGGTTGCCCACCATCAGCCTAACCAGTCGATCGAAGTTCAGGCTCATGGCGCAGAGCACCGCGGAAAGATCGGGCGTCTCCCACTCGCCGGCCATGTAGCCCTCGGCGAACCCAATATCGCCGGAGGCCAGCACGCGGCGCATGAACCGGAAATCATGAATGATGATCTTGGCGTCGAACCCGGGCTCGGCGCCCTTGATCCGCAGCTCACGCCCGGCGGGAGTGACGAAGATCAGTTCGCCCGCCCGCCAGTTCAGCGCGAGCAGTCGCGCGGCGAAGCGGAACGCCGCCGGGGCGCCCGCAAGTTCCGGGAGCCTATGAAAGGCCCGGGGGGAGGCGGCCAGAGCCGCCAGCGATGGTTCATGCGCCAAGCTCATGGCCGCAACCCTCGATTTTCCACAAGCTAACACTGCATTTGAGATTGCGACGAATCAACTCCAACCCTCGACCTACGGTTCCGCTAGCTGGACGGATGCATGCCGAGGCGTTTTCGCGCTTGTGAAGCGGGCGGACGCGCGCCACTTAGGCCGCTACGGCGCTGCGACGCCAACGGCCAAAAGCTCGGGAATGTCATGACCGTACTCACGCTCAATCGCTGGAATCTCTCCATCGGCGACGGCCAACCGATGGTCGTGATCGCCGGCCTGAACGTCATCGAGGATCTGGAGCAGACGCTGGACGCCGCGCGCCACCTCAAGGCGGTGACGGCCGAGCTCGGGCTGCCGTACGTGTTCAAGGCCAGCTTCGACAAGGCCAACCGCTCTTCGGTCAAGAGCTTCCGGGGACCGGGCCTGAAGGAGGGCCTAAAGATCCTGGCCGAGGTGAAGGCGCAGTTGAACGTGCCGATCGCCACGGACCTGCATGAGATCGATCAAGCCGAGCCGGTCGCCGCCGTAGCCGATCTCGTCCAGATCCCTGCGTTCCTGTGCCGCCAGACCGACCTTGTCGTCGCCACAGCCAAGGCGGTCGAGGCGGCCGGCGGGTTGATGCACGTCAAGAAGGGCCAGTTCCTGGCGCCCTGGGACTGCAAGAACATCCTGATGAAGATCAAGGAAGTGTCTGACGTCGGGGTGATCCTCTGCGAGCGTGGCAATTCGTTTGGCTACAACAACCTCATCGTCGACATGCTGGGCATCCCTGAGATGAAGAAGCTGGGCGCGCCGGTGACGATCGACGCCACCCATGCGGTGCAGCTCCCGGGCGCCGATCCGCGCACCGGCGGCGCCTCGACGGGCGGCCGCCGGGACGGCGTGGCGGTGATCGCCAAGGCCGCCGTCGCGGTTGGAGCCAATGGCGTCTTCCTGGAGTTTCACCGTGAGCCGGACAAAGCGCTGTGCGATGGGCCGAGCTGCCTGCCGCTGGACGGCGCGCGTGATCTGTTGGCGGGTTTGAAAGCCATCCATGCGGCCGTGCAATAATCGGCGTAGGCTCTGAGCCCATGGACCTCTCGGCCCTTCAACATATCCTGTCCTCGCTCTCCGGCGCGAGGATCGCCTGCGTCGGCGACCTGATGGTCGATCGCTTTGTCTATGGCGACGTCACGCGGGTCTCGCCCGAGGCGCCGATTCCGGTGCTGGCCCGCAAGCGCGAGCTGGTGATGCTGGGCGCCGTCGGCAATGTGGCACGCAACGCCGCGGCCCTGGGCGGTGAGGTCTGCCTGGTCGGCATGATCGGCGGCGACGCCGAGGGCGTGGAAGCCTTGCGCCTGATCAAGGCCGAGGAAGGCGTCGAGGGCTTCGTCGTCACCGACGCAGGTCGTCCGACCACCCTGAAGACGCGCTTTGTTTCTGGCGGTCAGCAACTGCTGCGCGTCGATATGGAGACCAGCGGGCCGGCCAGCGGCGATGTGGAGCAGCGGTTGATCCGCACCGTGCGCGACGTGGCGCGCGATGTGGGCGTCGTGCTGCTGTCCGACTATGGCAAGGGCGTAGTCACGGCTGGCGTCATCGAGGCCTGCCGGGCCTCGGGCGCGGTGATGATCGTCGACTCTAAGGCTCGCAGCTTCGCGCGCTACGGAGCCGTCGACATCGTCAAGCCGAACGCGGCCGAACTGGCGCACGCCACCGACCTGCCGACCGCAACGGACGGCGAGATCGAGGCGGCGCTAGCTCATGCCCTGACGCTATGCGAGGCCAAGGCGATCTTGGTCACGCGAGCTGCCAAGGGAATTTCGCTGGCGGTGCGCGGCGAGGCTGTCCGGCACTTCCCGGGCGTCCCGCGCGAGGTGTTCGACGCCTCGGGCGCGGGCGACACGACGCTGGCGGCGCTGGGCGTGGCCTTGGCAGCCAAGGTGGATATCGCCGACGCGATCAGTTTTGCGATGCTGGCTTCTGGCGTGGCCGTCGGCAAGGCCGGCACCGCCGTGGTGACCCCCGAGGAAATGATCGAGGCTTCGATCAGCGCTCACATGGCACCCGCCGAAGCCAAGATCGTCACGCCGCAGCGCATGGCCGACGAGATCGCGCGCTGGCGCGCCAAGGGGCTGAAGGTCGGCTTCACCAACGGCTGCTTCGACATCCTGCACAAGGGCCATGTCGCCTATCTGGCTCAGGCGCGGGCCTGGTGCGATCGGCTCATCGTCGGCGTGAATTCCGACCGCTCGGTGCGAGCGCTGAAGGGCGAGGGGCGGCCGGTCAATGACCTGGAAGGTCGCGCCGTGGTGCTCGCGGGGCTGGGTTCGGTGGACCTGGTGGCGCCGTTTGACGAGGACACCCCGATCAGCCTGATCGAGGCGGCGCGGCCCGACGTGCTGATCAAGGGCGCCGACTACGCCGAAAGCGAAGTGGTCGGGGGGGACTTCGTGAAGTCCTACGGCGGGGAAGTTAAGCTGGCGCAGATCGTCGACGGCTATTCCACCACGGCCGCCATTGCACGAATGCAGGAGAAGGCATGACGCGTCGGATCATCTTCGTCACCGGCGGGGCCGGTTTCATCGGCTCCAACATCGTCGCCAAGCTCGCTGAAGACCCGTCGCTGGATGTTGTGGTCTGCGATTGGCTGCACGAGGCCGAGCTCGGTAAGTGGCGCAACATCGCCAAGCATCCGATCGGTGACTTCGTGGCGCCGGAGGCGATGTTCGAATGGCTGGAGAAGCGCTGGCGCGATATCGAGTTGGTGGTTCACATGGGCGCGGTGTCCTCGACCACCGAGCCGGACGCCGACAAGATCGTCCACGCCAATTTCACCCTGAGCCGTGACCTGTTCCGTTGGTGCGCCGATCGCCAACGGCGGCTCATCTACGCCTCGTCGGCGGCGACCTATGGCGACGCCACCGACTTCGAGGATCGTGACGATATCGAGTCGCTGGCCGCGCTGCGGCCGCTGGACACCGATGGCTGGTCCAAGGCGCTGTTCGACCTTTTCGCCGCGCGCCAGGCCGCGCGCGACTATGCGCCGCCGCAATGGGTGGGCCTGAAGTTCTTCAACGTCTACGGACCAAACGAAGAGCATAAGCACTCGATGAAGTCGGTCGCTTCGCAGATCTGGCCGAAGGTCCGCGACGGCCATGCCGTACAACTGTTCAAGTCCTATCGCGACGGGGTGCCAGACGGCGGACAGACGCGTGACTTCGTCTATGTGCGCGATGTCGCCGACGTGGTCGGCTGGCTGTCCAAGAACGAGCAGGTCAACGGGGTCTACAACCTGGGCTCAGGCACGGCGCGGACCTTCGAGGACATGGCCAAGGCGGTCTTCGCTGCGGCCGATCGTTCGCCGGAGATCGAGTACACCCCTATGCCGCCGGCCATTCGGGACAAGTACCAGTACTATACCCAGGCCCATATGGAGCGCTTGCAGGCCGCCGGCTACAACCAGCCCATGACTGGGTTGGAAGAGGGCGTCGGCGACTATGTGAGGCGTTACCTCTCGCAGCCCGACCCGTACCGGTAGGGCTAGGGCGGGCATGGCCGATCGTCCGAAAGGGTTCAAGCGACTGGTCACGGCCGGGGTGATCCTGGCGTTGCTGCTCGTGGCCGGTGCGGCGTTCGTCTGGCGAGACGACATCCTGCGGACGCGCCTTGATCCCAAGGAGCCGTTCCAGACCTACGATCCGCCTCCCGCGCCGGACTATGCGACCAAGGCGGCCTGGGCCCTGTTGCCCGCCAGCCCCGGCGCGCCGTCGCCAAGTGATCCCGTCGCCGACGTCTTCTTCGTTGGCCCGACCACCTTCGATGGCGGTCGCCATTGGAACGCGCCCATCGATGACGCCAAGGCTGACCGCCTGTTCCGGCAAGTGATGGCCCCGAACTATGCCGGCCCCTTCGTAAGGGTCGGGAGGATCTTCGCGCCGCGTTACCGTCAGGCCAGCCTCTATACGTTCATGACCCTGCGCGAAGACGCCAAGGAGGCGCGGCGTTTCGCTTATTCCGACGTCGTCGCAGCGTTCCGGCACTATGTCGCCAACTACAATCAGGATCGGCCGTTCGTCGTGGTCGGGGTGGAGCAGGGCGGCGGTCTAGCGGCGCGCTTGTTGGCCGAAGAAGTGGCCACAAATCCGAAGCTGAAGACCCGCATCGCGGCGGCCTATTTGATCCAGACCGTTGTACCTGCGAATTCGCCGCCGATTCCGGCCTGTATCGCGCGGGATCAACCAGGCTGCCTCGCGGCGTGGATTTCGGTGTTTGAAAGCGAGCCGGAGCGCGCCCAGGCCATACTCGATCGCTCGCTGGTCTGGGATCAGGATGGGCAGCTGGTCAATCTACAAGGGCGCGTGCCGCTGTGCTTCAATCCTTTGTTGGGCGCGGCGAGCAACGCGCCGGCGCCGGCGCGGCTCAGCCTGGGTGCGGCTAACGCCACGGGGCTCGAGTGGGGCGCCAGGCCGGCCTTTTTGACGCGGCAGGTCGCAGCGAGGTGCGAGAAGGGGGTGCTGCGAGTGTCGCGCCCGAAGTCTTCCTCGCTAAGGCCGTCCGGCTCCTGGACCGACCAGCGCAAGGCCGCAGCGTATAACCTCTTCTATGCCGACATAGAGGCCGATGCGAAGGCCAGGGTCGGGGCGCTGGAAACCCAGCGCGCGGCCGCGCCGAGATAGGCGCGCAATGCAGGGGGATCTGGTGTGAGCCAATCGTCGCCAGTCCCTCGCCCCCGGGTCGTGATTGTCGGCGGTGGCTTTGGCGGGCTCGCCGCCGCGCGAGAACTGGCGAACGCGCCGGTCGACGTGACGGTGCTCGACCGCCGCAACTACCACCTGTTCCAGCCGCTGCTCTATCAGGTGGCGACTGCGGCCCTGTCCCCATCGGAGATTGCCTGGCCAATCCGGCACCTCTTGCGGCGACAGGCCAACGCCCGCGTGTTGTTGGCCGAGGCCACCGGAGTCGATCTCGACGCTGGCTCCGTTCGGACGACGGCGGGCGACCAGCCTTACGACTATCTGGTGGTCGCAACGGGCGCGGCTCACTCGTACTTTGGACATCCAGAATGGGCCGATTGGGCGCCTGGGCTGAAGAGTATCGAGGACGCCACAGCTATTCGCCGGCGAGTGCTCGGCGCCTTTGAGCGCGCCGAGAACGCGGCGGCCGCAGAGCGAGAAGGCCTGCTGACCTTCGTGATTGTGGGCGGAGGTCCCACCGGCGTGGAAATGGCCGGAGCGGTGGCTGAGTTGGCCCGCGACGCCCTGGCCCGCGATTTCCGAAATGTCGATCCGCGTGACGCGAAGGTCGTGCTGATCGAGGCTGGCGAGCGGATCCTGGCGGCGTTCCCCGAGAGCCTCGCAGCTTACGCGACGAGGATGCTTGAGCGGCTGGGCGTCACCGTGATGACCCGGACCGCCGTCACCGGCTGCGATGCGCAGGGCGTCGACCTGGGGGACGAGAGACTGGCCTCAAGCACGGTCATCTGGGCCGCCGGCGTGGCGGCCTCGCCGCTCGCAGCGGACTTGGCCGGGCCCCATGACCGGGCCGGCCGGTCGGTAGTGGAAGAGGACCTCTCGCTACAGGGACATCCCAACGTCTTCGTTGTGGGCGACGCCGCCTCGATGACGGGACCGGCCGGCGTCCCCGTGCCAGGCATCGCGCCAGCCGCCAAGCAGGCGGGGCGGCACGCCGCCTTGGTCATTGAGGCGCAAGTAGCTGGACGGCCGACGCCTGGGGCCTTCCGCTATCGGCATGCCGGCGACCTAGCCACGATAGGGCGCAGCGCCGCCGTGGTGCGGTTCGATGGGTTTCGGCTGACCGGATGGTTGGGCTGGGTCTTCTGGGGATTGGCGCACATCTACTTCCTGATCGGTCTCCGCAACCGGGTGGCCGTCGCGCTCGATTGGTCTTGGAGCTGGTTGACCCGTCAGCGTCATGTCCGGCTGATCATCGGATAAGGTCGATTGACCGGCGGCCTCGCCAAGGACCATCGTGCCGTCCCCATGCCCCCGATGGAGACACCCCCATGACCAATCGTCAGATCGTGCTTGAGCAGCTTCCACAGGGAAAGCTGTCGTCTGACCACTTCCGTCTGGCCGAGACGGCGATCCCGGCGCCGGGGGAGGGCGAGGTCCTGGTGAAGACGCGCTACATCTCGCTGGACGCGGCGAACCGGGCGTGGATGCAGGGGGCCACCTATCGGGCGGCGCTAGCGGCGGGCGACGTCATGGCCGGGGGCTCTCTGGCCGAGGTGGTAGATGGCAAGACACCTGGCCTGACGAAGGGCGATCTGGTGTTCGCCGACACCGGTTGGCAGGACTACGCGGTGCTGGCGGGCAAGTCGCTTTCGAAACTGCCCGACCTGAAGCCGGTCACCCATTTGCTCAGCGTCTATGGCGTCGCCGGCCTAACCGCCTATTTCGGTCTGCTGGAATGTGGACAGCCGAAGGCGGGAGAAACGGTTGTCGTTTCAGCGGCGGCGGGCTCGGTCGGATCGCTGGTCGGGCAGATCGCCAAGATCCGGGGTTGCCGGGTTGTGGGCATAGCCGGCGGCCCCGAGAAGTGCGCCTGGCTCAAGAGCGACCTGGGGTTTGACGAGGCTGTGGACTACAAGGCCGGCGATGTTCGCCGTGCACTGCGGGCGGCCTGTCCAAATGGGATCGACGTCTATTTCGACAATGTCGGGGGCGAGATCTTCGAAGCGGCGCTGTTCAACATGAACAATTTCGGCCGGATCGCCTGCTGCGGCGCGGTCTCGCAGTACGATGGCGCAGCGCCGCCGCACGGCCCGCGGGGGGTGCCGGGTCTGATCGTCACTAAACGCCTGAACGTGCGAGGATTCATCGTCTCGGACTTCGACGAGCAGCGAGAAGGTGCCCTCTCGGACCTGAAAAGCTGGGTCGAGGGCGGCAAGCTGAAAGTGCTGGAGGATGTAGTCGACGGGCTAGAGAACGCGCCCTCGGCGCTGGTCGGCCTGTTGGCGGGCGAGAACCGCGGCAAGCGCATGGTGAAGGTCAGCTGACGAGGGTTGGGGGCCTAGCCCGCATCCTTGAGCGGCGATCCGGGGCGCCAGTCGAAGAGTTCCTGCAGGACCTGCAACGCCTTGCCGCGATCTGAGGTCAGTTCGGGGTCGCGATCGACGATCATCCGGGCATCGTCTCCGGCCGTCGCGATAAGGTCGCGGTGCGCGATGGGGTCGGCGAAGACATAGGCGGGGAACCCCGATTGGCGCAGGCCGAGCGCATCGCCGCCGCCGCGCAGCTCAAGGTCCACCTCCGCGATCTGGAAGCCGTCGTCGGTGCGTCGCAGGATGTCGAGCCGCTTCTGGGCCGTCTCCGACAGCGGTGGGTCGTAGAGCAAGACGCAGGCGCTCTCGCGCGAGCCTCGACCTACCCGGCCTCGCAATTGATGGAGCTGCGCCAGGCCGAAGCGTTCGGCCTGCTCGATCACCATGATCGTGGCGTTCGGCACATTGACCCCGACCTCGACAACCGTTGTGGCGACCAACAGGCTGATCTTGCCGTCGGCGAAGTCTGCCATGACGGCGTCCTTCTCCGGGCCGGTCATCTTACCGTGGACTAGGCCAACGCCGGGGCCGATCTTCTGGCGCAATTCGGCCGCGCGCTTTTCGGCGGCCTTCAGGTCAATGAGTTCGGATTCGGAGACCAACGGGCAGATCCAGAACGCCTGAGCGCCCTGGGCGACGACGTCGCGCAGGCGAGCCTCCACCTCCTCGACCCTGCTCATCGGGACGGCGCGGGTGGCGACGGGCGTCCGGCCCGGCGGCTTCTCGTCGATCCGCGAGACGTCCAGGTCGCCATAGACCGTCAGTTCCAGAGTTCGCGGGATTGGAGTCGCTGACATCGCGATCAGATGCACCGCCTCGCCCTTGGCCTGGAGCCGCTGGCGTTCGGCCACGCCGAAGCGATGCTGCTCGTCGACCACAGCCAATTGCAGGCGCTGGAAATTTACGTCGTCCTGGAAGAGCGCATGGGTGCCGACGGCCACTTGCACCGCGCCGGAGGCCAGGGCGCGCAGCTTCTCGGCGCGGGCCAGGCCCTTGTCGCGGCCCGTGAGCAGGACGGCGCTGATCCCGTGGTCGGACAACGGCCCCGACAAGGTTTCGAAATGCTGGCGGGCGAGGATCTCAGTCGGCGCCATCAGCGCGCTTTGCCCCCCGCCGCCCGCGACGTCCGCCATGGCGAGCATGGCGACGACGGTCTTGCCGGAGCCGACGTCGCCCTGGATCAAGCGGCTCATGCGCTCGCCGGCGGCGAAGTTATGGCGAATGTCGGCCAGGGCGCGTTCCTGGGCGCCAGTCAGGGCGAAGGGCAGGTCGGTGCGTATCTTGGCGGAGATCTCGGCGGGCGTGATTTTCGCGGCCGGCTCGCGGCGGCGATCAGCCTTGCGCTGAGCCATGGCCAGTTGGTGCGCCAGCAGCTCGTCATAGGCCAGGCGGCGGACATGCGGGGTCTGCGGCGCCAGGTCGATTTCGCCAGCAGGGGAGTGGAGCCGGACCAAGGCCTCGCGCCAGCTCGGAAGCTGCTCGCGGGCCAGCCACGCGGCATCCTGCCACTCGGGCAGTTCGGGGGTTCGCTCCAGGGCCTCCAGCACGAACTTGCGGACTGTTCGAGCCGGGACGCCCGCGGTGGCGGGATAGATCGCTTCGAAGAGGGGGATCTCGTCCACCCGTTCGGGGGGCAGAATGTAGTCGGGATGGGCGATCTGCAGGTTCAGGCCGAAGCGCTCGACCTTGCCGCTGACGACCCGCTTGGCGCCTAGAGGATGCTTCTGCTCAAGCTGGCCGCCGAAACTGCCAAAGAAGACCAGGCTGAGGACGCCGGTCCCGTCATAGGTTTCCACGCGCCAGGGTTGCTGGGGGCTGCGGGGTCTTTTGAAGGCGTCGATCTGCACTTCGAAGATCTGGGTAGCGCCCTCGAGCGCAGTGTTCACGCTGGCGCGCGTGCGCTGGACTACTGAATGGGGGGCGAGGAACAGGACGTCGCGCACGACCGGACCCGCCAGCTTTTCGAGCAAGGGAGCCACGCGCACGCCGACCCCCTTCAGCGAGGTGATGGGCGCGTAAAGCGGGAATAGAATCTCAGGCCGCATGGCAGGAACATAGCGCGACCATGGACAGGGTGCGGCGCCCGTGATGATCTTCTTTCAAACATTGGGGGGAATCCAAATGCGTAGCGCGCTCGTCGCGACGGCTGCCGTCGTTCTTCTGGCCGGTTGCGGCCAATCTCCAGACGCCGCTAAGACCGCCGAGGTGGCGGCGCCCGCGGCTCCGCCAGCGGTCCCGGTCGATGCCAGTTTCACCGGCTTCACGAAGCCCAAGGGCGACGATCAGTTTGGATATTACCTGCCGGTCGGCGAGGTGAAGATCGGAGACTACCGGCTCGACAACCTCCACATCGCCGGACAGCAAGGCTTCGGCGACTGGGAGAAGGGCGACCGGACCAAGACCTATGGCCCGGTCATGCTGGAGTTCGTGGACGTCACCAGTCCGGCCCGCAAGAACGCCCTGGGCAACGTCACCTATTCGGTGAAGCTGAAAGTGCTGCCCGAAGCCTACGCCGTGACCGACGACCGGGTCAGGCTGGTGGGCAAGCATCCCAAGCTGGGCGAGGTGCGAATGGATGTGAAGATCGATCCGGCGGCGCTGAAAAAGTCCAAGGCGACCAAGGGCAAGGACGGGGCGACTGTCGCGGCGGGCGCGCTGCAAGTGGGAGATACGCCCTTCAAGGACGTGGCTTTCACATGGCGTGGAGGCGATTGGGGCTGATCGCCCCTGGCGTGGACGGGCGGGGGGGCCTATATCGGCCCTCCCTCATGAACACCCACGAAACACGACTGAAAAAAGTGAAGTTCCGGGCTTGGCACCGGGGCTTTCGGGAAGCGGACCTCATCCTGGGGCCGTTCGCGGATCGCTATGCCGGGACGCTGAGCGACGGCCAGCTCGACGCCTTCGAGGCGTTGATGGAGGAGGCCGACCAGGACCTCTACGAGTGGATCGTAGAGCGGACGCCGACCCCGCCCGAGTTCGACGGTGAAATCATGCAGATGATCAAAACCTTCCGGTTCGAGGCCTTTGAGGCTCGCGGAGAGGACCATGGCGGCTGACGGCGCGCGGGCGCCGACGGCGGCAGACCATCGGCGAATAGCTCAGGATCCGGGGCGTCTCGACCTCGTGGGCGCGCCAGAGGGCTTTGACGCCCTGGTGATGGCCGACATCGTCAAGGCGCGTGGCGGCCTGACCGTCTTCGTCGCGCGTGACGGATCGCGACTGTCCGCGTTCATCGACGCCTTCACGTTCTTCTCGCCCCAGGTGCAGATCTTGCGGTTCCCGTCGTGGGACTGCCTGCCTTACGACCGCATCGGCCCGTCGCCGGGCGTCGCCGCTGAGCGGATGACGACCCTGGCTCGGTTGGCCAAGGGGCTGGACGCCAAGAAGCCGGCGCTGCTGGTGACGACCGTGCCGGCGCTTCTGCAGCGGGTCCCGCCCAAGTCGACGGTCGAGGGCGCGGCCTATTCGGCCAAGGTCGGGAACGTCGTCGAAATCGCTGATCTCGAACGCTATTTCGCGATCAACGGTTATCAGCGGGCGTCGACCGTTTCGGAGCGCGGAGAGTTCGCGATCCGGGGCGGCGTGATCGATGTCTTCCCGCCGAGCGCCGAGGAGCCTGTGCGGCTTGACCTGTTCGGCGATACGCTGGAATCGATCCGGGGCTTTGACCCGGAAACCCAACGCTCGACCCGTCAGCTCAAGGATATCTCGCTGCTTCCGGTGAGCGAGTGCTTGCTGGACAAGGACGCGATCTCGCGCTTCCGGCGCGGCTATGTCGAGACGTTCGGGGCTCCGGGCGGCGATCCGCTGTATGAGACCGTCAGCGAAGGCGGTCGGCGGGCGGGCATGGAGCACTGGCTGCCACTGTTCTATCCGGACATGGCGACGTTGCTGGACTACCTGCCCAACAACACCCTGATCGCCACCGACCATCTTGCCGACGCGGCCCGCGAAGAGCGGATGTCGATGATCGCCGACGCCTATGACAGTCGGGCCCAAGCCGACCGCAAGGTCCACTATCACCCGCTGTCGCCCGACCGGCTCTACATGGACGCCGACGAGTGGCGCGAGCGATTGGCCGCCCGGCCGACGCGCCGCTTCTCGGCATTCCAGGAGGTCGAGGGCGATACGGTCGTCGATATGGGTGCGCGCCTTGGCCGGACCTTCGTGGCCGAGCGCCAGCAGGACTCGGTCAATCTGTTCGAGGCGACCGCCGATCACGCGCGCAAGAAGGCCGCTGAGGGCAAGCGCGTTCTGTTCGCGTCGTGGTCAGATGGCTCATCGGACCGCCTGGGCGCAATGCTGGCTGATCACGGCCTGAAGAACATCTCGCTCGCGCCGTATTGGGACGCGGCCAAGGCGGCCGATCCGAAGACGCCTCAGCGGGTGGTGTTGCCGCTGGAATCCGGTTTCGAAACCGAGAACCTGGCGGTCATTTCCGAAACCGACATCCTGGGCGACCGACTGGCGCGTCCGCGCCGCAAGCGTCGGGCGTCGAACTTCCTGGCCGAGGCCTCGTCCCTGACGCCCGGCGATCTGGTGGTGCATATCGATCACGGGATCGGGCGCTATGAGGGGCTGAAGACTCTCGACGTCCAAGGCGCGCCGCACGACTGCCTCGAACTGCAATATGGCGGCGAGGCCAAGCTCTATCTGCCGGTCGAGAATATCGACCTGCTGACCCGCTACGGCTCGGACGGCGAGAACGTCCAGCTGGACCGTCTGGGCGGCGCGGCCTGGCAAGCGCGTAAGGCGCGGGCCAAGGAACGACTGCGCGAGATGGCCATGGGCCTGATCGGCATCGCCGCCGAGCGCGCGACCAAGGTCACCGACCCGATTGTGCCGCCGCATGGCGTGTTCGATGAGTTCTGCGCTCGCTTCCCGTACGAGGAAACCGAAGACCAGCTCAACGCCATCGGCGATGTCCTGGAAGACCTGGGCGCTGGGCGGCCGATGGACCGCTTGATCTGCGGCGACGTCGGCTTCGGCAAGACCGAGGTCGCCCTGCGCGCCGCGTTCGTGGTGGCGATGAGCGGGCAACAGGTGGCGATCGTCGCCCCGACGACCCTGCTGGCCCGCCAGCACTTCAAGACCTTCTCCGAGCGTTTCCAGGGCTGGCCGATCAAGGTGCGGCGTCTGTCGCGTCTGGTCCCCGCCAAGGAGGCGGCCGAGACTCGCGAAGAACTGAAGAACGGCGAGGTCGAGATCATCGTCGGCACCCATGCGGTGCTGTCCAAGCAGGTCGGGTTCAAGAACCTCGGCCTCGTGATCGTCGACGAGGAGCAGCACTTCGGCGTGAAGCACAAGGAGAAGCTCAAGGAGCTTCGCACTGACGTGCACATGCTGACCCTGACCGCGACGCCGATCCCGCGCACGCTGCAGATGTCGCTGTCGGGTATCCGCGAGATGTCGATCATCGCCACCCCGCCGGTCGACCGGCTGGCGGTGCGGACCTACATCACGCCCTTCGACCAGGTGGTCATCCGCGAGGCGCTGCTGCGCGAGAAGTACCGCGGCGGCCAGGCCTACTATGTGGCGCCGCGGATCTCCGATCTGCCGGAACTGGAACGTTTCCTGCGGACCCAGGTCCCCGAAGTCCGCTTCGTGGTCGGTCACGGCCAGATGGCGCCCACTCAGCTCGAAGAAGTCATGAGCGCCTTCTACGAGGGCCAATACGACGTGCTGCTGTCCACGACCATCGTGGAGAGCGGCCTCGACATTCCGACCGCCAACACCATGGTCTTGCACCGGGCCGACATGTTTGGCCTGGCCCAGATGTACCAACTTCGCGGCCGGGTTGGCCGGGCCAAGGCGCGGGCCTACGCCTATCTGACCACGCCTGCCGAGAAGCAGATCACCTTGTCGGCCGAGCGGCGGCTGAAGGTGTTGCAGTCGCTCGACAACCTGGGCGCGGGCTTCCAACTGGCCAGCCATGACCTGGACCAGCGCGGCGGGGGGAACCTGCTGGGCGAGGAGCAGTCCGGCCACATCCGCGAGATTGGGGTCGAGCTCTACCAGCAGATGCTGGAAGATGCGGTCAACGAGCTGAAGGAACTGGCCGGGAAGGGCGACGGCGCGGCCGACCGTGGCTGGTCGCCGCAGATCAACACCGGCGCAGCCGTGCTGATCCCGGAAGAGTATGTGCCGGACCTGAACGTACGCCTGTCGCTCTATCGCCGTCTGTCCGACGCCGAGAAGTCTGGCGATCGCGAAGCCTTGGCCGCCGAGATGATCGACCGCTTTGGTCCGCTGCCGCCGGAGGCTGGTCAGCTGCTGAAGGTCGTGGCCATCAAGGGCCTATGCCGCGAGGCCAATGTCGCCAAGATCGACGTCGGCCCCAAGGGGGCGGTCGTCACGTTCCGTGGCGACGAGTTCAAGAACGCCATGGGACTGGTCGGCTTCGTCCAGAAGAACCAAGTCGCCTGGAAAATCCGTCCCGACCACAAGGTGGTCGTGAAGGGTGAATGGGAAACACCCGAGCAGCGGCTGGCGGCTGCGGAACGCGTGCTGAGCGAACTGGCGAAGCTGGCGGCCTAGGCGCGGGCTTGCCTCGACGTGGCGCTGCTCTAGGTTGCAGCGTCAGGTTTGGGGGAACGTTCGTGCAAAAGATCATCACCGCCGCGGCTCTGGCCTCAGCGCTATTCTTGGCGAGCGCCGCGGCGGCGCAGGACGTTGAGACGTCAAACGACCTCAGGTGCGTCGCTGTGTTCTCAGTCGCCGCCTCGGAAGAGGCCGATCTCTGACGCGACTATGGCCGCCGGCGCAGGGGTTTTCTATTTCCTCGGCCGGATTGAGGGGCGCGCCCCCGGCTCGGACATCGAAAGCGGCCTGCGGCTTGAGGTAGGCAAACTGAACGCTCCCAAGTTCGTGAGTGAACTCAAGCGTTGTGCGGCGGTCCTGAAGTCAAAGGCCGAGGAGCTGCAGGCAATCGGGAACAGCCTTCAGAGCATGCCAGCCCTCGGACCGGATACCTGACCTCATAAACCTCGAGACGCCTGCGCGGCCGCCAGCAGCCGGCGCGCGCGGATCCACATCTCCAGGCGTTGGGCGCAAACCACGCCGGCGGCGAACAGCAGGAAGATGTCGGTGATCTCAACCGGGGTGATGTGCAGGTCAGCGGCGTGGCCGATGGCGTAGTCGCGGAACGAAAAGCGCAGCAGGAACACGCCGGCGACCAGCGCCATGGCGAGCGGGGAGGCCTTGCTTGTCAGGGCGTGTGTCTCGGGGTTGATGGCGATGATCGTGGCGCGTCCGCGCCACCATCCGACGCCCATGCCCATCCCTAGGGCGAAGACCTCCGCCACCAGCACCATGAACCTGGGCGTGGTTTGCGAGGACAGGCTGAACACGACGCCTCCGAGGATCAGCGTCGGCATGATCCACATGCGCTCGATCCGCAGGTTTCGCGTTCGAACGCCGCGCAGAACGATCACCACGATGGCGATGATCGGGACAAGGTAGGTCCAGTGGCCCGCCGTGTCCGGAGGGTCCATCAGCCGGCCTTTTTCTGGGCGCGAGCCGCAGCTTCCTCAAGGGCCTTGCCGACCGTCTCGGCCGAGGTCACATCAGCGACGCCGATATCGAAATCGACGACGAACGGCGGTTTGCCGTCGCCGGCCTCGAAGGCGGTGCAGCCGATGACAGCGGCGATCCGTTCACCGGCGGCGCGGGCCGAAGCCTTGCCGGTGGCGGGAAGGGCGAGGGCGAAGAGCTCTGGGCCAAGACGCGCTGCGGTGTCTTCGACACGGACGAGGCGGCCGATCATCGAGCCGATCTGCGGGATGGCCCGATCGAGCCAGCCGCCGGCGCGTGCATGCGAAACGTCGGTCCGCTCTGCGAGTTTGAGCACACAGACCGAGAGCGGACGACCGCGCGCCCGGGCTGCATGCGCCAGTCGCGCGGCATGCAGCGCGAACAGATCGCGGGTGAATAGGCCGGTGGCGGCGTCCATTAGGCCCGAGGTGCGAGCTTTTTCCAGCGCCCGGCGGACCGACATGTGGTGGCGGTAGCTGCGGGCCAATTCGAGGACACGCCGCGCGGTTTCGGTCTCGGGCGTCTCCGGCGAGGCGACGTCGGACACTCCGCGATGATAGGCCTCCGAGGCCGTGACGAAGCTCTCCTGGCGCATATAGAGCAAGGCGGGCGTGTGATAGAGGCGGGTGTTACGGCGCATGCCGGCGGCGATCGAAAGCGCCTCCTGGCTGGTGTCGCCAGCCCACAGCACGACCGCATCGAACGGCCGCTCATGCAAATAGTCGAAGGCCGTATAGGCGGTGAAGGCCCCGACCACTTCAGCGCCGGACCGGGTCAAGGCGTTGGCCAGGGCCAGGAACTGTGGGGCGGGCTCGCCAATCGCCAGGACCTGGAAGGGACTGGTGTCGACCTCGGGACGATCAAGCTGACGCCCGCGATCGGCGAAGGTCGCCAGTCGGAGCTCGAACTCCTCCTCGGCGACGGCGGTCCGGACCAGGGTTTCCAATCGCGTCGCCGCCTGGGCGGGATGGAGGGGGGCGGCGACCGTCAGGTCGAAATCATAGGTCTCGAGTTCCGGGCTGGGATCGCCGATGGCGATGACCGGTAAGCGGCGCGCGCCGTAGGCCGCTTTCAAGCGCCGAGCCATGGTCAGGGCTTCGTGCCCGCCGCTGGCCAAGTCGATGATCGCCGCTTCAATGGTGAGGTCGCCCAACGCCGCTAACGCGGCATATGGGCCGCGTGCGGTCACTGTGCGCCAGCCAAGCCGGTCCAGACCCTCTGCGAGAGGACCCGCTAGGGCGTCGTCGCGTGCAACAATCAAGACGCGCGCCTGGACGCCAGCCGTCATTCCTCGGAATCCTAATCTCGCCCTCACCCAGGGAGGGCGGGAATCGAAGCACGGTAGGACTATACAGCCCCAGGGCGTGGGCGACAGCGACCGCGCGTCGCAGGAAGACCGGGAGGACGGCTATGGAACAGAGCCTAAAGGGCCAAGTGGCGGTGATTACGGGCGCGTCAGGCGGCCTGGGCGCGCATTTCGCGAGAGTTTTGGCTGAAGCGGGCGCAGCGGTCGCTTTGACGGCCCGCCGACTCGATCTTGTGGAGAACCACGCCGGGGAGATTGCAGGCGCCGGCGGGACTGCGATGGCGTTGCGGTTGGACGTCGCGGACGCCGGCTCCATTGGTCCAGCTCTCGACGAGGTGGAGACTGCACTCGGGCCGATCTCGATCCTGGTGAACAACGCCGGGGTCGGCGGGGAGGGGCTTGCCCTCGACCTCTCGATCGAGGACTGGGACCGTACGTTTGACGTCAATGTTCGCGGGGTTTTCTTCGCGGCCCAGCAGGCGGCCAAGCGAATGATCGCCTCCGGCGTGGCCGAGCGGGGCGAGGCCCGGATTATCAACATCGCCTCCATCGCCTCGCACACCGTACTGCCGGGTCTGTCGGCGTACTGCGCCTCGAAGGCGTCGGTGGCGATGCTGACACGCGGGCTCGCCCGAGAGTGGGCGCGGCGGGGCGTGGCGGTCAACGCGATCTGCCCCGGCTACATCGAGACCGACATCAATGCCGACTGGTTCAAGACCGAGGGTGGCCAGAAGCAGATGAAGGCCTTTCCCCGGCGCCGGCTGATGGAGGCCGAAGATCTCGACGCCGCCCTGTTGATGCTGAGCGGCCCCGCGGGACGGGCGATCACTGGCACGGTCATCACCATCGATGATGGCCAGTCGCTGCCAGGCGGCGGCTGACGGTTGGCTGACGGGACGTCATAGCCTCTAGGCTGCGAACCACAATCAAGGGAGACGACGCATGGGCCAGGGACCGCTTTCGGGGCTGAAGGTCGTGGAGTTTGCGGGCATCGGGCCTGGGCCATTCTGCGGCATGCTGCTGTCGGATCTGGGCGCGGACGTCGTGCGGATCGACCGCAAGGGCAAGGGGCGGGCCTCGCCCGCCGACATCACCAGCCGGGGCCGTCGGTCCATCGGGCTGGATCTCAAGAACCCGGACGCCATCGAGACCTGCCTGAAGCTGATGGAGGGCGCCGATGCGGTCTTCGAGGGCTTCCGGCCGGGCGTGATGGAACGACTGGGGCTGGGACCGGACGTGGCGCTGAAGCGCAATCCCAAGCTGGTCTATGGGCGGATGACCGGCTGGGGCCAGTTCGGCCCCTACGCCAACGCCGCCGGCCATGACATGAACTACATCGCCATCACCGGGGCGCTGCACGCCATTGGCACGAAGGACAAGCCGATCCCGCCGCTCAATCTGGTCGGCGATTTCGGCGGCGGGGCGCTCTATCTCGCCTTTGGCCTGCTGGCCGGTGTTCTGAATGCACGCTCGACCGGCCGCGGTCAGGTAATCGACTGCGCCATGAGCGACGGCGCAGCTTCGCTGATGTCCATGTTCTACGGTTTCAAGGCCGGCGGCATGTGGAAGGACGAGCGGCGGGGCAACCTGCTGGATGGCGGCGCCCACTTCTACGACACCTATCAGTGCGCTGACGGCAAGTGGATCTCGATCGGCTCGATCGAACCGCAGTTCTATGCCCTGCTGCTGGAGAAGACGGGGATCAACGATCCCGAGTTCGCGGCGCAGATGGATCGCGGCAGCTGGGATTCGCTGCGCGAGAAGCTGGGCCACGTGATCGCCCAGAAGACCCAGGCCGAGTGGTGCGAGATCATGGACGCTACGGACGTCTGTTTCGCGCCGGTGCTCGATCTCGATGAGGCGCCCAAGCACGCGCACAATGTGGCGCGGAAGACCTTCGTGGAATTGGAAGGCGTGATCCAGCCGGCCCCCGCGCCGAGGTTCTCGGCCACGCCGGGCGCGATCCAAGGCCCGCCGCCCGCTATCGGCGCGCACGATCAGGAGGCGTTGGGAGACTGGGGCTTCTCGCCGGCCGCCATCGAAGCGTTGAAGGCGTCGGGCGCACTGGCCAGCTAGTTGCGTCATGCTCCGGATCGGCCGGGGCCGATCCGGAGATGTCGTAGGTCTTACTTCGCCGGCGCGGCCATCGAGGTCAGGGCCGTCGCAGCTTCCTTCTGAGCGGCGTGAGCGTCAGCCGCCAGCGGGATCAGACCGCGTTGCTGCAGATAGCCGCCCTTGCCAGTGGCGGCGTCCGACACGAAGGCGTTCACGAACTCGCGCAGGCCAGGCGTCACGCCGATGTTGGCCTTCTTCACGTAGATGTAGAGCGAGCGCGACACCGGGTAGCTGCCGTTCGAGATGGTTTCGAAGGTCGGGGCGACGCCGTCGATCGTGGCGGCCTTCACCGTGTCCATGTTATTCTCGAGGAACGAGTAGCCGAAGACGCCCAACGCGTTCGGGGTCTTGGTCAGCGTCTGGACGATGGCGTTGTCGTTCTCGCCGGCGTCGACCCAGGCGCCATCGCCGCGGATGGTGTGGGCGCGGGCCTTGAAGGCCTCTTCGTCCTTGCCGTGCAGGGTGTCGAGGGTCGGGATCATGCGAGCGCCCTTTTCGAGGCCAAGCTCGACAAAGGCGTCACGAGTGCCGGAGGTCGGCGGCGGGCCATAGACGAGGATCGCCTGGGCCGGGAGGGACGCATCGACATCCTTCCAGTTCTTGTAGGTGTTCTTGGCGAAGCCGGTAGGCGAGGGGAGCTCTGCCGCGACGCCGCGATAAACCTGATCGAGCTTGAAGTTGTAGGTCGGGCCCGACTTGGCGTTGGCGATCACGATACCGTCATAGCCGATCTTGATCTCGACGATGTCGGTGACGCCGTTGGCGCCGCACTGCTCGAACTCGGACTTCTTGATCGGGCGCGAGGCGTTGGCGACGTCAGGGAAACCGGCGCCGCTGCCGCCGCAGAACAGCTTGAAGCCGCCGCCGGTGCCAAGGCTTTCGACCTTCGCCGGACGGCCGCCTGTGGTCTTGGCGACGTTTTCGGCCACGCGGGTGGCGAACGGGAAGACGGTGGACGAACCGGCGGCCCACACCTGGTCGCGGCCGCTAGCGCTTGGGCCAGCCGCCTTTTCGGCGCCGCCCTTGGAAGGTTGTTGTCCGCAGGCGCTCAAGGCGACGGCGACGACGGCGAGATAGGCGAAAGTCTTCATGGGATGGCTCCGCACCAATGTAGATTGTGCGGCTAACATCCTTCTTTGACGGTTCCGTGAAGGTTGGATGACAGCTTGTCACGAAGATGAACGAGTTCCGCGAACGCCGTTCAGCCAGGGTTCAGCCACTGGGGCCGAAAGTGCCTCCAGATTGGCCGCCGCAATCTCCCGTCCCTCGACGCGGCGGCCCGTCCGGTGGAACGACACGCCCATCGGCGACGCGCCGGCTTCCCGCAAGGGACCGGCGCGTCGTTTCACCTCTGCGGCTCACGCGATGATCGCTTGCGCGTACGTGCGACCTTGATCACCTTCCGCCGCATGTCGATCCGCCAGAGAATCCATCACTTGCGAGAGATCGATTGGGACCCGTCGCACTGGGCGCGGCTGGCACTGATCATCACCGCGCGAGCCTTGAGCCGGCTCTGGGGTCGGGACGTGATGCTCTATGTGGGCGGAGTGTCGTTCTTCGTCATGCTGGCGGTATTCCCGGCGCTGGCGATCAGTATCGGCGTTTACAGTTTGCTCGCTGACCCCAGCACCGCGGCCCATCAGGCCGAGATGCTTGCCAGGCTGATGCCGGCGGGGGCCCAGAGCCTGTTCCAAGGCGAGCTTGAGCGGCTGGCTCACGCTCCATTCCAGGCCGTATCGACCCAGAGCATCGTGGCGCTCGTGGTCGGCGGCTATGCCGCCCATCGCGGCTTCAAGGCGTTGCTGGCGGGGCTGTCGTTCATTCACGACGACGAGGCGCCCAGGGGTTTCCTGGGCTTCAACCTGTTGGCGCTCGGCGTGTTGTTCGCCGCCTTCGCGATGATGGCGTTCTTCTCCGTGGTCTTCTTCTATTTCCGGTTCGTGGCCGCCGCGTTTGACCTCAAGCCCCTGGCTGGGGTGCCCTGGCTCTACAGCGAGTGGACCTGGGCGAGCATCGGCCTGACCTTCGCGATGAGCCTGATCTACCGGTTCGCGATGTCCAGTCGGCCCGTCGATTGGCGAGCCTCGATCCTCGGCGGCGCCTCAGCGGCGATCCTCTGCCTGTTCGTATCGTGGGCCAGCGCCTTCTATGTGGAACAGATCGCCCACCTCGGCGCGACCTACGGCTCGGTGGCCGCGGTCGTCGTCTTCCTGATCTGGCTGTCTTGGAGCGTGAACGCTGTGTTTTTTGGGGGCGCGTTCGCCACGGAGATCGAGATCGTGCTTAACCAGCGGCGCTCCCTGCCGCTGCTAACCGACGGGCGAGAGAAGCCTAGGCTGGTTTCGCGATCAGAAAACTGAGAACGCCGCCGTCTTCGGCGACTTCCAGGACCGTGAAACCGGCGTTGGCCGCAAAGTGCGGGACGTCGATCCGGGCGAGCGGGTCGTCGGCGTAGAGCCGCACCTCGGCCCCAGCCGGAGCGTCTTCCAGCGCACGGCGAAGGCGCAGTGTCGGAACAGGACAGCGATGTCCCCGAGCATCCACGGTGATCTCTGAAGATGGCATGCCGGGGCCATACAGGCTCAAAGCCTTGAACCCAAGCTCGGCCTTCGCGTTTCATCCCATTGCATCGAGTAAGGGGGGCGTGCGTGAGCCAGGCTTTCACAACTAACATTCCCGCGCGGCTGGACCGTTTGCCGTGGAGCCGCTTTCACTGGCTGGTCGTGGCTGCGCTAGGGATCACCTGGATACTCGACGGGCTTGAAGTGACCCTAGTCGGGTCACTGTCGCCCGCGATCTCGCAGGGACTGGGCCTCACCACCACTCAGATCGGCCTGACCGGCAGCGCCTACATCCTGGGCGCGGTGCTGGGCGCGCTGGTGTTCGGGCGGTTGACTGACACCTTCGGTCGTCGCCGGCTCTTCACCATCACCGTCGGCGTCTATCTGCTGGCAACCATCGCGACCGGTTTCGCCTGGGACTTCTGGTCGTTCATGCTGTCCCGGTTCCTGACCGGGGCGGGGATCGGCGGCGAGTACGGGGCCGTGAACTCGGCGATCCAGGAGCTGATCCCCGCCCGGCGGCGCGGATATACCGACCTGGCCATCAACGGCAGCTTCTGGGTGGGGGCCGCGCTCGGAGCGGCCGGCTCCCTGGTTGTGCTGAACCCCGACGTGGTCGATCAGGCCTGGGGCTGGCGCCTGGCCTTCATCATCGGCGGCCTACTGGCCCTGATCGTGATCTTCATCCGCCGCTACATCCCCGAGAGCCCGCGCTGGCTGATGACCCATGGAAAGCCCGAAGAGGCCCTGGCGATCATGGAGGCTATCGAGGCGAGCGTGGAGCGGTCCACCGGCAAGCCGCTGTCGCCAGCGAGCGAACTGCCGACATTGCGCTTAAGGCCGATGCGGACATCTTGGTTCGATATCGCCAAATCATTGGTCGTCCAGCACCCCAAGCGCACGACCCTCGGGCTCGTCCTGATGGCGACCCAGGCGTTCTGCTACAACGCTATCTTCTTCACCTACGCCCTGATCCTGACCAAGTTCTACGACGTGCCGGGTTCGGCGATCGGTTGGTTCATCCTGCCGTTCGCGGCGGGGAACTTCCTGGGACCGCTGCTGCTCGGACACTTCTTCGACTCGGTGGGTCGTAAACCGATGATCGCCCTGACCTACGGGTTGGCCGGCGTGCTGCTCTGCCTGACGGGGTGGATGTTCTCAGAGGGCATGTTGACCGCGACAACGCAGACCGCGGCCTGGACGGTGATCTTCTTCTTCGCCTCGGCCGGCGCCAGCGCGGCCTATCTCACGGTCGGGGAGAGCTTCCCCCTGGAGATCCGGGCGGTGACGATCTCGCTCTTCTATGCCTTCGGAACTTTGCTGGGCGGGGTCGGCGGACCAGCGTTGTTCGGCGCGCTGATCGACACCGGCGAGCGGAGCCAGATCCTGTGGGGCTATTTGCTCGGCGGCGGCCTGATGATCGTAGCGGCCGTCGTGGAGCTGTTCCTGGGCGTCGCCGCCGAGCGCAAACCACTCGAGGAGGTGGCGCCGCCGCTTTCCCAGGTGCTGGACGACGCGCCCTAGACGGGCCACGCTGGCGGATGACTGCCTAGCGGCATGGTTGGCCGCGACCAACGCGTGGGGGTCTGCGAAAGAAGGACGGGCGGTCGCAGGTGTCGAACGGGGCCGAACCCTGAGTCGGAGTCGGTCCGCCAACCGTCGATCTCTTCAGGCGTCAGAGGCCGGACTTTGTCCAAGGCTTCCGCAGGCTGGACGCCCAAGCTTCGGAGCCACATGGCGGTCTGAGCGAGGGAGACTCGGACCATATAGCTCCCGCCGAACCGGGCGCGGCGATCCAGCGCCACCATGGTCCCGAAGGCCGCGAGGAAGCCGGTCGTATAGTCGGTTACCGCGCCAGGCTGAAGCTTGGGGCCTGCCTCGCCGCCGTGGATGTGAGCCATCCCAGTGACGGTCTGGGCCAGTTGCTCCCAGCCGGGGCGCTGGCTCCACGACCCCTCATGTCCATAGGCGTTGATGGAGGTGTAGATGATCCCAGGCCGCAGCCGGGCGAGGTCGAGGGGGCCAAGGCCCATCCGCTCCAGCGAGCCCTGTCGATAGCTTTGACTGAAGACGTCGCAGTCGGCGATCAGGGTCTTGAGCTTCTCCAACCCGGCGGGGTCGGTCAGGTCGAGCCACGTCGAGAGCTTCCCGTGGTTGACGTCGCTGACGAAGAACTCGGTCGCCGGCAACTTTGGCGAGGCCACGTAGAGAACGTCTGCGCCGTACTGCGCCAGGGTGCGGGCGCAGGTCGGGCCGGCCAGGACGCGGGTCAGGTCCAAGGCCCGAACACCTGACAGCGGCTGGTCGCCGCCGGCGGGGAGGGGCATGGGCGGCCCCTCTGCGATCTTTACGACCTCGACGACCGGGCGCGTGGCCAGGACCCGGCCCTGTTGGGAGCCGTCCCACTCTTCCGGAGTGCGGACCATCGCCCCGCAAACCCCAGCTTCGGCGATGGCGTTCTCGAGGTCGAGCGCGTTCCAAGTGCTGACCGTGGCCGCAACTGCAGCGGTGTCGACGGGCGATCCCAGCAATTCGTGAAGTTTGGCGGCGCTGGCTGGAAAGCTCGGATGCAGGAACACCGAGCGGCCGTCCTTGGTGGAGAAGAAGCCCATGGCCGGCGTGCCGCGGCCGCCGCCGCCGGCGTCCTCAGGGCGTGCGGGCGGCGCGCGCGACGCATCAGCGAATTTCTGGAACGCGAAGCTGACCAGGGCCGCCCCGGCCTCGCGGGTGGACACCGTGACGTCCTGGGCTCGGCCGCCACGCTGAACCCAGAGATCGGACGCCATCGCGCCGGTCGCCGCCAAGGCCGCGGCGGCAGCGGCTTCGGCGTGGAAACGGGTCTGCATGCCAGGAGCTTCGTCCAGGATGTTGATCCGAGCCGCGGGCGTCTTGCCAGCGATCCGCATCAATTGTGCGAACGCTCCGGTCGTCGCAGTCATCACGCTCTCCGCCTTCATTGGCCGGCAGTATGGCGTGCGTCGAGCGTGCGGCAATCACATGCCGAGCTATCGAGCCCCGCAGGGTGGGTCACCGTGCCGCAACCGCTTGGAAACACGCGTAAACCTGCGCGCAACAACTCGGCTGTAACCTGGCGCTCAGATTGGGCTGGGGGCGGCATGCAATCTCTATCGCGCAGGTTTCAGGTCAGCTTGGGGGTGATGTCGCTCGTCATCACCGTCCTGGCGACATTGGGCGTGTTCCTGGTTTTCCAACGCGAGTTGTCGACCCGGCAGATCACCTTCCTGGGGGACTACGTGCAGGAGCGTAGCCTCAATGTGGACCGGCGCTTCTCCAACCTGGAGAACCTGCACCGCTCGGCGGCTGACGAGATGGCGCGGCGGGTCAACCAGCTCTCCCCAGTGGAGGTCGATCGGCTGCTGAACACTTTCTACCCGCTTCGGGCCGATGGGACGCGGCGCAGCCGTCCCGAGGATTTCGACGGCCATCAGACCACGACGGGCAAGGTGGTCTATGGCATCGGAGCCTTCCTATCGCGGCCCAGCGAGATGCAGAGGATGGAGAGGGCGGCGATGGTCAGCGCCTTCGAAATCGTCTCCGACTTCGGCCAGGCGGCCCATGGCGAGTACGACAACTTCTATTTCTTCACGCCGGCGACGCGGCTGGTCATGTTCGGACCGGACCGGCCCGATAGGCTGATGTTCTATCGCGAGGAAGCGCCTGCCGATCTCGACATCGGCAAGGAGGAAATGTCGACCCTGACCACGCCTCGGAACAATCCCGAGCGGGCGACGCGCTGCACGAACCTGCAGCGTCTGATCCAGGACAATCACGGGGAGCGTCTGGCGACCGCCTGCATGACCCCGGTCTACATCAACGACGAATATGTGGGGGCCTTCGGCTCCTCCATCGAGTTGACCGGATTTTTCCTCAACGCCATTCGCCATACGCTGCCAGGCGCGTCCAACCTTGTGGTCACGGGGAAGGGCGAACTCATCGCCTATCCGGGCTTCGAGACGCCCGGCACCGCCTCCGAGGCGACCATTCGCAACTATGAGCGGAAGCTGGGCTTGAAGGCCCTGGTTCAGGCGATCAAGGCCGATGGCCGATCGCACGGAGTCGTGGTCAGTCCCTCGGGGCGGGACATCGTGGCCTTCGGCAAGCTGTCCGGGCCAGATTGGTATCTGCTGCTCACCTATCCCAAGTCGGCGGTCACCTGGTCGGCGGCGAAATCGGCGTCCTGGGTCCTGCTGCTCGGCTCCCTGGCCGCGATGGCCCAAGTGGTCCTTGTTGTGGCGATCGCGCGGAAGACCATTGTCCATCCGCTAAGGCGGCTGGCCGCATCGTGCGAGCCGGAGGCCTTCGGAGAGCGCGAACGCCCAGACGTCGCCGATATCGAGGCGCGGAACGACGAGATCGGCGTGCTGGCCAAGGCGCTGGCCGGCGAGCGGGAGAAGGTCCAGCAGGTCCTGGCTTCGCTTGAAGATCGCGTGCACGAGCGAACCGCTGAGCTGGAACGGGCGAATACTGAGAAGTCGCGGTTCCTGGCGAACATGAGCCACGAATTGCGAACGCCGTTGAACGGCGTCATCGCGATCTCCGAAACCCTGTCGGAGCGCCAGACCACGCCGCAAAGTCGTGAGCTCGCCGAATTGATCGTCTCGTCAGGGCGACTGCTGGAGCAGGTGCTGACCGATATTCTTGATTTCTCAAAGATCGAGGCCGGTCAGATCGGATTGTCGAGCGAGCCTTTCGCGATGTTGAGCGTCGTCCACGGCATCGCCGAACTGCATAGGGCGGCGGCCCAGGCCAAGGGTTTGGAACTCGCTTGGAGTGTGGATGCGACTGCGGCGGCTCGCTTCCTGGGCGATCAGGTGCGTTTGAGCCAGGTCCTCTCGAATCTGTTGTCCAACGCCGTGAAGTTCACCGACGTCGGGTCGGTGAAGCTCGATGTAGTCGGGCAGGGCGGAGCCATCAGATTCAAGGTCACCGACACCGGCATCGGATTCGATCATGAGGTTAAACAGCGCCTGTTCCAGCGCTTCGAGCAAGCCGACGACTCAATCCGCCGGCGATTTGGCGGAACCGGGCTTGGCTTGGCTATCAGTCGCTCTCTGGTGGAGATGATGGGCGGCCAGATCGATGTGGAGTCGGAAGCTGGACGTGGATCAATCTTCAGCTTCGTCATTCCGCTTGAGCGCGCCCAGGATGTTCCGGACGAGTCGCCGAAGCAAGTTTCCGAGCGTGTCGAGATCGGCGGCCGGCGCGTGCTCGTGGCCGAGGATCACCCGACCAATCAGAAGGTCGTCCAGCTCATCCTGCAGTCGATTGGGATCGAGCCGGTGATCGTCGAGAACGGGGTTCTCGCGCTCGATGCGCTGAGGTCTGAGCGGTTCGACGTTGTGCTGATGGATATGCAGATGCCGGAGCTCGACGGCCTATCGGCGACGGCGCAGCTGCGGACGTTCGAGCGCGGGAACGGCTTGGCGGCCACGCCAGTGATCATGCTGACGGCCAATGCGTTGGACGAGCACATAGCGGCGAGCCACGAGGCGGGGGCGGACCTGCACCTCTCAAAGCCGATCAGGGCCGAGGCCTTGATCGACGCCATAGTCCGGGCGATCGCCTCGAAAGACGCCTCCGTGGCGGCCGAGGCGGTACTCAGCTAGAACCTGCACAAAGCACGTGCGGGATGCATCATGACCATCATCACCACGATCGACGAGCTAGAGGCCCTCTACGGACAGCCGGGCGAGACCTCGACCGTCAAGGAAGCCGATTGGCTCACCCCGCAATATCGCGCCTTGATGGAGGCCTCTCCGTTCGTGGCGCTGGCGACAGCAGGCTCCGAGGGGCTGGACTGTTCTCCACGCGGTGACGCCGGTCAGGCTGTGCGGATCGTGGATGACCGGACGGTGATGATGCCGGACCGGCGCGGGAACAACCGCTGTGACTCTCTCCGCAATATCGTCCGCGACGAACGTGTCGCACTGCTTTTCCTTATCCCCGGTTCCGGGACCACCCTTCGCCTCAACGGGACCGCTCATCTTTCGGTCGATCCGCACCTACTGGCTTGGTTCGCTGTGAAGGGACAGGCCCCGCGGTCGGTGATCGTGATCGCCATTCAGCGCGTCTACTTCCAGTGCGCGCGAGCGATCGTCCGCTCGGAGCTTTGGAATCCGGAGCGGCACGTCGATCCGGCAAGCCTCCCGACCCCAGGAGACATCCTGGCCGCCATGAGCCAGGCCCGGGTCGGCGGCAGGGCCTATGACGAAGAATGGCCCGAGCGCGCCGCCAAGACCATGTGGTGAACCGCTAGGCGCCGAAGACCTGTTCAGCGGTCGCGGCGGGTAGAACGCGGAAGGCGCCGGGTTCAAGATCTTGCGGCAAGGTCAGGCCGCCGATCCGGTCACGATGCAGTTCGACCACGTGGTTGCCGACCGCCGCGAACATGCGGCGCACTTGGTGATATCGGCCTTCCTCGATGATCAGGCGCGCCGTGTTGTCGGACAATGGTTCGAGGATCGCCGGCAGCAAGGGCTTTTCCTCGCCCTCCAGCATCAGGGTCCCGGCGGCGAACACTGCGCCTTCCTCACCGGTCAGGGGCCGGTCGAGCGTGGCGATGTAGCTCTTGGGCACATGGCGCTTGGGCGAGATCACCCGATGCAGGAAATCGCCGTCATCGGTGATCAGCAACAGGCCCGAAGTGTCCTTGTCGAGCCGGCCCACGCTTGAGAGCGCCGGGTCGCGAACGCGCCAACGCGGCGGCAGCAGGTCGTAGATCCGGCGACCGGCTTCCTTGTGCGAGCAGACCACGCCCACCGGCTTGTGCAGCATGATGACGACGGGCGGCGGCGGATCGACCGGATTGCCCATGATCAGCATACGCGAGGGGAGGTCTGCGCCGATGGCGATCCGTGCATTGGCGTCGGTGAGCTCGGCCCCGTCGAGGGTGACCTCTCCGGCGTTGACCAGACCGTGCATTTCCTTACGGCTGCCATAGCCCAGATTGGACAGCAGACGGTCGATCCGCATGGTCGGGGTCTTGCTCATCGGCGGGCCTCGTAGATCTTGAAGCCGCTGGCGTCGGCCACCGGCTTAACCACCTTGAACGCCTCGTTGAGCACGGTCTCATAGGGGAGGTGACGGTTGGCGGTCAGCCAGAGCGTGCCGCCCTTGCGAAGGGCGCTGGAAGCGACCCGGATGAAGGCCTGGCCAAGCGCCCGATCTTCCGCACCGCCATCATGGAAGGGGGGGTTCATCACCACGAAGTCGAGGTCGGTGAGCGGCGGCGCCACGTTGCGCACATCGGCCCACTCGATGGTCGCCCGCTCGTCCTCGATATTGCGCCGGGCGCAGTCATAGGCGCGGCGATCGAGTTCGATAATCCGAAGCTTGGTCACGTCGGGCGAGGTCAGCACAGCGCGCGACAGCCAGCCAATGCCAGCCCCAAGGTCGGTGCCCTGGCCCTTCAGCTTGGGGAGGTGTTTGAGCAGCAGCTCGCTGCCGGAATCGAGGCGTTCCCAACTGAACACGCCCGGTTGCGACCATAGACCCGAGGGCATCTGGCGCGGCGCGCCTTCGGCGATAGCCTCTTCAAGACCGATAAGCGTCGCAGGCCGTTCAACGGCGCAGATGCGGTGATGGCGCCGGGCCGTCTCGGCGACCTCGCAGCCGAAGCCTTCCAAGGTCCGCTTCAGGCGCAGTCCACCACGATCCTTCGGGGCGGCGGCGACCAACGCGCCCCCAGGGGCCAGGACTCGCAGCGCCTGGGCGACCACGTAGCGCGCCTCGACAGCCCCGGGCGGGACCAGCAGCGCCACTTCATCCAGCGACGCATCGGCGATTTGAGCCACATCGTCGGAGCCCGGAATGAGGGGTGAAAGTTGGCGGGCGCCCTTGGGCGTCTCAAGGACGTCGTTGGGCGGTGTTCCATAGACAGCGGCAGGCAATGGGCAGGTCCGAAGCGGCGAATCTCAAGAGCTATGTGTAAGCGATCGCGCGGCGCAGCGCCGCGACGATCATTGAACACCACGCCAGGCTCGTCGCAATTGGACACGCAAGTTGAGTTGGTCTGCCGGGTGCGAGGCCTAGGGTCCAGCGATGTCGAGCATTCACTCAACCGCGGTCATCGCCGCCGGCGCCTCTATCCATGAGAGCTGCGAGATTGGCCCCTACGCCGTGATCGGACCAGGGGTTCGTATGGGACCGGGAAATGTCGTCGGTCCGCATGTTGTGATCGAGGGCGATACGGAAATCGGTGTCGGCAACCGCTTCTTGGCGTCTTGCTCGATAGGGGCCAGTCCGCAGATCACCGGGCGGAGCGGGGACATTGGGCGACTGGTGATCGGCGACGGCAACGTCTTTCGAGAGTTCGTCACCGTTCACTCGGGCGGCGACGACGTCACGGTCCTGGGTTCGCGCAATTTGATCATGGCGACCGCGCATGTGGCCCACGACTGCCGGTTGGGCGACGAGATCGTCCTGGCCAACGCCGCGACCTTGGGAGGTCACGTAGAGATCGGAGACATGGCCCAGCTCAGCGGGCTGTGCGCCGTTCATCAGCATGTGCGAATCGGAACCCAGGCGTTCGTCGCCGGAGGCTCCATCGTCACCCAGGATGTCGCTCCATATTGCCTGGTCCAAGGCGACCGCGCGCGCCTGGTCTCGTTGAACCTTGTCGGCCTCAAGCGAGCGGGACTTTCAGGCTTGGAGATCGCGACGCTCAAGCGAGCCTATCGTGAGCTGTTCCTCGGCCAAGGCCCACTGGCGGAACGGATCGCGGCGGTCGAAGCAGGTGTTAGGGACGAGCGGGTGAAGCGCCTGGCGGCCTTCCTGCGGAGCACCACGCGCGGGGTCATCACCACCTCTCGCCGAGGCTTGGCGGCTGCGGCCTAGCGCCCAATCGCCCACCTTCGGCTTGCCGTTTGTCGCCTGATAGGCGAAGTGACCGCCATGGCTATTGGACGCAGGAGAGTAGATCGGGCGCAGCGCTTTCGGGCGCGCCGGATCTGGTGGGATCGGCACGGCGCATTTATGCGTGGTGTGGTGACCGGCGCCGCCCTGTGCGCGCTGGTCATGTGGATCACGCAGGTTGCGAACACTTTCTAAGAGCTGGGGATAGGTCGCGAGCCGCCCGGTTCGCACCACAATCCTGTGGAACTGGTCCGCGTTCGGTTGCGGAACCGCTGCTGATCACGACAGGGACGTATGAGGGATTTTCGGAGCATGGCAGTGTCACCCCATAACGGTTCGCGGCCGGCGGTCACCCAATTGAAACCCCGTATCGTCGTGTTCGGCGTCGGAGGCGCTGGGGTCAACGCGGTCAACAACATGATCGAATCGGGCCTGGAAGGCGTCGATTTCGTCGTGGCCAACACTGACGCCCAGCAGCTCTCGCTGGCGCTCGCGAGCCAGCGCATTCAGCTCGGCATGCATGTGACTCAAGGCCTAGGCGCCGGGGCGAACCCCAACGCGGGCTTGAGCGCCGCCGAAGAATCGATGAGCGATATCGTCCACTATCTGGACGGTGCCGACATGGTCTTCATCACCGCCGGCATGGGCGGCGGCACCGGCACCGGCGCGGCGCCCTTCGTGGCGCGATGCGCCCGCGAACGCGGCATCCTGACGGTCGCCGTGGTGTCCAAGCCTTTCCGTTTCGAGGGTCGTCACCGGATGCGCCTGGCCGAGGCCGGCCTGCGCGAGCTGCAGCAGTTCGTCGACACCTCGATTATCGTGCCGAACCAGAACCTGTTCCGGATCGCCACCGAACAAACGACCTTCGCCGAAGCCTTCAACATGGCCGATCAGGTGCTGCATGCGGGCGTCCGCTCCATCACCGACCTGATGGTGCTGCCGGGCCTGATCAACCTCGACTTCGCCGACGTGCTCAGCGTCATGGGTGGCATGGGCAACGCCATGATGGGCACCGGCGAGGCGACCGGCGAAGGCCGCGCCAGCGTCGCGGCCCACAACGCCATTCAGAACCCGCTGCTGGACGAGACCTCGCTGGCCGGCGCCAAAGCCGTGCTGGTGAACGTAACCGGCGGCTCGGACATGACCCTGTTGGAGGTCGATGAGGCCGCCACCGACATCGCCGACCAGGCCGATCCGGATGCGAACATCATTTTTGGCGCGGCGTTCGACGCATCGCTTGAGGGCAAGCTGCGGGTTTCGGTCGTGGCCACCGGGATGACGTCGGGGAATACCGACGCTCCGATTGGACCGGTTCCGACGCCTCCACAGCCAGAAACGCCTGAACAGGGCGGCGATCAGCAGCCGGCGACTCGGCGCTTCTGGTAGCTAGAACCCGAAGGTGATCCCGAGAACGGGACCGCCGAACGCCGCGTTGTAGTCGATACGATCGGTTGACCAGTCGGCCGAATAGTAGCGATAGCCAAGTTCGGCGGTGATGGTCGGCGTGAAACTGTAGGTCACGTAGCCGTGGAGTTCGTAGAGCGAATCCGACGACGCGCCGAAGCCGCCATAAGTGGCGAGACCGGACAATCCGATGTGTTCGGTGAGCCGCGTCTTGGCGCGAACCCCGACCATCGGGTCCCACAGGTCATCATTGACGCCGCGCGATATCTGCCGATTGGGCCCAGTGACGTCGATGTCTAGTTCGGTGCCCAGGTAGTGAAGCCCCGCCATGACATCGACTGACGACTTTTCATTTTCATAGGCTCGGTAGTAGCCGACCAGCAGGGCCTTGGTGCCCGAGACTTCCACCTCGCCGGATATGGCGGGGAGGGACCCTAGCGTGATGTCCTTGTCCGCCTTGATGCTGTAGTAGGTCAGGTCCCCCAGCATGCCGAAGCGACCATAGCGAACGTCCACCGCGCCCGTGAAGATGCCTGATAGACCGACGTCGTCGAAGTGAGCGCCGACCGATGGATCGGAGTTTTCGAAGATCGCGGCGATGTCGCCCTTGGGCATCGCGAGCCAGAGGTAGGGCGTGACGTTGACCCGCCAATCGTCCTGCGCCTGTGCGGATGTCGCCGCGACTAGTCCGGTCGCCAGGGCGGCGAGGAATTTGGTGAGGTCGCGCATGAGCAGTCCTTCGCCCTAAGGCGTCACCATGAGCCTGCTCGGCGACCATTTCTGTGGGGTGAAGCCCTTAGTCCTGACGCCGGAATGATCCATGAAGACGCCGCTCTCCACTTCTCAGAGCGCAAAAGCGATCTGGCGTTGCAGCCGAAGGTTGGAACTCGGCCTGGAGTGTGAGAGCCAGTACCCAACAACACAGACAAAGCGCCTTGCGACGCAGGAAGGAAGCCTATGACCTCGCCGAAGATGGAAACCCTGGCCATCCACGCCGGAGCCGCTCCGGATCCCACCACGAAGGCGCGGATCACGCCGATCTATCAGACGGCTTCCTATGTTTTTGACGACGCCGACCACGCCGCGGCGCTGTTCAATCTCGAGCAGGGCGGCAACATCTACACGCGTCTGATGAACCCGACGACCAGCGTGCTGGAAGAGCGGGTTGCGGCGTTGGAGGGCGGCATGGCCGCCTTGGCCGTCGCCAGCGGGCACGCCGCGCAGTTCATCGTCTTCCACACCCTGATGGAGCCGGGCTGCAACATCGTCGCCTCGCGAAAGCTCTATGGCGGCTCGATCAACCAGCTTGGCCAGAGCTTCAAGCGGATGGGCTGGGGCGTCACCTTCATCGACAGTGACGACGCCGCTGATTTCGCGGCGGCAATCGACGACAAGACCCGCGCGGTCTTCGTGGAATCCATCGCCAATCCGGGTGGCGTGATCACCGACCTGGCGGCTATCGCAGAGGTCGCCCACGCAGCCGGGGTGCCGCTGGTGGTCGACAACACCATGGCCAGCCCGTACCTCTGCCGGCCGTTCGAGCACGGGGCCGACATCGTGGTCCACTCGCTGACCAAGTTCCTGGGCGGTCACGGCAATTCGCTGGGTGGGGTTATCGTCGACAGCGGGCGTTTCGACTGGAAGGCGGGCGGTAAGTACCCCTACCTGTCCGAGCCGAACGCCAGCTACCACGGCAAGGTGTTCACTGAGGCCTTTGGTCCGGTCGCCTTCATCGTTGCCTGCCGGGCGCTCGGCCTGCGCGATCTTGGGCCGGCCTTGTCGCCGTTCAACGCTTTCATGATCCTGACCGGGATCGAGACCCTGCCGCTTCGGATGGAG
This sequence comes from Phenylobacterium sp., assembly GCF_030681155.1. Lineage (GTDB taxonomy): Bacteria > Pseudomonadota > Alphaproteobacteria > Caulobacterales > Caulobacteraceae > Phenylobacterium. The sequence continues at coordinate 48,299 of NZ_JAUXXE010000043.1, read as the reverse complement.
CGGCACTGCCAGAACGCAATGGCCGTCGCCCAATGGCTGCAGAAGCACCCGAAGGTGGCGTGGGTTTCCTATGCCGGCCTGCCGACTGATCCCTATTACGCCAAGGCGCAGAAATACACGCCGCGCGGGGCGGGCTCGGTCTTCACCTTCGGGCTGAAGGACGGGTTCGACGCGGGGGTCAAGCTGGTCGGCGGCGTGAAGCTGTTTTCACACCTGGCCAATCTGGGCGACACCCGAAGCCTGATTATCCACCCGGCCTCGACCACGCACCGGCAACTGGAAGAGGCCGCTCAGCGTGCGGCTGGCGCTGGTCCGGACGTGGTGCGGCTATCGGTCGGGCTGGAGCACATCGACGACATCATCGGTGATCTCGACCAAGCGCTGGCTCAAATCTAGTGATGAGGTCCCGGTGGGCTGGGCCTGCCGGGACACGTCTCACGGCGCGCCCAGCGCGGCCAGCATGGCCGCTTCGCCGGGATGCGCTGCGACGATGACAGTCGTGCAGCCCGCCTCCACCAGAGGGCGAGCCGCCGCGGCCGAGATGCAGACGATGCGCGCCGGGACAGGGGTCATGCCGTCCAGCATGCCGGCCAAAAGGCGTCCGGCCCGCGGCGAGTGGATCATCACCGCCGCGAGCTCGCCCGACACTAGTTTGCGCACTTCGGGGCTATCTGCGTGGAGCGCGGTGGCGACGGTTTCGTAGACCACGCAGCTCGTCGCTTCGATTCCACGTGCGGCCAGGGCGGAGTCGAGATCGCCGGCCGGTTCCCGCGCTCCAGGGCGAACCAGGCGACCGGAGAAGTCCTGCCGTCGCGCGGGGATCAAGGCGATCAGGTCGTGAACGTCGCCAGCCGCCGAGGTGACGGTAGCGAACCCGGCCGCGAGGGCCGCATCAGCCGTGCCATCGCCAACCGCAAACACCGGCAGGCCGCGTTCGTCGTCCAGGCGCGTGAAGGCGGCGACGCCGTTCGGGCTCGTGAAGGCCAGGGCGCCGACGCCGTTCAGACAGAGAGGTTCATTGAGCGGCCTGACCTCCAGCAGCGGGCTAACGAGAGCCGCCCAGCCCAGCGCCCGAACGCGGTCGGCGGTCGATGCAGCGCCCGGCAAAGTCCGTGTGATCCAGACGCCTAGGCCCGCGACGCCCGTGGCCCGAACGGAACCTTCAACCATTTCCAGACGCCGCCCTTTCTCGGCTGCCTTGCGTGCTCCATCCTTCGACGCTCGATCGCCTCAAGGCGCAGGCTGAGGCCGATCTCACCGGCCCGCATGAGCCGGCGCGCGTTCAGGTCCGCAGCGAGGCGCGGATCGTCCCACAAGGCCGACTGTAAGGTGATTTCGTCGGCTAGGCGCTCGGCCAGTTGGCGGGCCGCGGCGAAGGAGTCTTCGCCATCCTGCATCAGGCGCGCCTCGATGGCCGCGGCCACCGAGGAGGCCACGGTGTCGGCCGGTTGGTAGGGCGTGACCAGCCGTCTCAGCTCCGCCCGGCTTTCCGGGCTGGGGCGCCATTCTTCGGCGAAGAATGTCGGCCAGTTGGACAGAGCCGCGCGCCCCCAGGCCAAGTCGTCGGCGGCGACTTCCAAGGCGCGGCTCTTCAGTTGCTCTCGGGCGGCCCCCGAATGGGCTAATTCGGCGGAGCGCTCGCGAAGACGCGCCACAACGCCCGCGCGGCCTGCCTGGGTCGCGAGGTCATGAATTTCCTGGTGAACCTCGATAATCGCTGTGGCGGCCGCCGAGGCGACGATGGAATCGGCGATCCCGATCGTCGAGGGCGCGGATGTCATGGCTTTGGCCCTCTTAGCGGCGATAGGCGGCGTTCGCGGCCGCGCCTTCAAGCAGGCCGGCGGCGCCCTTTGAGCCCTGGGCCCGCAAGGCGCGTGCTGCCTCGCTGACCGCGAAGGCGTTTGCCGGATGAGTTCCAGCGAAGGTCTGGACGAGAGTGACCAGGGCGGTTTCCAGATCGGCGATCCGCAGCTGTTGGTCGTGAAGGCTCAAAGACATGAGGTGTCTCCCGTAGGGCGCGCCGCACCTGCGCGCGGAAGCGTCGACGGAGAGGCGATTTGGGTGTGAGTTCTATCCCGTCAAAGGCTGACGCTCAGGCCAGCCGGCCCCGAGCTCGGCAGGGGGACGCCTAAGCTCGGGGCAGCTCGCCTTCGACGCGCCGGCCTGCATGGCAGCGGCGGCCATCGGGAGGAGGGAGGGACCACATGACCCTCTGAACATGGCTAGCCGACCGGGAAAGTCAATCGGCGGCCGCTCGGGATCCCGGAAATCCAGTTAAGAAACCGCGATTTGACATGCGGCATGGCCTGGCCCATCCTGGCCGCATCATGAATTTGCGGACATCGAACAGCCCGCGCCGGAAGCAACAACGCGGCGCCATCGAACAGTCTTAACCCCGAACTGCTTGCGGCCAATGTCGCGCGGTTCGGGGAAGACTTCATTGTCCTCGTCATAAATTGCATGAAAGCTTGGAGCGGGCGTTCACCCGCCAAGAATGAATCGTGTCTCACAAGATCAAAGAACCTGCGCCTTCCAGCGCGGGCGAAGCAGTCGTGGCCCCTTCAGGCGCGAGCCTCAACGCTTTCCAGTTCCTGACGCCGGTCTTCTCCCCGCGCGCTTATGCCGTCGATCTGCGACGGGGGCAGGGGGCCGCCTCGCGAGGTCGGTCGTGATCGGTCCCGTCATGACCACCTTGTTGATGGCGGCCCTCGCCGCTCTCGCCGGCGTGGCGCGGTGGGTGACCTTCCGCCGCGCAGTTCGCAGCGGACGCTTCGATGACCCGGTCGGGGCGATCTTCGCCGTCTGGCTGGATCGCGGCGATCCCCGCGGCCGCGTCTGACGTCGCCAGCCATCCCCTTATTTCCAAGGAGCTTTCCTATGACCATCACCACGCCGCCGCCCGTTTTCGTTTCGAACGATGATTTCCGCGCCCTCTCGAGCCTGGGGCAAATACTCGAAGGGGCGACGGCGCCGGGGCCCATGCTCCTGGCTGCCGAGATCGGCCGCCTGTCGGTCGTCGAGGACCCGAAAGCCGGAGCGCCCTTCGTCCGGATCGGCTCACGAGTGACCTATTGCGATGTCCAACGCCGACGCGTGCGCACTGCGCGCGTGGTCATGCCCGGCGATGGCAGCATTCATGAGAGCAGCATCCCCGTCACCTCGCCGGTCGGCGCGGCTCTGCTGGGACTGGGCGTCGATGACGTGTTCAGTTGGTGGACCAACGGCGGGATGCGCAGCGTCCACGTCCTGGATATCGGCAAGTGAGTGGGGCGGAGCCAAAGCTCTCTCGCCAGTTCGCCGCCTTGCCGTTCACGATCGGCGTGGACGGCGACCCCCGCGTCCTGCTGATCACATCGCGGGGAACCGGCCGCTGGGTCTTGCCGAAGGGCTGGCCTGATGGGGCCGATGCGACGAACGGCGAAACCGCCCGGCGGGAAGCTTTCGAGGAGGCCGGCGTCCAGGGTGACGTCGTCGGTCTCAAGGAGATTGGCGCCTATCGTTACCAACAGACGGGAAAGGATGGTGTCGCCGCGACTTGCCGGGTCGGAGTGTTCGCCCTGCGTGTCTCCGGCCTTGCCAAGACCTGGCCCGAGAAGGGCCAGCGGGTCCTGCGTTGGTGCGCGCCCAAACAGGCCGCCCGGCTGGTTCAGGAACCTGAGTTGGCCGCTCTGCTGTCGAGCTTCAAACCGCCCGTCGAATTCTGACGGCCATACGAGGATAGTCATGTTCACACGCCCACCCGTCTACGCGCTTGCCGATGACGTCCCCAAGCTCAAGGTCCTTGCGGGAACCGCAGGGACCAACGCCCCCGGTGCGGCCCTGTTCGCTGAGGAGTTCGATCGCCTCTGCGTTCTATCCCATGGCGGGAAGGAGCCCTTCGTGCGTCCCGGATCGTCCCTGACCTATCTGGACCTGCGGACCAAACAGGAGAGCCGAGTTCGTCTTTCGCATCCGGCCGACGCAGATCAAACGGCCGGCGACGTCTCGCTATTGTCGCCGCTAGGTGCGGCTTTGATCGGCTTGATGGAGGGCGCGATCTTCCGTTGGACGGACGCCGATGGCCGATTGCGGGCTGTGAAGGTCATTTCCATCGAGGCGTGATCGGTCCTGGCGGCGTCAGAGCAGCCAGGTGCGGATCAGCATGCTGATCGCGCCTACCGTAAGGACGCCGCCGAGCCACAGCCCGGCGAACCACAATAGTCGGCGCCACAGTTGCGGAGGACGGGCCGTCATCAGTGATAGCCCTCCTGGCCGACCTTGCCGCGAAACACCCAGTAGGCGTAGCCGGTATAGGCCAGGATGATCGGCACCAGCACGACCGCCCCCACGAGCATGAAGATCAAGCTCGAGTCCGGGGCCGCCGCCTGCCAAATCGTGACGGCGCCAGGCACCACATAGGGGAACATGCTGATCCCCAGGCCGACGAAGCTGAGGCCGAATAGGCCCAGCGCCAGCAGGAACGGCCAGTACTCATGGCCGCGCATCAGGCTTCGGAAGAACAGAACCGTACCGACGAGCACCAGCAAAGGGACCTGCGCCGTCAGCAGGACGTTGGGCCACGCGAACCAGTTTTCGTAATAGGCGCCCTTGAGGAAGGGCGTCACGGCGCTGACCACGCCGATCAGGCCGATGGTCGCCGCGCCGAGCCACCCGGCCATGCGCCGGACGTGGGCTTGAACGTCACCCTCTGTCTTCATGACCAACCATGTCGCGCCCAGGAAGGCGTAGCCGACCACCAGGCTGACGCCGGTGAGCAGGCTGAACGGCGTCAGCCAGTCCCACCATCCGCCGGCATACTGGCGGCCTTCGACGGTGATGCCCTGTAGCAAAGCGCCCAGTGTGACGCCCTGGGCCAGGGTCCCGATGATCGAGCCGCCCGTGAACGCTACGTCCCAGAACGCCCGATGGGCGGGGTCGCGCCAACGGAACTCGAAGGCCACGCCGCGGAAAATCAGCGCCAGCAACATGATGATGATCGGGGCGTAGAGCGCCGGCAGGATGATGGCGTAGGCGAGCGGAAAGGCCGCCATCAGGCCGCCGCCGCCCAGCACCAGCCAAGTCTCGTTGCCGTCCCAGACAGGAGCCACGGAGTTCATGGCCGAGTCACGTTCGCGGCCGGGCTTGAAGGTCGGGAACAGAATGCCGATCCCGAGGTCGAAGCCGTCCATCACAACATAGGCGAACACCGCAAAGGCGATGATGAACGCCCAGACCGTCGGGAGATCCAGGGCGGGGCTCATGACGCGTCTCCCTCGGCGGCGTGGTGGATGCCAGGGGCCGGTGTGATGCCGGCGGTACGGATGGGCTGGTCAGGAGTTTCCTCCAGACCAGGCTCGCCGGGGTGGGGCGCGTGGCTCATCAGCTTGAGGATGTAGCCAGTGCCCGCCGAGAAAACGACGAAGTAGACGATGACGAAGGCGAGCAGGGAGGCGGCGACCGCAGGAGCGTCCAGAGGTGCGGCCGAATGGGCCGTTCGGAGCAGGCCATAGACCGTGAACGGTTGGCGCCCGACCTCGGTCGTCACCCAGCCGGCCAGGACGGCGACGAAGCCGGCAGGACCCATCACCAGGGCGAAGCGATGCAGCAGCGGCCAGTCGTAGAGACTGCGCCGAACTCGCGCCAGGATGCTGAACGCCCCCAGGCCGAGCATCAGCATGCCGAGGCCGACCATGATGCGGAATGACCAGAAGACGATCGGCACCGGCGGCCAGTCTTCACGCGGCACGGTCTCGAGACCCGCCAAGGGCGCGTTGAGGTCGTGCTTGAGGATGAGGGAGGAAGCCTTGGGGATCGCGATCTGCGCGCGGACCTCGCCGGCCTTCTGATCGGGAATGCCGAACAGGATCAGCGGCGCGCCGTCAGGGTGGCTCTGGAAGTGGCCTTCCATCGCCATGACCTTGGCGGGCTGGTGCTCCAGCGTATTGAGGCCGTGCATGTCGCCGGCGAAGATCTGGATCGGCGCGGCGACCGCGACCAGGCCCATGGCCATGTTGAACATCACCCGCGCGCCGGCGTTGGCCTTGTCCTTCAGCAGGTGCCAGGCCCCGACCGCGCCGACGACCAGCGCGGTCGTCAGGTAGGCGCCGAGCACCGTGTGGACCAAGCGGTAGGGGAAGGACGGGTTGAAAATGATCGCCAGCCAGTCAGCGGGCGCAAATTGGCCCGCGGCGTTCATCGTGAAGCCCTGCGGGGTCTGCATCCAACTGTTGGCGGACAAGATCCAGAAGGCCGAGATGAAGGTTCCGACCGCCACGGCCAGTGTCGCCATGAAGTGCAGTTTGGGCCCCACGCGGTTCATGCCGAACAGCATGACGCCCAGGAAACCAGCCTCCAGGAAGAAGGCGGTCATGACCTCGTAGGCCATCAGCGGGCCGATGATCGGTCCAGCCTTGTCGGAGAACACCGACCAGTTGGTGCCAAACTGGTAGGACATGGTGATGCCCGAGACGACGCCCATGGCGAAGGCCAGGGCGAAGATCTTCAGCCAGTACTTGAAGAGGTTGAGATAGACCTCGTTCTTCGTCCGCAGCCAAAGCGCTTCCAGGACGGCGAGGTAGCTAGCCAAGCCAATCGAGAAGGCCGGGAAAATGAAGTGGAATGAGACGGTGAAGGCGAACTGCGCGCGCGCGAGTGTCAGGGCGCTTATGTCGTCGAACATCTCACTGCCCCTCGGTTCTGGTCCGTCGGCGTGACTTGCCCCCGGCGACGACCTTCAGGCGATCTTTCATTTCGAACACCTTCTGGACCTTGGAGCCTACCTCCAACAGTTGAATCAGGGTTTCGGTTTCAAGCTTCTGGATGTCGACCGACCAGCGGGTGATCAGCTCGATAAGGCCGTGCATCTCGGCCATACGATCCTGGGCATGGCGCTCGCCCGGGGTGGCCGGCGTCTCGACCAACGCCTGTCGCAGCATCGATAGCGTGGGGTCGATTTCCCGCTTCCGGCGCTCCTCGGCCAGGATGCGGACGATCTCCCAGATGTCTTCCGGCGTGGAAAAGTACTCGCGGCGATCGCCGGGCTTGTGCTGCAGCTTCACCAGCCGCCAGGAGGACAGCTCCTTCAGCCCCATACTGACGTTCGAGCGCGAGAAGCCGAGCTTCTCCGTGATGTCGTCGGCGTTCAGCGGCTCCTCGGCCAGGAACAGCAGGGCGTAGATCTGCCCGACGGTGCGGCTGATTCCCCATCGGCTTCCCATCTCCCCGAAGTGGAGGACAAAGGACTGGGTGAGAGGCGGCAAATTCATTTTCGTGAACTTTCAGGAATTCCTGAAAATTAGAAACATAAAGCCGCGAGGTCAACCGTCGCTTTGACGCAACGGCGCCTTGCCATGACGGGACGCTATTCGGCGGCGATCGCCAGATTGGCTTGCTGGGGTCCTCGGATCAGTTTGCCGGGCATCTCGCCGGTGGCTTCCCCAGCCTCAAAGGTCACCACACCGCTTACGATCGTGGCGGCGTAGCCCTGCGCACGCTGGATCAGACGCCGTCCCTGGGCCGGCAGGTCGAACGCCATTTCCGGCGCCATGATGGCCAACTTGTCGTAGTCGATCAGATTGAAGTCCGCCTTCATCCCGGGGGCGATGACGCCGCGATCATGCAGCCCATAGAGGCGGGCGGTGTCGCGGGTCTGCATCGACACGACCTTTTCCAGCGACAAGCGTGGTCCACGCGCGCGGTCGCGGGTCCAGTGGGTCAGCATGTAGGTCGGGAAGCTGGCGTCGCAGATCACCCCGCAGTGGGCGCCGCCGTCCGAGAGGCTGAGCACCGTATTCGGGTGGTTCATCATCTCGTGGATGTGGTCGAAGTTGAACTCCGCATAGTTCAACAGCGGCAGGTAGATGTAGCCGGCGCCGTCCTTTTCCATGAGCATGTCGTAGACGATAGCGTCCGGTTGCCGGCCGGTGGCTGCGGCCAGGGCGGCGATCGAGTCCTCGGCGCGCGGCTCGTAATCGAGCCCGCCGTCGTGCTCCAGCCGGAACATCCGGTCAAAGCCCTGGGTCAGGATCATGCCGATAGCGCCCATCGGCTTCGAAGGTTCGCTCAGTATACGCGCGCGCACGTCAGGATCGCGCAGGTGGACGATCCGTTCGGCGAAGGGCAGGGCGGCCAACTTGCGATAGCTTTCGCGGCCAATGAACGGATGCACGGTGCTCTGCCAGCCAAGCACCATGCCGGTTGGCCGGCAGGCGATCTGGGCGGTGATCTGGGCGCCTTCAGCGCGCGCCTCCTCCGTCAGAGCCAGCATTCGCTTCCAGTTGTCGGCCTTGGTCGGAGACTGCAGCAGGCCGTAGGTGACCGGCACGCCGGTTTCCGCCGACATGGCCTTCATCCACGCGAACTCGTCTTCGGCCGGCGCCATGTCGGAGGCCATTTCGAACACCCCGTGGCCCGCCGCGCCCATGGCCCGCCCGATACCCAGCAGTTCGTCCTCGGCCGCGAAGGTCCCCGGGACCGGCTCGCCGTCCTTGGCCAGGTGCAACATGGTTCGCGAGGTGGAGAACCCCAGTGCGCCGGCGGCCACACCCTCGCCGACGATGCGCGACATCTCGGCGATGTCCTCGGCGGTCGCCGGCTCGTTGCGCGCCCCGCGTTCGCCCATCACATAGGCGCGCACCGCGCCATGCGGGACCTGGGTCGCGACGTCCAGAACGCGCGGCTGGGCGTCCAGGCTGTCGAGGTATTCGGGGAAACTCTCCCACGTCCACGTGATGCCTTCGGAGAGAGCGGCGCCGGGGATATCCTCGACACCCTCCATCAGTTCGATCAGCCATTCGTGGCGATCAGGGCGAACCGGCGCGAAACCTACGCCGCAATTGCCCATCACCACGGTTGTCACGCCGTGCCAACTGGACGGGGCGAGATAGGGATCCCAGGTCACCTGGCCGTCGTAGTGGGTATGGATGTCCACCCATCCCGGCGTGACGACCAGGCCCGCGGCGTCGATCTCGCGCCGGCCGGGCTGGTCTATCTTGCCTACCGCTGTGATTTTTCCGCCGTCTACGGCGATATCGGCCGTGAAGGCCGCGGTCTCGGCGCCGTCCACCACGCGCCCGTTACGGATGACCAGATCGTGCATGCTTCCGCCCTCGCTTGGAGCCGTCGCAGGCGTCATTCAGTCCGCACCTGCGTATCCGACAGAGGACACTATGGCTCCATCCCGAATGTTCGAAAAGTGTGACGCGGCGGCAAGCTTGTCGTCCTGCCGCGGGCCCTGGAAGTTTTTCTCGGTGTCGTTGGGTTTGGCGCGCCAGACAGTGGAGCCGTGTGCGAAAGACCCCGATGAGTTCCGATTCCCAGCTTCGCGCGCCGGACGAGGTGATTTTAATCCGCGGCGCGCCGTTTAACCGTCACTGCCGGATCGACGTGCAGGATGGCTTCGATCCGCCCCGGTTTGTTCTCAGCGGGACCGCGAGTTTTCTGCCCTACGTTCCGGAGTTGCTGTCGCGCGCCCGGCAACTATGGCTTAGCCCGCGCCGCGGGCTGAAGCCGCTACCGATGCGGCGGCTGCCGGTCATCAACTACCTGGCGGACGCCGACATATATGAGGTCGCCTTGCGCAAGGCCGACCTCATCGTCCAGCAGCTCCGGAAGCCGGCGTTCAACGCCCCCGCTGCGGTTCTGCGCACCGGACGCGATGAAGTTGCGAAGGGTCTCTCTGGCGTGGAGGGAGTCTGCATGCCGCGGACAATTCGGACGCCAGCGCCCCATCCGGAGGCGTTGGGCAGAACGATAGCGGTTGAGGGCCTCAACTTCCCACTCCTGATCCGGCCCGTGGGAGCGCACGGCGGCGACGACATGATCAAGGTCGACCGCCCTGAAGACCTACAGGCCGCGAAGATCCGGTTCGGAAATGAACTGGTCTATGTCACCGAGTTCGTCGATTTCGCCGATGCCGATGGGCTCTATCGCAAGCACCGGGTCGTGGTGGTTGGCGATCAAATATTCCTGCGCCACGTGATCATTGGCGAAAGCTGGTTGCTGCACGCTTCGCGGCGTACGCAAAACACCGAGGCAGAGGAGCAGGCCGCGCTGGCCGCGTTCGCCGAGCAGACCGCACCGGCTATCCGCTCGTCGGTGATGGCTGTGGCCGAGGCCCTGAGCCTGGACTACTTCGGCATCGATTGCTCGCTTCGCCCTGACGGCAGCTTGCTGGTGTTTGAGGCCAACGCCTGCATGAACGTGCTGCACAACGACGCCCCATCGCCCAGCATGTGGGAGGAGCCGATCGCCGCCATCGTGGCGGCGCTACGTGAACTATTGGCAAATCCGGGGCGTTGGCGCGGTCAACCGGCGGCCGCCGCGTAAGCCCGGCATATCGCGAATATTCGGGGCGCGGTCGTTTCAAGAAGAAGGCGCTTGGCGGATGGGGTGGGATTCGAACCCACGGTAGGCTCTCACCTACGGCGGTTTTCAAGACCGCTGCCTTAAACCACTCGGCCACCCATCCGGATTTGGGGCCTATAGCAGGAGCCGGGCGGCGGCTCCAAGCCACCAAACAGCCTTAACGAAAAAGGCTCCGTCGTTAACCCTGACGCAAAGTTCTGCGGTCACCATCGTTCCCGACGTTTTGGCGCTGGGGAGCGTAGACTAGAGGACCTGCGGTCATGATCCGTAACCGTTCGCGTGCGCGCGCCCAAAGCCTGGCCTTGGTGCTTATCGGCAGCGCGGCGCTGGCCGCCTGCGCCACGCCACAACCGAAATTCGCCGCCAAGCATCCGGTGACCGGGCCGACCCCCGGCCAGATGCCGACCGGAGCGGGCGGCAAGTACAAAGTCGGCTCGCCCTATCAGGTCGCCGGCGTCTGGTACTCGCCCAAGGAGGAGCCGGGCTATGATCAACAAGGCTTGGCGACCTGGTACGGCGCCGAACATCACCTGAAGCCAACGGCGAACGGCGAGATTTTCGACAAATATGCACTGTCGGCGGCACACACGACCTTGCCATTGCCATCCATCGTCGAGGTGACCAACCTCGAGAACGGCAAGTCGGTCCAGGTGCGGGTGAATGACCGCGGACCGTTCCACGACGGCGGCCTCATCGATCTCTCCCAGGCCGCGGCCCAGCAGCTTGGCTTCGAGCAACAAGGACGCACGAATGTCCGCGTTCGCTATGTGGGTCCTGCGCCCTTGGGCGCTCCGGACGCCGGTCTGCGCTATGCAGGCTATACGCCCAGCATGCCGACCGACCAGATGCCCACCGGCCCGACGCCCTATGTCGGCTTAAACCCTTCGCCAGGCACAGCCCCACTGCCGCCTGCGGTCGGTTCGAGCGCCTTGCCGCCGCTCAATGCGCCGATACCGGTTGCGTCGCCTGGCAGTGGGACGGGCCTGGCCTATCGTGTTCAGGCCGGCGCCTTCGCTGATCCAGCCAACGCTCAGCGCGTCGTCAACCAGCTCGGCGGCGGGGTGACCGCGACGGTCGAACCCTACCAGCGGGCCGACGGCGTGACATTGTACCGCGTGATGGTGCAGGGCACGCCGGACGAGGCCGAGGCCTGGGCCTTGCGCGATCGGGTTGCGGCGTCTGGCTTCGCCGAGGCTCGGGTCGTACGTCCTGGTCTCTGACGGCGCATAGCGGCTGGACAAACCGAGCGAACGGGCCATTTTGGCCGGCGTGACGCGCGGGCGGTTCATCACCTTTGAAGGCGGAGAAGGCGCTGGGAAATCCACCCAGGTTCGCCGCCTGGTCGCGCGCCTGCAGGGCGAGGGTCTGGATGTCGTCCAGACCCGCGAGCCGGGTGGCTCTCCCGGAGCCGAGGCGATCCGCAATCTTGTCCTGAAGGGCGAGGCCGACCGCTGGAGCCCGGTGACCGAGACGCTGCTGATGTACGGCGCGCGACGCGATCATATCGAGCGGATCATCCAGCCGGCGCTGGCGCGCGGCGCCTGGGTGATCTGCGACCGGTTCGCCGATTCCACGCGCGCCTATCAGGGCGGGGCGGGCGGCGTGGCGCCGGCCTTGATCTCGGCGCTAGAGGCTCACGTCCTGGCCGAGGTGCGGCCGGACCTGACCCTTGTCTTCGACCTGCCGGTCGATGTCGGGCTGGCGCGGGCCGAGAGCTTTGCGAACACCGCCGGTCATGCTGAGACCCGGTTTGAGTCAAAGGGCGTGGCCTTCCATGAACGGCTGCGCGGCGCGTTTCTCGCCATCGCCAAGGCCGAGCCCAACCGCTGCGCGCTGATCGACGCCTCCGGCTCCATCGAGGAGGTCGAGGCGCAAGTCTGGGCCACGGTTAGCGATCGGTTGGCGGTCCATGGCTGAGCAACCGACTCATCCTCGCGAAGTCTTCGATCTGAAGGGTCATGAGGCCGCTGAGATCGCCTTTGAGGAAGCGCGCAGTCGCGGGCGCCTGCATCATGCTTGGCTGCTCACCGGTCCTGAGGGCGTTGGCAAGGCGACCTTCGCCTATCGCGCCGCACGTCGGTTGCTGGGCGCGCCGCCGGAACGTTCCTATGGCGTACTAGGCGCCTCGCCCGGCCATCCGGTCAGCCGCCAGATCATCGCGCGTTCGCACCCTGACATCATGGTGCTCGAGCGGATCGGCGAGGACGGCAAGGTCCGCAAGGCCATTCCGGTCGACGAGGCGCGCAAGCTTTCCGACTTCTTCTCCAAGTCGCCCGCCAGCTCTCCGCACCGCGTGGCGATCATCGACGCCGCCGACGACCTGAACGTCAATTCGGCCAATGCGGTGCTGAAAACGCTTGAGGAGCCGCCCGAGCGCGGCGTCATTCTCCTGATTTCTCATTCGCCAGGACGGCTCCTTCCGACGATCCGCTCGCGCTGCCGCCGGCTGGCGTTTGGCGGGCTGGCTGAAAGCGATGTGACGAGCTTTGTCCAATCGCGAACCACGGCCAACGCTGAGGATTCGATCCGGCTGGCCCGCATGTCCAACGGGGCGCCCGGGCGCGCCCTGGCCCTGGCCTTGGCCGGCGCGGTGGCCGTGGACGACGCGGCGAAGGAAATCCTGATCGGCCTGCCGCAGATCAATGAGGCTGCAGCTTTGGCGTTGGCTGATCGCTTCCGAGGCGGGGAGGGCCAAGCCCAATTCAACCTGCTGTTCGAACGCCTCGCCGAACGCGTCCATAGCCATGCGACGCGCCTGGCCGGCGAGGGATATGGCGACCTTGATCGCTGGGCCTCGGCATGGGAGACGCTGCAACGCCTTCCGCGCGAGGTGGAAGCCGTCAACCTCGACCGGACGGACGCCTTCTTCACCGCACTTTCCGAATTGCGCGCCGCCGCGCGCGCTTGAGTTTCTTCGCGCCATGCTGATCGACAGCCACGTCAACCTGCACGCTCCCCACTTCGATGAAGATCGGGATGAGGTGATCGCCCGAGCCCGCGCGGCTGGGATCGCCCTGATGGTCAATATCAGCGACAAGGTCTCCCACTTCAAAGCCGTGCGCGCCTTGGCCGATCACCCGGACATCTGGTGCACGGTCGGCACCCATCCGCACGAGGCCAAGGAGAACCCGGAGCTTTCGGCCGCCGAACTGGTGGCGCTGGCCGCCGATCCGCGTGTGGTCGGGATTGGCGAGACGGGGCTGGATTTCCACTACGATCTCAGCCCGCGCGACATCCAGGCCAAGGTTTTCCGGGCCCATGTCGCCGCGGCGCGTGAAACCGGCCTGCCGTTGGTGGTCCACACGCGCGAGGCCGACCAACTGATGGGCGACATCCTGGAGGAGGAATACGCCCGCGGCGCCTTCAAGATGTTGATGCACTGCTACACGTCCGGCGCCGAACTTGCGGCGCGGGCCGCGGCGTTGGGCGCTTGGTTCTCGGTGTCTGGCATCGCCACCTTCAAGGCGGCCGAGGACGTTCGCGCCGTGGTGCGTGATATGCCCGCCGACCGAATTATCGTGGAAACGGACTGCCCCTATCTGGCCCCTATCCCGCATCGGGGGCGGCGCAATGAACCTGCCTATCTGCCGGCGGTGCTCGCAAAGCTCGCGGAAATTCGCGGCTGGTCGGCGCAGGAAGCCGAGCAGAACACCGAGGACGCTTTTTTTGCGTTGTTCGACAGGATCCCCCGGCCATGAGCGGCGCGCTTGAGTTCACGATCCTTGGCTGCGGTTCATCGGGCGGGGTGCCGCGGGCGGACGGTGATTGGGGCGACTGCGATCCCGCCAATCCGAAGAACCGTCGCCGCCGCTGTTCGCTGCTGGTTCGCCGGAAGGGTGTGAGCCCCGAGTCCGAAACGACTTTGATTGTCGATACTTCGCCCGATCTTGTGTCTCAGACATCGGACGCCGGCGCCAAGCGGATGGACGGGGTTCTGCTGACCCACGACCATGCCGATCAGACCCACGGGATCGACGACATTCGCGCCTTCTTCATCCGCCAACGCGCCCGGATCGGTTGCCACATGGACGAAGCGACCGCCGAATCCATGCGTCGGCGCTTTGGGTACATCTTCGTAGGCGAAGGCGGCTATCCGGCGATTGGCGATATCAAGATCGTGCCGCCACATGGCGAGGCTTGGGCGATCGAGGGGCCGTCTGGCGTCATCCCGGTTACGACGTTCGACCAGGATCACGGCGGCGTTAGGTCTCTTGGCTACCGCTTTGGAAATGTGGCCTATTCCAGCGATGTCGTCGGGCTTGACGAGGCGGCGTTCGACGCGCTGGCGGACCTGGATGTGTGGATTGTCGACGCCTTGCGTTGGGGACCGCATCCGACCCACGCCCATGTCGATATGGCCCTTGAGTGGATCGAACGCGTCAAGCCGCGCCGTGCGATCCTGACCAACATGCATATCGACCTCGACTTCGACGATCTCGCCGGAAAATTGCCGGCCGGGGTTGAGCCGGCCTTCGACGGCTTGAGGTTCGAACATCAATTGAACGGCAATTTATGATTAGTTATCCGCCGCTTAAGCTTGGCTTTTTGGCGTCCAAGAATGGGTCCAGCATGCGGGCGATGCTTGAGGCGATCAAAGCTGGAGAACTGGCCGCCGAGCCGCGACTGCTGGTGAGCAACAACAAGAAGTCCGGCGCGCTGGAGTTTGCGGCCGCATGCGGCATGCCGACCTTGGTCATCCCTACCCAAGGCGATCCAGAAGCCGCCGACGCACGGCTGTGCGAGGCCATGAAGGCCGCCGGCGTCGATCTGATCATCGCCTCGGGCTATCTGCGACGGCTGGGCCCCAAGACTCTTGGCCGCTACCGCAACCGTGTCCTCAACATACATCCGGGGACTCTGCCGGCGTTTGGGGGCGAGGGCATGTATGGGCGCCGGGTCCATGAAGCGGTGATCGCCGCCGGAGTCGCTGAGAGCGGCGTCACCATCCATGCGGTCGATGAGATCTACGATCATGGTCCGGTGATCGCGCGGCGCTCGGTTCCGCTGCAGTCCGGGGAGACCGCTGAAAGTCTTGAGGCGCGGGTGACCGCCCTGGAGCCAACGTTCTTCGTTGAGACCCTACGCCAGATCGCCGAGGGCGACTTGGCGCTGCCTTCCTAGCTGGCGCTTACCGGGCGTTGAGCCAACACGTCGACGACTCGGCCTGGTACAGGTAGCCGATTGCCCGCCGCATTGGCGCGCTTGGCGCCTTTGGCGATCTCCTTGTGCAGGTCGGACACATAGGCGTTGAAATCGACCTGGATGGTGTGCCGCTTGGACCGATAATATTGGCCAAGGTGGATCGCCTCGTCCTTGATGATGACCTGCTCCATCTCCGAGGGCGAAGGCGGCAGATAGAGCCCGGCGAGATAGGCGGCGGCCAGCTTGGCCTGCTGCTCTGCGAAGTTCACCAGGGTGGGCAACGGCTGGGCCAGCGCCATGTAGAAGAGGTTCGGCACGCCCGGCTTCATCATCCGCTTGAACAGCGGCAACCGATGGTCGCCATCGGGGGCGAGGGCCGGATCGTCGAAGAATGGGAAGCGCATGTCGTAGCCGGTGGCGAAGATGATCACGTCGACATCCTCGACCGTGCCATCGGCGAACCGGACCTGATCGCCGTCCAGCGCCTCGATCGCCGGCTTGAACTTGATGTCGCCGCAGCCCGCGCGGGTCAGGAATTCGCCGCTGACCGAAGGATGAGCTTCCAGCGGTTCATGGTCAGGCTTGGGCAGGCCATAGTCCTCCATGGCGCCGATGGCCTTCTTGATGACCTTGCGCGCCATGGCCAAGCCTAGTTTCTTGGGCATCCAGGAGGGCATGGCCGATTTGTCGGCCGGTTTACCGTTCATGTACTTCGGCAGAACCCAGACCCCGCGCCGAGCCGAGACCCACAGGTTTCTGGCGATCGGCCGCTGGGAAAGCTCAGAGGCGATATCCATCGCCGAGTTGCCCATGCCGACGACCACGACATTCTTGCCGCGCATGTCCACCGGGTCGAACGGGTCGGAATAGGCGTGGCTATGGAAGGCCGCGCCGTCGAACTCGCCGGTGTAGTTCGGAATCCGCGGGCTCCAGTGGTGGCCATTGCAGACGAACAGAACGTCGTAGAGCCGCGTCTCGCCGGTCGACAGAGTGACTTCCCACAATCCCTCGGCATTGCGCTTGGCCTTCTCGACCGCGGTGCGGAAGGTGATCGTCTCCCGCAAGCCGAAGTGATCGACATAGTCCTTGAAGTACTGATGCAACTGGGCGTGGTGCGGAAAGTCCGGCCAATCGGCCGGAACGGGGTAGTCCTCGAAGGCGAGGCGCCATTTCGAAGTGTCGATGTGCAAGCTCTCGTAGCAAGCCGACATCCCGTTCGGGTTCTTGTAGTACCAGTTGCCTCCCACTTCGTCTGAGATCTCGAAGCAGTCGTAGGGGATTCCGAAATCCTTCAACCGCTTGGCGGTCGTGAAGCCGGAGCATCCCGCCCCAATGATGCAGGCCTTGGGTAGACGCGTCTCTGCCACCGGGGCCTCCCAGACTTATCGTTGTTCAGAAAAGCCTATCAGGCCGTGGGATGCGGTCAAACCGACTAGGCGTTGTCCTGCGACAAGGTCCGGGGTCCGCCGAAACGGCGGAGAACCTCGTAAAGCCCGAGAACGACGACCAGCGAAGCGCCGACCAGCGGAAAGACCACGGCCAGCGCCAAGGTGATCAGGGCGAGGGTCCGAAGCTGGGGTGGGGTGAGTTCACGCGGCGCGCCCAGCCCACCTTTCGTGGCGGCGTCGGCACCACATGATCGGCCCCGTGACCGACAGCATGACCACGCCCAGGCAGGCGATCAGCATCACGATCTGGTTCGCCCGGCCGAAGTAATTGCCCATGTGCAGTTGGACGCCAAGCTCGACACCCTTCGCCGCCGATTTAGCCCTGGGTCACGAGCTTCTTCAGTTGCGCGACCACGCGATCATGCGGGGCGCCATAGGCGATCGGCTCGACGAAACGGCCCTTCTTGTCGAACAGATAGACAGCCGACGAATGATCGACGGTGTATTCGCCGCCATCGACGGGGACCTTCCTGTAATAGACGCGGTAGGCCTTCGCCGCCTTGGCCACGGCCTCCGGCGTGCCTGTGAAGCCCTGGATGCGGGAATCGAAGTTCGACAGGTAGAGCTTCATCTGCTCGGGAGTGTCGCGCTCAGGATCGACCGAGACCAGGACGACATTCAGCTTGTCGGCGTCGGCGCCGAGTGCGTTCAGCGCCGCGGTGATCTCGGTCAGCGTGGTCGGGCAGACCTCCGGGCAATAGGTGAAGCCAAAGAAGACCGCCGACGGCTTGCCCAGCAGCGTTTTTTCCGTGACTGGCCGTCCCGCAGTGTCGACGAGCTGGAACGGCCCGCCAATCTCAACGGCTGCAACGGTAGGGCTAGGCGCCTGCCGAAGCTGCATGAAGGCGACCGCGGCGAACAACCCCAAGGCCAGGACAAAGCAGCCGATCAGGATACGAAGGCGCGGCTTCATTGGCCATGCGCCATGCTGTGATCCATTCCGCCGGCGGCGCGGATCGGGGCCTCAATGCTCTGGACTGGGGCCTTGGCGAACTTGAACGTCAACGGAACCACGCCGCCATCCGCCAGAGTGGCCTTGGGAGCGATGATCATCAGGTGTTCGGCGCCCGGCGATAGCATGACGGCCTTTCCGGCCGGCAAGGCCAGGTCGTCAAGCTTGCGCATCCGCATGACGCCGTCGGTCATGTCCATGCTGTGGATTTCGGCCCGTTCGGCGGCCATGGTCTCGACGGCGATCAACTTGTCGTCGGCGCTGGCGGTCAGGGTGACATAGCAACCGCCGGTCGGGGCGCCCGCAGGCGCAGCGCGGCACCAGGCGTCGGCGACGGTCACGGTTGGCGCGGTTTGGGCCGCGCGATCACAGGCCGCGACAAGGGCCAGCGGAATGAGGGCGAGAAGAGCTTTCATGGAGGGACTCCTGGCTGGAGGCGACCGCAGCTCCGCGAGCGGCGGTAAAGGGGAGGGACAGGAAGCGCACGACTTGGGCCGCGGGCGAGCGGCGGACGTGCGAAAGCGCGCTCGGCCGAGAGGCCGCCGCGTCAGATCAGCTGGGCTGGAGGACCGCGTGCAGGCAGCGGCGGCGCGGAGAGACCGCGGCCGGGCGCCAAATGGACCATCCGGCTGGCGGCCGGCGCGCGATAGGCGACGAACTCGACGCTGTGCGCATCGAGCAGGTTCGGCGGCGGCGCCCCGGCGCCATGCCCAGCAAACGCGCAGGGACTATCGTGCGCGACGTCGGACTTGGAGCCTTGGTCATCATGCGACGGCGCTGTTAGATCGCCGGGCTCCACCGTGACGGCGCCCTGTGAGGTGCAGAGGACCAGGGCGAAGGGAAGCTCGTCGGAGGCTGGCGGGGCGGTCATGAACCCAGCGGGGATCATCACCTTGATCGCAAGCGCCAAGGCGGCGAGCACCATGAAGATGCCGCCCGATTTTCCTCTGCGCTGATCGAGTGCCCGGATCACGGAGCTGCTTTAGGACAGCCGCCGCCGATTGTGGAGCCCTTTCCACTCAGGCCGCGCTTCCGTCGATCCAGGTGCGCGTCGCCTTGAGGCCGCGGTCGAGCAGGGTGAGGTTGGCGCGGTACCCCGGCGCGATCCTTCCCAGCTCCTTGCCCAGCCCAAGGAACGCGGCCGGATTCGTCGAGGCCATAGCCGCTGCGTCGGCCAGGTCGAGGCCTGTCAGTTCGACGGCGTTTCGCACCGCGCTCGCCATGTCGAGATCCGAACCCGCCAAGGTCCCGTTTTCATCAACACAGACCCCGTTCACCACCCGGATGGGACGGCCTTGGATCGTGAAGTTCTTATCCACCATGCCAACACTGGGCATGGCGTCGGTCACCAGCATGAAACGGTCATGCCGTTTCGCGCGGAAGGCGATGCGCAGGGCGGCCGGGTGGATGTGGCGGCCGTCGATGATTACGCCGCACCAACTGTCCTGATGGTCCAGCGCCGCACCGACCGCGCCGGGCTCGCGATTGGCCAACGGCGACATGGCGTTGAACAGGTGGGTGAAACCTGTGACGCCGGCGCTCAGCGCTTCGATCAACCGCTCATAGGTTGCATTGGTATGCCCTGCCGCGACCGTGACGCCGGCGCCCGCCAACCGGCCGATCATTTCCGGCGTGGTGGTCTCGGGCGCCAGGGTGACCAAGGTTCGGCCGCGGCGCGATGATGTCAGTAGCGTGAGCGCCGCCTCATCAAGAGTGCGGAACTTCGAGGCGTCGTGAACGCCCTTTCGGCGTTCGCTCAGGAATGGGCCCTCGATGTGGATGCCCAGCACGCCCGGGACGCCAGTTTCGATGGCCTGATCGACCGCCTCAATCGCGCAGACGACCTTCTCCAGATCGTCGCTGATCAGCGTCGGCAGGAAGCCGGTGACCCCATATCGCCGATGAGCCGCGCCGATGGTGGCGATCGTCTCCACAGTCGGTGCGTCATTGAAGAGGAGGCCGCCGCCGCCATTGACCTGGGTGTCCAGGAAGCCGGGAAGCAGGAAGTCGCCCTCAAGATCGACCTGCGCCGTTGTCGTCGCGAGATCGATGTCGCGGCCGACCGCGATAATGCGATCACCCTCGATAACCACGGTAACGGGTTCGAACTGGGCGTCGGTCAGCACCTGGCCATTGACGAGAGCTACAGCCATCAGATCGTCTCGGTCACCTTGTTCAGGTGGGGCGGCTTGTCCGGGTCGTGCCCGCGCAGAATCGAAAGTGCGTTGGCCATCCGATAGAAGCTCTGAATGCGCGCGATCGGTTCAAGATTTGGGTGCGTTTTCACCGTGGGCAGGACGCCAGGGCCGCTTCCGCCGCCCGCCACCATCACATCGACGCCCCGCGCCATCAGATCCTCAGCGAGCTCCAGGACGCTGGCCTGGCTCTGATCTTCCTGGGCGAAGACCAGGACCGGGAAGCCGCGTTGCACTAGGGCCATAGGGCCATGCATCACTTCGGCGGCGCTGAAGGCCTCTGCATGCAGCCCGCAGGTTTCCTTGAATTTGAGCGCCGCCTCCTGTGCGATCCCAAAGCCGACGCCGCGTCCCAGCACATAGAGGTTGGTGGCGGTCCTGAGGCGATCAGAGGCCGGCGCCCAGTCTAGCGTCCAGGCCTGGCTCAAGACCGCCGGCAGTTCCTCAAGCGCCTTCTCGAGCCCGGAGTTCTGACTCCACGCCGCGACCAGTTGGGCGATCCCAGTCAGGGCGGCGATGTAGGACTTGGTCGCCGCGACGCTGATTTCAGGTCCGGCGTGCAGCGGCAATACGTGGTCGGCGAGCGCCGCCAAGGGCGAGGCCTCATCATTGACCAGTGCGACAACCAGCGCTCCAGCCTGCTTGGCCGCCTCGACGGCGGCGAGCAGGTCCGGGCTCTGTCCCGACTGCGATATGGCCAGGTAAAGCACGCCCTCGAGTTTGGGCTCAGCGGCGTAGACCGAGCTGACCGATAGCGCCGCCGAAGAGGTCAGCACGCCTGTCGAGGTTTCGATCAAATACTTGGCGTAGGTGGCGGCGTGATCGGACGACCCTCTGGCGCAAGTGACCACGGCGCGAGGGGGATTGGCGCGCAACGCTGCGCCCAGCGCTTGGACCAGCGGGCTATTGGCGGCGAGGAGCCTGGCGACCATGACCGGCGCTTCAGCGGCCTCGCGAAACATCCGCGTGGTTTCCGGGGCAGGGGGCGTCAGGGGCAAGCGCGTTCTCCAGGCCGCAGCGTGTTCACGTCAGATGGCGTTCAGCTCGGCGACGAAGTCGTAGGCGTCGCCGCGATAATAGGACTGAGTGACCTCGACGGCTCGCCCATCCTTGAGGAATCCGCGACGCTCGATCAGCAGGCCCGGATCACGGGGCGCCACTTTCAGAAGCTCGGCCTGTTCGGACGTGAAGAGCACCGCGCGCAGGCGCTGCAAGGCGCGCACCGGCCGATGCCCCGTCTTCTCCAAAGCCTCGTAGAGCGAGGTTTCGACGAAGTCCGAACTGGGCATGCAGAAGGCAGCCAGGGTTGAGTATTCCAACGCCATCGGCGCGCCGTCGGCATAGCGGATCCGGCTGAAACGATAGACCGGCGCGCCAGGTGAAAGCCCCAGGGTCAGGGACTCCTCCGGAGTGACCTGGCCCTCGCTGCGCGAAAGCCAGGTCGAATGTGGGACCCGGCCGCGCGAGATCATGTCTTCGGTAAAGGAGGAGAGCTTGGAGAAGCTCTTCTCGACGCGCACCGCCACGAAGGTGCCTGCACCCTGCCGGCGAATCAGCAAGCCTTCGCTGACCAGCCCGTCCAAGGCCTTGCGCACCGTGATGCGCGAGACTCCGAGATCATCGGCGAAGTCGCGCTCGGCGGGCAGAGCGTCGTCGGGGCCGAGCACCTGATTGGCGATGGCCTCCCGCAGCGCCTTTTGAAGCTGGCGATGACCACCTTCCTGACGGGGGTGACGGAGCCTATCGAATTCAGCTTCATGTTCCTGGCTCCGGTGCTGTACGCGATCCACGCGTTGCTGACCGGCCTGTCGTTCATCGTCATGAGCGTGCTGGACGTAAAGCTCGGCTTCGGCTTCGGCTTCGGCTTCGGCTTCTCGGCGGGGCTGGTCGACGCCCGCACCACAAGGCTGCGTCTGATCCTGGTGGATCAGAAGGCCGTGAACGAACAGGCGCTCAAGGAGCTTGGTTCGCGGGGAATGGTTCGGCCTTCGGACAAGGCCCTCCAGGTCGTGGTGGGCCCGATCGCCGATCAGGTCGCCGGCGAGATGCGCGGTGCGCTTGTCGGCCAAAGCACCATTCAAAGGCCGGCGTCCAAGTCTCCATCCCATCCGATCGATCTTGATCGTTGGGCCGCGGCCTTGGGCGGGCGGGACAATATTCTCCAGGCCGAGCTACGCGCGGGACGCATCTGCGCCGCGCTCAATGACGCCAGCGCCGTGGACGAACCGGCCTTGCTCAAACTGGGCGCGCGCGGTTTGGCGTGGCCCTCCGCCAGTAGCTTGCAGATACTCCTGAAGCCCACCCTTTAGCGTTGGTTCAGCG
Organism: Phenylobacterium sp.; assembly: GCF_030681155.1. Classification (GTDB taxonomy): domain Bacteria; phylum Pseudomonadota; class Alphaproteobacteria; order Caulobacterales; family Caulobacteraceae; genus Phenylobacterium. Next base: position 25,896 of record NZ_JAUXXE010000043.1, on the reverse strand, counting down.
CGGGCCATGACGCTCGCGAAACAGCGGCAGGACCGCAGCAAACACCAACAGGCCAAGCGTGATGAGCGTAGAGGCATTGTCGGTCGGCCGTGCGATATCCGCCTCGAAGAAACGCCGAAAAAACACCAACTCGACAACGCCGACGGCAAACATCAACAGCACCGCTGCGACGCCGACACCCAATCGCTGCGCAGCGGTCGGAGCTATGTCGAAGGTGCGGACCGCGAAGCCTGCGGCAGGCAACAGCAAGAAAGCGACCAGCAAGGCGCCGACAAGCTGCCCCAACAGCGGCTCAATTCCCAGAAGCTCGAAGACATCGCGGACGACCTTCGCAATGCCTAGTCCAGTGAACAGGACGCAGAAGTAGACAAACGCCGCTTCGGCCACGCGTCGCATTATGGGGTTCCTCTCGTGCGACCGCCATGCTGCGCCAAAGATAGCCCACCCGCAAATCTGTGTTCCCTGAAGCGCCGATCTGGTCCCGCTTGACCTTATATCGACATAATGGCACCCATTGTGCCAATATATACAGCCGTGCGAACAGCGGCGCGACAGGGTGGACGCCATGCAGGTGCTGAGAACAGCAGACGACCGATTCACCAATCTGCCGGACTGGCCCTATGCGCCACACTATCGCGATGTGATCGCCGCCGACGGGACGACGCTGCGCGTCGCCTATGTCGATGAGGGGCCGCGCGACGCCCCGACCGTGCTGCTGATGCATGGCGAGCCGTCATGGTCCTACCTCTATCGCAAGATCATAGCCGGGCTCGCCGCCCAGGGCTTCCGAGTCGTCGCGCCTGACCTGATCGGCTTTGGTCGCTCGGACAAGCCGGCCTTGCGCACCGACTACACCTACGAACGCCACGTCGACTGGATGAGCCAATGGCTCACCGGCCTCGACCTGACGGATCTCACGCTCTTCTGCCAAGACTGGGGCGGCCTCATCGGCTTGCGCTTGGTGGCCGCCTACCCGGAACGCTTCTCCGGACTAGTGATCGCCAATACCGGCCTGCCGACCGGTTCGGGGATGACGCCCGGGTTCAAGGCCTGGTTGGACATCAGCCAGAACGTCCCGCAGATGCCGATCGGCGCCTTTGTCAGCGGCGGCTCGGGCCGGGACCTCTCGCCCACAGAGATCGCCGCCTATGACGCGCCGTTCCCGGACGAGACCTACAAGGAGGGGGCCAGGCAGTTTCCGATGCTGGTCCCTGTGACGCCCGAGCATGGCTCGGTGGCCGAAAATCTCGCCGCTTGGAAGGTGCTGGAGGCATTCGACAAGCCCGTGATCACCGCCTTCAGCGATGGCGACGCCATCACGCGAGGCGGGGAGGCAGCCTTCCAATCCCGGATCCCGGGCGCCAAAGGTCAGCCCCATGTCACGCTCAAAGGTGGTCACTTCCTGCAGGAAGATTGCCCAGGCGAGATCGTCGCCGTGATCGATGGTCTGATCCGGGCGCGTGTCTAGCAGGCGCGGAACACAACCATTTCAAGGGACGGCGAGATGACCGACAAGGTTTCCGAACGCGACGCGTTTCAGGGCGTCATCGGGCGCACCGTACAGGAATCCCAACCTTGGTGGCCGCCGTCGCCCATGAAGCCAGGCGCGCCCAACGTGGTTGTTGTGGTTCTGGACGACACCGGCTTTTCGCACTTTGGTTGCTACGGCTCGACGATTGAGACTCCGAATGTGGATGCCCTGGCCGCCGGGGGCCTGAAGTACACCGGCTTCCACACCACCTCGCTTTGCTCGCCGACCCGAGCCTGCCTGCTCACCGGCCGCAACCACCACGCCGTGGGTATGCGCTCGGTCTCCAATTTCGATACTGGCTACCCGAACATGCGCGGGGCCATTCCTAAGACCGCCGCGACCCTGCCGGAAATCCTTCGAGAGAACGGCTACGCCACCTTCGCCGCCGGCAAGTGGCACCTCGCGCCGATGGCGGAATGCACAGCCGCCGGGCCGTTCGCCAACTGGCCGCTTCAGCGCGGCTTTGACCGCTATTACGGGTTTCTGCAGGGCGAGACCGATCAGTTCCACCCAGAACTGACCTACGACAACCATCACATTGATCCGCCCTATACCCCCGAGGAAGGCTATCACGTCTCCGAGGACATCACCGACCAGGCTGGCGGCTTCATCCGGGACCTGACCTCGCTTGTGCCGGAACGACCATTCTTCCTCTACCTCGCCTTCGGGGCGACGCACGCTCCTCACCAGGCGCCGCAGGCCTATCTCGACAAGTACAAGGGCCGCTTCGACGCCGGTTGGGATGTCGAGCGCGCGCGCTGGTTCGACAAACAAAAAGCCCTGGGCGTCATTCCGGCCGACACCGAATTGTCGCCGCGAAATCCGGGCGTGAAGGCCTGGGACGACCTCTCGACCAACGAGCAGAAGTTTGCGGCGCGTCTTCAGGAAGCCTTCGCTGCGATGCTCGACCACACCGACCACCAGATCGGCAGGGTGATCGAGCAGTTGAAGAGCCTCGGCAAGTGGGAGAACACGCTGTTCCTCGTGCTCTCCGACAACGGAGCCAGCCAGGAAGGCGGCGCGGCCGGCGTGCTGGACGAGATGAAGTGGTTCAACGGGATTCCGGAGAACATCGACCACGCGGTTGAACGCCTCGACGATATCGGCGGACCGAACAGCCACTCCAATATTCCGTGGGGTTGGGCCCAGGTCGGCAACACGCCGCTGCGTTGGTACAAGCAGAATACCCACGGTGGCGGGGTGCGCGATCCTCTCGTTATCCACTGGCCGGGAAAGATCGAGGGGGCCGGGGAGACCCGCACCCAGTTCTGTCACGCCATCGACGTCACCCCGACCATTCTTGAGGCTCTTGGCCTCGCCGCACCGGATGTCGTTGGGGGCGTGCCGCAGACCCCGCTGCACGGGACCAGTTTCGCGCCAACGTTCCAGTCGTCCGGCGCCAAGGTGGATCGAGGTCCGCAGTATTTCGAGATGGGGGGACACCGCGGCCTCTACATGGATGGCTGGAAGGCCGTCACGCGGCACGCCTCCGGGGTCTCGTTCGATGAAGATACCTGGGAGCTCTACAATCTCGCCGAGGACTTCTCGGAAACGAATGATCTCGCGGCGCAGGAACCCGAGCGTTTGAAGGCCATGATAGACCAGTGGTGGCAGGAGGCCGAGGAACACGGCGTCCTTCCGCTGGACGATCGGGGGGCCCTGGCGCTGTTCCGCTCTTCCATGCGCCCCGGTTTGCCCAGCTCACGGCGCCGTTTCGTCTACAGGCCCCCGATCACCCGCGTCGTGGCCGACGCCTGTCCGCCGGTGGCGCGGGGGTGGCGCACGATTGTCGAGCTGGAGCATCCGCCGGAAAACGGTGATGGAGCCCTGGTCTCTCGCGGCACCATCAACAGCGGCTATGTGATCTACATCTCCGATGGTAAATTGCATTTCGATTACAACGCATTCCACGAGCACACTCACCTGACCGCCAGCAAGTCGCTATCCCCAGGCAAGCACAGCATCGAACTGGTCGTCGAGCGCGACGAAGCCGGCGGGGCGGATCTCGCGCTCACCGTTGATGGCGAGCAAGTCGCTGCAGGAAAGTTGCCACGCATGTTGGCCATGCTCTCCAGCATCGGGATGGATCTGGGCCGCAGCCTGGCGCCGGTCTGCGAAGGATACGTCGCGCCGTTCATCTATGGCGGTAAGATCGATACGGTCGTCTTCGAGGTCGGCGGGTCGCCCACGGGCGGTGAGGTTCGCGCCCAGGCGCGCGCCGAGATGTCCCGGCAGTAGTCGCCGGGTGGCGCCTGTCAGCCGGACCGCTCCGGTGAAGGCCGGGATGTGCCCTTAGGGTACATCCCGGTACAGCCCGTGCGTGACCAGCGTGGCGACCTCGTCGGCGATGTGGACGCGCGCCGCCGGGGTCTGCTCGGGACCATTGGCGGCCCACGAAAAGGCCCCAGGCAGACTCGCGATAATCGCGTCGATGGGCATGGGGCGCAGGCTGGCCTCCGCGACGCCTTGCGCCAGCAATCTGCGGTATCCGTCCGTCAACTGTTGAGCATAGCCGACAGCCGCCTGACGTTCGCCCACGCTCAACAAGCCAAACCCGACGTGAGGGGCCAGGACGCAGACGGAAGGCTCGCTCGCCGCCCAAACGATGTCGCGCACCGCGGCATAGACTACGTCCAGTCGCGAGGCGTCTGATCGCTCGCCGGCCGCCATCACACCAAGGAAGTGGGCGTAGGCACGCTCGACGCAGGCGTCGATGAGATCCTGCTTCTGCCCGATATGATGATAGATCGCCCGCTTGCTCAGGCCGACCGCCGCACTGACATCCTCCATGCGGGTCGCGCCGATCCCGCGCTGGTTGAACAGCAACGAGGCGGCGATGAGAATGCCTTCGCGTTTGGCGGCGTCGACGGCATTCCTATTGAAGATATCGGCGTGGGGCGGGGCGAGTGGAGCCAGGGGATCAAGCTTCCGCACCCGGGCGGCCTTGTTGGCGGCGAGACCGTGAAACAGAACTTCGCTCGATCCGATCGCGACGAGTTCGAGATTCGCGGCGGGCGCCCATCGCCGGTAGATCGGCGCCCAACTGACCAGTCCTAGGATCGCGTGGCTCACGATGCTCGCGTCGACCGGGCGAAATGTCTTCGCCGCCACCCCCGTCTCAATCAGCCCGGCGATCCGCTGAACAATCGCCTGCTGGCGGCCCCAGATCACCTCGCGCTTGTCGAGCGGTAGAGCCATCATCTCGCTGAGCACCGCCGGTTCGTGGGCCGCGTCGTCAGTGCTGCTCAGGAAAGCAGACAAGGCCTCGGCGGAACTGGAGGTTGACCTGATGGCGGCGTCCAGACGTGCACTCATCATGTCGCACGCGTCCGCATAGCACCGGAACAGCAGGTCTTCCCGATCGGCGAAGTACTTGTAGATCGCCGGCCGGGTCAGTCCCAACTCGGCCGCGATCTCTCCGAACCACTCCACCGAAACACCCATGGTGTTCAGGTGCCGAGAGGCGACATCCAGAATTTGCTGCTCCCGGTTCTCGGGGCGCGACCTTGTCTTCTGCTCGTCCAAGCTAGCTCCAGAGAAGTTTCGAATGAGGGCGGAACTGTACCGGTTCGAAAGCCCCTTGACGACACCGTAACGATTTGCGGAATGTGCGCACCTAATCGTAACTAAAAGCCGACGCAGTTCGGGACGGGGAACGGAATGCACTCAGGAACCACCAGAGCCGCCCTTGCGGCCACGCGCCGCTGGGCGCTTCTCTGCACCGTATCGTTGGCGGGACTGTGCGCGGCGCAGACCGCGCTAGCGCAAACCCCAACGCCCCCGCCGATCGAGGAAATCGTGGTCACCGCCGACCGGCGCGCCGTCAGCGTTCAGGACGTGCCGGCCACCATCACGGCGGTTTCCGGCGACGCCATCGCCCAGCGACACCTCCAAAACATGTCGGAGGCGATCAACATCGTTCCCAACGTCGACATCAAGCAGAACGCGCCAGGCGTGCTGCCGGTCGTGACGATCCGCGGCGTGGGGCTCAACGACTTTGGCGGCAACACCAGTCCACCGGCGGGGATCTATGTCGACGAGGTTTTCCTCTCGACCGTGGTGATGATGAACGGCCAACTGTTCGACCTGGACCGTGTCGAGGTTCTGAAGGGGCCGCAAGGGACGCTCTACGGCCGCAACTCCACCGCGGGAGCTATCAATTTCATTTCAGCGGCGCCGACCCCAGATGCGGGCGGCCGCGCGCAGCTAGGCTACGGCAACTACAACACCTTCACCTTGGACGGCATGCTCAACATGCCAATCTCGGACACCCTCGCCTTGCGGGTGTCGGGTAAGTTGATCGAGCAGCAGGACGGCTATTGGGAGAGCCGGCTGCTGCCGGGGACCATTGGCAAGCAGAGCATCCAGACCGGTCGGGCGATGCTGCTCTGGACCCCAACCGAGGACTTCCGCAGCCTCTTCAAGGTCGAAGGACTGCGGCAGCGAGGACAGCAGGGGCAGACGGCGTTCTTCGGCGCCATTGATCCCACCACCTTCACGACGTGCGCCTCAGTTCTCGCCGGCCGTACCGACGATACGAACTGCACGAACTTCCTGGGCTACACCGACCGCGACGGAGATCCCTACAAGGGAGACTGGGATCGCAAGCCTATCCTGAACAGCGACGGTTGGGATGTCACTTGGCGCAACGATCTAGACATCGGCGATCTGACTCTGACCAGCGTCACCGGTTATCGCAGCTTCATCCAGCGCACAGACGCGAACATCGATACGACACCGGCGCCCATCCTCGACTATCTGAATAAGTACGCCATCGACCAGTTCTCCCAAGAGGTCAGGCTAGGCGGAAAGTCCGGTCCGCTGGACTGGATCGTGGGCGGTTTCTACTCGTGGGATCACTACACCTACTCGTCCGTCGGACAGAACCAGGCGCTGTTCAACACCAACACCCTGATCACCGCGGACCAGACGACGAAGTCGGCGGCCGCCTTCGCTCATGGGCTCTACGCCATCACCCCGAAACTGACTGGGGTTCTGGGCCTGCGCTACACTTGGGAGGAACGCCATTACGCTGGCGGCTCCTTCGACCTGAATACGTTTGGCGCCAGCGCGCTGTGTGGCGGCTGCAGCCAACCCTTCACTCTCGCGGCGATCGACCAGACCATCAGCGACAAAAACCTCACCGGCACGGTGGGGCTGAACTACACGCCCAACGACGACAGCCTGATCTACGCCTCGATCTCTCAGGGCCAGAAGAGCGGCGGGTTCTTCTCGGGTCTCGCCACCGATCCGCGGCAGCTGCTGCCCTATGACCCGGAAAAGCTCACCTCCTACGAACTCGGGGTGAAGCTCGCGCTCTTGCAGCGCTCGCTTCAGGTCAACATGAGCGGGTTCTACTACGACTACCGCGACATCCAGACCTTCAAGCGGTCTACGGTCGGCTTCATTCCAATCCAGATCCTGGGCAATGTGGATGAGGCGACCATCATGGGCATCGACGCCGATGTCGCGTGGCGGCCGACGCAGGACCTCACCCTGCAGGCCGCGATTGGGATCCTCGACTCCGAGCTTGGCGAATTCGTCAACGCGGCGGGTGTGGTTCAAAACGGCAACCAGATGCCGAATGCTCCCAAGTTCAGCTTCAAGGGTTCGGCGTCGTATGACGTCCATCTGCCCAACGACTACGTCGCCCAGATCACGTTCCAACCGAGCCATGCCACCAGCGCCTTCCGGGACTCGGAGAATACCCAGATCGCCAAGACACCTGGCTACTGGAGCTACGATGGCAACATCCGGCTGTCGTCCGCGGGCTCGGCTTGGACTTTCTCGGTGTGGGGCAAGAACCTGACCGACGAGCGTTACCTCACCCAGGTGATCGATCTTACGGGCCTGGGCTTTGGAACGAAGATCTACAGCGCGCCGCGCACCTTCGGCGTGACCGTGGGAGTTGACTGGTGATGCGCGATCCCAAGAGACCTGTTTTCAGCCGAGGAGCCGATCGCTCATGACCACAATGTCTGTATCTGGATCGTGCGATCCGCGTTTCGACGCAGTCATCGGCCTGTTCGAAGCCAATCTGGCCAGCGGGGCTGACGTCGGGGCGAGCTTCGCGGCCACGATCGAAGGCGAGACTGTGGTCGATATCTGGGGCGGCTGGGCCGATGAAGCTCGAACGCGTCCCTGGGAAGCGGACACCCTGGTCAACGTCTATTCGACCACCAAGACGATGACCGCCTTGACCGCTCTACTGCTGGCGGATCGCGGCGAACTCGACTTCGACGCGCCGGTCGCTCGCTACTGGCCGGAATTCGCGGCCAACGGAAAGGCGGCGGTCAAGGTGGGGCAGTTGATGGCCCATTCTTCCGGTCTCTCCGGCTGGCGAGAGCCAGTAACGCAAGAGGACCTCTATGACTGGGATAAGGCGACGGCGCTGCTGGCGGCTCAGGCGCCGTTCTGGGAGCCGGGGACCGCGCCCGGCTACCACGCCACGACTCAAGGCTATCTGGTGGGGGAGGTGGTCCGGCGGATCACCGGGCGTTCGCTTGGCACGGTCTTCCGCGAGGAGATCGCAGAACCGCTTGGGGCCGATTTCCACATCGGCATGGGTCCCCAGCACGACGCGCGGGTCGCCGACTTGATCCCGCCGACCGCCGGAGTTCCGGCTGACCTGGGAGAGCCAAGTCCGCTGCTCATCAACGTCATGACCAATCCGGCGACCAATCCGCTGGAAACCCGAACCCGAGCTTGGCGGGCGGCGGAAATGCCGGCGGTGAACGGGCAGGGGAATGCGCGGTCCATCGCGCAGATCCACATGCTGCTGGCCAATGGGGGAGTGGCCAATGGCAAGCGCCTTCTGTCAGAGGCCGGTTGCCGCAAAGCCCTGGAACCGCAGGTCGAGGGAGTCGATCTTGTGCTCGGCATGCCTGCCCGCTTCGGCCTGGGGTTTGGCCTGGCGCCGATGATCCCACTGCCAGGTCCGGAGTGCATCTTCTGGGGCGGCTATGGCGGCTCGCTGATCATCATCGACATGGCCGCACGGGCCACCTACGCCTTCGCCATGAACCGGATGGGCGTCACGACGATCGGCGACGAACGTGGGCTCGGAATGGCCGCCGCGATCTGGACCAGCTTGTAGCAGCCGTCCGCCCCAAAAGCGGCGGCGACCGGCGTCCTAGCGGGCGGTCGCCGCCGCGACTTTCTGCAGTGTCTCAAAGCCCTCGAACTGCGGATGGCCCATATAGAGCGGCTTGTTGTCGCCGGCCCCGCGATGCGCCAGCCGGAACGCCTCCGACTTGGTCCAGTCCTCAAACGCCGCTCGTGAGGCCCATGTCGAGTGGGAAGCGTAGAGCGTGTGATCTTCGCGTTCGGGTCCGCGCAGCAGGCTGAACTCCAGGAAGCCCGGAACGGTCTCCAAGTGAGTTTCCCGCGAGAGCCAGACGGCCTCGAACGCTGCTTCCTGTCCGCGCAACACCTGGAAGCGATTCATCGCGATGAACATGGTGATCTCCGACGCCTATGCAGTTGTCGTCGGCAGTCTGCCTCGGACCCGGTTGGCCGCTAAGCGCTAAATCCTCGATGGATTCTTTCGGGGCCCTCAGGCTGGGCCGGCTTCGGCGGTCAGCACCGTGAATATCGCGCTCACCCGATCAATGAAGATCTCGCGCTCGCGCCCTTGCAGCGCTTCGCCGCGGATCAGGCGTTCCACCAGAAACCCGATGTAGCTCGCCGCGAAAACGCGGGCGCGAGCCTGGGCGTCGACGCCGCCAAGCCACTCGCGGATCGGCCCCAGGAAACGTTCTTGGACCAGGACGTTGAGCAGCGGAGCAGTCGTCGGCGACGTCGCCGCGCGGAGCAGGAACTGGAACCGGTGGGTCCGCGCCTCATCGGCATGCGGGCTATCGGCCAACATCGTCGCGATCTCTCGGGCGAAGGTCTGGCGATCCCATTCGCTTAGGTCATCTGATCCAAACGAGGCCTTCAGCGCCTCGACGAACAGGGCCTCCTTGCCGCCGAAATAGCGCTTCACCAGCGCTACGTCAGCGCCTGCTTCGCCGGCTATGTCGCGCAAGGTGCAGTCGTAACCCACGAGCGCGAATTGCTTTTTCGCGGCCTCAAGGATGGCCTGGCGAGTGGCTTCGGCGTCACGCCTGCGAGGCCTTGAGCGAACGAGTAGTGCAGGGTCGGTCATCTGCATATCTCTACACGAACGGGGGCCAATGGGCAGACTGGCCCGCCGGACCCGCCTAGATGCGTTCCTGCTACAAGCGCCCGCCAGACCCGCTAAGTCAATCGCCGTTGACATAGATGCTGAGCGCGCTCAACTTACCTTCTGAAGTCCAAAGCGGTGCGTTCAGACGCCGTCGGATCACGACCTGGGAAGGAAGCCATGAACATCTCAGCGAAAATCCAAGCTGCCGACGCCGCAGCCGAAATCGCCGCCATGCCGCTGGAGCAGCTGAACCCCGCCAAGGTGTCGCGTTTCTATGACGACACCATCTGGCCGGTATTCGAGCGCCTGCGCCGCGAGGATCCCATCCATTTTACGCCCGACAGCGAGTACGGGCCATATTGGTCGATCACCAAGTGGAACGACATCATGGCGGTCGATACCGATCATGAGGCCTTCTCCTCGGCTGAGGGGATCACCCTGATCAATCAGGTAGCCATGGCCGAACAGGAAAAGGTCATGGGCTTTCGCCGCCGCGGCGGCGCCGGCTTCATCACCATGGACGAACCCCAACACGGCCCGGCGCGTAAAGCGGTCAGCCCGACGGTGGCGCCCTCAAACCTGCACAACATGGCCCCGTTGGTGCGCGAGCGGGCCGGCCAGATCCTCGACTCCCTGCCGATCGGTAAGGAGTTCGACTGGGTCGACCTTGTGTCGAAGGAACTGACGGCCATGACCCTGGCCACCTTGTTCGACTTCCCGTTCGAGGACCGGCGCAAGCTGACCTACTGGTCCGATATGGTCACCAATCAGCCCGGGCACGGGCCGGTGAAGAGCTGGGAGCACAAGGGCCAAGCGATGATGGAGTGCTTTGGTGCATTCCAGGAGCTGTGGGATCAGCGCGTCAACGCCGAGCCGGCCGGGGACCTGATCTCCATGCTGGCGCACAATCCCGCCACTCGCGATATGGAACTGGCGACCTACCAGGGCAATGTCATCCTGCTGATCGTCGGCGGCAACGACACCACCCGCAACACCATCTCCAGCAGCGTCTACTCTCTGAACAAGAACCCGGATCAATACGCCAAGCTGCGCGCCAACCACGACCTGGTGCTGCCGATGGTGTCGGAGACGATCCGCTGGCAGACGCCCCTGGCGCATATGGCTCGTGTCGCCACGCGGGACGTCGAGATGGGCGGCAAGACCATCAAGAAGGGCGACCGGGTCGCCATGTGGTACATCTCCGGCAACCGCGATGAAGAGGTGGTCGATCGTCCGAACGAGTTCATCATCGACCGCGAACGGCCGCGCCAGCACATGTCGTTCGGCTTTGGCGTCCACCGCTGCGTCGGTAATCGCGTCGCCGAGATGCAGCTGACCATCATCTGGGAAGAAATCCTCAAGCGTTTCCCAGAGATCAAGGTGGTCGGTGAGCCGACCCTGAATTGGTCGGCCTTTGTGCACGGGTTCGAGACCCTGCCGGTGATCATTCCCTACAAGAACTGACGCTACTGCGGCCGGCGGGCGCCCGCCGCCGGCCGTATGACCCTAACTATGCTCAGCGAGGCGATCATGCGCACCGATCCGAAAGACGCCGACGCGATCGAGACAAGCTTGGAGATCGCCGCCGAGCGGGGCGGGGACTTGACCCCGGTCGTCTACGAACGGCTCTTTGAACGCCAACCGGCGATGAAGCTGCTGTTCTGGCGCGACACCACCAACGCCATCCGCGGCGAGATGCTGATGCGGACGTTCGAGGCCATTCTCGACTTCATTCGCGATCGACAATTCGCCGATCACCTGATCAAGACTGAGGTCGTGAACCACGCCGGCTACGACGTGCCGCCGGACGTGTTCGCCACCTTCTTCGGCCTGGTCGCCGAGGTGGTCGAAGAAGCCTGCGGCCCAGAATGGACGCCAGCCATGGCCGGCGCCTGGCGGCGCACGCTGGTCGACCTAGACAGCTTTGTAGTTCATCCCGACCGAGTAGCCGTGGGCTAGCCTGCCGCTGCTGACGCCTGAGTTAGGCGAATATCGCGACGGTCTGGCGCATCGCCAGGACAGGCGCGCCCTGATCATCCCAGACCACCATGTCCTGCGCTGAATAGCCGTTGACCGCCGTTTGCGCGGTCGATCGCACGAGCCACCATCCCGACGCACTGCGAGGCGCATCCGACAGTACGTCGATCGACCAGGTCATTGTGCTGATCGGGCCGCCGCCCGGTTGAAAGTTGACGAGGGCGGCAGGCGGCAACGCATCCGCCAAGGCGATCAGGGCCGCCATGGTTGACGGCGTCGCGGTATCGCGGTGTCTCAGCCAGACGACCATTTCGGGTTTGGCGCCGGCCGTGAACGGACGAGCTCCAGCCGCAAAGCGGCTGTCGAAATGTTGCAGGAAACGGCGTTGATCACTGGTCTCGAAGTAGGTCGGGCAGTCATCCCAGCTAGGAACTGTGGGAGCCGGCAGGTCGACCTGATTGAGCAGCGATGGACGGCTGGCGCCGAAACACAACAGGCCGCGGACGGCGAGGGCGCCGTCGCCATGTAGGTCCACGCTGTAAAACGCGGCGGACTTGCCCCGACGCAGCAGCGTGGGTTCGACCCGCAAGCGTCCTCCGGCCGGGCCGACGAAGGCGAACTGCCCCGAGCGCAAAGGCGGCAGCGCATCGTCCGCCCGCTGCGCCGCTTCCCAGCAAAGGGCCGCCAACAGTCCGCCGAAAGCCGTGCGCCCCTGGAGCCAGTCGTCAGGCAAGACCGTCGAGAACGTTCCAGCATCGGCCTCCATGGACGACAACAGGCTCGCGAAACTGCTTCCCGACATATTCGGTTCTCTCAAGGGTTGGAGAGCAGACGCCACCTAGCTGGTGGAGCGCTCGAGAAGGGCGTGCACGGCGCTGTCCGCGCCGGGTCCGGGGCGGTATTTGACGCGTTCGCGCGCAACGGCCTGACCAGTTTGGGGATCGATCAGGGCCAAGCGCAGCTCCCGGTCGGTGTCTCTATCGACGACTTCGATGGTCGGCGCGCCGTAGCCAGACGCGTCCCAACGATCTCCCCATTCCCGCAGGGCCGCGATCACCTTCCAGAGGTCGCGACCTTTCTCGGTCAGATGATATTCATCGCGCGGCGGCCGCTCTTGATAGCGCGTCCGCTCGACGATCCCATTCCGCTCGAGGTCCTTCAAGCGCATCGACAGCGTGGTGTTGGGGATCTGCGTGCTCGCCTGGAACTGATCGTATCTCGACAGGCCAAGCCCCAAGTCGCGCAGCAGCAGCAAGGTCCAGCGGTCGCCGATCATTTCCAGCGCGCCGGCGACCGAGCAGCGCATGCCCGCAAAAGATTTCGCTTTCATTTGACGGCGTCCTTGTGGCTCTCATAATAGGAGTAACGATCCCAGGCCGCCCAGGCAACCGCTGATCGAAGCCCGTCGTGACTGGGCTCTGATCGAGACAAGGACATCGTGTTGGCAGCGCTTTCGGACACCGACGTTGATCAAGCGCGCACCCGCCTGACGCCAGGGACGCTCTTCCTGCTTGCGGGTCTCGCGGCCCTGGGGTCCTTGGCGACGAACATCATCCTGCCGGCGTTTCCGCAGATCGGCGCAGAGCTGAACGTCTCGCCGCGGGATCTTGCGCTCACACTAAGCAGCTTCTTCGTCGCCTTCGCGTTCGGGCAGCTTCTGGTTGGGCCCTTGTCGGACCGATTTGGTCGCAAGTGGCTTGTCGTGGGCGGGCTCGCGACCTTCGTGCTCGGCTGCCTGGTGTGCGCCCTGGCCGGCGATATCTCCATCCTGATCCTCGGCCGCATCATCCAGGCGCTTGGAGCTTGTGCAGCGTCGGTCTTGTCGCGCGCCATTGTGCGCGACCTCTTCGACGGAGAGGGGCTGGCGCGCGCACTCGCCCTGACCATGATCGCGATGGCGGCGTCGCCGGGCTTCTCACCGCTGATCGGCAGCGCGCTGGGCGGCCTGTTCGGCTGGCAGACCATCTTCCTAGGCGTCGCATCATTCGCGGCCGTCCTGGCCGGGTACTACTGGAAGATGCTCGGCGAGACCCACCCTGTCGAACGCCGAGAGAGCCTGAGCCTGTCAGCCGTCGGGCTGGCCTACGTTCGGTTGGCGACCAACCCGCGGTTCATCCTGCCGGCTCTAGCGGTCAGCCTTGTCATCGGCGCGCTCTACACGTTTTTCGCCGCGGCTCCCGCCGTTCTGATCAGCGTCCTGGGCCTGACCGGCCTGCAGTTGGCGCTATATTTCGCTGGGACCGTCGTGATTGTATTCGCTGCGGGCTTTCTGGCGCCGAGGCTGGCGCGGCGCTGGAGCCCGGTGGCGGCTGGCGCCCTGGGCCTGGGATTCGCGGTCGCGGGGAGCGCCGTTATTCTCGCCTTCGCCGGGGCTCCGAACCTGGTCAGCATCACGATGGGCCTGACGCTGTTTCTCTTCGGCATGGGGCTAATCAACCCCCTCGGCACCGCCATAGCGCTCCAGCCCTTTGGACGGGAGGCCGGGACGGCGTCAGCGCTACTAGGCTTTCTGCAGATGGGGTGCGCCGCCGTCGGCTCGACCGGGGCGAGCGTTCTTCCCATGCCGCCGACTCTCTCGCTTGCCGCGATCATGCTGGGCGCGTCGCTGCTGGCCGCAGCAGTCTTCGCGCCGGTGGGGCAGAGACGTCTACAAGCCAAGGCGGCGGCCTAGAGCCCCCAAGACAGAGAGCCCAACGCAATGTCCTCATCGGTTAGCCAATCATCCACGAAAGAGGTCGCCCTGATCGTGGGCGGCGGCCCGGGCATCAGCGCGAGCTGCGCCCGGCTATTCTCTGAGAGCGGCATGCGCGTCGCCGTGGCCGCACGGTCGCCGGACAAGGCGGTCCTTCAGGCCCTGGAAGGGAGTCACGGCGTGCGCCGCTACGCCTGCGACGCCAGTCGGGCCGAAGAGGTCGATCTGCTGTTCCGCAACGTGGCGAACGATCTGGGGACGCCGCGGCTGGTGGTGCACAATATCGATGGGCGCGTGCCCGGTATCTTCCGCAAGGGCATCGCCGACGCCGATCCGGCGATGGCGTTCGAGACGTTCCAGAACGCCGCGTTCAGCGCATTCCTGGTGGGTCAGAGCGCCGCGCGGTTGATGCGCGACAACCCTCCAGACGCCAATGGCGCGCGGGGCACGATCATATTTACGAACGCCAGCGCGGCCCTCAAGGGCTTCCCGATGAGCGCTGCCTTCGCGATGACCTGCCATGCGAAAGCCGGGCTCGCGCAGAGCATGGCGAGAGAATTGATGCCCGAAGGCATTCACGTCGCCAACGTACCGATCGACGCCGCGATCGGCTTTATCCAGGAAGACGGGACGCGGGCCCATCGACTGGCGGGGACGACGGTGGACGACAACATGGCCGACCCCGCCCACATCGCTGAAGTCTATCTCCAGCTCCATCGCCAGCATCGCTCCACCTGGGCCTTCGAAGTGGTCCTTCGGCCCTGGGTCGAAAAGTGGTGATGGCGTCTCGATCAGGTCGCTCATCATGGGCATTGAATCCACTAGAGAAGAAAGCACCACCATGGCCAAGAAGCCTTCCGTCCTCATCACCGGCGCTTCCAGCGGCATTGGCGCGACCTATGCCGATCGCTTCGCGCGCCGTGGACATGATCTCGTGCTGGTCGCGCGCGACGGCGCGCGGATGGAGGCCATGGCCGCCGATCTGCGCCGAGAGACTGGGGTGGCGATCGATGTTCTGCCCGCCGACCTTACCAACCCCGCCGAGCTTGCAGTCGTGGAGGCGCGCTTGCGCAATGACGATGGGATCGGGATTTTGGTCAACAACGCCGGGGCCAGTCTGGGAGGGCGCTTTGTGGATCAGTCCACGGAAGACGTCGCGCAGTTGGCCGCTCTCAACATCACCGCAGTTCTGCGGCTGGCCAGCGCGGTCGCCCCGCGTCTCGCGAAGAGTGGCGAGGGCGCGATCATCAACATCGGCTCGGTCGTGGGACTGGCGCCGGAGTTTGGCCTGAGCGTCTACGGGGCGACCAAGGCGTTTGTGCTGTTTCTGTCCCAAGGCCTGAGCCTCGAGCTCGGTCCCAAGGGTGTCTACGTCCAGGCGGTGCTTCCCTCAGCGACGCGCACGGAAATCTGGGAGCGCTCCGGCGCTGATGTAAACGCGCTGAGCGCGGTCATGGAGGTCGGCGAGCTGGTGGACGCCGCCCTGGTCGGCTTTGACCGCCGCGAGCCGGTGACGGTGCCGCCGCTTCCCGACGCCGCCCACTGGGACGCCTATCAAGCCGCGCGGCAGGCCATGCTGCCCGGTTTTGCTCAGGCTCATGCCGCCGAACGTTATCGGGCAGGGGTCTAGCGAACTCTTCAGGAGGCTTCGAAGCGGGCGAGACCACCTCGCGCTTGGCGCAAGTTAGCGGTCCGGCTTGACCGGTGGCCCGCTGGCGAAGTGGTCGACGCCGCGGGAAGCAGCCAGAGCGACCTGGCGCTGGCGCTCCGCGTAGCCCGTCCGCTGTTGCGCGTCCCGCTCACCATGGCAGGCCGGGCAGCTGACGCCTTCTTCAAACAGGGCCGAGGAGCGCTCCTCCTGCGTGACAGGCATGCGGCAGGCGCGACACAGCACATGGCTTCCCGGCGACAGACCAGGGCCGAGCGCCACGCGTTGGTCAAAGACGAAGCATTCGCCCTGCCAAAGGCTGGTCGGCTCGCTTGCCGTCTCCAGGTATTTCAAGATGCCGCCGTCGAGATGATAGACGTCGTCCAGACCTTCCGCCTTCAAGAAGGCGGTCGCCTTCTCGCAGCGGATTCCACCGGTGCAGAACATGGCGATCTTCGGCGACGACCGCCCATCCAGCAGGGCCTCGCGGTTGGCGCGGAACCAGTCTGGAAACTCCCGAAAACTACGTGTCCCTGGGTTCACGGCGCCTGCGAAGGTGCCGATCCTGACCTCGTAGTCATTTCGCGTATCGATGACGAGGGTGTCCGGCTCGCTGATCAGGGCGTTCCAGTCGTCGGCCGACAAATAATGCCCGGCCTCCAGGGGATCGATGTGCGGCTGCCCCATGGTGACGATCTCGCGCTTGATGCGGACCTTCATTCTGTAGAACGGCATGACCTCGGCGCGGGAGAGCTTTACCGATAAATCCTCGCAGCCGGGCAGCGTGCGGATATAGGCCAGCGCTGCATCGATCCCATCTGGCGTTCCCGCGATGGTGCCATTGATGCCCTCCCGCGCCACCAGCAGCGTGCCTTTGATCCCGTGGTCGGCACAGACGACAGTCAACCCGTCGCGCACCCCCTCGCAGTCGCTGAACGGCGAGAACCGGTACAGGGCGGCGACACATACAGGCAGGTTTGGCTCGGTCATTTCAGGGCAGCGTTGTCAGGTTCGCGGCTTGAGGGGAAGCAACGCCGACTGGAAAATTTCGTCATGGGTCGTCTGGGTAGCTGACCTATTGCCCGGACATTGGCGCGAGCTGGAGGAGAATAGCGTCGGGGTCAGCTCCCATGTTGCGAACTCGATCACACCAGCGGTCTAGCGCGCTCTCATAGTAGTCAAAGATGCAAGGGTCGCACCCGCGTCGGCAGCACTCGTCCTCGTGGGGGCGCGTAGGCGGCGAGGGGATGTTTGAGGCGGTGCTCACGCCAACGATCTAGTCGTCATTCCTGGCGATGGCTAGGCCGTGGGGCATCGGGCGAAGCAAATGGATTCCTGCCGCCAGGCGCGACGTGTCGGACGCTCGACATTGAAACCCCCCAGATGGTGAAGCGTTGGGCGTCGGCAATGGAGGCTCAGAGATGACCACCCAATATACCGACACCGCCAAAACCACCTATGTCGCGCCCGCGATCTGCGACCCGATGGGGCTGCATCAGAGCCTGGCGCGCTGGAACCATCGTCGACTGGCGCCTTCCGCCCCCAGCCCCACTTGGGAGGCTGATCTCAAAGAAGAATCTCGAATGCGATGGCTTGAAGGCGTGTGGGTGGAAAATCTCCGCGAGGAAGTAGCCGAGCAGGCGGCCGCCGCCCCGACAGATGTCGACGAATTTGTCGCCTGGTTCGAGGCCTTGAAGCACGATGGCCCAGGGCAGGGCGACCGCCTATTCGATTGGCTGGCGACCGCAGCGACGCTTGACGACATGAAGTGGTTTCTCACCCAGGAAGCCGCCGGCGAAGCCGGCTTCGACGATCTTGTCGCCTTGGCTCAGATCAAGGCGCCGACGACGGCGAAGCTCGAACTGGCCCGCAACTATTGGGACGAGATGGGCAGGGGAAACGAAGGCGGAATGCATGGTCCGATGCTGGACCGGGCAGTTGAAGCGCTGCAGCTAAAGCCCAGCATTGAAGGCACGGTTTGGCCCTCCCTGGCGCTGGCCAACACCCTCACGGCCTTTGCAACGACGCGACGCTATGCCTGGCACGCGATCGGGGCCCTTGGAGTTGTCGAACTGACCGCGCCGACACGGGTTTCTCGCGTGGCGGAAGGTTTGAAGCGCCTCCAGGCGCCGCCGGTGGTTCGAAAGTATTTCGAACTCCACGCTGTTCTGGATGTGAAACACGCCGAGGACTGGATCGCCAATGTCCTGCGCCCATTGGTCAGCCAGGACCCGTCTCGGGCGCGGCACCTCGCGGAAGGCGCTCTGATACGCTTGAAGTGCGGAGCCATGTGCTTCGAGGCGTACCGCTCACAGCTCTGGTCGACGACGCCATTCCAGATGGCCGCCGAATAGGCTTGGGAAGCTCCTCGCCGCCGCGCGGCGGGGCCGGGACGCCGCGGCGAGATCGCGTCTCCACACTGCAATCGCTGCTGACGTCCCCCCGCGCCAGACGGCGGGAGCGGTTCCGCACATCGAGATAAGTTCCGTTTTATTTCAACAACTTGAATCACGATTTGAATTCAACGACCCGTGGAACCAAGCACGACGATCGGGCTTATTCCCCACACTCTGGGAGATTTGAAACAATGATGAGAGCTATTTTGAGCGTCGCCCTGGCAGCGACGCTAGTGGCGGCTTGCGGTCAGAAGACGGATGAAGCGGACAACACCAAGGGTCCGGTCGTCGCGGCGTCCGAGACCCCCCGAAACGATGCGGTCAACACGACGCCGGCCACCGCTGAGCCAGGTCCTACGGCCGGCGCGAACTCGTTCACCGAAGCCCAGGCCAAAAGTGCGATCGAAGGGGCCGGTTACACAAATGTCGGCGCCCTGACGCAGGACGCCAACGGCATTTGGAAGGGCAGCGCCACCAAGGCCGGCAAGCAGACAACCGTCGCGGTCGATTACAAGGGCGCGGTCACCGCCTCCTGACGCCTAACCCACAGACAACAGCAGAATTGGAAGATGCGATGAGCAAGACCATTACGCGGCTGTTCGACAGCCACAACGAAGCGTTGACCGCGGTTGAGGCGCTTGAGGCGGCCGGCGTCGATCACCACAAGATCAGCCTAGTCTCCAACAACGCCGACAACTGGCACGCCGGCCACAAACATGCCGGCGGCGCTCCAGGGGCCGGCGGGCCGCTCGGTGACCGTAACGGCGACGGAGAGAACGACGTAGCTGACGGCGCGGGCAAGGGCGCGACGACGGGTGGCCTCGTCGGCGGCGGCGCTGGCTTGCTGGCAGGCCTTGGCATGCTCGCCATTCCGGGACTTGGCCCGGTCGTGGCCGCAGGTTGGCTGGTCTCGACAGCGGTCGGCGCAGTGGTCGGCGCAGCGGCGGGCGGCGCGGCCGGCGGCATTCTAGGAGCGCTGAAGGAAGCGGGCCATTCTGACGAAGAGGCGAATGTCTATGCTGAAGGCGTCCGCCGCGGCGGGACCTTGGTCAGCGTCAAGACCAGCGACGAAGACGCCGTTCGGGTTGAAGGCATTCTGGATGGGGCGCGGGGCGTAGACGCCCTGGCGCGTGGGGCGGCGTATCGCGAGACGGGCTGGTCGCAGTTTGACGACACCGCCGCGCCCTACAGCTCCGACGACATCAACCGTGAGCGTGAACTCTACCGTGTGGAGGAGCGCTCTTTCACCCAGCAAGAGCCAACTGAACGGCACGACCGCGACACATCGCCGGACGGCAATCGCTTCGGCGGTCCCCTCGGCGCGCCGCGCGACTTCTAGTTCCGGGGCCCCAGGCCGTTCCCAAAGGATGGCCTGGGGTTTTGCTTGGACGGTCGATTAGATGCTGACGCCTGAGCAATGAAAATCGCCACCTACAACGTCAACGGCGTCAATGGGCGGCTACCCGTCTTGTTGCGGTGGCTGGAAGCGGCCCAGCCGGACGTTGTCTGCCTGCAGGAACTGAAAACTCCGCAGGAGAAGTTCCCGGTCGGGGAGATCGAGAAGGCCGGCTATGGCTCGATTTGGCTAGGCCAAAAGAGCTGGAACGGCGTGGCCATCCTGCAACGTGGCGGCGTGCCGATAGAGACACGCCGCGGCCTTCCAGGGGGCGGCGGCGATGATCAAAGCCGCTATATTGAAGCGGCGATTGACGGCGTCTTGGTCGGGTGTCTTTACCTGCCAAACGGCAATCCCGCGCCAGGACCCAAGTTCGATTTCAAAATGCAGTGGTTCGACCGGTTGAGCGCCTATGCTGCAGGTCTGATAGCCCACAATATTCCGGTAGTCCTTGCGGGCGACTACAACGTCATGCCTGCAGAGCTCGACGTCTACAAACCTGAACGCTGGCGCGACGACGCCCTTTTTCGGCCCGAGGTGCGCGCGGCCTTTCATGATTTGACGGCCCAAGGCTGGACCGATGCGTTGCGCAGCCTTCATCCGGGCGAGCGCATCTACACGTTCTGGGACTATTTCCGGAACGCCTTCGCCCGTGACGCGGGCCTGCGGATCGATCATCTGCTGCTCAGCCCCGCAGCGGCCCCAAGACTGCATTCGGCTCAGGTCGACAGCTTCGTGCGAGCTTGGGAGAAGACGAGCGATCACGCGCCGACCTGGATCGAGCTTGCGGAAGAGCCGATCCCCAAGCCTCGGCGCAGCTCGCCGGCAAACAAGGCCTGATCGCTCACGGCGGACTGTAGTGGGGCAGGGGACGATCAGAGCTGAAGGGCCGGGACCTTGCTCAGGCTTCGATCCATCTGGCTTCTTCCAAGGCGCGCCGGACTGCCACGGCCAAGTCGCTGACCTTGAACGGTTTGCGTAGCACAGCTTCTGACAAGACGAGGTCCTTGATGGCTCGCGCGTCGGCGTACCCGGTCACCAGAAGCACCGCCAGGTCCGGGGAGGCCTGCCTGGCCTGGGCGGCCACCTGCGCGCCGTTCATGCCCGGCATCGCGAAATCCACGATCATCAGGTGCGGCCGATCGTTGGCGAGGCGATAGAGCCCCGCCTGTCCACTGGCCGCATCCGTGACTCTATAGCCGAGAGATTTGAGGCACTGGACGATGAACTGCCGCACGCCGGGATCGTCGTCGACGACGAGTATTCGTTCGCCCTGGCTGAGCGGGGTTTCATTTGGCGGAAGTTCACTTGGCCTCAGACGCTCGTCTGCGTGGCTGACCGGCAGCCAGATTTCGATTGTGGTCCCCACGCCCACCGCGCTTTCGATACGCACCGTGCCGCCAGACTGCGTTGCGATCCCATAAACCTGGCTCAGACCAAGGCCGGTGCCCTTGCCCACGCTTTTGGTGGTGAAGAACGGATCGAACACCTTTTGCAACAGGTCGGCCGGAATGCCGTGGCCGGTGTCGCTCACCGAGATGACGACGTGCTGGCCCGGCTGCAGGCCTTCATGCCAGTCGTCGGCCAAGCGGCTATGCAACGTAACCGTTCCTCCTTCGCCCATGGCGTCGCGGGCGTTGATCGCCAGGTTGAGGATGGCGAGCTCCAACTGGTTGGGATCAGCGTTGGCGCACGTGGCCCCTGCGCGCAGGTCCGTTCGGATCTCAACGGTGTGACCAAGGGTTCGCGTCAGGAGGTCATCCATTCCCGAGATCAAGGCATCGACGCCCACGGCCCGCAGGTCGAGTTGTTGGCTGCGGGAGAAGGCGAGCAGCTGCGCGGTCAGCTTGGTCGCGCGCTCGACGCCCTCCAACGCGTTGGCAGCCATACGTTGAATGCGCGGATCGTCGGTGCGCTTCTCGATCATGTCGACATTGCCGACGATCGCGGTCAGTAGGTTGTTGAAATCATGAGCGATACCGCCAGTGAGCTGGCCTATCGCGTCCATCTTCTGAGCCTGGATCAGCGCGGCCTGCGCCTGTTCGCGCTCGCCGATTTCGTCTCTGAGGCGCTGATTGGTGAGCCGAAGCTCGTGAACGCTCTCGGCGACGCGCAGCTCAAGCGTAGCGTTCAGCTCTATCAAGGCCGCTTCGGCGGCCTTACGCTCGGTGACGTCCAGCGTAACGCCCGACATCCGACGCGACTGGCCGGGCAGATCGCGGTTGGGGCGGCCTCGCACCTGCAACCAGTGAACAGACCCATCTGGCCAGACGACGCGATACTCAACTTCGTAGTCGCCGCCCTGTGTGATCGACACGTCTAGGTTGGCTAGGCGCCGGCCGGCATCGTCCGGGTGCACGGCCGCTTGGACATCATCCAGGGTCAGGGGCTCGTTCGCCTGGCGGCCGAAATGCGCCTTGGCCAGCTTGGACGCGGTCAGCCGACGGCTTTCAAGGTCCAGGTCCCAGGCGCCAAGATGGCCTGCTTCGAGGACGAAGCGCAGTTGTTCTTCAGCCTTCACCTGATCGCTCAGTTGATCACGCGCCAGATATTGCCGGCGTCGGGCGCGGACGGCTGAGGCCGCGGCGCTCACGAGGGTCTCGGCGTTGATCGGCCGCTCCAGCAGCACAATGTTGCCGATCGCCTGCAACCGTGCGGCGTCCGCCTTGGCACGCTTGCCTGGCTGTTTGGTGACCAGGACGATGAAGGGGAAGTCAGACCAAGGAGGCTGCGCCGCCAGCCAGGCGCTCAGCGTTTGGGTCCCGTCCTGCGCAAGAGCCTCCTCCGTTAGGACGGCGGCCCCAGCGTTCTCGTGCAAGGCGTCCGTCAAGGCTCCCAGGTCCGGGCAGATCAGGGAGCGATACCCAAGACTAGCCAAACTCTCGGCGATCACGGGTGCGTCCCGGCCGCGAGGAGCCAGGATCAGAATGCGCTCATCCATCGACGCGAGATCTCTCGGCGCCCAGCATGGGGATCTTGCCCTCGTAGGACGGCAGGCCCGACATCACCCCCTGGAAGTCGCTGAGGGCCTCGCCAACCTCGATCCCGTTGGTGGTGAGACGTATCTCCCGAATAGTCTTTTCATGCTCACTGGTCCGACTTTTGACCACCGATATTGCGGTTCGAACCGATCCGGCGGCCTCGAAGAAACGGAACAAGAGGATGCTGTCGCTGAGATAGCTGAGGTCGACGTCGCTACGCACCTCGCCGATGAAGCCGTGCTGCCCAAGGATGAGGAGGGTCACAACGCCCTGTTGGTTCAAGTATGTGAGCAGCTCATGCATTTGCAGGAGCAGGAATTTTTGCCCCGGCATCGCTTGCAGATAGGCGTTGAGACTGTCGATCACGACCATGCGCGCGTCCATGCTCTCAACTGCGTTGCGAACGTGGAAGGCGAATTCCCCTGGCGACAGCTCTGCTGGATCGACCGCCCGTATCAGCAGCTGACCGCTATCGAGAAACGGCTGCAGGTCCATCCCAAGGATCTTAGACCGCGCCAGCAGTGTCGGCAGGCCTTCGTCGAACAGGTAGTAGGCGACCTTTTCGCCGCGCTCCAAGCCGCTGAGCGCGCAGCGCACCGCGGTGGTCGTCTTGCCGACCCCGGACGGGCCGCTGATAAGCGTGTTTGTACCTCGCGACAGGCCGCCGCCGATGAGTGCGTCGAGCCGCGGTGTTCCTGTCGACACCTTTTCCTGGGGAAAGACCGTGTGATGCCGGGCGGCCACGAGGCGCTCGAAAACAGTGACGCCGCCGGTATCGAGTTCGAAGTCGTGAAAGCCGCCGCGATACTTTACACCGCGCATCTTCACGACCTCCAGGCGTCGGCGCTGGGAGCCATATTCCTGAGGCGTCCGCTGCAGGCTGATCACCCCGTGCGCTATACTGTGAAGCTGCAGGTCGCCGTCCTCTGCCGTCTGGTCGTCAAGCAGCAGCACTGTGCAGTTGCGCGTGACGAAGAAATGCTTGAGCGCCAGAATCTGCCGCCGATGGCGCAGCGGATTTTGGGCCAGAAGGCGCATCTCCGACAGGCTGTCGAACACGACCCGCATTGGCTTGGTTTCCTCAACCATACGCATGACCCCGCGCGTCGTTTCGCCGAGTTCGACGTCTGACGGGTGCAAGACGGACTGCTCGCTGTCGGGGTCCAATCCTTCCTCGCTGACGAGCTCGAACAGCGAGATGCCGTCCAGAGACCATCCATGGCTGGCGGCTGCGGCGCGAAGCTCGATCTCGGTTTCGGAGAGGGTGATGTAGAGACCGCTCTCGCCGAGCTCTCGCCCCTTCAGCAGGAATTGCAGCGCCAAGGTCGTCTTGCCAGAGCCGGGCGTGCCCTCGACGAGATAGATCCGGTCACGTGTAAGGCCCCCTCCCAGGATTTCGTCCAAACCAGGGACGCCGGTGGCGACGCGCGGGTCGCTCATAGGGGGCGGGAAATCGACAGACATGTACGCTCCTACAGCAGATCTTTCGACCTGAGGGCCAAGCCCTGCTTGGCCGACCCGTTGGTGATTAACCCCGACCTAAAGCCAAGGTTTCTCCTCAGACGGAAAATGTCGCGAAGCAGGCGGGCGGCGATCGCCCCGCTATCTGGGCACTGTCGCCTGGCCGACAGACCTTTCCAGGTATCGATGTTCGAATGAATCGCCAGTCACTGCTGGCGCAGTCCCCAGGGGGGCTCGCCCGGTTCATGTCCGGGCGGGGCTTCCCA
The DNA here is from genome assembly GCF_030681155.1 of Phenylobacterium sp. Lineage (GTDB taxonomy): Bacteria > Pseudomonadota > Alphaproteobacteria > Caulobacterales > Caulobacteraceae > Phenylobacterium. The sequence continues at coordinate 1,378 of NZ_JAUXXE010000043.1, read as the reverse complement.
TCGAGGCAGGCCAGGACGTTGTCGTCCGAGGACGGCTGGCCAGACGTTAGGAACGACCATGTCCGAATTGAGCGAAGCGAAAGCCTTTGAGGCCGAACTGATCAGTCTGATCCCCCACCTGCGCGCCTTTGGCCGCCATCTCAGCGGCGACGTCCAACGCGGTGAAGATCTGGCTCAAGAAACGTTGGCGAAAGCCTGGGCGTCGCGTCATCGGTTTACGATGGGGACCAATATGACGGCTTGGACCTTCATGATCCTCCGCAATGCCTTCTTCTCGGAGCAACGCCGCAGCTGGCGCTCAAGCTCGCTTGATCCCGACGTGGCTGCGCGCACCCTCGTGGCGGTCACCGGAGACACCGATCGCCTCGAACTCGATGAGCTGCGGCGCGCGATAGGCATGCTTTCACCTGATCACCGAGAGGCGCTCTTGCTGATTGGGGCCGCTGGCCTGTCTTATGAAGAAGCGTCGGCGATCACCGGCTGCGCGATCGGCACCATCAAGAGCCGCGTGAGCCGTGCTCGAGATCAGTTGGCGCTGTTCTATGCCGAAGGACGGATTGGCGCAGACGCGGGCCAGCCTCAGGACGCGATGTCGGCGATATTCTCGCAGGTCGATGGGTTCGTTGCGGCAGCGTGAGGCTACTCGCCTTGTGGGGGAGGGGGATCGGAAGGCTGGATGCTACCCCGTTGGGCGTCCGCTCAGCTCGCGCGCCAGACCGATGAACGCCTTGAGCGCGGCCGAGGAATTTCGCCGGCTCGGATAGTAGAGACAGATTGGCGGGCGCCGAACCGCGAAATCGTCGAGCACGGTGACCAGGCGGCCGGCATCGATGTCGCTCCGCACGTCGGGCTCCATGAAGAACCCAAGCGCTAGGCCTTCCAGCACGGTGGCCCTGGAGAGGCTGGCCTCGTCCAGGGTGATCGGACCGGTCACGTCGAGATGGACGGTCTCGCCGCGGACGTCGAACGGCCAGCGGAACAGGGCGCCGTTCGGCAGGCGGACCCGAATGCATCGGTGTCCGGCGAGGTCACCCGGAAACTTGGGCTTTGGGTGGGTCGCGAAGTAACTGGGTGAGCCCACAACGACATAGTGGAGCGTTCGTCCCAGCGGCACGGCGATCATGTCGGTCGGCACCAGGTCGGCGATCCGGACCCCGAGGTCGAAGCCATCTGCCACCACGTCGACCAGTCTGCCCTCGGTAACCAGGTCGATATGCACCTCGGGATAACGCCGCAGGTACTCGAGGATCAGGGGCGAGAGGACTTCTCGCGCCGCGGTGGCGAAGGCGTTGATCCGCAGGACGCCCGATGGCGTCGCCTGCTGCCCCTTTGCGAGCTCCATGGCGCCATGGATCTCCTGCAGCGCGGGGCCGACCTG
>NZ_JAUXXE010000040.1 GCF_030681155.1 Phenylobacterium sp. | reverse complement strand
TGCTTGGCCGCCACATAGGCCGACTTGTAGGGCGAGCCCACCAGCGAGTGAGCCGAGGCCGTGGAGATGATCCGACCCCAGCCGCGGGACTTCATGCCCGGGACCGCGGCGTGGATGGCGTGGAACGCGGAGGACAGGTTGATGGCGATGATCTGGTCCCACTTCTCGGTTGGGAAGTCCTCGACCGGCGAGACGAACTGGATGCCGGCGTTGTTCACCAGCACGTCGACCGCGCCAAAGGTGGTCTCGGCCAGCGCGATCATCTCGGCGATCTGCTCGGGCTTGGTCATGTCGGCGCCGGAATAGACGGCCTTCACGCCGAACTCGGCCTCAATGCCGGCGCGTTCCTTTTCGATGGCGGCCGGATCACCAAAGCCGTTGATCAGAACGTTGGCGCCCTCCTGGGCCAGGGCGCGGGCGATGGCCAGACCGATGCCGCTGGTTGATCCGGTGACGACGGCGGATTTGGACTTGAGGCTCATGAGGAGGCTCCTTGGGGCGGTGAGACGGACGGCTGAAAGTTAGGGCTCGCCCTGTTCCACGGCTTCGCGGCCGGGATCGAAGACGGCGGTGGCGTTGGCCTGCGGGCGGTGGGCGTAGCGATCAAGCTTGCGGCGGCACCGGGCCGCGTCGGCGACGCCCGAAGACCAATGGTCGAGCATGGTGTGGCGCGAAAACTCGAAGTCCTTGAAGCCGCCCTCATAGGACTTGGCGCGGTAGATGAGCTGGATCACCGTGACCGCATGCTCCTTGGAAAGATCCTTGAGCAGTCCGACGCTCGGGTCGCTCGCCATCGGTTCAGGCAGGGTGGCCAGCAGGTCGCGCAGCGCGGCCTTGAGGCGATGGATACGCAGATTTGCGTCGGTGTTCAGCCGGGTGCGGCTGGAATAGCGGATGTCCTTCTCGCGCTCGGCGGCCTCCCCAAGCGTTACGGGCACCGGGCCGCGGGCGTTGAAGAGATCGACCTGGAAGATCATCAGGTCCTCGTCGGCGCCGGTGTCGAGCACGTACTCAAGCGGGGTGTTGGAGACCAGGCCGCCGTCCCAGTACCACTCGCCCTCGATCTCGACCGGCGGCAGGCCGGGCGGCAGCGCGCCGGAAGCCATGATGTGCTCGGGCCCGATCTTCTGATGCAGGTTGTCGAAATAGACGAAGTTGCCGGTCTTGATGTGGACCGCACCGACGCTGAGGCGGGTTTCCTTGGCGTTGATGCGGTCGAAATCGACCAGTCGCTCCAGTGTCTCGCGTAGAGGCGTGGTGTCGTAGAAGCTGAGCGCGCCGGGGTCCTGGGTCGCCGGCAACCACGGCCTAAGCAGGCGCGGCGAGAAGAAGCCGGGTACGCCGCCCGCCACCGCCCAGCCGGCGCTGGCGTCGCTGATCGCCGCGCGGGCCTGCTCCATCATCGGCAGGGGTGACGGGGTCCATCCAGACGTGACGAGGTTCCAGAATTCGCGCAGCCGCTCGACGCGCAGTTCTGGCGGGTTTCCAGCGATGATCGCGGCGTTCACCGCGCCGATAGAGATTCCGGCGACCCAGCTCGGGTCCAGCTCTCCCTCGCGCAAAGCCTCATAGACCCCGGCCTGGTAAGAGCCGAGCGCGCCGCCACCCTGAAGGACGAGTACGCGGCGGGGCTGGGCGGTGTCGGATTGAGCTTCAGGCTGCATAGGCGCCCCGGGGGGTGGCTGGATGATCGAAGGATCATCTGCGCACCCATATTGCGGCGCACAAAGGGCGGCCAGCAAGCCTCTGCCTTACGGCTGTATCAACATTCTGCAAGGCGGCGCCGAAGCCCCCTAACGGCGAAGCTCATGTGACCAGGCCCGCCCCGTGACGCGCCGGAAGCCTTGGGCTTCCCAGAAGGCGCTCGCCGTTGCATCGCCGGCATGTACGGTGAGCAGCGTGGCGTTGTCGAAGCCTTCGTGAACCAGCGCCGCAACGATGGTTCGGGCCGCGCCGTTTCTGCGGGCGCCGGGATGCACGAACAGGCGGCGCAAGCGCAGAGCCGGCTCGGCGGTCTCGGACGGCTCGCGGGTGACGCCGCCTATGCCGACCAGTTCGCCCTCTTGATAGGCGGCCAGCAGGGCCTCGCCGTCGCCGGCGAAGCGCTGCGCGCCGGTGAGCCAATCCTGACTCAGCCTGTCGAGGTGACGATACCCATCGGCGGCCGCCGCCGAGCGCAGGCGTTCGAAGTCGCCGGGCAGTTCGTCGGTGACGCGGACGAGTTGGAACATCAGCCCGGGCTGATCATCTTTTCCGGGCGGACCAGGGCGTCGAACTCTTCGTTGGTCACGTACCCGCCGCCGACCGCTTCATCGCGCAGGGTGGTGCCGTTCTTGTGGGCGGTCTTGGCGATCTTGGCGGCGTTGTCGTAGCCGATCTTGCCGTTGAGGGCGGTGACCAGCATCAGCGAGCGCTCGAGGGCGGCCTTGATGTTGTCTTCGCGCGCTTCGATGCCGACCACGCAGTTGTCGGTGAACGAGATCGAGGCGTCGGTCAGCAGGCGGCAGGACTGCAGGAAGTTGTAGGCCATCACCGGGTTGAAGACGTTCAGCTCGAAGTGGCCTGAGGCGCCGGCGAAGGTGAGCGTGGCGTTGTTCCCGAACACTTGGGTGCAGACCATGGTCAGGGCCTCGCACTGGGTGGGGTTAACCTTGCCCGGCATGATCGAGGAGCCCGGTTCGTTCTCCGGCAGGGCCAGTTCGCCCAGGCCCGAACGGGGGCCGGAGCCCAGGAAGCGGATGTCGTTGGCGATCTTGAACAGCGAGCCGGCGACCGTGTTGATCGCGCCGTGGCTGAATACCATCGCGTCGTGCGCGGCCAGGGCCTCGAACTTGTTGGGCGCGGTGATGAAGGGCAGGTGGGTGATGTCGGCGATCTTCTTGGCGACCAGTTCGGCGAAGCCGACCGGCGCGTTCAGGCCGGTGCCGACCGCGGTGCCGCCCTGGGCCAGCTCATAGAGGCCGTGCAGGGTGTCCTTGATCCGCCGCACGCCGTTGGCGACCTGTTGCGAGTAGCCGGAAAACTCCTGGCCGAGCGTCAGGGGCGTGGCGTCCTGGGTGTGGGTGCGGCCGATCTTGATGATGTGGTCGAAGGCCTTGACCTTGACCTTGAGGGCCGCGTGCAGGTGCTCCAGCGCCGGCATCAGTTCCTTGGCCACCTGTTCGGCGCAGGCGATGTGCATCGCGGTCGGATAGGTGTCGTTCGACGACTGGCTCATATTGACGTGGTCGTTCGGGTGGACCGGGCTCTTGGAGCCCATGACACCGCCCAGCATCTCGATGGCGCGGTTCGAGATCACCTCGTTGGCGTTCATGTTCGACTGGGTGCCGGAGCCGGTCTGCCAAACCACCAGCGGGAAGTGGTCGTCGAGCTTGCCGTCGATGACTTCCTGGGCGGCGGCGACGATGGCCGCGCCGATCTTGGGGTCGAGTTTGCCGAGTTCCATATTGGCTTCGGCGGCGGCGCGCTTGACGATGCCCAGCGCCCGGATCACCGGCTTCGGCTGCTTTTCCCAACCGATCTTGAAGTTGCCGATCGACCGTT
>NZ_JAUXXE010000035.1 GCF_030681155.1 Phenylobacterium sp. | reverse complement strand
ATGGGCGTGATGATGTTCGGCCCGACCCTGCTGGAGTACGGCACGGAAGAGCAGAAGCAAGAGCACATCCCGCCGATCGTTCGGGGCGACCTGCAATGGTGCCAAGGTTTCAGCGAGCCGGGCGCAGGTTCCGACCTCGCCGCCCTGCAGTGCAAGGCTGAAGACAAGGGCGATCATTACCTGGTCAACGGCCAGAAGATCTGGACTAGCGGCGCCCAATACGCTGACTGGTGCTTCTGCCTGGTCCGCACGGACACCTCCAAGAAGCATGAAGGCATTTCCTTCGTGCTCTTCACGATGCATCAGCCGGGCGTCGAAGTTCGCCCGATCCCGCTGATCGCCGGCAACTCGCCCTTCTGCGAAACCTTCCTGACCGACGCTCGCGCGGAAAAGAAGGATCTGGTTGGCCCGCTGAACGGCGGCTGGACCATCGCCAAGCGCTTGCTGCAACACGAACGTTCGGGCCTGTCGGGCGCGGGCGGCGGCGGATACGGCGGCGCCAAGCCGCTGCCGAAGCTGGCCAAGGACTATGTGGGCGTCGACGAAGCCGGCAAGCTGGCCGACAGCGACCTGCGCACCCGCATCATCATGAACGAGATCGATGGTCGCGCCTTCCAGCAGACCGCCGTGCGCGCGATGATGGAAGCCAAGGGCAATTCCGGCCCGTCGGCGGCCACGTCGATCATGAAGAACGCCGGCACCCGCTGGATGCAGGACAAGGCCGAACTGACCCTGGAAGTCATGGGTCACCAGGGCCTCGGCTGGGAAGGCGACGCCTTCAACGCCGACGAGCTGACCGCGGTTCGCTCCTGGCTGGGCGGCAAGGCCACGACGATCTACGGCGGTTCGCAAGAGGTGCAGAACAACATCATCTCCAAGCGCATCCTCGGCCTGCCCGACCTGACGCAGCACAGCTAAACATCAGAACAACCACAGATTTTTAAAGAATAGGATTTCGAAACATGGCCGTTCTGAACGAAGAACAGAGCATGCTCCGCGACGCGGCGAAGAGCTGGGTCCAGGAAAAGAGCCCGGTGACCGCCTTCCGCAAGATGCGCGACTCGGGCGTTGAACTTGGCTACGACGCCGCCGCCTGGAACGAGCAGGCTGAAATGGGTTGGGCCGGGGTCATCATCCCGGAAGACTTCGGTGGGTCGAACTTCGGCTACCTGTCCCTGGGCCTGATCCTTGAGGAAATGGGCCGCACGCTCACCGCCTCGCCGCTGCTGGCCTCGGGCCTGGCGGCCGCCAGCGCCCTGATCCTGGGCGGCAACGACGCCCAGAAGGGCGAGTACCTGCCGAAGATCGCCGACGGTTCGCTGGTCGCCACCCTGGCGGTCGACGAAGGCGCTCACCACGCTCCGGAAAAGGTCGCCCTGACCGCCGAGAAGTCGGGCGCCGGCTACAAGCTGAACGGCAAGAAGACCTTCGTTCTCGAAGGTCCGGGCGCCGGTCTGTTCGTGGTTTCGGCCCGCACCTCGGGCAAGCCGGGCGACAAGGACGGCATCAGCCTGTTCCTGGTTCCCGCCGACGCCAAGGGCGTGAGCCGTCAGAACCTGAAGCTCGCCGACAGCCGCGGCGCCTCGAACGTCTCCTTCGACAACGTCGAAGTCGGCGCCGACGCTCTGCTGGGCGCCGAAGGCAAGGGCTGGGACGTCCTGGAAAAGACCCTCGACCGCGCCCGCGCCGGCGTGTCCGCTGAAATGCTCGGCGCCGCCGTCCAGGCCTTCGAGACCACTCTCGACTACTTGAAGGTCCGCGTTCAGTTCGGCCAGGTGATCGGCTCCTTCCAAGCGCTGCAACACCGCGCCGCGAAGATGTTCACCGACCTCGAACTGGCCCGCTCGGCCGTGGAAGCGGCCCTGCAAGCCATCGACGCCGACAGCCCGGACGTTCCGGAACTGGTCAGCCTGGCCAAGGCCAAGATGGGCGACACCTTCCACCTGGTGTCGAACGAAATGGTCCAAATGCACGGCGGCATCGGCATGACCGACGCCCACGACGCCGGCTTCTACATGAAGCGCGCCCGTGCGGCCGAAGCTGCCTTCGGCAGCCAGTCCTATCATCGCGACCGCTACGCGAAGATCCAGGGCTACTAAAGACCCACAGGCCGTAAGAGCCTGAAACTCAGAGCCCCGCCGGTGCGAACCGGCGGGGCTTTTCATTTGTGGGGCTTAGGCCGCTCGAAGCCTCCGACTCCGCTCGCGCCGTCAAACGCGCCTGACGCACCGTGACTTTCTACGGAACTAATTGCCGCCGAATTCGCTCATTGTCCCAGACCAAACGCCGAGCACTCCAATCACCGCACCACAGCGGCTCTGGATTGCCGAAGCCATTGCCCTGGAGAACAGTCATGAACAGCATTATTTACATCGTTGGTCTTGTGGTTGTCGTTGGGGCGATCTTGTCGTTTGTGTTCTAATCGGCACAAGATCGCGCTGAACTTAGGCGGCGCACTGGAACCTAAATAAACAACCCCGCCGATAGCAATCGGCGGGGTTTGTTTATTTGCGGGAAAGGGCGGCCGAAGACGCTCAGATCACTGCGGGCAGAGCTGCCATCTGATCGAGTTTGTGACTCCAGCGAAGCGTCGGACACTGAGGCCGGACGACCGCCCTCGCCAGTAGCGGCTGTCGTGCCACATCAGAACCGTCCTGATTCCACACTAAGGCTGACAGATATAGCGGGGAGCGCTGACGGCCACCGTGCCGACAAGCGGACCTCGGTATGGCCTCCGAAGGGTGGAATGACGACATTCCTCCGCACCTGGTCAGAGAACGTTCTTGTACCTCGTGTGACGCTGCGGAGGCAGGGATGCTCTTAGGCGCGATTGGGGGCCAGGACGGGGCGCGTCCCCCATTTAGGCTTCCCGCATGATCTTCGCAGAGTACGCGGCCAGCTGCGCAAGCAGATCGGCTGAGACGATCGGCTTCTCGAGCGTGGCGTCGAAGTGTTGGCGCCAGGGCTGCGCCGCCGACGGCGTCGCCTCCGCCGTGAAGGCAAGGATTGGCGTCGAGGCGTTGCGTCCCGGATGTGCGCGAATGAGTTGGACCGCCGCCGGCCCGTCGATCCCGGGCATGCGGATATCCATCAGGATGACGTCGAAGGGCTCCGACCTGGCCGCGGTGACAGCCTCGCCACCGCCGCTCGCCTCGCTGACGATGACCCCGTACGGCTCGACGATCTTGCGCACCAGTTCCCGGTTAGACGGATCGTCATCGACGACTAGCAGCCGCAACCCACCCAGCTCTTCCGTCGGCGCGAGTGTTTCTTCGGCAGATTGCCGCCCCCAGGCGCCCGTGTTGGCTAGTTCGCAGGGAATTTCGACCCAGAAGCAGCTTCCCTCGCCGGCGATGCTCAGCACGCCCACGTCTCCCCCCATCGCCTCGGCCAGCCCCTTGGAGATCGCCAGGCCAAGACCGGTGCCGCCGAACGCCCGGCTGGTGGAGGCGTCGACTTGGGAGAAGCGCTGGAACAGCCGGTCCACCCGGTCCGCGGGGATGCCAGGCCCGGTATCGATCACCTCGTATCGCAGCCTGTGCGTCGGATGGTCATAGGAACATCGCAGCGAGACGCTGCCCGAGGTTGTGAACTTCACCGCATTGCCGATGAGGTTCACCAGGATCTGGCGAAGCCGCGCGTCATCGGCCAGCACCAGGGCGGGCGCGTCGACCGCCTCCAGACTGTGTGCCAGCCCCTTCCTGTCCATCGCGGGCTCGAACATCTCCAGCGATTGGCGCCCGAGGGCGAGCGGATCGGTCGCCCGGCGCACGATCTCAACCTGGCCAGCCTCAAGTTTGGAGAAGTCGAGCACCTCGTTGATCGTCGCGAGAAGCACCGTGCTCGCGTCGCTCACGCGGGCGAGATAGCGCTGCTGGATCTCGTCCATGCCCCCGCGCCTTGCGAGCAATTCGGCGTAGCCGATGATGGCGGTCAGGGGATTCCTCAGTTCGTGGCTTACGTTCGAGACGAAGGCGCTTTTCGCGGCTGTCGCTGCCTCGGCGGCTTCGCGGGCGACCTCGAGGGCGGCGTTCGTATCCCTCAGGCGTTCTTCCGTCTGCTTCAGGGGGCTGACGTCGGTCACCATGGCGTAGAAGCCTTGAACCGCGCCCCGGGTGTCCACGTCAGGAACGTATTGCGCCCAGGTGTGGCCGACCTCGCCCGACGGCTTTCGCAGCGACCGCTCGAAGCTCTGTGGCTTCCCGGCCAGGGCGCCGCGGATGAACGGCTCGTTTCTTCGGAACAGGTCTTCACCCATCAGGGACTGCATGGTGAGGCCGACCATTTCCTCCCGCGAGCGCCCGAACCACTCCAGGTACTTCTCGTTGGCGAACCGGCACCTAAGATCCAGGTCCCAGTAGGCGATCATCGCGGGAACGTGGTCGATGATGGTCCGCAACTCCCGGACTGCGCGATCCTGGTTCTCGACCGCCGCCGCCAGTTCGAGCTCTCGGCGCTTCTCCACGGTGATGTCTCGCCAGCTCGCCGCGACGCCCCCCTTCTCCAGCGGAAAGATGCGGGTGTTCGTCCACCGCCCCGTGCTCGGGCTCAGGACGTCGATCTGGACGGCCTCGCGCTCGCACATCACCCGTTCCAGGGCCGCACCCAGGTCCGTGCCCTTCGCGGCGGGGAAACAGTCCCAGATCGTGCGTCCGAGCAACTCGCTTCGATCACGCCCGAAGAAGAGCTCGGCCTGGTGATTGAAGAAGGCCACGCGCCAGTCCGCCTCGAGCGCGTAGATCGCGTCCCCAGTTCCGTCGAGGATCTCGGCGTTGATCAAACTTCGCCTCAAGGTGCGAGCGGCGATAGACAACAATCATCGCCAGTTTCTTGGGGCGCAGCTTTGACGGTTCGCAATCGCGCGGCGCCGAAAGCCACCGCTCGGCGCCCGCTCGACGACCGTCTGTGAATCTCGGCGCCTAGCGTGAGGCAGGCGACGGTGCCTCGACCAAGGTCCGCCATGGGTCGAGGCTGTGTAAAAACTCGCTGCCGACGTGATTGGCGCGCGGGTCGGCGCGGCGGGAGACGCGGGGTCGCCCTCAGGCCCGGATTGCGGCGATGAGCGGCGCCGTCCCGAGGAT